>NZ_JABXKH010000037.1 GCF_017115105.1 Nostoc sp. NMS2
GATAGTTTAGGGGTCGCCCTACGCAAAAATAGCTCGATGCCAGGGATAATTTTTTTAATGAAACCCGCTAGCTTATATAACAGCTAGCGGGTTTTAGTTTATGCTGAATTTAGGATTGGATAAATTGCTATGGCTTATGACTCAAGAACTGTAGTTTTTCACTCTCCCCCATTAAAAAGCAATTAAAAAGCAACAGGAATAGGAGGATGTTTTATACCTCGACGAGCCTGAGTAAGAATCATCGCAATATAAGCCCACGTGCTTATCTTCTCGCTTTGATTCTGAAACGGAAGTTTCACTCCCCGTTGGTTCTAATTCTAGTGACGGTACTTTCTCTTTACTTTTAAATTGGTCTGATGATGGGGGTAACGAACTATTGCTTGAATTTTGCTCTAATTTTTCTAGTTGTTCGACAGCTAAAGAATGAAGATTACCTGCAACTTCTACCAATTTCTCTTTATCCAGAGATTGGAAGTAGTTCTGGTTCATCTGTGAGAGGTCTTCTTTGCTCAGTCGATTCATTCCTGCTTTGGCTTTGTTGCAAAATCATTTTTTACATTACCACACGATTGTCACCCCTACTTTTACCTACACTGCAAACTCTTGTTTTAGGGGGGAGAGTGAAAAATTACTCTCCCTTTCCTCCTATGCTCCTTTCCCCTTGTGGCGCAGACATGATTTGCTTTTGCTGTTCTTGTAGCCAGGTTTCAAAGAGTTCATTCAGCAGGCGCACTTTCATAAATTCATCCAGTTGTGCGGGGATAAATTTTTCCAGCCGCAAAATCACGAACCAGTCGGCGATGCGGGTAGGGGGCAATATCTGACCTGGTTGACTGCTAGATAGCATTTGCACCATTACAGGATGTAGTGCATTCAGTTCAATCGGGCCTACTAAGCCTCCAGTTTGGGCTTCTGGCCCGAGTGAATATTCACGCGCCAAGTCAGCAAAAGAGTTTTCTTTTGCCTGAATGCGGAAGTAAAGTTCTTGGGCAATTCCTACATCCTGGGTTCGCAGTAGGGAATAAATTACTTTGTCTAGTTTTGCCTTGGACTGAAAGAAGTAGGATTCTAGTTTATTACCCCAAGTAGCGTGCTTGAATTTTTCAATTTTGAGCTTACGAGTGGTAATCACTTCTAGTTGTTCGGTAGTCAGCCCTTGATGTGCCATCCAAGCCTGGATGTCTTCTTCATTTCTGAACTGTTTTTCAACGTAAAACTGCTGTTTGGCTTGGGCTATTTCCTCAGATGTACACTCTATTGCTATCTTGTCGGAGCGTGAATTTTGCTCTATGGCCTCATCGATGATCAATTCTCTCTGCAACTGTGGCAGCATTTGGTAATTTCCTAGCAAGGAAATCAGTTCACTCGCTGTGATTGTACGATTACCGATTTGGATCGCTTCAGTCATTAGCTTTCGGGCATCTCAATAATATCTAGTTTGTTAAAGAAGCTAAACCGTAGCCCATTCACTGGGAGCTTTTGTCTTAATTTTACCGAGTTAGGTACACTTACCTCACTTTTTCAATAATTACACACTTTAAAATATACAGATCATATATGTTTTTATAAAATATTTTACGTAAAAACGGCAACACGTGAAGACAAGATTAAAAGGGATTATCCCTCTTTCATGAAAGTGGGTTCAAACTTGATAGCGGTTCTTGACCTAGTGAGATACGTTTTCAAAGCTACTAAGCTTAGGAAAAAAGATTTGGGTGTACCTCAGTTGCTTAGGAAACGCTATACTTCGTTGGCTGTAACGTCGAAAACTCGTTAATTTATCCGAGACTGACAAAATTAGGGTTATTTCTCTTTCGCCCTCGGACAGAGGTTGGGTAAAATCTGCTAAGTACAGACAACCATAAATCTGGCAATAGCTAGATGTTGTAATTCTCTCAAACGCTATAATCTACATCTGTTGCACCGAGAGATTAACTTGTGGATGTCATTTTAGAACGATCGCACGAATTAAAAAAAGCCTTAGTTGATTTTGTCCTTGATGCTGAAGGCGAACTGGCACAAGCACTGGAAACTTATGCAGCAGCACAGTTGCGCCGTGGAAGTGGGGATAGTACCCAGCAGGACTTAATCATCGATAGCTTTCTAACAGCAGGCAAAGTCGGTGATAAGTCTCCATTAGAGTTGTTTATCGAAAGCCATCCAGATTTAGAAGAGAGCGATCGCAATCTGATCAAAAGCTGGCATCATAGTTTTATTGGTTTATTTGCCATTACTAACATCCTACCTGATGGCTTTGAATTGACGAACTGGTTGACCGATAAATGCTACGTCGTCAAGCCTAACAATACCCAAACATTACAGGCAATATCTCGGTTGAAAATAGGAGAAATTTTACTAACTCGCATTTCTCCTGTTACCGACACCTACTGGATGTTGTCTGGCCCTTACACAATAATGGGTAAATTAGGGAAACCAAAACTGGCTGTAGCAATTGGCAATTTCAAAGAAAACTATAAAAGTAATCTTTATAGCGATGCTCCAGACTTGCTAGAAGAAGCTTGGCAGTCAGTAGAACAATATCATCAGCAGTTTGTGGACTTTTTTGGCACTGATGAAATAACACTATCTGGATACCATCTTAATAAGAAAATTGCGGAATTTCAAGAAATAATTACTGAAAAAACCTTTGCAGCAGCAGGAATTGATACTTCCAAATCCTTGGCGGAAGTGGCAGAAGCCGCTGGCATTGGAGACGAGGAAATCAAAGCAGCAGCACAAGAGTTTGGCGCTGATTCTAACGTAGTCTCTCAGGTGTTGAACAGCAAAGGCGGCAATAGCAAAATGGTTATGCCAAAGGTCGATTTACCTGCCGAACTAAAAAAAGCAGAACAGGTAACGGCTCTTTCTCATCCCCGTTGGGGACAAATGTTTTTACCAACATATAGTAAGGTACAAGCAATCTTATTAGCAGAAGACTGGCAAAGTGTTCAAGGGGCGGAAAAACTAGTTCGCTACTATCTCGAAGATAAAAGTATTAATGCCTTTATTTGGCATCGATTAGCGCAACAATATCCAACTCAATTAGAAAATGTGTTGCAAATAGTTCTACAACGTCCAGAGTTTCATCTTGAAAGTGACTTGGATGCGCTTTTGCAAGAATTCCACAAACCTATTGAGCCAGAGTTACCAGATATTGCTAGTGTACCTATACATTTGCATAACTTATTTCAGGAAGCTTTAGGAGAAGTTAACAAATCTAAACCAAAGGGTAAAGGGCAAGCAAAGCCAGCAAAGGGTTTTCAACGAGGTTAGTAACTCACCGTTCGCGCAATGGCATTCATGCTCGAAACCAAATAACCCTTGGACTCGGTGTTGGCGCAGAATTTCTGTAGCTTGTTGCAACATTTTTTTTGATGACATTTGGGAAGTTTCTTTACCTATCCCTTATTTCATCAAATTAATTCTCTATTAGGCGAACGGTGAGTAACTACTAAAGAAAGAAGTAGCTAATTGAGAACACAAAAAACCCCGACTTGATAGCCGAGGTAGATGGGAGAAGTTCAAATGTTGATTAAATATAGCGATACCGAAACCTGCTTTTCTTAGCTAACACCAGTTATATAGTTAAGCTTAGTCTTTGATAAGTTATGTAAATAAATTTAACAACAATATTACAAATAGTCAACTATACTTGACAAAAAAATTCTGATAACCTTTATAAGAACTACTTATCAGTTAGAGTATAGGATTTTTTTAGAGACGTGGTGAACAAAATAGGCAAAATAAAACGGGTTACTGGCTAAGATAGTGGGATGAAAATGAGAAGCGATCTGCTTTAGAGGTAGAAAACTGAGTGATTAGCTGCATAAATTAAGGTAGTCGGAATTAAGCCAGAGATTTGAGAAGCTAGCTACTAGATCGCTAAAGTCTTTACAATTCCTTTGTTAGCTCAAAAAGTATTTCTCGACCTATGACGAATCAAGCTCCTATCCCGGTTATTGTCAACGGTGCTGCTGGTAAAATGGGCCGTGAGGTGATTAAGGCGGTGGCGCAAGCGCCTGACTTAAACCTAGTGGGTGCAATTGACCACAGTTTGGAACATCAAGATAAAGACGCTGGAGAATTGGCGGGTTTAAGCGAACCCCTGGAAGTGCCAATTACCAATCAATTGGAACCGATGTTAGGGTATGTGGCTGGCGACAGACAGTCTCCTCCAGGGGTAATTGTAGACTTTACTCATCCCGATTCAGTTTATGACAATATTCGTAGTGCGATCGCTTACGGTATTCGTCCAGTAGTCGGCACCACTGGGTTAAGTGCAGAACAAATTCAAGACTTGGCAGACTTTGCCGACAAAGCTAGCACTGGTTGTCTAATTATTCCTAATTTTTCCATTGGCATGGTGCTATTGCAACAAGCTGCGATCGCAGCCTCAAAATATTTTGACCATGTGGAAATTATCGAACTGCATCACAACCAAAAAGCTGATGCTCCCAGTGGTACTGCCATTCAAACGGCGCAGTTACTAGGAGAATTGGGTAAAACTTTTAACCCTTCTCTTGTAGAAGAAACGGAAAAATTACCAGGAGCTAGAGGCAGTGTAGCAGATGAAGGGATTAGAATTCATAGCGTGCGCTTGCCAGGATTGATTGCTCATCAAGAAGTTATTTTTGGCGCAGCAGGACAGATTTATACTTTACGACATGATACGAGCGATCGCGCTTGCTATATGCCAGGAGTGCTACTAGCAATTCGCAAAGTCTTAGAGCTAAAGTCGTTAGTATATGGATTAGAAAAGATACTTTAGACTTTAAATACACAATTGGGCATTCATGTTAGTACCACTGACTCGCCAGAAATTTGAACAAGTTATCCCCCTAATTGCCACTGGTTTGCAGTACAAGTACTATTGGGGGAAGTTTTCAAATTTTTTGCAACGGCTGTTAATTTCTGTAGTTGCCATAGTTGTTATATTGCTTGTGACAGTCGTTTTTAAGCTTGAGTTTGCTTCAATAGTATTTGTGCTAGGGGTAGTTGGCGCTTTTTTTTGGCTGTGGTATCCAGTGTTTCAAGCAAGTATGCGAAATTTGCAATGCCGCCGCTATAAGTATGGCGGCTTTTTCCGTGGTCGAGTCCTAGATTGGTGGATAACAGACCAGTTGATGGGGAAACAAGAAACAGTCAACAGCAAAGGCGAACTGGTGATTGTGGAAAATCGAGAAAAACAAATTAACTTAGAGGTGGGTGATGAAACAGGATTTACCATTGAGTTTATAGCACCATTACGTCCTGCCCACAAAGTTATTACTCGCGGTCAAATTGCCGAAATGGTAGTGCTGTCAAATCGTCCAGATTTGAGCAGTATTGAACAATTTAGCGATATATACATTCCCAGTCGTGACCTATGGATTAGTGATTATCCTTATCTGCGCCGGGATTTCTTTAACGAAGTCGGTCGTCGCTTGCGTGAAGACCAACAACAAAAACCGCGTCGTCGCCGTCGTAGAGTCGAGGATTGAAAAAAAAGTCGAACAATTTTGGATTTTAGATTGACCTCATACCAATTTAATGTGAAGTTGCACATATCTCGATCCCCCTAAATCCACGCCACTTGCTTCATTTGGGGAGACCCCTGTTCCCGCAGTGGCTCCCCGATAAATTGGGGGACTTTGATAGATGTTTTTCCGGTTCCCCCCTTAATAAGGGGGGTTAGGGGGGATCTAATTCTATGCAGCTTCATAAAAAATTGGTATCATACCGTCAATGCTAAGGCTTGAATAAATAATTTTGGCTCTTCAGTTCATTTTATGGAATCGAATAATAAATAAAATCTAATCATAGCCTGTGTTTCTTGCTGTTACTGGATTTTAAATTTTTGAACCTTTCTATAAAACTGCGATTTTAATGCCGTACCATAAAACCAACGCAAGAACCATAATTTTTAAATTTGGGGGCTTTAAACCAATACAGTTTAGTTAAGCATTTCTTTCTTTTCTTCCTTTGCGTGCTTCGCGGTTCGTTAAAAAAATTCACTTTGACAAAGAGTAAAGCCTTAACTGAACCGTATTGGGCTTTAAACCTTTTTAAAGGTTAAATCTTTCAATCCAAAATTTGGTCAAGGAAGCAGGATAATGTAATCAATTTGCTAACGAGAGCATCCCACTTTGATGAGTTTCCCTTTTAAACGATAGGTAACAGACCCACAACTAAAACCTGCCGAATTAGACTCTACATAAGTCTGCATAGGTGGATTTTGTTTATCTAACCGCCATTTCCAATTACCAGATATTTTTTTTAGAGTGGGATACTTTTTTAAAAACTGTGAGCCTGCAATAATATCGTGAGTTCCCTTAACACTTACCTTAGAACTATTAAGGTATATATTGTAATTGTAAATAACGTTTTTGTTTTTATTATTACTATTAACAGGTTTGCCAGGATAAGCATAGAGAATGTTCTTAAAAATCCTGACATCAGATGATACATTAGCAAATATTTGCCCATCTTTAATTTCGGGGCTTTGATTATTTAAAACAGCAGTATTATTTATAATATCAACATGATCGCTTAAAAATGTATGAATACCTGAACCACCATTATTAAATGTCAGATTGTTTTTAACTAAAGTGCGTCCTTGATATGCACCTAATTTTGAGTTATTCTGATTATTTCTTGAAGTATCGATAATAATGCCATTACCATCTGTAATCTTTCCGACTGCAATCCAAGGGATAAACATACGATTGTTATAAGTCTTGTTGTTGGTAACAAACATCTTGTATCCCCGGTTGTTGTCAAAATTCCAATTGCTCAACATCGAAATACCACTGCAACCATAAACGCTGTACCAAGCATTATCGAACACTACGTTATTATTTATTGTCACGTAGTCTGATTCAATGGCTGCAATGCCTACTCCTCCACACTTGTGTACCTTGTTATTGACAACACGTATATGGTGAGTGTGACCATTTTTTCGTCCATCCACGTTGATGCAGTTTCCATTCGTCAGTGGGTTTAGTTTGTTAGTTTTCTGACTCATTGCATAATCTAGGGTTACATTGTCATTGTTCCCTATGACTTCAAGCCCATTTATCTCAATATATGACGCTCCACTGTGAATCAAAATTCCATTCCATCCATTGTGCTTAATTTTCGGACGATGGCCAGGATATGCTTTAAACTTAATCCATGCATTTGCTTTTCCAGAGCGAGTAATAGATACTACCTGTCCATTTGGGTTTGCATTCCTGTACACTCCGTTCATAATCAGTACGGTGTCCCCAGGGTTAGTCAGATTTGCTGCCTTTTGAATTGTCCTAAAGGCGGATGAATTAGAGAGTCCGCTATTTTTGTCGTTTCCAGTAACACTAACATAGTATGTTTTCGGAGTCGTTTTAGTGCCTATTAGCTGGCGACTCGATACGATCATTTCCTTGTTAGTGGATACTTGATGGACGTTTTCAACTAAAGATACTTTTATATTTTCTCCCTTAGCAAAAAGACTCAATACTAAGGGAATTGTAAAATATACACTTAAATTGAAACCTGGAATTACCACAAGAAAAAGGCTCCTTGGTCAAGACTATTTAACAAAAATATCAGGATATTCAGTGATTTTGAATACTTTTTTGAATAAAAAATACAGTAGAGCCGACTTTTCTAGCTCCCCCGATTTCCATCTTGTCCATAGGCTTGCCAAGCCAAGTCTACCAATCCATCAACGATCGCAGCTGCTACAACTGCATTACCTTTGCGACTCTCAATTGTAATATGGGGCACTAAGGAGTCTTGTAAACGCCCCTTCGCTTCATCAACATTGACAAATCCCACTGGAGTCGCAATTATCAAAGCAGGTCTAATTTCCTCAGCCTCTATTAAATCAACTAGTACTGTTAGTGCTGTTTGTGCTTGACCAATCACAAAAATACCCTCTGGATAACGCTTTGCTAAGGTTTCGATTCCCCATGCTGCCCGAGTTTTTTCTTTTTGAGGGCGTGTCAGAGCTTCCATGCTGCAATACACTGGATTAGCAAAGGTGTTTTGAATCTCAGATGCAATACCTACTTGTACCATCGGGACATCTACCACAATCGTGGTACGCGCGGCTAGTGCTGCTGCTCCTGCTTGTAAGGCACGCTCAGAAAAACGAATCAAAGACTTATACTCAAAGTCAGCTGTAGAGTATATTACCCGCCGCACAATCTCATATTCTGCGGGTGAAAAGACATGATTTTCAATTTCATTATCAATGATTGCTAAACTTTGAGCATCAGTTACGTGCCATTCCATTTTTCTTGAGCTTCTTAAATAATTAGCTTTCAGCTTATCAGCTTCAGGGATTTAGGAGTTAGGAGTTAGGAGTTAATTAAAACTCATAACTCCTAACTCAGCACTTATAACTCATTATTAGAAGAAGGCCGGCTGAAAACAGGAGATAAGTAGGCAACCAAGACACCGATAATAAAGCCAGAGATATTGCGAACTAGAGGTAGCCAGTCGCTTGTGCGTGTAACCACTGGCCCAATACCAAAGGCAATAAATAAGATCCCCCATAAAGGTGAGAAAATTAAAGCCCATTGCCAAGCAAAAACTTGTCCTTTCTCGCGGGGTTGAGCGGCAAATCCACAAATTACCCCACCAATAACTGAGGTAATCAAGGTGAGAATCCATTGCTCTCGTGGCAGTCCGGGAACAACATTGCAACCACCTTTGAGCAAACAGCCTTTAACAGATTCTAAAGCTTGCAGAATAGCTTGGTCTTCGCCTTCTTCGCGGACAAAGTACAAATTACCAAAGCGGGTTTGCAGTTCTATCCAGAATGTCCTGGGTAAAAGTTCATAAACAGCATCGCCGACGCTAAAACTGAGGATGTTACCGCCACGAGAATCAGCAACTAGTAAAATGCTTTTGTCATCCAAACCCCAATATTTTATAACCGCCCGACCTGGGGTGCGGTCATACTGAGTCAATACTCGCAGTTTCCAGCCTGTATCGGCTTCAAACTGTTCTAAATCTTTGACAAGCTTTTCTTCTTGCAGCACAGGCAGAGATTTAGCTAAGTCTACAACTGGGGTAAAGGTTTCAGGGAGTAACTCAGGATTGTCATAAGCCAGTGCTGGGGGAGAATGCATGACCCAAATTGACCCAGCCAGGAAAAATACTGCAATAGATACCAGAATTCGTCGCCAAAAACAAGATTGCATGGACGTTTTTATACAAATATCAACGGTAGAAGTGAACAAGTTGTTTTATAAAGAGTACGGGAAAAATGATAGTTCTTTACACTTGTTTACTTTACTCTAATCTAAGGGATCAAAGCAAAGGGTTTTTAGGGAGTGGGGACTGGGCAGTGGCATTCATGAAATTTTAAGATAAAGTGCATTTTGTCAATCAGTCAAAATACTCAAAATTCACTAAGCTATGACGGAGTTCCCCATACAATAAAAGAAGCATTATTTATAAGTGAAAGATGACTAACAAAGAATTATTAATCCAAGAAATAGAAACGTTACCGCCGGAGTTGCTAATAGAAGCGCTCGATTTGATCCGTTCTATTAAGGTTAACTATACAAACAAAGAGTTGAAACCAGGTAAGCTTGAACCTATCCCTTTAAGCGATTCTACAGAAACGTCTAGCGTTCAAGAGCAACTTACATATCGTCCTGCTTCGGGACGCTCCATCCTTCGACACGCTGGCACTTGGGAAGGTGACGACTTTGAAGAATGCCTTCAAGCAGTATATGCTACCCGTGGTCAAGCTAAATTTGATGACGAAAACCTATTTTAATAATGTATTTACTTGATACAAATCATTGTAGTGCCATTATTTTAGGCGAACCAAATGTTATTCGTCGTGTGAATGAAGTTGGAGAAAATAATATTGCCACTTGTGTAATTGTCCAGGGTGAATTGACATTCATGATGGAAAAATCCCAACGCAAGGAAAATAATTTGGTTCGCTTGACAGAATTTTTAGAAGATATTCGTATCTACCATATAACAGAGCAAACAGCAACAGTTTACGGTCAAATTAAGGCAGCTTTATTCAATCAATTTGCACCCAAAGATAAAAATAAGTGGCGAAAAACTAAAATTGTTGATTTGGGTTTTGATGAAAATGACATTTGGATAGCTGCTATTGCACTGCAAAATCATTTAACTGTCGTTTCCAGTGATAGTGACTTTTTGCGAATTCAACAGGTGAAAACCTTTTCGCTGGAATCTTGGGTTTGATTTGCAGCATAGAGCTACCTATCGTTCAGCTTGACAGAAATTTGGGAACAAGCACATTTCTCCTAAAAAAATAGCTTGATTAAAATATACTTCACCCGTTTTCCCAAATTGCTGA
The DNA here is from genome assembly GCF_017115105.1 of Nostoc sp. NMS2. Classification (GTDB taxonomy): domain Bacteria; phylum Cyanobacteriota; class Cyanobacteriia; order Cyanobacteriales; family Nostocaceae; genus Nostoc. The sequence goes on from NZ_JABXKH010000037.1 coordinate 10,313, forward strand.
ATACAATGCCGAAGTTTATCCATAAACAAAAATCGCTTTTTTAAGCTGGAAAAGTAGCACGTTTTGACACTGCATAAGGAAAATATAGCGGTTCTCGAATGGAAGCAATACATTTTGACCTCTCTCCAAACCTCTCTCTTTTTAGGAGAGAGGCTTTGAATCTTACTCCCCAACACTAGTAGGGAAGGGGCTACTCTTGTTAAGTCTGTATTGGACTCAAGCGAGAACCGCTATAAGCAATGCCCCATGCCATTTTTTTGGTCAATCTTCGTCATCGAAATTGCTTTCCCAGTTAACAGCGTCGTTGTAACCGTCATTAGCGCGATATACGTCTGTGTTTATGCGACGATTTTCTTGCCTGAGCATTTCTCGTTCTCGCAACGTTAGTGGTGGTTGTTCATTGCTTGGCAAGCGATCGCTATTTCGCCTCGTGGGTTTTGGGCGGGTGAAGTTTCTCCAAGCAGCTTTCGCGCCAACAAAGATGCTGCGTGTACCTACTTGCAGATTTTGAGCCTGAATTCTTGCACTATCGAGACTTTGATCGACTTGTTTAGCTACTTGACTGGCACTTTTTACACCTTCACTAACATCATCAGTTAAGTCAGTTATTTCCAAACCAGTCACGCGGATAGCTTCTAGAGTGGGTGGTAACTCTCGTGAGAGTGTATCAAATAGCTTTTCTGCACTGCGAGCAGCGCGTGCTAACTCCTGCAAAGCCGGTATTGCCGCCACTAAAACCGCAGTCAAGCTTGTGGCGACTAAAAGTAAGGAGAGTCCCAACCAAAACAGGGGGTCAATCACGGTAATGTCATTTATGAGCGTTCTAATTGCTGGGGAAGATAATCTGAGTCTTCAACAGATGTTTGCCGCTTTAAGATTTGGCTTTCTTTTTGACTGGCATCTACACCTGCTGCGATCGCTTCCCGTAATCGATCTAAAGTCTCATCCCAGTTTCTTAGTGCGTTGGCAGAGAGACGATCTGCTTGGATTTGCACACTAGTTGATAAATCTTCTGCCAATTCTGGGAGAGCATTGGCAGATTTCTTCAAAATTTTACGTGTTTCGCGCCCTGTACGTGGAGCCACGAGCAAACCAGTTAAAGCACCGATAGTAGCTCCCAGCATCAAACCGCCAAAAAATACTCCAGAACGGTTATTAGACATGTTGTTGTTTCTCTCCTTACACCTATTTTAGGTGGGTTTTCTCTCCTTGCAAGGATCACCGATTTTATTCGGTTAATCTATACTGACAAAATATCAGCCAAAAATGTTGCTTTTATTCATTAAATATTAAAACCATTAATTACTTATTATTCAAAACTCCCTACGTCCCTATCCCACTGTATCTTTGCGCCCCTGTGTCAGCCCTAATTATAAATATTCATCTGAACTTGACATAACTCATTTTGCAACAGTTCTTTTCCCGGATATTAACTCTAGCCTCCGAAAATAACGCTGCCAGATTTGCTGTCCTTGCAAAAGTAGACTGATAATTTGTCGCACTTGTTGGATTTGTATTTTTAGCACTTGATTTTTCTGCCGTAAGTTATAAATATTCTCCTGGCTGAGATAAATATTTTCGGGTGCTTTATTTAATACTGCATGAGTAAAACTTTCATAAACAGTTAACCTATCTGCTATGTATGCTAGCTGCTGCTTGAGTTGCCACACTCGCCAAGCCACATAGAGTAGTACCAACGAAATAAGGGTATTAACGAGGATAACTAAAATTACCATTGTTTATCTTCACCAATATCAGCTTTGAGGAATTGTTCTATATACTTGACTACGAATTTTAGATTTTAGATTTTTTGGGCATGAACCAAAAAATCGCCAATTCACCAATTTTGTAACAACTATATGCCCACACCTCGCAAAACCACAGCTACAATTGCCTTAGATTCACGACTCGGTTTGCGAAATCAACCCGTATGCTCAATAAGCTCCAGCGTTACTACGTTTCACTCCTTAACCTGATAATTCTAGTCAATTTGCGACCTTTACGGCATCTAAGCACAATGGCATAGCCCCTTCAACATACTGTGAGATAACTACACTCCTTATTGGAGGCTCCTCAGCATCGCTTTTATTATTGTGCTATTACCTCTACCAGTTTTCCAGTCTGTCGCGTGAAGTTCACTAACATTTTGCCTGCAAAACCTCACCAGTGCTTCAATTTGCTGGATGTGCGATGGGTAAAAGGAAAGAGTCTATTAATTCCTCTTCCCTTATACAATTTTCCTAGCCGATGGCTTGTCCCTCTTCCCTTAACCTTTAACATCTTCCTTGTTGAAGGCTTCTCCCTGGTATTTCACTAATTCGTTACTAAATAATGATTACTTTTTCTCTATATCCAGTAGAAGGTGAGGATGTCAAAAAAATTACCATTAACTAATTCCTTCCGAGCCATTTTTGTTGCTTTGACAATTGGATTTGTTGGATGTGGAAATCAAGCTGCAAGAACTGCATTCACTCAAACTACCACCCCGGTAAATGAGAATCTTCCTCAAGTTGTAGCAACAACAAGTGTACTATGTGACTTAACCAGGCAAGTTGCCGGGAATACAGTTAACCTCACCTGCTTAATTGACCCTAGTGCCGATCCTCATGTTTATAAACCAAAGCCGGAAGATCGTAGAGCCATTGAGCAAGCTAATCTTATTCTCTATAGTGGCTATAATTTAGAACCAAATTTGATCAAATTAATTAAAGTGACTAAAAACACTGCACCGAAAATAGCCGTTGGGCAACTTGCGGTATCTAAGCCACAAAAATTTCAGAAAGACGGCAAAATTTTAATTAATCCTCATCTTTGGCACAATCCCAAGAATGCTATCAGAATGGTGGAAGTAATTAATAATAATCTGAGAAAATTAGAATCTAGTGATGCAGAAACTTATAACAGCAATACCAAAAAAATCAAAAATGAACTTACTCAACTAGATAGTTGGATTAAGTCAAGAATTACGAGTATTCCTGCCAAAGAACGTAAGTTAGTTACAACCTCTAATGCACTGAGTTATTACGCCAAAGCATACAGTATTCCATTAGCAGGGGGATTACAAGGTATTAGTAATGACGAAAACTTGACAGCTATACGAGTGAAAAATGTGGTTGCAAATATTAAACGAACTCAAGTCTCAACAATTTTTTCTGACGCGGCAATTAACGATAATTCACTTCAATCTGTAGCAAGAGTTGCTGAAGTGAAAATTTCGGATAGAAAGTTATACGTTGAGGGACTTGGTGAACCAGGAAGCGAGGCAGACACTTATCAGAAAATGATGATCGCCAATACACGCACAATTGTAGAAGGGTTAGGAGGGACGTATTTAATGTTTCAAGCGAAAGCTGCTAATTAGTTAGAATTTTGATTGATGAATCTGATAAACCGAAGTTTTTTAGGTTACAACAAATTCGGTTTATCGAGGAAGGCAGTTCAAGACAGAGGAAAACTGCACTCTATCAAGTACCGCGACCAGACGGGTTTTGGGTTTAAGACAAGAACACTGTTGCGTCAGCTTCCCGCTTTCTTACGAGAGTTCAGGGCTGCTAAATCAGTAGAAGCCGAATCCCCTACTGATTTACTCCAACTGAGCCTCCTGCCTCCTGTCTCCTTCAACAGTCTCTTTTTTGAAATTGAAAAGATGAATGCTATTTATCTTTTAATCTGATATCAATAACAGTTGCATTGAAGTTGTAGTTAAAGCCTTCCAATTCAAATGGCATTCCAATTTTAACTTTACTGTTACCTAGAACGGGACCATTGTCAGTAACCTGAGCTTTACCGTCTAGAGTCAAAAGCAAATCTGTACTAAAATTGTTGCTTTTTGGATCTTGTAATTCTTTTACACTGCCATCAGGTTGGAAAACATTGATTGTTCTAGGTAGCTGTTGAATGGATTTAATTTCAATTTGCCCATAAGGTTGATTACGGATAATTACATTAGTTTTACCGCCTTTTTTTAATCCGTTGTTAAATAATTGTTCAGGGTCACGGACATTCAAACCACGAACTACTAAGTCTACTTCTATAGGTATTGTTTTTGCCCCAACTTGGGCAACAGAACCAGAAGTTCCAGGAAAGACAAAGATGCCGAATATCACTAGCAGAATTACCAGTGCAGCACCTAAATCTAAGAGGTTGATTTTGCCGAACAAGCGACCTTTTGAATCTAAAATAGCCATAAAAAATTTTCCGAGGTAATAGCGAAGTAATTGATTGTAGCAAGAAGGCTTTCGATGAAAACGGCAATTTTTCCTATTTGGTAATAACTCAAAGCGGCTGGGCGTTGCAGTTATGCGACAGTTTATCACGAGTTTTGTAAGTTCGCTGCCACCCCAGCGAACTCTGAAACTTTTGCCTGTTCAGACTGACGCATCCAGAAAGAAAGTAATATCTAGTGTTTAAGCCTATCTCTAGAGGGAATCTCTAGCCCTCCAAAATTCGGTAGATTTGCGTAATGATTAGCTGTATCACAACTCATTTGCGTTTGAGTTAAGAATGCAACTTAGAATCCTCTAAATCCGTCTCATAATTTGTCCGATTATTTTATGTCCTCCCAAAACAATATTCAGAGCTTATTATGTTCAATTGGAAAGTTTTTGTTGCAAATTATCGGGTGTGGCGGCGTAGCTGGTTTTATCCTTTAATTTCAGTGGTAGTTGCCCTGAGTCTGTGCCTGAGTACACCCGTACCTGGAAGAGCTTTAGATTTCTTGCCTCTTCTACTCCAAGGAGTTCAGGCATTTCAGCTTTCTAATATATCCCCTAACCAAGAAGTTGATCTTGGTAAGCAGATTAATCAGGAATTAGTTGGCAGTCAAGTCAAACTTTACCGGAATTCTGAAGTTAATCGCTATGTAGAACAAATTGGTCGGCGTTTAGCAGCTAATAGCGATCGCCCCAATCTTCCTTATACCTTTCAGGTAGTTGACGATGACAGTATTAATGCTTTTGCTACCTTGGGTGGTTATGTCTATGTTCATACGGGTTTGCTGAAAACCGCAGACAATGAAGCGGAACTAGCAGGGGTACTCGCCCATGAAATTGGTCACATTGGCGGGAAACACGTAGTCAAACAGATGCAACAAAAAGCGCTCGAAAGTGGTCTATTAACAGCAGCAGGCTTAGATCGGAGTACGGCGGTGCAAATTGGTGTCCAGTTAGCGCGAGACTTGCCCCGCAGTCGTAAAAATGAATTTGAGGCCGATCAAAGAGGACTACGAACTTTGACACGCACTGGTTACGCCCAGTCTGCAATGGTGTCGTTTATGAAAAAGCTGCTTGGAAAGGGTTCTGCACCAACATTTTTAAGTACGCACCCCGGAACGAGCGATCGCATTGATGCCCTTAGACGCGCGATTAACTCTCAACCTAGTAATGGAAATTATGGGTTGGATAATGCTAGTTATAAAGCTAATATTCGACCATTAGTAAGGTCTTGAGGGCATTGGGAATTGGGCACTTGTACTGAGCGAAGTCGAAGTATTGGGAATTGGGAATTGGGCATTGCTTATTCCACTTGTCTCCCTCATCTCCCGGTTGGTGAGCGAAGTCGAACCACATCTCCCTCACTCCCCCTCTGCCTCATCTCGAATATTATTCAATTCTTATTGCGACGATCAACTTTGATTTTGGCTGGATTGACGGTAACTACAACCTCTTCTAAGGGCAGGGCACGGATATAGTTTTTAAAAATGTTAACTTGATAAACCATGTTATTCGTGACATCCAGTCCAGTCAACCAGCCACTCCGAGGATGATAAGCGCCAGTATCTATGTCTAGCCATCCCTGTCCTTGTGCCAATTTACCGGGAGAAACACCAGGCAGAGTAAAAGTAATGGTGTGACCGATGATAATCAGCTTATCTGGAAAGTAGGGTTTTTCGATGCTGTGAAATTCCTCTCGTATCCAGCACAGTTGATCGGCAGTTTGTTCTGTCACCGATTTGGAAGGGTCAACACCAGCATGAGTTAACCAAATATCCCCCAAGTCGAGATATGTAGGCAAACTCTTGAACCAATCCAGATGGTCATCGGGGATTGAAGCCTCGTGGTAACTGGCTACAGTAGCTTGTCCCCCACTGTACAACCACGCTTGCATCGTCGGGGAGGAAGTTCTTTCATTGGTCAGAATGTTTAATAACATCTGCTCATGATTTCCCAGCAAACATGGGTAGTTATGTCGCTTGACAAAATTAACTACTTGTGAACTATGAGGCCCGCGATCGATTAAGTCTCCCAAAAAATAGATTTGATCGTCTGACGTGGGAGCGATCGCCTCCAACAATGTCATCAAACCTTCATAGTGACCATGCACATCCCCAATTACAATTCGTCTGGGGCTAATTTCGCTCATTTTCTCTTAGCTTCAATAGTTTGGCTAATACTTCTGCTACAGTTTAAGCTGTCTGGTTTCCGTAATGGAAGGTAAAAATACTGAACTAAGTTTTATTTTAATTTAATTATTATTCCAGAAATAAATATTATTAATGATGAACATAGAGTAATATTCACAGTTCTTACTGCTAAGAAAGAAAATTAGCAAATTTCACTGGCGTTAGCTTAAAATCTAAGCTGTTGCTGTATTTCTAACTTTTTGCCTCAACAATGTCTAAGGATTTTTCTACTGAGATTAGTTCGCGCATCTGCAAGCACATGAATGACGATCATGCTGATGCCATAGTTCTTTATGCTAAAGCTTTTGGTGGTGTTACAGATGCGATCGCAGCACAAATGCTGTCAATTGATGCACAAGGTATGGATTTGACAGCGCAAGTCAATGGTGAAGCTGTGCCAGTTCGCATTCAGTTTGATCGTGTTTTAGCGGATGCAGAAGATGCCCATCAAACTCTCATTGCGATGGTGAAGCAGGCGCGGATGAAGGCAAAGTAGAAATTGGGAAGTCCCTAAAGACCCAATACGGTTCGGTTAAGCCAAGAGATGCCATAAATCGCCGTCAAGACGAAGGATTGATTATTGTAGAGACGGCGATTTACCGCGTCTTTGTGATTTAGAATTTTCATCAAAAAACCCTAACCGAACCGTATTGCCTAAAGACCGCAATTGCGCTTCATGTTAGCTATCACCCAGAGATACCGACCTCTTCCTTGACCACTGCGGCATTAGGCTTGCTTTGAATAATTTCAAACATCCAGTCTGAAGAATAATCAGGCAACTCATAGCCAACACTCTTAACATGAGCCAACATCAACTCATCCCGTTGATGCCAAACTGCAAATATTCTCTCTCTGCCATCATAAAGCGTTTCTAAGTCGATTTGATAAACCTCATTTATCCGCTTTAGTTTCAAGCCCAACAAATTTAACAGTCGGCTGAGTATTTTTATTGCTGAAACCTGCTCTTTTTCTCCGATTAAGTTAATACCAAGCGCCCTTTTAATATGCTTACTATGTTGAAAAACAATATTTTTAAGCATTATTAAATCTGGATTACTCTCGGTAAACTCTCGTCCTGCTTCGAGAAACTGAAGCATTCCCAACGCTCTCATTGCTTCAACTTTGAGCGTGTAAGTTTTTAAATCTGGTAGAAAAACTTTTCCTTCACCCCAAGACAATTGTTGATGCCATTCTTGCTGATCTCTAACGTGAAAATATTCACTTTCATGAGTTAGATAATAATGAATTAACAGTTGACGATAATATCCTTGGTCATCTTGCAATTTCAGCCAAGGAGTAACTTCTACACCATACCTTTGTTTGAGAACATATTTATTGATTTGGTTCCGTTCTCCATCAGTTAGAGAATGCTTTACTAATAGCTGCTCATATTCTACATAATCGATATCTTTAGCATTAGCTACCGCAGTTGCTACCGATAGTTGATTTTGCTGCTTAATATCCTTAATTTTACGTTTAATTTCTTTAGCTTTTTGACGGCTTTGTGCCCAATCTTTTTGAACTTTGACAATTTCTAAAACTAATCTTCTGCGGGTAGCCAAATCATCAGCGTCAGTTGCCAAAAATGTAAGCCGTAAATCTCGAATAATATTATTATGAACAGCATTGCTCCGCATTTGAATTTGATGCCCATCAGCAATTAAACCATCTTGCATCGATTGACGATAGAGGCGGATAGAAGCATTTACCCGTGCAGATAACTTGGCCCAAGTTCGCAAATGAATCGGGTCATGAACTAGAGGTAAATCTACATCTATTTTATGTAGTGGACTAAGCAAAGCTAAATTCTCTTTTTGATTTTCTTGATACCAATCAGATAGCAAGCGATAATTTGTACTACCACTACCAATTAAACCAATACCTCGTTTCGCGCACCAGACAACACGCGGCACATCATCTCGCACTCTCGCTAATGCTTGTCTTGCTTCTGAGTCAGGAATTACCCCTTGAAAAATGCCATAAACTCGGTCGAAATGTTGGACATCAATACTAATTCCTGTACCCAAACTAGGCGTAACAAAAACGCCGTCATAAGCAGAGATTTTTTGATTTATTGCTGCAATAAAATCAACGGCTGCGTGTCCAGGTGTGTTTGTAGTGTGGCTACTAACCACCAAAGTTTTGGGAAATTGCCGTCGTAATTTTTGTAAGCGTTCTTTGAGATAACGTTCGATTGTTTCACAACTGTAACGCCCAGCGCGACTATCGGTAGTAACATAACATTTACGTCCAGCAAGTAAATCTAATTCCAGTTGGTGAATTAGCGGTGTTGGGTTTGGCGAATCATAAAAAGTTACATCCCAACCTTGTTGAGGCTTCCATTGGTTGAGAACGACCCAAGGCGTTAATTTAATTCCTGCTAATCCCTGTAAATATTCAAGTGACACATCTGATAAATCAGCATCTTGGGCAATTACTAGACCCCCAGTTGTTAAAACTGTGGAAATTAGTTGCTGGAATAATCTTAATATTTTTACACGCTTATGTTTACAAGTATTACTGTTTAGTAGATGCCACAAAGATTGCTCTACTTCATCTAAAATTACTATTGCCCCGTGCCAATTTTCAGGGTTAAGTTTCCAAATTGAATCAACGCACAATCCAAGGGATTGCTGTAGAGAGAGTGAGCGGAGGATGGGAGGAGCAGGGGTAAGTGTCTTATCAATCTTTTTATCCCCATCTTCTTTATGCGTTCCCCATTGAATACCAATTTTTTCGCACAAAAACCGTCCTAGTAGAATTCTGTGAGTAATTAATAAAACGGGTTGATTTCTAATTTTTGCTTGCTGAACAACGGCTTGCAGTGCTGTAGTTTTACCTGTTCCTTTTGCAGACTTGACTCCTACTAATCCAGAAGTGGGGAAAGGGATTTCACCTATATAAGGTCGATTCAAGGTGAGAGCAGGAGGAATAGTTAACTCAGTATGGGGTTTGGTTTGAGCAAGATAAATTTCTAAATCAATACTTTGCCGATAAACTTTCTCGAAACTAGTTGCACCTTTGGCAACGATAAATTCATCAACCCCTTTTTCCATTCCTGGAAGTTCGATAACTTTAACAGGGCAATTTTCTTGCTGGAATAAACAACCAAGTTGAGAAATAGCATTATTTACAGCAGCAATTGTTTTAGGTTGAGTTTCAAAATCAAAACAAATATAAAAGCTGCGCTTTGTAATTGCAAACGCTGCTAAATCAGGAATTAGCTGACGACGGGTAACTTTGCCAAATTCATCTTTAACAACCCGATAACCACTGGTAATTCCGGGAATAGCAATAGCTGCATATCCTTGTGTCAACAGCGTCGCTGCTTTCTTCACACCCTCGCAGAGAATGAGGGGAATGTTATGTTGCATCACCCATTGCCAAAAGCCTCTAGCTTCACCATCAGCAGTAATGGTGATATTGTCAGGCATGACCAGATTGTAACGTCCAGCGACTTGCTGCCACACTTGCAGCGTTACCCGCAAACAAAACACCCGCGTTGGCGTGCTGGGGGGATGCTCATATTTGATGGACTTACCATTGTGATTCTGTCGGGGTTGGTTTGGCTTAAAGCATCCCCATTCCATCATTTGCCAGTTATTCAAAGGGTCTAGCCCGGAACACCACCAACCACCCTCAGCGATATGAGCATAACGCTGCAACCATCCAGTTTTTACCATTCCTGTATTGGTGCGAGGGAGTAGCTCAGAAATCAATAGGTACTCATAAGCAGTTACGCCTTGGAGTGACCTAAAATTGAGTTGCACTAAGTGTAAGTCTATACCACTACTCTTGACTAATTCCTCAAGGTGTTGGGGGTGTAAATAGTGCAGATGCATAGGGAAAGACCCGAAGAGAAGACGATGAGATTAAAACATTAACACGCATCTGTTTTTTTTCTATAAGAGAGATTGCTAGGCTTTTATGATGCTTTTTTTACTTCGTCACGGGAGACACATCGGTTTAGCTTCTAGTAGGTTATTCTGCCTATTAGATCCCCAAAGTAATAATTTTGTATTGTGATATTTGTTCGATTTTAATTTTTATTTATCAGTAAATATCTGCGTATGTTTTTTTGGGCTTATCTAAATATATTGAGATATATAAAATTATTTTTGAATTGAAATATTGCTTTAAAGGAATATAAGCTAAGTCGCTAATCTATGCTCCGACAGCTTCCTTCGCAGCGTACAACACCTCAGCAATGATTTCCTTTAAACCGCGATCGCAGACAAAAGTCAGCCATGAATTTGATTTTTTCTGCTTTAAACTGTCTGTTTTGTATCATGCTCAATACTTCCCCAGGTTTCAGGTAGAGGGTTAACCCAGGAAATAGGCACAGTAACTACATTTAGAGTTTCACCCTCTTTAAAGATTTCTAAAATATATCCTGGCTCTTGCTGAGTTTTAGTAGGACGCAGATGATCCAACACAACCCCTCTATCGCCAGCTTTTACAGGGCTATTAGGAACATCTTGCTTCAGTTCCACCCACTGAAATAAACTAGCTGTTGTCATCGTTTAATTCTCCCGTGATTTATCAAGGATATAGTGTTATAAATAGTTGCGATTGTTCCCAAGCTAGACAAAGGCTTTCTTCCACTTGCTATTTGGACATATAATGAGATTATGAACATCTTAGTTAAATACTCACTCTATAATGTTCTTTTTATCATTTATAACTGGTGATTAGAATGGCTAAAACATTAACAATACAGTTGTCAGATGACTTAGAAAGTAAATTAACTGCTCAGGCGCAAAAGCTGAATCTATCTTTAGAAGATTTAATTCTGCAATCGTTATCTCAATCAGCTAAACAGGAAAATATCTCCGAATTCGATCCAATTTTACCTTTACTAGGTACATTGAAATTTGATAATTATGATGTAGGAGAAAACCACGATCAATATCTCCAGCAAACTTTGCAGCAGGAGTTAAAAATTGGCGAATAAAGTCTTTATAGATACATCTGGGTGGGCTAATTTATTTATTGCAACTGAGTCCTACCATGAACAAGCAAAGCAGTGGTTTCAACATAAACGTCAGCAAAATCAAGCAATGGTAACAACTAATTATGTTGTTATTGAACTGGTGGCTTTGCTGAATAGCCCTTTACGCGTACCTCGTCCGCAGTTATTTAAATACGTAGAAGCTGTTAGAACTGCTTCTTATATCAACTTGATTTATATTGAACCAACAATAGATTCAGCAGCTTGGGAGTTACTTAAAACTAGAGAAGATAAAGCTTGGTCTTTGGTGGATAGCACTTCTTTTATACAGGACTTACGCAAAAATTGCCAAAAAGCTTAATTTATCGTTCGCGTAGCGTGCCGGAGGCATACCGCCAAGACGCCAAGAACGCCAAGAATTCGTAGAGTGTGCGTAAGTCCTATTATAGTCATGCAACAGCTTGGCATTAAAGAGGCATTAACCACAGATCACCACTTTGAACAAGCTGGCTTTATTCGTCTGCTGAAGTCAGAATAAGTAATAAAAAAAGGCATTCATATAAGATATGCCCTTTATTATTAAAAATTGCTAACCCATTAACTTACGCTCCAACAGCTTCCTTGGCGGCGTACAATACCTCAGCGTTGATTTCCTTGAAACCGCGATCGCAATTAAATTTCTTGGTGCTGGACTATATCTATATTCTGTTACATGAAATCATTGCTAAATAGCAGTTATTATTCAGACCTTGTATTCCGTTCTATGCGGCTTAAAAGGTCGATGATTGCTATCAATACTGCTGTAAATATATTTATAATAATGCAGATAGCCCCTACATAAATTAAATACACAAAAACTATTATATTAAATCCACCAAAACCAAAATATAAAGTCGAATTAAAGATTGAAAATAGGACAAAAGACAAAACGATTACAATGAAATAACCGACAAACTGAACTATTTTTAGAGTCGTAATTAATCTGGTGTATAGTCTATTTTCGTTAGGACTGCTAGGTAATTGATTGCTGCTCATAAATACACCATTTTTAATAAATTACTTTGTACAAAAAAAATTATTTCATAATAAGCAGAAGAGTGTTTCTTTTAAAAAACACTCTTCTATGGAATTCTAGCTATCAGTTTTATAGCTGATAACTGAATTATAATTAAGCTCCGACAGCTTCCTTCGCGGCGTATAATACCTCAGCGTTGATTTCTTTGAAACCGCGATCGCGGGCAAATTTTTCAGTATTACGCTTCACTTTGCCGCGCACAAATCCCGGAATCTTATTCAATTCTGCTTGACCATCTTTTGTCCAATTCAAATCAGAATCAGCAGAAATCCCCCTAGTAATAACTTCTTTGGTATCATGACCGCCGAAGATTTCTAATAGGTGATCTTCCATTCCCAAAGTGAAGGAATTGTAGATCAAATCTGTAATCTGATTCGTGCCTTCATAACCCATAAATGGTTTGTAACCAATGGGGAAGTTTTGGACGTGGATTGGTGCAGCAATTACGCCGCAGGGGATATCCAAACGTTTACCAACGTGGCGTTCCATTTGAGTGCCGAAAATGGCAGAGGGTTCGACACGAGCGATCGCATCCCCAATTTCACCATGATCTTCGGAGATTAGCACTTCATCGCAATACTCGCTAACTTGTTCGCGGAACCAGTCTGCATCATATTTACAGTAGGTTCCAGCCCAAACAACGTGAATCCCCATTTCTCGCGCCAGAATCTTGGTAATGGCGGCGGCGTGGGTATTATCCCCAAAGACCACAGCTTTTTTGCCAGTCAAGTTTTGACAGTCAATTGAACGGGAGAACCAAGCAGCCTGAGATACATGCAGGGTTTGCTCGTTGATGAAGCCCTCATAGTCAACTTCTGCACCTTGAGCGTTAATTACCTGCTGAATCTTGCGAATACAACGGGCAGTTTCTACTACACCCATTGGAGTAATGTCTATATAAGGTGTGCCGAATTGTTCTTCCAGGTAACGAGCGGTTGTTAAACCGAGTTCACGGTAAGGCACCAAGTTAAACCAGGCTTTCGGCATCTTTTTCAAGTCATTCACCGAAGCACCTTCAGGAATTAAGGTATTTACCTCAATTCCCAAGTCAGCCATCAGCCGTTTCAGTTCGGTGCAGTCGTGATTGTTGTGGAAACCCAGGGTGGTAGTACCGATAATGTTAACCGAGGGTTTCTCAGTTTTGCCCTCTGCCAATTCGCCCCGCTTCCGCGCTTTTTCAATGTAGTATTGGACAATTTGATCCAAAGTGCGATCGGCAGCTTGAAGTTCGTTGTAGCGGTAGTGGTTCACATCCGCCAGCATTACATCTCCTTTGGCTTCCAACTGCGCCCGTTCAACAAAGTTGTGCAGGTCTTCTTGCAAAATGCTGGAGGTGCAGGTGGGAGTTAACACAATCAGATCGGGATGTTCCTCGGCATCTTTGCGGACGATGTTATCTACCACCTTCTCTTGGGAACCACGCGCCAAAACGTTGCGATCGACAACACTGGTTGTCACTGGAGTGAAATCCCTCTCCCGCGATAGCATTGAGCGCATGACGTTAAAGTAGTCATCGCCAATGGGGGCGTGCATGATCGCATGGACATTTTTAAAAGAACTAGCGATTCGCAGAGTGCCGATGTGGGCTGGGCCTGCATACATCCAGTAAGCCAATTTCATGTTTGTGTTCTCCCTTTTCAACAGAAATAACACGGAGTCCGACAAAAATGGACTATAAGTGCTTGATTATTATTAAATCGTTTCTGATTGTCTCAAATGTTGTATCCCTGATGAAGTGAAGAGTTGTAAGGGTTTTAGCTGCGGTTTATAGCCGTAGGCATCGCTCAAACCTTGTTGCTGATTGGAATCTAGCTTCTGAATTTAACAACATTACTGTTGCTTTTTTAAAATAAATCTTAATTTTTCGGCAAGTTTGTTTTCAATTTGGGGCGGTGTGTTATGCCAATTCTGTATGAAGATGCGCTAAATCATATTTTAAGTAGAAGAAAGAAGAAAGAAAAACGAACCGCCAAGGACGCAAAGGACACGAAGAAAGAAAGAAAGAAAGAAAGAAAGAAAGAAGTATTTACGTACTGTACAAAATAATCATGTTGTGCATCAACGTATTTACGTCGTTTCAGGTTTTTATTAATCATTCATTGATGCTAAATACACCCGCGTCGTAGGGGCAATTCATGAATTGCCCCTACGACGGATCTTGTTTTCAAATCATCTATACTTGGTCTTTCCTGTCAATGCATAAGTCCTAGAAAGAAAGAACAAAATTAAAGCATGGGTGACTTTTGACTTTTGACTTCTGCCTTGCGGTACTAGAGAGGTGTTAATTACTGCCGAAAAATTTCTACTTTTTGTAACACCACTTCTTGATTCGGACGATCTCTAGTCGTAGATACATTAGCGATCTTGTTGACTATATCTAGACCTTGGACAACTTCACCAAAAACACTGTGTTTGTTGTCAAGGTGAGGCGTTGGTGCTTCTGTAATGAACCATTGCGAACCATTTGTACCGCGTCCGGCATTAGCCATCGATAGGATACCTGCACCAGTGTGTCTCAATTCAGGATGAAACTCATCCTCAAATTGATATCCTGGGCCACCAGTACCCCATCGGCTGGCTGTATCTAAATAACGACTCAGAGGATCGCCACACTGAATCATAAAATCAGGGATGACTCGGTGAAAGCGAACCCCATCGTAAGCTGGAGTTCCCTTACCAGATTCACCAGTTTTAGGGTCTTTCCAGTCGATTGTTCCGGTTGCTAGACCGACAAAATTTTTGACGGTGTTGGGGGTTCGCTCTTCTTCCAAACGAACTACAATTTCACCCAAGGAAGTAATTAAACGAGCGTGCAGCTTGCCATTACCGGGAATATTAATTTCTGGAAAGTTCATTAAGATATCCTATTTTAACAAGTGCCAGTATTTGACCTATATAAGTTTATCAGCATTCAAGTTACTGCCTTTAGACATGACAAAAAACCTGAAGGAAGAAAACTTGAGCCAACAAATATTTTACTCAGGTAAATTGATCGCTGGATTCCGGCTAAAGAATCCTCTAGGGACTAGCTTAAAGCCAACTCGGTGAACAGGCATCACAGGCCAATCTTCCGATCGCGGAATATGAGTTACGCCCATTGTGTACCACAGCACGATATCTTCACCCATCAAGGTTTCATCGTCGGCAATATATTTTGGTAAACCCTGTCCTGGTTGAGTCTGGTTGGGATAATCGCCGCCAGCATAGAGTTCAGCAGGTTTATATTTTGTTACCCAGACGTGATGAGTTGCAAATTCTGCTCGTTGACGGATTTTCGAGCCTTCCACTGGGAAAAACATAGAATTTCCTTCAGGCATCAGCATATATCCAGGTGCAGCCCCTAGCGGATTTTTCTTATCGGCACTAACAATCATCCATTCCCGACTGCTTTTCATATCCAAATCGCGTACAGCAGCCGTTTCTGTTGTGAGTGGGGTTTCTGCAACTGCGATCGCATTTCCTAATGGATTTTTCTCATCTATCGGCAAAGCTTTCACGTTCATTTCCATGACAGAATTAGCTTGACCATCGACATCAAAATCCAGGCGGTAGTTGAAAAAGTGTTGGTGATTTACTCCAAAGATATTCTTAGCGATTAGCCGACCATAGGAATCATCCTCAGATTGCTTTTGAGCAGCCGTTCCCTGCGCCAGCACGATACCTGTTAACTCATTTTGGACTTCCAAAGTCCCATCCTGGTGAAAAATCCAATTAATGCCGTAATCATAATTGTCAACGGCCACAGTCATCGACATCACTAATTCTCGACTGCGACGAACATCATTACGCTGAGTATTGTAATCATAGTGTTTCCATAGCATTCCGCGATCGCGTTCATAGATACCAACAACTCCCGGTATCTTATAAGGTTCTCCCTGCTCATTCGCAAATACAGCATCCAGCAACAGACCGTTTTCAGGAATTTCCTTACCTAACTCCATCGTATTTGCTAACAAACCAAGATTATATTCCCCAACATCAAATGCATTCCTAAACGACCAAGTGGGATCTGGATCGCCGTAAGGGACTACCATTTCCGATAGGCTAGCGCGGTATAAAACTGGTCTGACATTTTTTCCGTCATCGTATGTCACTTGGTATAAAACCAATCCACTACGGGGATGCATTAAATACCGAAACTTCCAACCTTGCCAGCTAATCTCATTGTCTTTGATTTGAAAACTTTTACCATTAGGTTGCAGAATCTTTAATACTTTAGGCGCTGAAAGTAATTTGCCCAAAGATTTTAGATCATAGTTCCAGTTTTCTTTAGAGAAAGGTACATTTCCCTTGTCAACGAAACTGACGATTTTACCTGTGTTTAAATTGACAGTTGCCACCACTCCTTCAATCGGACTACCGTAATAGTTCCAGTGTTGTCCCTGGTAGTAAGATAAACTGCGACAAAGACGATTACCTGCTGCTTCTTCCTGTTGACTCAGGATTCCTGGGGCCCATGAACTGATTTTGACTCGATCGAAATCGGTAATTCCCCGCCTTAGCATCGCTTTTTGCCATCGAGGATCGGCTTTAACTACCTTAGTTGCCAGTTCATATTCTAAATTGACGATCGCAGGCTGAACAGACGGTATTTCTTTCCAGGAATTTAAAGTTTTGCTTGTTAGATCGACAATTCCCTCATAAGTTTTGTTTTGCGTAGGACAGAGTCCTTGCCGCAGGCATCGCTCATAGATTACCAAAAAAGCTTTTCGCCCAAAAGCTTTACTGGGTGTAAATTTTAGAATTTCTTCTTTATCTGGTTCTTGTAAAGCAATAAGTGGAAAAACTGCCGTTTCGCTCAAAGTTTTTTCACTTTTAATCACCGAAACAGCTGTACTAATTTCTGCTTCAGTTAGCGAAGTGAGAGGATGGGAAATCGAAGGCTGTTGAGCCGTCAATATTTCCATTAGTCCCAGTGAGATAGAAATCATGACAATGATGGGAATAGCTAGCCACAAAAAACGCTTTAGCCGCTTAATCATCTTTTACATTTTTACAAAATACTTATAGTTATCTATTTCTGAGCCGAAGATTGAAACCCGATAAATTAAGAGGTTGTTTGAAAAGTGGTTAGCTGTGATTTTAGGCACTTAATTTATCCCCCCTACCCCCCTACTTCTGCACCAGATTTAGTTAGGGTAGATTACTTCAGATTCGGAAATTGATAAAATCCCTAATCCCCTTTTCGAGGGTTTTTACAAAAACCCATTATTTCTTTTTATTATTTAGAGTAACTTTTAATTAAGTATTAAGTAAGTTTTTACTAACTTTTCATACAAATATTTATAGAAAGGTAAGAGATTGTATCGTTGACTTAAGCATTACTTTTAAAGTAGTAGGAGAATACCATGATAACGCTACTGAATGAGACGATTGAGGGGCTGAAGACCAATGTGAAGGGTCATGTGGTGCTTCCCGATGATCCGAGTTATGACGAAGTTCGTGAAATATGGAATGCGATGATTGATCGCAGACCTGCTGTTATCGTGCAGTGTGCAGAAGCCGATGATATTCCCCATGTAATCAAATTTGCGCGAGAGAACGGGCTGGAAATATCAATCAGGGGCGCTGGACATAACATCGCGGGGAACGCTGTGTGTGATAACGGCGTGATGATTGATCTTTCAACCATGACGAATGTCCGTATTGATGCTCAGAAGAGGCGTGCGTATGTCGAACCAGGTGCCACACTTGGTAATTTTGATTCTTCGGCACAGGTACATGGGTTAGCTACTCCAGTAGGAGTGAATTCAACGACTGGTATAGCAGGTCTTACCCTGGGTGGCGGTTTCGGTTGGTTGACCCGTAAGTACGGCATGACGATCGACAATCTGATCTCTGCGGAAGTGATTACAGCAGATGGAAATAAGATCCGCACAAGCGAAAACGAAAACGCTGACCTTTTCTGGGCGATTCGAGGTGGCGGCGGTAATTTTGGGATAGTAACTGAGTTTGAATTCGCTCTCCATCCTGTGGGCCCTGAAATATTGGCTGGATTAATCGTTTTCCCGTTTAGCCAAGCCAAACAGGTACTGACACAGTATCGGCAATTTGCTGAATCAGCCCCCGAAGAACTCAATGTATGGGTAGTACTTCGCAAGGCTCCGCCACTGCCTTTTCTTCCTGAAAATGTGCATGGCAAAGAGGTAATCGTGCTGTCTGTTTTTTATGTAGGCGATATTGTCGAGGGTGAGAAACTGATCAAACCTCTACGCAGTTTTGGCGATGCCTATGGTGAACATATCGGTGTTCAGCCTTATGTAGAATGGCAGCAAACCTTTGACCCTTTACTTACACGCGGTGCGAGGAACTACTGGAAATCTCATAATTTCACAGAGTTACGTGATGGAGTACTGGATGCGATCGCGGAATTCGCAGGCAAGCTACCCTCGCCTCAATGCGAGATATTCATAGCATTGATTGCAGGGGCATCCAACCGCGTCTCGGCTACGGCTACGGCATATTATCATCGGGATGCGAAGTTTGTGCTTAACGTGCATGGACGATGGGATGATGTAGCACACGATGAGATATGCACTGCTTGGGCACGTGAGTTTTTCCAAGCTTCTGCACCTTATGCATCTGCTGGTGGCTATGTGAACTTTATGACCGAAGAGGAGGGCGATCGTGTCGCGGCGGCTTACGGCTCTAACTACGATCGCTTGGTACAGATCAAGAAGCGGTATGATCCTGAGAACATTTTCCATCTCAACCAGAACATCAAACCCTAAGCTGGCTCTCAGCAATTACGCAGAAACCAAACGCCGTAATGATTCCGCACGACGTTTCGCTATAGAGTTATTTGGATCGAGCTTTAGTGCTTCTTCGTAACTTTGTAACGCCTGAGTAGTTAACTTTTTTTTCTCGTAAGCGTGGCCGAGATTATTCAACCCTGTTACGTAGTCTGGTTTAGATTTTAGGGCTTCTTTGTACTGACGAATTGCCAGGTCATATTGCTCTTGGGTAAAATAAATATAACCCAGACCGTTGTAAATCGGGGCAATATTTTCTTCTTCCTCTTCTTCGGCAGCTTTCAGAGCTTTTTGAAACAGTGCGATCGCTTGGGAATATAGTTTCTTTTCTGAATAAATACTGGCTAACTCATAATATTCTTGAGTCGTACCCTTTTCTTTCTCTAACTTCTTTCGCAATTTTGCAAAGGAGCCTTCAATCTTGCGAGTTTTGAAAATCTGGCGAAAAACACTCACGGCTGCAATTATGAGTATAACCACCAAAATTGAGAGATAAACAACGGCTAGACTGTTATCCATTGCTGCAAATATTATAAAGTTGCTTCTGTAATCTATTATCAGGCTATTGGGGATGAGGGAGATGTGGTTCGACTTCGCTCACCAACCGGGAGATGAGGGAGACAATTCTTCACTCCTGTAAAGACGCAATTAATTGTACAGACGCGATTCATCGCGTCTCTTACGGTAAACCCCAATATTGAGAGCGTTGCTGGAGCCAACCTTGCTCTAAGTAACGAGCGATCGCTTGATTCACATTTCGTCTTAATTCATCGGACTGCAATCCCTTGGGCATTACTACAGACAATGGTTCTGTTGATAGTTTAGTTGGCAGTAGCCGATATTCAGGATATTGTTGTACCCAACCGCTCAGAACGGTTGCATCTGCGGCAAAGGCTACGGCGGTATTACTTTCTATTTGCTCTCGCGCTTCGTGATATGAATTTACTCCTACCAACTCGGCGTTTGGCAAATAGAACCGCACTTTAGCAATAGTGCTGGAATTATTGAGTACGGCAATTTTTTGTTTTGCCAAATCACTTAACTTCTTCACAGACTCATCTTTTGTAACTAATACAGTGCCATCCAAATAGTAGGGAACACTGAAACTAACTATCCGGCTGCGTGACTCGGTTGCTGTCACCCTAGCGATCGCAAAATCAACTTTCTTGTCTAAGACTACAGACAGGCGATCGCGATTCGCTACAGGTTGCAATTTGACAGCATCTGCTTTCCCTACCAAGTCAAGTGCTAATCGCTGTGCCAAGTCAATTTCTAAGCCTTGCAAATTACCATTGGTATCTCTAAATCCCAGGGGACGCAAGTTATCTTTGACAGCAACAGTTAGATAGCCGCGCTGCTGAATTTCTGGCATTTCGGCGGCAGATGCAGTGAATCCTGTCCCCACTATGGAAAAACAAGATATCCAAAAAATAATGGCGGATAATACCAGATGTAACCGAGTAATTACTTGCCATCTGTTACATCTGTTATGCATCCGTGTCCACCTTTATCCTTTAGCTTGATTTGCTAGTTCCGCAACTTTGCCGAAGCTAGCTGGATCGAGGACTGCCAATTGTGCCAACATCTTGCGATTTAGTTGGATATCAGCTTTTTTCAAGTTACCGATCAACTGGCTATAGCTCAAGCCGTGTTGTCTTGAAGCAGCATTGATGCGGGTGATCCAGAGGCGACGAAAATCGCGCTTTTTCTTTTTGCGATCGCGGTAGGCACTCCGTAGCGCCTTCATTACTTGTTGGTTGGCAGTTCTAAACAGAGTTGAGTGAGAACCGCGAAAACCTTTAGCTAGTTTGAGAATTTTATTGCGGCGCTTCCGAGCTACATTACCGCGTTTTACCCGTGTCATAACTTATTTCCTGAAGGACTTACAAATATGGGAGCATCAAGCGCACGTTGAGTTCATCGCGTTCATGTACAAGTGTGGTCTTGGACATGCTACGTTTTTTGTCGGAAGATTTGTGTTCTAAAAGGTGGCTTTTGCCAGCTTTCCGACGGACGATTTTTCCGGTGCCGGTGGCACGGAATCGCTTCGCTGCGGCTTTACGAGTCTTGAGTTTAGGCATGGTATAGCTTTAATTCGACACGATCCATTATTATACTAATAAAATTGCTCTAATGGCAATTAAATAAAGGATTTAACGCTCTTTTATGACTCTCGTCGGATAAAAATCATCCACTCTTATTTTTAAGGACTTTGATGAATTTAGGTGTAGGTTGGGTTGAGGAACGAAACCAAGAAAGACAATTACGCGCGAGTGTTTCACCAATAATTACGAATTACGAATTACGAATTAATTCGCTGCTGTTTGGGCTTCTTGATAAACTATTTCTTGAAACTGAATCATATCTTTTTGCGGATCGGCGTGGCTAACTTTCACCACTATCTGTTCGCCCAAGTTAACAGAACGTTTGAAAACCATTGGTAACTGCAAGCCCAAATCTTCTATCAAAATTAGGGCTAAGTTACTGTCTTCCCGCAACCACATCAACACCGTTACATCCCAAGTTTCCTCGGGATGACGGCGTAAATACTCTAGAGCGTAATATCTATTAGTTTGCCGTTCTACCATCGTCACCTCTTGGGTGATGCTGGTGACAGTCATCATTACTTCTTTAAGTTGATCTGCGGAAAATGGTAGAACTTCACCGCGCAAATGGGCTTTCAGTTGAAAGTGGGTAAGCAAATCACTGTAGCGGCGGATGGGAGAGGTTGCTTGAGTGTAGGTATCCAAACCTAAACCAGCATGGCGCAGAGGCGTAATGCTCATTTCACTCTTGGGCATACAACGACGCATGGCGCAAGCGCGAACGAATCCGGCGGGAAGTAGCAGTAATTCTTCTTCTGGGGGCAATTCTGGTTGGGGTTGACCGCGAAAGGGCAAAGGTATGTTATGAGCTTTACCATAACGAGCCGCAACTTCACCGGCAACAATCATCATTTCTGCGACTACTTGCCGTGATGGGGAATCGTCCAAAATATCAATGTTGATCTCGTCACCTTTGACTTTGATCGTTGCTTCGGGCATTGTGATGCTAATTGCCCCTTGAGCATAACGCCAAGTTCTGCGCTTTTGTGCCCAAGTTGCGATCGCAGCAATTTCTGGTTCTGCCTGTACCCGTAATTGCAGCATTTCATCTACATCTTCGTAGGTGAGGCGATAAGTCGGCTTAATCGAACTGGTATGAATGCTGTAATCTTCTACTCCCCCACTTGTACCTAAAACAATTCCGAAACTGAGGGCGCAACAAACCCGTCCCTGGATCAGACTCATTGGCCCAGTTGCCAATACCTCTGGGAACATGGGAATCATCCCCGTAGGTAAATAGACTGTGCTGCCCCGCTTTCTGGCTTCCAAATCTAATTCATCTTCCGGCACTAACCATCTAGTAGGATCGGCGATATGCACCCACAGGCGCTCCCGGCCATCGGGTAGGACTTCCCAACTTAAACCATCATCAATTTCTGTGGTAGTTTCATCATCAATGGTGTAGACCTTCAGGTGAGTCAGATCAAGGCGGTTTGTATCTGAGTCAATCGGCGGGAAATCCAAACGCTGTTGCGCCACTTCTAATACCTTATGAGGAAATTGAATCGGAATTGAAGAACGACGCAGGAACAAGTTTTCATAAGGACTCCAGCAACCCAAATCTACTAATAGTTGAAAGGCCCCTTGGGGCGTTGTGGGCCGTCCCAGCATGGTCATAGTTTCTAATACTGGAGCGCTGGGCGGATAAGCGCGAGCTAAGGAGTCATAATTCACTCCCGTCCGCACTGTGTCAGCAATCAACGCTGCGTATTTTTCTAGTCCTTCTAGACGCTGGCGATCGTGGCGCTGCCATTCTACTGCTTCACCATTGAGCGCCTGCTCTACACGAGTTAAAAATTCTTGCTGTCCTTTAGCTTTTAATGCCTCTACTTCCATCTGGTGCTTGCGTTCTGCCACTTGAGCAGCAGTTCGCGGCTCATAAGCGTCTCCTTTTTGCTTGAAATAAAGTTTGTCGTCTGATAACAAGCAATAGGCGGCGTAACAATGAGGCGCGGCTGATTCCGAAAATAACAGATTCGCCATCAGGTCTGGGGTGATTGTTTCCCCATCTTCAACCAGTATTTCCCAAGCTACCTCTAAGCTAGATGGGTCTAAATAAGGGTTGACTTGCTCTAAAAAGCTGGCAATCTCAGAGGGTTTGTAGGTCTGTCCGGTAACTGTATAAGTTATTTGTCTAGGCGCGAGGCTGTGGGATTGACCACGGTCGTCTACCACAAACCAGCGGGTTTTACCGTCTGGACGTTCTACGATCCCCAGACGGCGATCGCCTTGAACCCTAAATTCAACTAGCGTCCCCTTCTCCACAACTCTCGCACTCTAATAATTTTAGATTTTGGTCGCACCTTTGGTGCGCTAGAAGCGCAACTGGGATTTTGGATTTTATAACTGGTGTTTTTTAAATCCTAAATCCAACAATTTTTCATGTAGCAATCTATCTTACACTCTCTGATTCAGATTTGAGATTTTGGACTTTCTCTTTAATAATCCAAAATCTCAAATCCCAAATCCAAAATTGTTTTAGCCTTCCGCATTGATAAATGGCAACAAGGCCACAATCCGCGATCGTTTAATTGCTAATGTCAACTCTCGCTGTTGCTGAGACGTCAGCCCAGTAATCCGACGTGGCAGTATTTTACCCCGCTCGGTGACAAACTTACGCAATAAATCAACATCTTTATAATCGATTGGTTCTCCTGGCTTGATCGGAGAAAGACGACGACGGAAATAACTCATCTCTACTTAATTTCCTTGTGAAGGGTATGTTTGTTGCAGTGGGTGCAGAACTTTTTCAGTTCTAGCCTGTTAGTGGTGTTGCGGCGATTCTTGGTACTGGTATAACGTGAAACACCAGCAGAACGCTTATCTGAATTTGTCCGACACTCAGTACACTCTAGTGTGATAATAATGCGGGCACCTTTACTCTTAGCCATAATCTTACAAACAGTGAAGCCTGAAGAGAATAAACACAAATGACTATCTTCTCACATTCCGCCGCATATTTTCAACTAATCTTTTAATTTTTATATCGAGCGAGTAGCCACGACGAGACGAGACGATGAAAGTTCCACAATAGCGATCGTGTAAAGCCTGCCGCATCTGGGTATCAGAGAGGGCAGTCCCACAATCAATTGCTAGGGGAAGTACTAGCAGTATAGCAGTGGGATTGGCTCGAATATTGCTCAGGGCAATTGACACCAAAAGCGCACCCAAGCCGACGATCGCCTCTCGCTTCACCAGCGAGAGCAAATCTGGAATTCTGCCTACTACTTCCCCATCTTCGACTTCTAACACCTTTAAATCGAACGCCCAACGCCCTAAACTTTGTCCTTGGTTGTTGTATACCACCAGCACCCGCAAAACTAGCCAAAATATCACAAAAACTAGGATTTGCACAAGTTGAATCCCGATATCACCGCCTCCCAGTAGGGAACTGACTAACCAGACACCAAGGAAATCAAGCCCTAATGCCATACCTCGCCGCCCAATTTCAGCCTTGGGATAGTGTTTTTGGGGAAGTCGTTCGATAGTCATACAAAATTAAGTATTTTTATTTAGGGGTTGGGGAATAACGATCGCTCCTGTTTTTTATATTAAGGTGATGACTTGGGTTTGGCGTTTAAACTGTTGCACATAAAAGCTCCATAATTAGGGCGCTCACGTTGCCCAACCCACAAGAGTGTATTTTTGGGAAATATCATATTGTATTGTTGTAAGGGACTTCCAAATAAAAAAATATTCAATTACTTATTGTGGGGTGGGCAACATGAGCGCCATATAAACCAATACGGTTCAGTTAAGAAAAATAGTAGGTTGGGTTGAGCAATAGCGAAACCCAACAAATGGTTAATAATGTTGGGTTTCGTTCCTCAACCCAACCTACACAACTTTTAGTTTTTACCCTTAACTGAACCGTATTGCCATATAAACTGGGCGCTCACGTTGCCTACCCCACAATATTGGATAATTTATTTCTTGGAATTCCCTAAAAACTATTTGGAAGTTGTATCTATGACAAATCTGTTTACTAAAAAAGCTATTGGTATGATGGCGATTACTGCTTTAGCATTAGCGATCGCCATAACCACTCACGATCTAGCTGATGCTGCTGAGTTCAGCTTTAACTGGAAGGGAGACACCGGTTATTCAGCTAAAGGTTCATTTAACTACGACACAACAACTGCTCCAAGCATCATTTCTGAAGCAGGTTTGGGAGCTACGAAGAATTTGCAGTCTCTCTCAATTTCCTTCTTCGATCCATTTAGTACTCTCATAAATAGTTTCACTCCCGTGCTTAGTGGTGTATCTAACTACAGCTTTTTGAGATTTAACTTTGATAACACTAAAGAGCAAATCTTTGGCCCCTTTGATGTTGGCAAGGATAATGACCTTCCTGGCGATACATGGCTCAATAATAATCTCGCACTCATAGACGAAGATTCGAGTGATGAAGTTATAACTAAAGAATTTGGTTTGTACAACAGAGATGCAGCAGGCACAAAGCAAATACTAGATTTGAGTAACAATTCCGTTCAGGTATCCAAAGTCCCCGAAGGAAACATAATTATCGGTTTACTAGCAGTGTGTAGTTTGGGATTTAGCCTCAAGCAAAAATTCAATCCAAAATCCAAAATCTAAAATCTAAAATTAGTCAGTGTTACTTTACAGAGATGAAGTAAAAAGTCGGAGGCGATCGCTATGGTATCAGTCAGCGATGCACAAGCAATTATTTTAAATTTAGTACAACCGTTGGATCTTCAACGGGATACAGAAGTTGTAGATTTATTGACAGCCAATAGTCGGATTTTGGCAATGCCTGTCACCAGTCCGCTAGATTTTCCCCATTGGGATAATTCAGCAATGGATGGTTACGCAGTTCGCTACGAAGATGTGCAGCACTCTAGCGCCGAACAACCAGCCGTTTTAGAAATTGTTGAAGATATTCCGGCTGGGTATCAGCCTAAGTCTAGGATTCAATCAGGAGAAGCCGCGCGGATTTTCACAGGTGCGGTGATTCCAGCAGGTGCGGATACTATAGTCATGCAAGAGTGGACACGCCGGGACGAAAACCGCGTGTATATCCTGGATGCGCCAAAACCGCAAGAATTTGTCAGACACAAAGCATCTTTTTACCAAGCTGGAACACAACTATTACCAGCCGGAATTAAGTTAAATGCCTCAGAAATAGCTGTATTGGCGGCAGCACAATGTCCGCAATTAAGTGTTTACCGCCGTCCGCGTGTGGCAATTTTTTCGACTGGTGACGAGTTAGTACCAATTGATCAACCGTTGCAATCAGGGCAAATTGTGGATTCTAATCAGTATGCGATCGCAGCTTTGGTAAAGGAGAGTGGCGCAGAACCATTACTGTTAGGCATTGTGAAAGATGATCCAGTTGTTCTGGAGAAAGTTATTACCCATGCCGTTGCGATCGCTGATATAGTTCTCTCTTCTGGTGGTGTCTCAGTGGGAGATTATGATTATGTTGACAAAATTCTAGAGTCACTAAAAGCAAAAATCCACATTCGATCTGTGGAAATGAGGCCAGGGAAACCCCTCACCGTCGCCACACTCCCCAGTAGAGACGCGATTAATCGCGTCTCTACCCACTCCCCACTCTACTTTGGTTTACCAGGAAATCCTGCGGCTGTGTTGGTGACATTTTGGCGGTTTGTGCTACCAGCAATCAAGAAAATTTCGGGAATTACTGAAGGTTGGGAGCCAGCATTTTTGAAAGTGCGATCACATCACGAATTGCGATCCGATGGCAAGCGCGAAACTTACCTTTGGGGTAAATTGCATTTAATTGATGGTGTTTATGAATTTCACAAAGCTGGTGGTAGTAATAGTTCCGGCAATTTAATTAATTTAGCTCAAACCAATGCTTTAGCTGTTCTCCCGGTGGGTAAAACATTAATTTCCTCACAAGAAGAGGTGCAAGTTTTGCAGCTTAGTAATTCGTAATATCTCGACTTCGCTCGGCACAAGTTCGTAATTAGAAACAGTTGTATAAGGGGATTTAGAACACTGTGTGAAAGAAAACCACGTATAGACGAGCGCGTAATGTATTTGCAGGAGAGGAGGGAATTAAACCCCAATTTCTTGGCTTTAAGACAGGCAGGAGGAGCAGGGGATAAAAAAAGGCTTAACCCAAGCGTCTTGAATTAAACCCGATAATTACGAATTACGAACTTGTGCCGAGCGAAGTCGAGGTATTACGAATTACGAATTAGTTAAAATGTCTGCTCAAAAGCCTCAATCAAGCTGTTAACTTCCTCAAGGGTGTTGTAATGTACCATACTCACCCGGACTATTCCACCTTGCGAGGCTAACCCCAGGTATTCAATCAGCCGTTTAGCGTAAAAGTCTCCGTAGCGAATCGCAATGTAATGTTGGTCAATTTTTGCCGGAATGGTTGAGCTATTCATTCCATCTACCACAAAAGATATAGTTGGTACACGGCATTGACGATCAGCCTTTGGTTGACCAATTACTCGCACATTAGGCTTGCTATTGAGGTAGCTTAGGAGGCGATCGCTAATTTCTTCTTCGTGTATGCTAATTAAATCAAACGCTTGCACCATCTGACTTCTCAAATCAGGTGCAGTTTTATCGCCGTAGTGCAGTTGTGCTAACTCACTTAAATAATCACATAAGCCTAACATTCCATAACTTAATTCAAAATTGACATTCCCTAACTGAAATTTATAAGGTATATCTGTTTGTTGAATAAAATAATGATTAAGTCCAGGCAATCTTAATAAATGTTCTTCTTTGCCATAAAGTAAGGCATGGTGTGGCCCATAGACTTTGTAACAACTCAAAGCATAAAAATCAACATCTAAATCTTGCACATCAACTAATCTGTGGGGTGCATAAGCTACACCATCCACACAAATCATCGCGTTGCGATCGTGGACAAATCTAGCAATTTCTTTGATCGGGTTAATAGTTCCCAGAACATTAGAAGCATGAGTCAAGGTTACTAATTTGGTACGCTGACTCATCAATGCTTCTAAATCTGCTAAATGAAGTTCTAAGGTATCTGGGCGAATTTGCCACACTTTAACCTTAATTCCTTGTTTTTCCAAAGCCACCCAAGCACCAATATTAGCTTCATGGTCACAATTAGTAACAATAATCTCATCACCAGGTGTAAAGATTTGACCCAGACAAATTGAGAGAACTTTCAACATCATTGTCGTAGATGGGCCCATAACTACTTCTTTAGAAGAATTGGCGTTAATGAAAGTAGCCATTCCCCTAGTTGCTAAAGCCAATCTTTCTCCTGCAAGTTGAGAAACTGCATAAGAAGCTCCCAACTGGACATCAGAACTCAGGAGAAATTCGCTAATTCTATCTACTACTTTTTTCAGAGTTTGTGAGCCGCCAGCATTATCAAAAAAAGTCCATTCACCAGCTAGCGCCGGAAAATATTGACGAACTTTATCAAGATTCAAAAGCATAGTATAAGTTTTGTAGATAATGTTATTTACCCTAACCTACCTTTTGGCAAGTCGCCCAGAGAGTATCTACATCTGCTATTTACAGCTTCTTCTGTTAGCCTTCTTGCTGCAAAAATCTCTCTTGAGGGGGTATACCGAGAGACTCAAAGAGTATCTTACTGAGATATCTAACTTTCAGCAAGAATTAATGTCTTGATTCTTCACAATTCTCGCCAATTTATTTGATAAGTTTAAGGTAGAGTCAAATAAACTATTGTTTGGATTCTGAATTCCTTGATTGAAAATAAAGGAACAACCTATGAACACTACGGTTAAATACGACATCGAAGTTATCAAGGAAGAAGCACTTCAACTTGTTAAAAAGAGACTTGTTAACCGTCAGCAGCCGATTTATACCCTGTGTAAATATATTCCTCATCGTGACTGGGTTGATTTTGAACTTGAGTTAGAAAAAAACGAATTTCTACTCAGAGATAGAATTATCGACCTACTCAATCATGAATCTTGGGAAGATGATACAGGCTGCACCTGAAACAGTATGCCATTAGCAGTATCCTGATAAAATCAAAATTAAAAACTCATTTTTCAGCATTAAAAACCCTCGAATTAAGTCGGGGGTTTTAAACAAGAGATTATTGAAGTAAACATTGAAGAAGAATTCAAAACGGGCTAAACCCTAGCTATCCGCTAACAGAATTCAGGAGCGGAGCCGGAAACGTCTCCGGCTCTGCTCCTGTTAGCGATAGCGGGGCGTTTGGCCCATTCTAACTTCTGAATTCTTCTTCAAATTTTGACCCTCATCTAAGTTGAGAACCGTAGTTTTCGCCCTCACCCTAAATCCCTCTCCCAAATCTGGGAGAGGGACTTTGAAATTCTAGCTCCCCGAATCCCAAATATGGGAGCTACAGTCTACACACAAGTCTTGGAGAGTTGCCCCACAGCCTTTTGATCCCCCCAACCCCCCGATAAATTGGGGGGCAAAAGCTTTTCAAAGTCCCCCTTTTTAAGGGCAGGGCCGATTCATTCCCTAAAAGGCTTTAAAAATCAAGAGTTCTAGCAATTTAAATTTGATTATTTTGCTAAGAGCGTGTCGAGAGAACAGATAATTACACTGTTGTTTATGTGCTTAAAAGTCTATTCAGTCGCTACTCATACTTATGATTTTTATCGCTAACTATCTTGACAAATCCTGTTTAAGAGGGAACGAAACAGCCCTGCCTTTTTAAGGGGGATTTAGGGGGATCTTCAACGATTTTGGTTTTATACAAAGATGTGTGTACACCATAGCATATCTGGGAGAGGGACTTTAAAAGTCTAGCTCCCCGAATCCCAGATTTGGGAGAAGGGGTTGGGGGATGAGGGCAAATCCTTATTCATTAGAGTTGAACTACAGGTTTCAAGATAGACGCGGTTTAGTTTAAAAAATGAGGAACTTGTGAAGACATTTAAGATACTTAATGGTCTTCCAATATTTATACATACTTTTTAAGTAATAACTTTAGCTATTGAGAAAATTCTCAAATTATCTATAAATATGGGGCTTAAGAGCAGCCTTACTGGTGGCGTACCACCCGCTATGATTGAATAAAGATGTCAAACCCTTTTGCTTTATGGCTTCTGTCTCTTGAAAGTCTAGCTGGATACTGATCAATAAAGCCAAAAACACGAACGTTCAGGGGCAAGGTTTTAATCTTTACACTCATCAATTAATTTCAAAGATTTAACACTCATAAGACTACAAAAACTATCAATTAGGGTAATCTCTTGAGATAGTAGATCATCTATTTCCAATTTGACAATAGAATGAGTTTAGCAACTCTAAAATTCTATCTACTTCCTGATTTAGTTACTAACTTGTATCATGTTGCCTGTGTTGGGTCTTGTAAGGTTTACAAGGCAAGTAGTTGATTGATTGGCAATTGCAGCAGAATAATTCTCGATTTCAATAATTTACTTACCCTCGCTTTTATTATTTCGTACTGATATCAAAAAGATCATTAGAATTGATGAATTAACTATGCGATTCAACGATCGTCTGATTAACATACCTAGCTTAAATAATGTTATTAATCGTTCTCCCTTAACGATTAGCATTGATAGTTTTGTAGTCGAATCTATTGCCTTAATGAGTCAAGAAAGAGCTAGCAATTATGCACCTACTAGGTTAAATTCATCATTAGATTTAGGCTTTAGAACTCAACCACTAACTAGTTGTATCTTCGTTTTGGAGGCAGGAAAATTATTAGGTATTTTTACAGAAAAGGATGTAATTAGACTTATAGCTTCTGGGGTAGACTTATCCACGCTGACAATGGCTGAAGTGATGAGGCAGCCAGTAGTTACCCTGAGACAATCAGATTCTAATGATATTTTCATTGCCTTATCGTTATTGCGTCAGCATCAGACTGACTATTTGCCCGTTTTGGACGATCGCGGACAATTGGTAGGAATCATTACCCAGACTAGCCTGCTACAAGCATTTGACCTGGTAAAAATGGTTGGGGTCGTTGAAGGCTTACAGCAATATTTACAAAAACCCACAGATGAATTCAGCCAGATTAATCAGCCAATTGAGATAGAGGAGGTGTGTTGCCAAACTCAAAATCGCTTAAAAGCATGGGTTGAGGCCCAATCGGCTGAAATCATGCAAGTTAATCAGGAACTTCAGTTAGCCCTCGAAGAACTCCGGGTAGTGGAAGAAGAACTGCGCGAACAAAACGAAGAGTTGTCCGTTGCCCGTGAGCTAGTAGAATTGGAGCGCCAACGTTATCAGGATTTGTTTGAATTTGCTCCAGATGGTTACTTGGTAACTGATGCAGCAGGGATTATCCAAGAGGCTAATCGAGCGGCAGCAACGATGCTGGCTGTCCGGCAAAAATATTTGCGAAACAAACCATTAATTTTATTTATTGCTCATCAAGACCATCAGGCTTTTACCGCCCAACTGAATAATTCGCAGCAGTTACAGGAGTGGGAAGTTTACCTAAAACCACGGGGAGGTAAAACTTTTCCGGCTAGCATTAGAGTCGCTGCCATGTACGATTCAGAGGGTAAGCAAATTGGCTGGCGCTGGTTACTCTGCGATATTAGCGATCGCCAACAGGCAAAGAAAGCACTGCGCCAAGCTTACGATGAATTAGAAAAACAAGTGGCGGAACGGACAGCAGAACTTGTTATGTCCAATGTTTTGTTGTTACAAGAAATTACCGATCGCCAA
Organism: Nostoc sp. NMS2; assembly: GCF_017115105.1. GTDB lineage: Bacteria > Cyanobacteriota > Cyanobacteriia > Cyanobacteriales > Nostocaceae > Nostoc. Next base: position 42,237 of record NZ_JABXKH010000037.1, read on the forward strand.
CACGCAGAACTTGCATTACGGCAAAGCGAAAACCTCTATCGCCAACTAGTGGAAAGTCAAACTGACATAATTATCCGCATTGATTTGCAGGGGCAGATTACCTTTGCTAATATGGCTGCCTGTCAAACCTTCGGCTGGAAACGAGATGAGTTTCATGGTCAGTCATTTTTACCGTTTTTTCACCCAGATGACTTGCCTCAAGTGATGGAAAATATCACAGCTTTAGGATCTTCATCCCAACTCTTGATTAATTGTGAGCACAGTGCATTTACAGTTAACGGTATTCGCTGGTTTCAATGGAATGCGATCGCAATTCATGATGACAAAGGAGAGGTTGTTGAAATCCAAGGGGTAGGCAGAGATATTACCGAACAGCAAGCCGCGTTACACCAACGCCAACTTGCAGAAGTTGCACTGCGCCAAAGCGAGGAGAAATTTCGTACTTTTGCCGAACACACCCAGGCATTCATTTGGATTCGTAGCGCAGATTCATTTCAACCCTTGTACATTAGTCCTGCTTATGAGAGGATTTGGGGTCGATCTTCTCAGAGTCTGTTTGAGCAGCCAAAATCTTGGATAGATAACCTTCATCCAGACGATCGCGATCGGGCCACCCAATCAATCGAGCAACTGCTTAGTAGTAGTCAATCTATTTCAATAGAATATCGGATTTTGCGACCTGATGGATCGGTGCGCTGGATTTGGAATCAGGGCTTTGCTGTCTATGATGACCAAGGACAAGTTAATTATTATGGTGGCATCGCCGAAGATATCACCGAGCGGAAATTGGCCGAGGAGTCACTGCAAGAAAGTGAAGCGCGATTGAGTTTAGCTACCGAAGCAGTCCAAATTGGTATATGGGATCGAAACCTAATCGCCAATACTGGTATTTGGTCTGCCAATATGGGGCCACTTTATGGTCTACCGAACAACACCTTGTGTCCAAGCCTTGAAGATTATCTCAATTTAATCCATCCAGAAGACCGGGAATCTGTGGCTGCGAATATAGCTCGGATGATTGAGGAAGGACAAGGAGCTATAGAGTATCGGATTATCTGGCCCGACGGCAGCCTCCACTGGTTACACTGCAAAGGTCAGGCTTACTATAACGAAATTGGTCAGCCGATTCGGCTGATTGGCACAACTAGGGATGTCACTGAGCGCAAGCTGGCGGAACAAAAAATCTCAGAACAAGCCGCTCTACTTGATATCGCCACCGATGCCATATTAGTTAGAGATTTCCAATCTCAAATATTAGTTTGGAATAAAGGTGCGGAGCGGATGTACGGTTGGCTCTCTACAGAGGTTATAGGAAAAGACCTCCAGGAGATTTTGTACCCACCAGGAACTCAGCACCAACTAGAAGCACCGCTAAAAAGTGTAATTGAGAGTGGCTCGTGGCAAGGTGAGTTATCGAAAGTGACAAAATCCGGTAAGGAAATTGTTGTGGAAAGTCGGTGGACATTGATGTGCGATCCTCAAGGAAAACCTAAATCCATCCTGAGTGTTGACACTGACATCACCGAAAAGAAACAACTTGAAGAACAGTTCTTTCGCGCCCAGCGATTGGAAAGTATTGGTACCCTTGCAGGTGGTATTGCCCACGACTTAAACAATATATTGACACCAATTTTGGCAACGGCTCAATTGCTACAGGGAAAATTGTTCCAAAATGAGGAGCGTTCTGAGCAACTGCTAGCACTTGTAGAAAGCAACGCCCAACGTGGAGCAGCTTTAGTGAAGCAAGTCTTGTCATTTGCGCGAGGATTTAAAGGAGAGCGGATAATTATCCAAATCAAGTACCTAATTTTAGAAATTATCCAAATCCTTAAAGAGACATTTCCCAAATCTATTGAATTATCCACGATTATCCCAGAAGATACTTGGGCGATCGCTGGGGACACCACACAGCTGCATCAAGTGTTGATGAATCTGGTAGTAAATGCCCGCGATGCTTTACCAAATGGTGGCGATATCACAATTTCTGTAGAAAATAAGTTTATTGATGAAGCTTATACCAGAATGAATCTCGATGCCAAAGTTGGGCATTACATTATGATTACCGTTGCCGATAACGGAGTTGGGATACCGCCAGAAATATTAGATAGAATTTTTGAGCCATTTTTCACCACAAAAAGTGTCAACACAGGTACAGGGCTTGGACTTTCAACAGTGCTGGGCATCATTAAAAGCCATGATGGTTTTATCAAAGTGTCTAGCAATGTTGGTAAAGGCAGCAAATTTGACCTGTTTTTACCAGCAGTGGAAGCAACCCAAACGTTCAAGATAGAAGACCTGGATATCCTTCCGGGAGAGGGAGAATTGATTTTAGTTGTAGATGATGAAGCTCAAATTCGGGAGATTGCCGCAATTATTTTAGAAAACTATAACTATCGGATACTAGCTGCCAGTAATGGCATAGAGGCGATCGCACTCTATGCCCAACACAAGCATCAAATCAATGGCGTATTAATGGATATAATGATGCCGGAGATGGACGGAATCACCGCTATTCGCACCTTGCAAAAAATGAACAATCAGGTTCAAATTATTGCCTGTAGCGGACTGAACTCGATAGAAGTCTTTGCTCAAGCTCCTGATGCTAATGTGAAAACAGTTTTATCAAAACCCTATACGGCCAGAGAATTATTGAAAAGTTTACATTACTTATTTAGAGGTTAATGAGGGAGTGGGGAGTGGGGATGTGGTTCGACTTCGCTCACCAACCGGGGGATGAGGGGGAATTATTGAATAAATCTCTCCCTTGTCTTCCCCATCTTCCTTGTCTCCCTAATCTCTAATTTTCGATGGGGTGCGTTCAAACCTGGCTATTGTCTTTAATTAAACGGCTGTAAGTTCGTTGGGGAATGAAGTGAAGTGGATTGTAACCAACGAAACGCAAAATTAGTACACAAGCCCAGGAATATCGACCATCAGTAATGGCTTCCATAACCTGCTCTAATTGTTCTGGACTAATGGCTTTGTGAAAATTTTTTTCAGAAGAAATATGGTAGTTCATAGCTAACCTGATGTAACTTATCTAAATCGAGGTGTATCAGTTTATCTCACCGTAAGCTGTTGCTTAAATTGGGCTGAGTAGTATGTCTGCAATACAACGACGACGGATGATAATTTTAGCAGTGACTGTTTTACCAGCCTTTAGTCTGCTTACATTTGGTTTGATTATGCTAAAGCTTACTGGATTTAACTTAATTTTTATAGAGTAGTGTTCTACTAGCGATCGCTCAAATTTTGCTGTATTGCTTGACCGAGAATAGTGTTTTATGCCTGATTGAAAACTAACTACTATACATAGAATAATCTGTCTTTGCCGCTACACCAGCCAAATTGACAGTTTTTTAATTGGGCATGGGGAAGAGGCAGAGGGGCGGGGGGCAGGGGGCAGGGGGAAAATTCTTCTCCCTTGCTCCCTGCTCCCCATCTCTCTCATCTCCCGGTTGGTGAGCGAAGTCGAACCACATCTCCCTCATCCCCCGGTTGGTGAGCGAAGTCGAACCACATCCCCCTCATCTCATCCCATAGATTTGAAGTCCTCGCAAAGTTTCATCCCATAGCTAGACGCGCGTGGTCTTCATATTTACCTATTATCAAGAGTGGAAAATGTACCTCACGGAACACGGAGCCTGGAAAGAAGAATGAGGTCGTGGACTAGCTAAAGTTTTGGAATTCGTCATCATGTATGAACTAGTTCAAGCAGTCTTCAACGGTGATGAAAAAACTGCTTTGCATCAGTTGATTTATGCGTTGAGTGTTTCAGGTAAGCGTTACTTCCTCAGAAATGAGATTTTGCTCTTCTTTGCTGATTACTGTCATCAATCTCAAAAGCCAGCCTATTTTTACTACTCTTCTTCTGTTGGCAAACTAATACAGTACACTCACGAAATAATTATCGAAGATAAAAATACCTGGTTCGTGATTCGACCCACAATCGCTAACCAGGAAGTTTGGCGACTGACAGCCGATTTGAACAGCTTTGAGCAGATGACGCAACAAGCGCTGCTAGATGTAAGAGATCGCTTAGTCAACCGCTATCAACCCCAAATCCTCGAAATCGACCTCCACCCCTTTTACGAAGGTTCCCCAAGAATCGACGACCCCAGAAATATTGGTCAAGGTTTAGCCTACCTTAACCGTTACCTGTGCAATCAATTGTTGACTGACCCCGAATATTGGGTAGAGATGCTGTTTAAAGCATTACAGGGGCTACAACATGGTGGAATTCGCCTGTTGTTGAGCGATCGCATTCCCTCCGGTATTCAGTTAGCCAAACAGATTAAAATAGCACTTAATTTGCTAAATGAGCGATCGCCTCATGAACCTTATGAAAAATTCTGCTTAGACCTCCAAGAACTCGGCTTTGAGGCAGGTTGGGGTAACACTGCGGCGCGAGTCTCCGAAACCCTAGAACTCCTCGACCGACTCATTTACTCTCCAGAACCCGGCATCTTAGAAGCATTTGTGGCCCGCGTCCCCGCCGTTTTTCGCGTCGTCCTTATTTCCATCCACGGCTGGGTTGGACAGGAAGATGTTTTAGGAAGAGATGAAACACTCGGTCAAGTTATCTACGTCCTTGAACAAGCTCGCAGCTTAGAAAACGAACTGCAAGAACAAATCAAACTTGCTGGACTAGACCAGCTAGGTATCAAACCTCATGTAATTATTCTTACTCGCCTAATCCCTAACTGTGAAGGAACATTTTGCTACCTGCCCTTAGAAAAAGTCCAAGATACAGAAAATGCTTGGATATTGCGCGTTCCTTTTGGTGAATTCAATCCAGAAATTACCAACAATTGGATTTCTAAATTTGAGATTTGGCCTTATTTAGAACAATTTGCCATCGATGCAGAAAAAGAATTACTAACGCAATTCAAAGGTAAACCTAATCTTCTTGTTGGCAATTACAGCGACGGGAACTTAGTGGCTTCTCTTTTATCTCGCCGGATGAAAGTTACCCAGTGTAATATTGCCCATTCTTTAGAAAAGCCTAAATATCTATTTAGCAATTTATATTGGCAAGATTTAGAAGATAAATACCACTTCTCGGCACAATTCACCGCCGATTTAATTAGCATGAATGCAGCCGACTTCATCATCACATCATCCTATCAAGAAATTGTCGGTACACCAGACACCATAGGTCAATACGAATCGTATAAATGCTTTACGATGCCGCAGTTGTATCACGTAGTTGATGGGATTGATTTGTTTAGTCCCAAATTCAACTTAGTACCACCGGGAGTAAATGAAAGTCTTTTCTTTCCTTATAGCCAGAAAGAAAAGCGAGATTCTAACCTTCGTACAGAAATTCACGACCTAATTTTTAACCGCGAAGACCACCAAATATTGGGTCATTTAGATTACCCTAATAAGCGACCAATCTTTTCCGTTAGTTCCATCAGTTCAATCAAAAATCTCGCGGGATTAGCTGAATGCTTTGGTCAAAGTCAGGCGTTGCAAGAGCATTGTAACCTGATCCTCTTGAGCGGTAAACTGCATCCTGATGAAGCTACAAACCCAGAAGAAGCAGAAGAAATTCAAAAACTCCACAATATTATCGATCAATATCATCTCTATAGCAAGATTCGCTGGCTGGGGATGCGTATTCCTAGCAACAGCCTTGGCGAAGCCTACCGAGTAGTTGCAGATTGTCAGGGAATTTATGTCCACTTTGCCCTCTTTGAATCCTTTGGGCGAAGCATTTTGGAAGCGATGATTTCTGGCTTGCCAACTTTCGCCACTCAATTTGGCGGTTCTTTAGAAATTATCGAAAACCAGGAGGAGGGATTTAATATTAATCCTACAGATTTAGGCGAAACAGCAAAGAAAATTTTAGATTTTATTGAAAAATGCAATACTCATCCTGAACATTGGCACGAAGTCTCAGAATGGATGAGTCAGCGAGTTCATAATCGATACAATTGGTATTCACATAGTAATCAATTACTACTACTCGCAAAAATGTTTACTTTTTGGAACTTTGTTGCGCCAGAAAATAACGAAGCCAGAGATCGCTATATGGAAACGTTATTCCATCTTATTTATAAACCCAGAGCCGAAAAGATTTTAGAAAAGCACATGGGAACTAATTCGTAATTCGTAATACTTCGGCTACGCTCAGTACAAGTTCGTAATTCGTAATTGTGACTGGATGGGAATTTTGAGTCTATCAGAAGGAGTTAGAACTTGAAGCATTAAGCTCAAAGACTGATTGATCCACCTCTAAACTGGATTCATCCACCTTGGAACTCCGTTCATCCACCTCTGAACTCCGTTCATCCACCTTGGAACTGGATTCATCCACCTGGGAATCAAATTTCCCAATGCCCAATTCCCCATTCCCCATTCCCCAATTCCCACTTTATGCAAACAAAAGACCGTTCTCGCCATTTTATCTACACAGATTGGATATTAATCGAAACCCAGTTTGACCCTGACCAATTGCAATCTAAAGAAACCGTCTTTACAATCGGCAATGGATACTTGGGAACAAGAGGTAGTTTTGAGGAAGGATATCCTCATTCATCACCAGCTACTTTTATCAATGGTGTCTACGATGATGTGCCGGTGGTGTACACTGAACTGGTAAATTGCCCTGACTGGCTACCCTTGATAGTGATTGTAAATGGCGATCGCTTCCGGCTCGATCAAGGTGAGATATTGAGCTACGATCGCCAACTTGACCTTCGTCAGGGACTAATCATTCGGGCTTTGCGTTGGCGTTCTCCTAGTGGAAACACCATAGACATCAGCTTTGAACGCTTTGCCAGTCTTGCAGATCCGCACGTGTTGGCGTTACGCTGCCATTTAACGCCATTAGATTTTGATGGGTTAATCGAAATTCAAGCTAGTATCAACGGTTATCCCGAAAATCAGGGTTTCAATCACTGGGAAGGACTAGATCAGGGCAAAACTGACCAAGGAATCTGGTTGCAACGCCGCACCCGCCACTCCCGAATTGAACTCGGAATGGGAGCTAAGATGACAATATTAGGCGCTGAAGCATCTTTGCAAGTCAATACTGCACCTGGTTATCCAACCTTAAGCACTAACTTTTTAGCTAAGGCGCAACAGACCGTAACAGTAGAAAAGTTAGTGACAGTTTTTACCTCAAGGGAGATTGATACCCCAGTCTCAGCCGCTCAAGAAAAACTCGCACACCTCCCAGACTACGCAACACTACAAAAAGCCAATCAGCAGGCATGGGATGAGGTTTGGCAGCAAAGTGACATCCTGATTGAGGGGGATAGCACAGCTGTTTTTGCTGTTCGCTACAATCTGTTTCAGTTGTTGATTGCTGGCCCACGCAATGATGACAGGGTGAGCATTCCTGCTAAAACCCTTTCGGGATTTGGCTATCGCGGTCATATATTTTGGGATACAGAGATTTTTATGCTGCCCCTATTTATATTTACCCAACCAGCGATCGCCCGAAACTTACTCAGTTACCGTTGGCACACCTTACCAGGAGCTAGACGCAAGGCGGCTCATTATGGTTATAAAGGGGCAATGTTTGCCTGGGAAAGTGCTGATAGTGGAGATGAAGTAACACCACGTTGGGCACTCGGAAATGATTTTTATGGTGAAGATGTGCGGATTTGGTGCCGCGATCGCGAAATTCATATCAATGCAGATATTCCTTATGCCGCTTGGAATTACTGGCAAACAACTGGTGATGATGAGTGGATGCAAAAGTGCGGCGCAGAGATAATCTTAGATACCGCTATCTTTTGGGCTAGTCGGGTAGAATTCAATTCTGAGCGTCAACACTATGAAATTCAGGGCGTGATTGGAGTCGATGAATACCATGAACTCGTTCACAACAACGCCTTTACAAACCGGATGGCGCAATGGCATTTAGAGAAAGCGATCGCAGTCTATGATTGGTTAGTTCAAAAATTCCCCGAACGAGCCAGGGAATTAGAAGAGAAACTGCAACTCACCTCAGAACAGCGATCGCACTGGCAAGATATTATCGCTAAAATCTTGTTTCTCTATGATCCATCAACAGAACTAATTGAGCAGTGCGAGGGATTTTTCCAATTAGAAGATATAAATTTAGCAGACTATGAACCACGCGATCGCTCTATGCAGCCGATCTTGGGTGTTGAGAAAATCAACAAATATCAAGTAATCAAACAGCCAGATATATTGATGCTTCTTTATTTAATGCGAGAATCAGCAGATTTTCCCTACAGTGAAAAAGCATTGCAGGCAAACTGGGATTACTACGCACCCCGTACCGACATTACTTATGGTTCCTCCCTTGGCCCGGCAGTTCACGCCATCTTAGCTTCCGATTTGGGCAAATCAACCGAAGCTTACGAAGTGTTTATACACGCATTAATGGTGGATCTTGAAGATAACCGAGGTAACACCAGCGATGGAATTCATGGTGCTAGTGCTGGTGGCATTTGGCAAGCTGTAATTTTTGGATTCGGTGGCATCCAAATCACCGAAAATGGCCCAGTAGCTAACCCCCATCTGCCTGATGGCTGGACGCGCCTGAAGTTTAAACTGCACTGGGGCGATAAATGGCACGACTTCGATTTACATCATGAAGTGGGGATTGGGCATGGGGCATGGGGCATGGGGCATGGGAAGAAGGAGACAACACAGATAACCAATGCCCAATCCCCAATACTTCGACTTACCTCGGCTTCGCTCGGCACAAGTCGCTCAGTACAAGTGCCCAATCCCCAATTCCCAATTCCCAATATTCAAGGATTCATTTTCGATCTAGATGGTGTGCTGACAGATACAGCAGAACTTCATTATCTAGCTTGGAAGCAGTTAGCAGATGAAGAGAGTATACCATTTAATCGGCAGGATAACGAAGCGCTGCGGGGTGTATCCCGTCGTGCTTCCCTGATGCTGATTCTAGGAGATAGACCATATACGGAAGCCCAAATCCAAGAGATGATGGAGCGGAAGAATCGCTATTATGTGGAATTGATACAAAATATGACATCCACGGATTTGTTGCCAGGTGCGATCGCCTTTTTGGATGAACTGCGACAAGCTGGGATTAAAATCGGCATTGGTTCAGCTAGCAAAAATGCCCGCACAGTAATCGAGCGATTGGGCATTGCTGATAAAGTAGATGCGATCGCAGACGGTTATAGTGTACAGCAACCCAAGCCAGCACCCGATCTATTTTTGTACGCAGCCAAGCAGCTAGGACTTGAACCAGCGCAATCTGTAGTTGTAGAAGATGCCGCAGCAGGCATTGAGGCGGCTCTAGCTGCTGGGATGTGGGCAGTAGGACTTGGCCCCATTGAACGAGTTGGAGCCGCTCACGTTGTCTTACCCAGCCTAGAAGGTATCAAATGGGCAGATTTAAGAGCCAAATTGAGTGACATTGCCACACAAAAACATTCAGGGACTTCCAATTAAGGGACTTCCAAATTAAAAAAATATCCCATCGCTTTAAGGGCAGGGGGGCAGGGAGCAAGGGGAGCAGGGGGGGCCTGACAGGTGTAGGTTTATTACGTGGTTGTGAGTATTCACAACTGGAAACTAGAAAATAGAGCATGAAACCAGGGGTGTACTAAAAAGAAAAATGCTGAAAAACAAGTACCTCAAAGAATGGTCATGCATAGTTTCACAGCGAATGTCACATTTATCAATGCCTCAAGCGATCGGGCTGGCAACGTGGAGCTTTGGCATGGTGATGACAAATTCAAGCAGTCTAACACAGGTCTCAAGATTCATTGCGCTCGTGAATGGCGAAAAACCAAACACAGTTCGTCAGCGACTCAAAGAATGGTATCAGGAGGCAAAAGCTAAGAAAGGAAAGAAACGTTCTACTCTAGAGGTGAATGGATGTTTTGCACCATTGCTGTTGTGGATAATTGATCTTCTACCCAGAAGTATGAAGCAAATTGCTCTTGCACTGGATGCAACGAGTATTGGTGACAAATTCACCGTTTTATCGATTAATGTTTTGCTGGCAGGGTGTGGAATTCCCGTTGCATGGTGTGTTGTCAAAGCAACCGTTCCTGGAAGCTGGAAACCACAATGGCAAAAATTAATCAAAGATCTCAACGGTGTAATTCCTCAAAACTGGAATGTGATTGTCAGTGCTGACCGAGGGTTGTATGCAGATTGGCTTTACGAACTAATTATTTGTGCTGGTTGGCATCCATTGCTACGAATTAATCATCAAGGTACTTATCGAGTTCCTCCACATGGAGAATGGCGATCGCTGAGTGAAGTTGTTTCTGCTCCAGGGCAATCATCCTCTGTTCGAGTTGTTTGTTTTAAAACCAACCCAATTGAATGTACATTGCTTGCCCGATGGGATTTTGGCTACAAAGACCCGTGGTTGATCCTGACTGACCTGGAACCAAACCAAGCTGATGTACTCTGGTACGGTTTGCGTCCTTCCACTGAATGTGTTTACCGCGATCTCAAATCTGACGGTTGGCAATGGCACAATACTCGTCTACTCGATCCAAAGCGTGCAGAACGTTTATGGTTAGCGATCGCAGTTTCAACTCTATGGATGGTCATACTAGGTGGTGAAGCAGAAAATCTATCACCCCTGCCAAATTGGGAACAACTTCCCAAAAAACACATTAGCTTCTCAAAACCTCTCAAATTACGCCCACCTCGTGTGATTTCTTGTTTCCTCCTTGGCTTGCTCACCCTTATTGCTGATTTACTTAACGGTATATCAATTCATCTTCATCGCTGGAGTTCATTTCCTCCCACCCCTATTGATGAGTTTTATTACCGCAACTTTTCCTTATCGTAAAATACCTACACCTGTCAGGGGCAGGAGGCAGGGGGAGCAAGAACTAATGACAAATGACTAATGACCAATGACCAATGACCAATGACTAATGACTAATGACAAATGACCAATGACTAATGACTCCTGACTCCTGACTCCTGAATTCTGTACAAGAATAAATCACTTTTATTTATCGAATTCAAAATAAAAAGTAATTGCTTCTATACTAAAAGGTCTTTAAAGTAGAGTTAGCCGGTCAACAATTAGTTGATTGTAAAGTGTTTCTTAACAATTGGTTAGGAAACAAACTCAAGGACTTTGTATATTTAAGTGTGAGTTTAAAATATTACGCTTGTGGTCATCTCTAACAAATCAGAGTACGCACTTCTAGCCCTGTTAGAGTTAGCAACCTGCTACCCTAACGGTGAAGCGCTGCAAATTCGAGAAATAGCGGTCTTACAAGACATCCCAAACCGATACTTAGAACAACTTCTAGCAACATTAAGACGTGGAGGTTTAATTAAGAGTATACGCGGAGCCAAAGGTGGCTATGTTCTGGCACGAGATCCGGGAAAAATTACAGTGTTGGACGCTTTTAGCTGCATGGAAGGGTCAGATATTGTTGTATCTGATTGTGAGCCGACTCCTAACACCGTAGAAGGTGAGCTAATTCAGGAAGTCTGGCAGGAAGCACGTCAGGCTGCTAACTCCGTTTTAGAAAAATATACACTCCAAGACCTTTGTGAACGAAGATCAATGCGAAAGCAGAAGGAACTCATGTATTACATTTAGGTAATAACCTGTGAAGCTGTTATATGCCTGAAGTTAATTCTCAACACATAAATACTGCCGCTACTCTTGTGGAGAGTTATGCAGCAGGAAAACGGGACTTTAGTAAAGCAGAACTGGGTAATGCCGATTTACAAGGCATTAACTTGAAAGGATCTGACCTTAGTTATGCTGACTTGAGTGAAGCTAACCTAAGTGGCGCTAATCTCAGGGGAACTGACCTGAGTTTCGCCGATCTGGGTCAAGCTAATCTGAGGGATGCCGATCTTAGAGGAGCATTATTGATCTCAGCCAATCTCCGCCAAACCGATCTCAAAGGAGCAAAGCTGGAAAAAGCAGACTACGATCGCAGCACCCATTTTCCCCAATATTTCGACCCAGCGAAAGCGGGTATGCAAATAAAATTTGAAGATTAATTAATTTAAACCACGTCTATCTTGAAACCTGTAGTTCAACTCTAATGAATAAGGATTTGC
>NZ_JABXKH010000034.1 GCF_017115105.1 Nostoc sp. NMS2
GAATTAAATCTTACCCTACCTCGGATGGTGTCACTTTGTTTCCAACAAAGATTGCTGATCAGGCAAGTCCTCTTGTCAATAGGCTTTGAGACGCGCTAACCCTGGTCAAAGATAAGCTTTGTCTCTTCAGATTTAAAACTAACAATCACAATCCTATCGCTTTACGTTACTATCGTCAAACGTTAGTATACACTTCAAGGTGAACTTGCGAATTTCCTTGGTAAAAACCGCTACAATAACAAGCTCTCAAAATTCTTCAAGAACTTTTAGATATATTGAATGAATCATCCTGAGCAGATACACATGGCGAACTGTTACCCAAGCCGAAGACACTATAACAGTCGTAGAAAGTAGCAAAACTCCAAAAAAGCGATCGCATCCTAAATTCTCATAAATTATTCTCGAAATTTACGCACCCAGAACACCGTAAGCATTGCCCGTAATATCGTCTAGCCGTAGTTGCAGTAAACGGAGCCGACTTCGATCGCAACAATCAGATAGAAAGTAGTTTTTCAATCCACTTAATCTAGTGTTAGCAGCTTAGTACATAGTGGAACAGAAAGGGCAGAGGTGGTATGAATGCAATTACAACAGACACAACTTTTTGAGGAAACCCTCTGGAAAGCCGTTCTCAATCGAGATGTCACAATTGACGGCAAGTTTTTCTACGGTGTTCGTTCCACAGGCATTTATTGCCGGCCTATTTGCCCTAGTCGTAGACCAAATCGCAATCAAGTTTGTTTCTTCCAGTCGGTACAAGAAGCTCAAAACGCAGGTTTTCGACCTTGTAAGCGCTGTCAGCCACAATTTGAAACAGTTCCAAATCCAGCCAAAGCGAAAGTTTTAGCAGTATGTCGATATATTGAAGCACAAAGCGATCGCGTCCCCACGCTCTCAGAATTATGCTCTCAGGTGGAAATGAGTCCTAGTTATTTGCAAAAGGTATTCAAGCAAATAATTGGTGTATCCCCTTTTCAATATGCAGATGCACTGCGTAGCCAACGATTGAAGCAGCGTCTCCAGTCAGGAGAAGAAATTGCTCATGCAGTTTACGACACGGGGTATGGTTCAAGTAGTCAACTCTATGAGAAAGCACCTAAGCAACTGGGAATGACACCAAAAATTTACCAACAAGCCGGAAAGACAATCAGCATTGTTTATGCGATCGCTCCATGTCCGCTAGGATATTTACTGGTGGCAACAACAGATAAGGGTATCTGCGCCGTTAAACTAGGTGATGAAGCAGACAAACTTGAACACATCTTGAATCAAGAATTTCACCAAGCGCATATCATCCGTGATGACCACATACACAAAGAATGGATACAAGCAATCCTCGGCTTGATTGCGGGAGATGAAGCACATCTCGATTTACCACTTGATATCCGTGGGACAGCATTTCAGAAACAGGTTTGGCAGGTGTTACAAAAAATTCCCTATAGCGAAACTCGTACCTACACTGATATTGCTCGTGATATTGCCAAACCCCAAGCAGTCCGAGCGGTAGGAAATGCTTGTGGTGCTAACCCGATCGCGGTGATTATACCATGTCATCGGGTGCTGCGGAGTGATGGTAGTCTTGGTGGTTATCGCTGGGGGATTGAGCGAAAGCAAAAACTGCTTGTACAAGAATCAGAACGCACCGCGCGAGATTAAAATAATTCGTAATTCGTAATTCACGTCTAATGTGAATTAAATAGTATCCGCAGTATCCGCTCAATCTGCTCACCCTCACCTATCAAAATTAATGATATGAACCACTAGTCTCCAGTGCCATGTCCTGAATTCTGAGTTTTTGCTTCTGATGCTTCAGACTTAGGTTTTTCATACCTACCTGGATACTTGTGCTGAAAATAAGCTTCTAGCACTTGTAAAACCATCGGGCCACAAATAGTACCGCCATGTTCGCCGGAGTTTTCACCAAAGGCCACAACCACAATTTCTGGCTTATTACTAGGGGCATAAGCACCAAACCAAGTATGATTTGGGCGACCAACACCGGCTTCAGCAGTGCCACTTTTTCCAGAAGCCGGGGCAATTGTTGGCACGTCTAAGCGCTTACCAGTACCCTCACTCACCACCCTCCGCAGTCCGTCGCGGAGAACTTTGATAGTTGTTGGCTTCATATTTAAGGATTCTCGCCAACTTTTTGCTTCTTCGTTGTCTTTGAGCAAATGCGGTTGAACGCGATATCCGCCATTAGCAGGGACAGAAAACATAATTGCCGATTGTAGGGGTGTCACTTGCAAAGCGCCTTGACCAATTGACATATTAATGGTGTCGCCTACAGTCCAAGGTGTTTTCAAAACTCTCTGCTTCCATGTTTCATCTGGAACTAAGCCTATTGATTCTTCATCACGAAATTCAATGCCAGTTCTTTGACCAAACCCGTATTTGCGACTCCATTGGATTAAAGTTGGGCCACCAACTTTTCTCCCAACTTGATAGAAGAAAGTATCACTACTCATAGCGATCGCTCTGGGAAATCCTAATGGCCCAAATCCGGCGTGGTTCCACTCACCAAAAGTCACTCCACCAACGGTAAGAGAACCAAAGGTCTGCAATATTGTATCAGGAGAAAATTCACCTGATTCCAACCCGGCTGTCGTGGTGACGATTTTGAAAGTACTGGCAGGTGGAAAAGCACTCAAAGCCCGATTGACCAAGGGATGATCTTTACCTTGCAAGCTTTCCCAATCTTTCTGGGAGAGTTTTTGTTTTGAGAAGATATTCGGGTCAAAGGTGGGGTAAGATACCAATGCTAAAATAGCACCGTTATTTGGATCGAGTGCTGCGATCGCGCCTCGTTGATTTCCTAAAGCTTTTTCTGCTGCCTGTTGCACATCCAAATCTATGGTCAGATGCAAATCGTTACCAGCTTTTGCCTGTTTCTCCCCTACAACCCGGATTGGTCTACCCGCACCATCCACTTCCACCTGCTGACCGCCCCATTCGCCTCGCAGCACTTTCTCATAAGCTTTTTCCACCCCCATCTGACCAATTACATCTCCCAGTCGGTAGCCTTCCTGCTTCTTGTCCTTTAACTGGTCGGCGGTCAACTCTCGCGTATAACCTAATACATGAGCTAATTTCTTCCCATGAGGATAATAACGGACAGAATCTGTATTAATTTCCACTTCTGGGAGTTCATTTTTATACTCCTTTAGTGCCGTAATTTCTGCTTCATTGAGATCGCGAGCCACCCGAATGAGTGAAGAAGAATTAGCACCTGCTTGTTCTAATTTCTTTTCCATCTCATCTTGCGGGATGTTGAGAATTTGCGCTAGACGCGGGCCGACTATAGACCAGGAAGGCTTAGTATGTGCCATCGGCCACAAATATACAGAACTAGGATAGCGAGTACTGGCTAAAAGTTTACCGTTGCGGTCAAAAATATTACCCCGTTCGGGTTGTTTAGAAATCATCCGAATCCGGTTCGCTTCGGCTCGTTCTCGGAGTTTTGGCCCTTCAACAATTTGCAAATAGGCCAAACGAGCCTCAATCCCAGCGATCGTTAAGAGGGTAAATACGATTAAAAATATTGATTGGGAACCACGTCCAACTGTGCGTGTATCTTTTTTGCTGCCAATTGATGGAAATAAAGACATAAGACAAAGAATGATTCTCAGAGCAGTATTATCTGTATACAATTACCCTAAACTCATGCCCAAGACTGGGTATGAAAAAATCGGGCAAGTATATTCTTGAACAATTGTTTTTGGCGGATACAATAAACCAAAGTGTCAAATATAGTCTGCCCAATAGACTAGTGACAAAATTACGTAAGATCACGGCATTCTACTAAGGATTATGGCTCAAATTGTCATGCAGAATCAGAGGGGGATAACAACTTTTCAGCCACTTGATGTTGAACTGCGTAACGTGTTCAAGTTTTTTAACCAAGAACCAGCAGTACATGGAGTAGATTTGGATGTCAGACAAGGAGAATTTTTTAGTATTTTAGGCCCCTCCGGTTGTGGCAAAACAACAACACTACGCTTAATTGCTGGCTTTGAAATCGCTGATGCTGGCAAAGTGTTGATTCAGGGTCAGTCTATGACTAATGTGCCGCCTTACCGCCGACCCGTCAATACTGTATTTCAAAGTTACGCTCTATTCAATCACTTGAATGTCTGGGATAACATCGCCTTCGGACTACGGTTAAAAAAAATCCGTAAATCGGAAATTGAAATTAGAGTTCAAGAAGCTTTAAAGTTAGTGAAAATGGAAAGTTTGCGATCGCGTTTTCCCAGTCAACTTTCTGGTGGTCAACAGCAGCGAGTCGCCTTAGCAAGGGCTTTAGTCAACCGTCCCACCGTCGTATTACTAGATGAACCTTTAGGGGCGTTAGATTTAAAACTACGTAAAGAGATGCAGGTAGAGTTATCAAATTTACACAAAGACTTGGGAGTAACCTTTGTGATGGTGACACACGATCAAGAAGAAGCATTATCTTTGAGCGATCGCATTGCTGTAATGAATCAAGGCAAAATTGAACAAGTTGGCACTCCCAGCCAAATTTACGAACGTCCTCAGACATCTTTTGTGGCTGATTTTATTGGCGATACTAATTTATTCAGTGGTGAAATAGTAGCAGTAGACTCCTCAAATGTGAAAATTTCCACAAAAACAGGACTCTCAATTGTCATTAGCCGCGCTGAAGACACACCATCTCAATTATCACAAGCGGTAGTAGTGAGTGTGCGCCCAGAAAAAATACAGCTTTCTCTTTATCCACCTAATTTGCCAACTAACTGCTTTGAAGGACGGCTTGTCAATGTTATGTATTTGGGCACACATATTAATTATGGTGTGGAATTAACAAATGGTATTAGGATAAATGTATTGCAACCTAATACTTTTGGTGCTTTACCAGACCGCGACACGCCCATCTACGCTTGGTGGGCAGAAAATGATTGTTTAGCTATTAGTCAATAGTTATAATAGTCCGCCTTCTATAGGGCTTATTTTTGATTTTTGCGAAACTAGGCACAACTCAAAGAGCCTTATTTTCCGTTGCTTCTTAAGCCAAATAACTATAGCCACGCCACACTGAGCGAACATAAATCAAAGCGCATTTCTATATAAAATTCAAAATTTTTGAGGAGTCTAAGTCCCTCGGTTCTAACAAATGACAAGTTTTGCAGTGGAGTTTGCCCAGACGCTCGCGGACTCGCGAACGCTAATGCAAAACTTAATTACGAATTACGTTCGCGTAGCGTGCCGGAGGCTCTATTACGAATTACGAATTAGTTTAATAATGGAATAATACCTTGACCCTGTACTAGGAATATTAACCCATGTCAATTTTGAAAAGAGTTCCTTGGGTGTCCCTGGCGCTAGTACTGCTTAGTTACAGCACCTTGGGCTGGGTAATATCTGAAACACACGCTCCTGTGTTTGTGTGGGTGCTGACTGTGGTTGCAATCTTGCTTTTAATAGTTACGTTGACCACTCCTTGGCCGAGAATGACATATTACTTCGGTATTTTGCTTAAATCAAATATCAGGTCTTTTGGCGTTGCCGTCTTAGCAGCTTTCTTATTTTTTCTGATGATTGCCTGGTTTCGGGTATTTCTTGATACTTTACTCATCATTTCGGCAACTATATTAGTCAGGATAGACTTTCAAAGAGCAGGTCTTAGAGAAGGGCTAGCTTTTTTTACTACATCTATCTTTTCATTGGCAGGTTTAGCTTTGGGTGCGCTAATCTACAAGTTAATATATTCACACGTTCTGGTAACGTTATGAAGTATACTCAGAAAAACTAAGGATGCCTGTGGCGGACTGCGCCAACGCTTCAGAACCGATATTTCTTACCTAAAAATTTCTCAATAAAGGCAGGAGGAAAACTGTACTTACCTGTGGGACGCTACGCGAACAGTAAGCTCTGTCACCACTAATTTTCTTCTCCTGCCCCCTGCTCCCCCTGCTCCCTTCAAAATGCAGGCTGGTCAAATAGCAGTAGAGAAAGGAAAAAATCCATGATAAAAATGGATACCCAACTAGTAACAACTGCCTTTGTTGCCGATTCTCCTACTTCCTTAGCTCCCCCCTTGGTAGTTAAACCCCAACTACAGCCAATGACAGCAACCAGCACACCAAAAATAAACCCTTTTAGCAAAATAATAAACAAATCTGATGGTTCTAAAAAATTTCTGACTGATTCTAAAAATGTTTCGGGAATAATTTTGTAAAAATGTGATGCGGCAAAAATTCCGCCGATAATCCCAGTTACTAAAGCCAAAATCGTCATCAAAGGCACCATCAAACAACAAGCAATTACTCTAGGGAGTACTAGATAATCAATGGGATCAGTTTTGAGCATATAAAGTGCATCAATTTGCTCAGTTACCCGCATTGCACCTATTTCTGCGGCAAAAGCAGAACCCACTTGTCCTGCCATAATACTAGCGGTTAAAATTGGAGCCAATTCTCTACAAAAAGCTAAGGCAAAAGCACCTCCCACAGCATTTTCAGCCCCAAATCGGACTAATTCTCTTGCTGTCTGAATAGTAAAAATCATTCCTGCAAAACCGCTAACCAGGAGAACTGGAGAGATAGAACCAGGCCCAGCAGTCACCAGATGTTGCATAATTTTGCGGTAGTAAGTTTTTCCCTGGATAAAATGTAGCCACACTTGACCGAAAAGCAGCACTGCCGAACAACAGCGTGCAATCTCAGATTGCTCAAAATTTGTTTTTAGTCGCAATTTTATCGTCCTTAAGACTGGCTTTTTTTGCAAATTATTGTTATATCAATTCTCCAAAATAAGACTACAGATACAAATGGTGGAAACCCAACTAGATGTAATCTGACTTTCTCAATTACGTAGACGCACGAAGTCCGGCTTCCCGCAGGATATTACGAATTGGTATTAAGGTATGGTACATGAACACCATCAAGTTTGAGATTTTTCTGCTCAATACAAATTGTCTATATGGAGTGATTTGCTTTGATTATTGAACTGACTTGCGTAGGCTGGGAGTAGGGAATAGGGACTTGTACTGAGCGACTTGTGCCGAGCGAAGCCGAGGTAAGCCGAAGTAGTGGGGAGTAGGGAATAAGCCTTTTCGATTGGTACTTAATTTGCTCAAAAATCAAATAGGAGTCCTGTAGGACTCTCCCATAACTGGTATTTTATTTTTACGGAGTTCCTAATGTTAAATAATTTTTTATGAACAGGATCAAAATAGGAATATTTTTGTTGCTATTGATACTAGACTTATCCGTAGCACATCCAGCTTTTGCATCTGTATGCCGCAATTACGATTTCTACGACCGGCTACCCCAACGCCACCAGATTTGTATTCTCAGCATCAACCGAAGTGCTAAAAGTTACTGGGAATACAAGGCAGTCGTTAGTGTAGATGGAGTCAAAAGACCCACTGAGGTTTACAATTGCCGTGAACGAGTCAAAGTTCAACAAGGTGGGGCTGTTTTGCCCTTTGAGCAAAAAGACCCTGGTGAAATGATATGCAGCTTTTTTAATTCTTCTCGGCGGTAAACACGCGCCAGATAATAAAGACTGTAAAACCTAGATAGGTGAATACTGTTAACCATTCTTGCCAGCTACCAAATACATTATTCATCAGCAAAAGCCGGAAAATGAATATTTTTCAATCCTACATTCTGATGTGACCAGTCGGTTGATGTGTTTTGGAAGAGAAAGGAAGATTACTACCGCAAGGCGGAATTAAAAATTAAAAATTAAAAATGAATACAGCGTAAGCGTTTCGTTGGTGGTTTATTTACGCCGTGCTGTACTACTCAAAAATTCTTAGCTAATTTTCCGAAATCGATAACAGTCGAGCGGTATCCCTGATCAGAGCATCGATTTTATACTGAATTTCTATAACTAACCTTCGGGCAATATAGCCCCATGTTTCCACTCAAAAACCCGTTCATGAAGACCGGGTTTTTGATGTTGATACTAATAAGACTTAGGCATGATTAACAGAAAAACGTAGATACAACAGGGCTTGCAGCAGACTACAGCAGAGCCACAGAGAACACAGATAAATAAGAATTTGAGGTATCTTTTGTGTAAGTTCTCAGTTGCCGTTGAGCAATTCAGCAGCACTTGTTGAAAATATCTGCGTATTAAATAAAACTATTATTCAGAAACTTTTAAGAGAATTTATCAGTCTGATTCTCCAAATTCTGCAAAAATTAGCCAATGTCATCTTCTGCTCAAGGTATTCCCGGATTACCGGATTTGACGCATCCGATTGAGCTTGTTCAATTTGGAACCCAGGCGCTTAAAGCTTCGCTGTTATTAGTATTTTTGATTGTAGCTTTAGGAGTTGCGATCGCACTGATAAGTTTTTCCCTCCGTCGCAGCCAGCCAGAACAGCTTATATTCATCGGCGAATGGGCTATTGGTTATTCCCAACTGTTACGCGGATTACAACATTTAACTCTAATATTAGTTCTGTTAGTACCGGGATTTTTTCTCTGTTCAACCTTAAGCAATCGCTACCACTACTGGGAACAAGCAAAGGTAGCTCAAGTAACCGAAAGTGTTGCAGGTGAAAAGCTCGAACAACTTGCCCCCCAAATCCGCTACACTATCCGGGAGCCATACTCATATAACACTCAAGTCGGTAACAAAATAGTCAAGGTAAATGAGACACGAGACATTAACCGCTTCTTGACCTTGGCTGGTTCGCAAATTCAAGTCAAACTTGACCAAAGTGTAGATGTTCCAGGTCGTAGCTCAATTTATCGGGCGAATTATACTGCCGATTATAAAGTAGTTAACCAACTCAAGGATATTAATAATTTTTTCTTTGAAGCACCGCCACCCAACGGGTACACACTGCTTTCTAGCTACAAAATCGAGCGTGATGGGACTAGGTTGCAACAAATCAATCCAGAAGATTATGGTTTTCCCTTCCGCCTGCAACCAGGGGAAGAAACTACATTTAAAGTCACCTATCAGGCTAGAGGCGGGCCTCGCTGGGTTTATAGTGCAGGGGGACAGATTTTATCTAACTTCCGTCTTACAGCAATTGCTAACTTTGCTCCGGCTAATTTTGCCAGTGGTATTGAACCTGATGAGATTAAATCTGACGGACGCAGTACACAATTTACTTGGAAATTTGACGAGAATGTTTCAGTCAAAAATCCATTTGGAGTGTTTACGAATACCGAACCGATTCGTCATACGGGGGTAATTCCGCGGCTTTTATTGCTAGCACCAGCAATATTTTTGTGGTGGATATTGTTGTTATATTTATCACTACCAATGAGTTTCAGAAATGTTGCGATCGCTGGTAGTATTTTCTTTGCTTGTCTATTGATTTTGACCTATCTGGCTCGTGTCATCAATGCTCAGTTGGCTTGGACTTTAATTTCTATCATCTTACTGTTTTTGACATGGGGATTGGGAGCTAGTCGCAGTGCTTCTTTAGCTGCGATTATCTGCACTATTGCTGGAGCAGTATTACCCATCTTTGGATTATTAGTACCCTTCAGTGGACTCACCCTCAGCCTAGCGGGTTGGCTTTCAGCCGTTTGGCTAGCAGCTCGTCACTGGTATGGCTGGTACAGTTTGCATCCAGAAGACCAAAGATTGCAGACTCAGAAAAATGCTAAAGATTGAGTAGGCTGGCGTAATTAAAGCTAACTGACAAGGGCTGTTATTTGTCCTTTGTCATTAGTAAAGACTTTAAGCCTGTTTATGTTTATTAACATAATTTGGTTTATTTCGCTATGATTAGGGACTTCCAAATAAAAAAATATTCAATTATTGATGGTGGGGTGGGCATCTTGCCCGCCCAGTTTATATGGCGGGCAAGATGCCCACCCTACAAGATTGGATAATTTATTTCTTGGAAGTCTCTTAGCAAAGTTTTAGCAAATCGCATTTATGGATAATGATTTACTGGCTTTCCTTGTAGGTGCTGGGTTACTCGTCCTATATCTCATCTTTTCTGCATTGACTGAGATGGGAACTAAATTGCCTTGGAAAAAATAAGCTGATATGGCGATAAAGTTGCTAAAAATTTACATTTTTCAACCTGATTGGGCTTGGAAAAAGGAATAAACATCCTTTAGTCTAAGTTAATATATTTATTTTTCCAGAGAAAGCCAAATGCGCGATCCAGAAAAGAATCAGATTAAAATCGAGCCGGCAACCCTCGTATTAATCGTATCCCTACTAATACTCTTACCTCTACTGTTTGTTGGTTTTTTCTCACAGTGAGCTAGTCAGGAATACCAGATATATTATAGATAGCGATGCCTGAGTTGAGCTACGCCTACGCATTTTCAGAAATTCGCTTCTAGTAACTTGTAATAATAACTTGTTATATCTAACACTACAGCTTGACTGACGCGCAAATTTATGCTGGCTAAATTACCATTGCCTGTATTCACACTTCTATTAGGACTTGCCATAATTCAAACCTTTGGATGCACAGTAGATAAAAGGAATTCAGCGATCGCTCAAACTTCACCTCAGCTAGCACCCCAAGAAATTGTGCAACCAGGAGAAGTTCTGGCGCTACCAGGCAAGTTGGATACAATACCCGTTTTTAACAGCAATAGCCCAGAATGGATCAAAACTGAGGGTATCCTACTTTCTACATTTCCTACAAAGGGTAAAAAAGTTGCAGCAGCGCACCTAAATTTTCCCTTCAACGGACGCTTTGACTTATTTGCCCACCATTACACCCACACTCCCAAGGATTTACAAACGCTATACCTGGGTGTAATTGTGCATAATCCTGGTAAAGAACCTGTAACAGTAGATGTGTTGCAAGCAGCGAGCTATTTGATGCAAGATGCGCCATTTGTTACCTTACCACCCTACGTAGAAAATAACGATGGTAAAGCTTATTCTGGGCCAGGCGATCGCGCTGTAGGTGATGTACTGCGAGGTGTTCGACAAGCTGATTTTCCCACAAAGCTGATAATTCCCCCAGGACAAAGCCGGATGTTGCTAAATCATCCAATCCCTGTACGAAATCTAGAAAAGCCTGTAAATGGTCGCTCTAGCTTTATGCGGTTGCGTAGTAGCGATCAAGTTTATGCGGCAAGTTTAGCAATGTTTGCCAAGAAAAATTCTGAGAATACAGAACGCCCACCAACTCTTGCAGAATGGCAAGCTTTACTAGATAACGGGAACTTTGCCGGGCCGCGAGATAAAACCCCAACTCCTCCAAATGCTACCAGTGGCGCACTGATTTATGGGCGTGTAGCTGGTGTGTCACAAGGTTCCCAGTGGCAAGCAAAGTTGGTGGATAATCCCCAAAGCACAAATCTTACTATTCCCCAGCGTGGCAAAGCTATTTCTTATGTTTTAGACACATTGCGGAGTGGCCAATTGGGTACTCAACAAATCCAAACGGCCAAAATGCTGGTACGTTATCCAGATACGGCTTATGAAGCACATGGTAATTATGGGGTGGAATATAAACTCACCTTACCTTTAAGCAACAATACCAACCAAAACCAGACTGTTACCGTCACTTTAGAAACGCCTTTGAAGGAAGATAAATTATCCCAAGGTGGTGTACGTTTTAGGAAACCATCCCTAGATTTTCCCTTCTTCCGTGGTACAGTGCGGCTACGTTATTTCGATGACCAAGGTCAACAAAAGACGCGCTACATACATTTATGGCACAGAACTGGTCAGGTGTTAGAACCATTGGTAAAAGTTGTACTTCCACCTGCCACTAAACGGATAGTACAGGTAGATGTGATTTACCCGCCAGATTCGACACCACCGCAAGTGCTGAGTGTAAGAACTTTAGACAAGTGAGGAGTTAGTTAATAATTCGTAATTACGAATTCGTAAGTACGATAAAATGTCTTTTATGGAACCTTCTGGAACTCTTGCTGGTTTAGATATTCTGGTCATTGAAGATGATAATGATACTCGCTTTTTCATTACTACTGTGTTGGAAATGGATGGAGCAAAAGTTATACCAGTAATATCAGCAGATGAGGCACGCCAAGTATTATCCGAATTGCAGCCTGATGTTTTAATTTCTGATATTGGGTTGCCTGGGGAGGATGGCTACACTTTCATCCGCAAATTTCGTGCGCTCAAATCAAAGAATTGTGGACGAGTCCCAGCTATTGCTTTAACAGCCTATACTGATGCTGAAGCTCGTATCCGTGCTTTGGAAGATGGCTTTGACACTCATGTATCTAAACCCGTCGATCCAGATGAACTAGTTGAGATAGTAGCTAGCTTGGTTGCTTCTTGTAATTGGTAATGATTGTAATGCCATAATTAACGCGGTGTGCAACTTTCTCTCAAACCTAACCCCCAGCCCCTTCCCTACGAGGGAAGGGGAGCAAGACTTAAAGCCTTTCCCCGCTTGCCTAACGGCAGGCTGACGCCAACGGGGAGAGGAATGGAAGCGGGGTTTTAAGAATAAGTCGCACATCGCGCTAATTAAGTGCGTTAAGCTACTGTTAACGCAATACAGTTCAGTTAGGCCTCTCTTTCTTCTCTCTGCGTCGCGCCAGTTGCTTCAAGTCGGGGAACCCGCCCAACGCACTGGCTTCTCTGCGTCTTGGCGGTTCGTTAAAAAATTGACTTTGGAACCAGAGTTTTAGCCTTAACTGAACCGTATTGACTGTTAACGTACTATTTTCACCCAATAATTACTTAGGCAAAACCTGCCGTAGTGCTGCTAAAAGTTGGTCAACACTTTCTTTACGACTATTAAAGCCCATCAATCCCACGCGCCAGACAAGACCAGCTAGTTCGCCAAGACCACCGCCAATTTCAATGTTATGTTCATTGAGTAACTGCCGCGCGATCGCTTTCCCATCTACTCCTGCGGGAATGCGGACAGTGGTAAGGGTTGGTAGTCTATACTCTTGCTCAACATGCATACTCAGTCCTAAATTCTCCAACCCTTCCCAGAGATACTCTACATTTTTTTGATGACGCTGCCAGGAGTTTGCTAACCCCTCTTCTGCCAGCAAACGTAATGCTTCCCGCAATGCATAATATAAATTAATCGGTGCTGTGTGGTGATAGGTGCGTTCAGCGCCCCAATACTTACCCAGTAACAACATATCTAAATACCAGTTTGCAACCTTTGTTTGGCGCTGTTGCAACTTCTCAACTGCACGCGCACTCATGGTAAAAGGCGAAGCACCAGGGGGACAACCCAACCCTTTTTGGCTACAACTATAAGCTAAGTCAACTCCCCAAGCATCCAAAAACAAGGGGACACCACCCAAACTTGTCACAGTATCCACCAGCAGCAAAGTACCAAATTCACGACACAAATCAGCAACTCCTTCTAACGGTTGCCGTGCGCCGGTTGAAGTTTCGGCATGAACTAGAGCTAAAATCGTTGGACGATGAGTTTCTAGAGCAGTTTTGAGTTCATCAAGCTTGAAAACTTGTCCCCAAGGTTTGGTAATGGTTCGCACATCAGCGCCATAACGTCCAGCCATATCTACGAGGCGATTACCAAAATAACCAGCTACACCAATCAAAACTATATCACCAGGTTCAACAGCATTAGCGATCGTTGCTTCCATTGCGGCTGTTCCTGTACCACTGACTGCAATAGTAAGTGGGTTTTCTGTCTGCCATACGTAGCGTAGCAACGACTGAATTTCATCCATGAGGGCGAGAAAAGTTGGGTCAAGATGCCCAACTGGTGAGGTATTCATCGCTTGGAGAACTGTAGGATGGGTATTGGAGGGGCCAGGCCCTAACAATAGACGGGATGGGATTTCTAGAGGTGTGAGTTGCAACCGCCCGGAGTCGTTGATTGAGATTGTTTGCGTCATAATCTGTCTTCGCCTAGACCATACTTACCGAATCATAGAGCGATCGCATCACTGATGTTTTAAGAAATCTGTCATTTACCAGAAAATGTCATTGCCACAAAGCATTACAGTGATTCAAGTAAATATGTGAGAGTATATTTATCGTACATTCAAGGGTCTAAGACCAATTCTGTATGAAGATACACATAATAAGTCCCCCGTTCACAAGGGGGGACGGTGTAGCCGGGGGGTAAATATATGCATCACAAAGAAACGGTCTAAGACCCCAACTATTACACGTAGCATACAGTCAGGGTTTAAAAGTTCGATTTTTATCTCTAATTTGGTGCAAGATATTTATGAAACTTAACTTATTTAAAAACTTTGACCCCCGACCCAGATTGATAATTGCTGTCGCACTTGCTGTATTAGTTTCAGTAATTCTTCCCCGTTGGCTGCACTTAGCGACTCGTATTCTCTGCACTTGGAACTCCGGTGTTGACTTGTTCTTAGCCGTAACCTGGTGGAAGATGATTAAGGCTACACCAGAAAAAATTCGCCGTTATGCTGAGAATGAATATGAAGGACATTTAGCTATATTTATGCTGGTGATAGCTGCGGCTTGTGCTAGTGTTTTAGCGATCGGGTTTTTACTAAATGATAAAAAAGGGTTGTCAACAATTCTACTTATTCTACATGTCATACTTGCAATTATGACTATTGTTGGTTCCTGGTTACTAGTGCATACGATGTTTGCAGTGCAATATGCACACAGCTATTACAAATATATTAATCGTAATAATAGTGAAGAAATCATCGGAGGTTTAGATTTTCCTAATAACGACTATCCAGACTATTGGGAGTTTTTATATTATTCATTTGTAATTGGCATGACTAGTCAAGTTTCAGATGTGGAGACGAGATCGCGCGATATGAGGCGCTTGACTCTGTTACATAGCATATTATCCTTCTTTTTCAATACCACGATCTTAGCTATGAGTATCAATATCATTGCATCGCTGATTTAAAAAGTATAGCTAGAAAAATATACACAAGAAATGCTAATTGAACAACATAAAATTGCTATTCGTCTAATGCAAGATAAAATATCTGATTATGAGTTGATGGCAAAATGGTTAACTGATGCACAAGTTTTGAAATTTTATGAAGGAATAGATAATCCTTTTGATTTAGAAAGAATTATAGAAACGTACAAACCTATGATCAAGGGAGATGACCCGGTTGTTCCGTGTCTGTTCTACTATGAAAATATCCCCATTGGTTATTTGCAGTATTGTGCGCTCAATGACTTATCGCAAACCGATAGACAATTGTATCATCTCGATCAAACTGATTATGTCTACGGAATTGACTTGTTCATAGGCGAAACCGACTATTGGAACAAGGGAATTGGTACAAAAATTTTGTCAGCAGTTATCGGTTATCTTTTTGAAGAGCGACAAGCTTATAAAATTGTCATAGATCCTCATGTTGACAATCCTCGCGCTATCCGTTGCTATGAAAAATGTGGTTTTGTCAAAGTGAAGCTATTGCCCGCCCATGAGCTACATGAAGGGAAATACTCAGATTGTTGGCTTATGGCAATAGACTGGAAAAATCCATTGCACTCCTAATTTATGCATCACGATTGGTAAATTGGGATGAGAGGATGTTACACAATTAACTCGCGTGTTCCCAGTTACTGAGTAACTCATGCTGTTGTACAGTTTTCTTGCATTGGCGGAATGGTACTTTAGGAGTACCAATACTAATGCCAGGAAAAGACTGTTTTTTTGTCTTGCTGGGTCTATTTTCTTGTGTCGTTGTCAACTGTTGGGTTTTCATTGGTAAATGAATTTCTGATTAAAATCTCAGCACCAATACATAACACCAATTTTCAAACGGCAACTTTCACTTTAAATAGCTTATTTCGTACAAATATTCACAATCTGATCGCTACTATAGCAATCCTAAATGAGTCGTGAAAATCTCCGATTCCTCTCTCTGCGTTGCGCCAGTTGCTACCCTGCGGGAACGCTAAGAGCGAACAAGTAGGGAACCGCAAGGGCGCACTGGCTTCTCTAGTCAGGACGGTCTAAACGCCCCGTTATCGGCTTTTGAACGCCCTTATACCAATTCACAAAAATCCTGATACATATAGATTTCTCGTAGGGGCTTGTCTTTGCCCATAGGTGTCAACAAAACGAGTGAAGTTAGGATTGGCAAGCTTTCGAGGTTGTGCCCTCACCCCCAACCCCTCTCCCAAAATTGGGAGAGGGGAGCAAATTCTTCAGTTCCCCTTCTCCTAACTTGGGAGAAGGGGTTAGGGGATGAGGGCAAAACCTTGAAACAAAGCAGATTTTCTCTTAGGGACTTCCAAATAAAAAAACATCCCAAATTTTCTTGTGGGATGGGTGTCCGCACTACGTGCCGCTACGCTAACACCCGTCCCATATTCAGGGCGGGCAGGATGCCCACCCCACAAGATGGAATAATTTATTTCTTGGAAGTCCCTTAAGTTGACACCAATGGCAAAGACAAGCCCCTACCAGTGTATTTGTATCATTATTAAAGTGAAATGGTATTATTTAGCCATTACCGCTAAATTCATCACACATTCAGGAAATTGCCGCTTTAATGCTGGAAAAACTGGACAAGGCGCTTGTTCTTGTAAATTATCTGGTTTACTCCAAGTAAAGGGGGCTTTCTGCGCTGCTGACATCCACACCAGACGCTTGGCCCGTGTCATCGCAACGTAAAGTAAACGGTATTCCTCAGATATTTTCAAGTGCTTTGCTTGTTCCCATGCTTGTGTGACATCTGGTATAGTAGATTCGCCGTGGAGAGCAGCACGAATTTGAGCGCGGGCTACTTCTGATAAGGTAAAATCTCCTAAGAACTGGCTTTGGGGAGGAACCCAAAATCTACCAGGAATTAAGTTTTCGTGGAGAAAGGGAAGAAATACATAGTCCCAATCTAGCCCTTTGGCTTTGTGCATGGTAATAATGGTCAGTTGACCGCGACGAGTGTAACGTTCTTCCGAATCTTCGGTTTCCACTGGTTCAAACCGTTCGGAACTGACGATTTCACTTAAAGCTGACAGCATTCCCCCCATTGAACTATTGCCAGCTATCTGCTGATTTACCCGTTCTGCAAGTTTGTCAGCAGTTGCCAATTCTGCCTGGTCATAATTTAAGGTCAAAGCGAGAAAGGAAATTAGCTGGTACAGGGGCAATTCCAAGCGGGCGCGAAGTAAATTGCGACACAAGCGTGCAGCCTTTTGAACTGTTTCTGGCTGGGATGCTGCTAGGGGGCCAGGATACAAAAATTCTTCTGGTAGACTAGCAAGGGCGTTGAGGTCTTGGGTAGGAATTAACTGGCGCTGTACTAATGCTTCTAATGCAGCTTTGAGGTAATCGGGGGAGTGGGGGCGATCGCAAAATTGCAGCAATGCTAAAATCTCTTGGGGTACATGAGAACGGCGATCGCGTTCTCCCACATCGTAAAGTGTAATATTATGCTCTTTACATACAGATGTTAAAGCCTCTGCTAACCATCGTCCTTGGCGATTTTCTCGCACTAAAATCGCTGCACTATTTTGTGTTGGGTCTTCGCCAAATAACTCGATTACTCTTTGAGATAACAATTCAACGGTGTGATGAATGTCACGCGGGGTATAAAGTTCTAATCCCCGTCCTATTGGTGCTGGGTTGGCGTTCTTTTGCGGATCTCCAATTTCAACAGGGTGAATTGTTTGGAAGCGAAATGGCACTTGTCGGTTGTCAGGAATCTGTTGTCCGTTATTCGTTTTTGCTAAGGACTGATTATTAATCCATTTCAGGGCAAAGTTCGCGGCTTCAATGATAATTCTACTACTGCGACCAGCTTGATCCATCGTTGCCAATCGTTTGATGCGATCGCACTCTTCGCAAAATTGCCGAAAATAAATCGGGTCGGCTGGGGTGAAGGTAGAGTTAATCGCCTGGTTGGGATCGCCAACTCGGACTAAATTGAGTGGGGAGTGGGGAGAGACGCGATGAATCGCGTCTGTACAAGAGTCAGCAGAGACGCGATTCATCGCGTCTGTTAGGAGTGAAGAATTATCTCCTGCATCGCTTGCCAAAATTTCTAGCAGTTGCGTCTGTAGAGGGCTAGAATCTTGGGCTTCGTCTTCAAAGACGGCGAAAACTTGGTTTTGCTCAATGCGACGGGCGCTGTCGTTTTCTAAAACGCGCAGTGCAGCTAAAATCATATCGTCGTAGTCGATGAAATCACGCGATCGCATTAAGTTTTGATATTGCTCATACAATCCCGCCGCTACGCTCAAAATTGTATATTCGTCTGTGGTTTGTCTACTCCACTCCCGCAATTTTTCGGGCGATATCCCCGAACTTTTTGCTTCATGAATTACTGTATTAGCTAATTCTGGCAATACTTCTGTTCGCAGCACCGATTGACGACGCAACCTTTCTGTTTCTTCTCCGTCAAATTGATGACCTTCTAATAACCGCAAATATATTCGATGATTATTGGCAATCCATTGTTCTACAGATGTTCTGATAAAACGGTGACTTTGGGTTGGTGTAATTAATGTGACATTTTCTAATTGCAAACCCGATAAATCTGAATGGCGGCTAGCAATGTTCAACGCTAAACCATGTAAGGTATAGACAAAAAAGCCTGTCTGAGGTAGAGATAAATCATCTCGTAAGAATTTGCGGATCTTCGCTTTAATATTGGCAGCAGCAGAACGAGTAAAGGTGACGACTACCAAATGACGACGCGAGGATGGGCGTGACTGGGCATAACGTTCATATTGACGGGCGATCGCGATCGCCGCCGCCGCCGCCATCCCAGTAGATTTGCCTGCGCCAGGAACGGCAGAAATAGCCAAGGGGCCAGATCCCCAATCAGCCATTTGTTGTTGTCCAGGGCGGAGACTGTTGCGAATTGCGAGAATCTTCTCGCGCAGGTTAGGAACAGGCGATCGCTCAGACAATTCTGAGTGCAGGGATTCTTGAACGACAGGATTAGTAAATTTAGAGTCTGACATATCAAATTTTATATTTGGAAGAATAATTATTTAAGCCAGAATTCGCAAATCAGCCATCTTAATGTTAGATTAGCTTAATTTGATATTTTTCTAAGCTCTAACTAACCAGAAAAAATAAACATGAAAATTCAAAAACTAATTACATACGCCCTTAGCTTATCTAATAATGCTATCTCCTATCATGTTAGTCAGGAACTAGCAGCTATTTATCCTAAAAAAGCATTGCTGGAAAGTAATGATAGTTCTTTCAATTTAGAAAAGTACGCTGAGGCAAATTTCTGCAAAATTAAATATGATAATCATATCCATAACCAGATGCTTACTGGTTGGAATGGGATGGAAAACGAGATTTACAAATATACTGAAAATGCCAGATTTCAAGTTTCATGGCAAGGAAATAAACTTGATGTCCTCTTAATGAGTTGGAATGAAGGTTATTGTAAAACTCGCTATTCTTGGATTTTGGCGGATAGCATAGAAGTAGCCGAAAAGTTTTTCGCCGCAGTTTGTGATTGGAACTTAGAAATTCGTGATGAACTGTTAGTTTTTGAAGATGGTTACTGGGATAAAAATCCAGACCTATTTCAATCTATTCAAAGCGCAACTTTTGAGAATCTAGTTTTGCATAGAACTCTTAAACAAGATATTCAAGATGACCTAATAAACTTCTTTGCCTCCCGCGAAACTTACGCAAATTACGGTGTTCCTTGGAAACGTGGTATTTTATTTATTGGCTCACCAGGAAATGGAAAAACGCATACAGTTAAAGCATTGATTAATCAAATGCAGCAGCCTTGCTTATATGTTAAAAGCTTTAAGTCTGAGTATGCTACTGATAGTGACAATATCCGTAAAGTATTCAAACAAGCACGGCAATCTGCCCCTTGTGTTTTGGTATTAGAAGATATTGATTCTCTATTGAATGATGAAAACCGCTCTTTCTTTTTAAATGAGCTTGATGGGTTTGCCTCTAATCAAGGAATTGTCACCATTGCAACCACTAATCATCCAGAACGTTTAGATTCAGCAATTAGCAATCGCCCCAGCCGCTTCGATCGCAAATATCATTTCGATCTACCAGCTATCCCCGAACGAGAAGCCTATATCACATTGTGGAATGAAAAATTAAAAAGTGCGATGGGCTTGTCTGAACAGGCTGTGATTCAGATAGTTGAATTAACAGAAGGCTTTTCTTTTGCCTACCTCAAAGAATTATTTCTCTCATCAATGATTCGTTGGATGGGAGCGATGGAAACTGGTGCGTTAGAGAAAATTATGATTTCTCAAGTTGCAATTTTGCGAGAACAAATGAGTAGCACAATTGTTAATGGCAAAGATATATAGCCATTTGCAATTCGGTGAGGTACATATATGCAGACAAACCTAACCCCCTTCCCGAAGCGGGAAGGGGGAAAAATTCAAAGCCTCTCTACTTTTAGGAGAGAGGTTAAAAACCGCGAGAGAAAAGTAAAATGAAAGTTTATCAAAGCAGAATTCTGAATTCTGTTAGCGGATAGCTAGGGTTTTGCCCGTTCTGACTCCTGAATTCTTCTTCAATTATTCGTCAATCTGCCAGGAATCCTTAGTTAATTCTTCATCCAGAATTTTCTTAGGACGCACAATGATAATAATTTGTCCTAGTAAGGGAATTTCTGGCTCAGTTTCAAACCATTGAAACTCTAATTCACCACCATTTTCAACGACAAAATAGCTAGAGGCATCCCATTCTCGTTTGGCACGATCTACCACAACTACAACGGGTCCGAGTTGGTTTTGGGTTTGGATGGGAAAGCGATCGCTATTCGCTAAAATCACTACTGGATCTTCTGCCGCTAACAGCACTTGCCAACCTGGTAATGGTACCCAAGCTTGATCTCCAGAAAACTTAACCAGACGAAATGGTTCAATTTCTGTCAATATCGGCACAGCTTGCAAATCTTGCCGTGATAATGGCAATTCACCCACTACAGGCAAAATTCGGGGTAATTGTTCTTCAAATTCCAGGCGGTAAAAGGGTAAAATTGGCGCTGGACGCTGGGGAACAGTAGTAAAATCAGTCAGTAGTTGTTCGATTTGTTTCCTGGCTGCTGGCGTGTGAGCAAAACGCAAACCTTTAGCGATTAGGCGCGAGCGCTGTTGTAAATCTGTATTTTGGCGTGCCAGTTTCCAGACTTGGTGAGCAACAGCATCTCCAGGATGGGCAGAAAACCCTTCTGGCAAAGTCCGGTAATAGGAGAACTCTTTAATTGCTTTTGCGACTTCCTTCACCTCATCAGCATCGATTTTGTGAAAGAAAATCAGTTCGGCGGCGGCAGCGCGTTCTTCTTGGGTGAGCAAACGGAGTTCGTATAAAACATCACTGCCGCGTGTTGCATAGTGCGATCGCGTTTCTGGCGATACTCCAGAGTTTTCCAAAGAATTGTAAACTTGAGAACCAACAACCACCTGATTTTGTTGAATTGGTTCAAATCCAGTCGCCTCAAAAATTTCTTGGGGGTTGTAACCGGTTTTTAGCAACGAGGCGATCGCTGTTCCCCATTCCACCCAGTTGCCTTGTTTTTGCCTCAGCCTTCGCAATAACTCTTGTGCTACATCGTTGGTAGCATTTTCTTCGGGATTCTGAGCGTTGGGTGGTAGATCAGTCATAATCGGGATGCGAGCTTCAACTTGAGAGGATGATTAACACCTCATGAGCAAGTCTTATTCTAATCTATAGAACCACCCACACCTACTGCCTTGAGTTTAGAAAGAGGCAGGAGGCAGGGGGCAGGAATTCATCTGTTGCTCTCAACCCCATCTAAATTTACAGCCACGCAAGGGTGCTTGCGATCGCGGCAGGCAAATATTCTCTGTAGCAAACATAATTGCTGTACTTAAATATGCTAATTAAGTCCGTAATAACCCGTGATAAATTTGGGCTATTCTCAACTAAGCTTGGTATGGAATATAACAAGATAGTAAATATTTAAAGGAAATATCTTATGGATAATCCCAGTGTCGAAATTGATAAAGTCCAATATCAAGTAATGACTCTCGAACGGCCAAAAAAGCTGAAAATCTTGGTAGTTGACGACGAGCCAGATAATCTCGATCTGCTTTATCGCACATTTCGACGCGACTTTAATGTTCTGAAAGCTGATAGTGGAGTGAACGCCCTACAAGTTTTGGCCGCAGAAGGAGAGGTAGCTGTGATTATCTCCGATCAACGGATGCCAGAAATGAAAGGAACTGAATTTCTGAGCAAAACTGTACCTCAGTTTCCTGATACAGTCAGGATAATTCTTACTGGATTTACTGATATTGAAGACTTGGTAGAGGCGATTAATGCTGGACAAGTCTACAAATATATTACCAAGCCTTGGGACCCAGGAGAACTAAAGGCAGTGGTGCAAAGAGCAGCAGAAACCTACGACTTGCTCAAGCAACGTACAGAAGAATTACGCCGCGCTCATGCTCAAATGGCGCTGCTGAGTGTTTTGGTACAGGTAACTCAAGCAGCTTCTAGCTTAGAGGAAACTCTCGCTCCAATCGCTAAGGCTGTAAGTGAGACTTTTGGGGCAGAAGGCTGTATTTTACAACTTACAAATGGCAATACTCTGATTGCAACTCAAGGAACTTACAGCGATACAGGTACAATAGAAAATTGGCTATCTGTTGACCCACTCACAACGCAAGCGATCGCCACTGGGCAAATGCAAGTATGTTTAAATGTACTTAAAGATACTAAACTGATTGATGCTATTCATTACCAAAATACTGGTGTGCAAGCACATTTAGTCATCCCTATTAGCTACCATAATCAACTTTTGGGCGTATTGTCGCTACAGTGGAAACAACCTTGCACTTTGCGGGAAGATGAATTAATGCTAATTAATTTATCAGCACAACTGGTAGCGATCGCTCTGACTAGTTGTCATTAGTCCTTTGTCATTAGTCATTAGTCCTTTGTCAAAAACCAATGACTAATGCCCCATACCCAATGCCTCATACCCAATGACTAACGAAGTTCAATCCATTTTTAACCGTATTGCTCCAGTTTATGACCAATTGAACGATTGGTTGAGTTTAGGACAGCATCGAATTTGGAAGGAAATGGCAGTTAAATGGAGTGCGGCTAAATCGGGTGATACTGCATTAGATTTGTGCTGCGGTAGTGGCGATCTAGCCTTACGTTTGGCAAGGCGCGTGGGAGCCACAGGACAGGTATATGGAGTGGATTTTTCCTGCAACCTGCTAGAAACTGCTAAAGAACGTTCCCAAAAGCAGTACCCTCAACCTGCGTTGGCTTTGCCCGCCGTAGGCATCGCCTGGGTAGAAGCCGATGTGCTAAATTTACCCTTTGACGACAACCAATTTGATGCTGCAACAATGGGCTATGGTTTAAGAAATGTTAAAGATATTCCCCGCAGTCTCCAAGAGTTATATCGTGTTTTGAAACCGGGTGCTAAAGCTGCAATTTTAGACTTTCATCGACCGAGCAATCCTCAGTTACGTGCCTTTCAGCAGTTGTATCTGGATAGTTTCGTGGTGCCAGTTGCCAATTATTTAGGGTTAAAAGAAGAATATGCTTACATCAGTCCCAGCTTAGACCGCTTTCCCATAGGCAAAGAGCAAATAGAGTTAGCGCGTCAAGTTGGTTTTGCTGTTGCCACACACTACCCCATTGCGAACGGTATGATGGGAGTGCTGGTAGTCAGCAAATTTTAGATTTTAGATTTGGGATAGCGTGGCGTAAAGCCTTCTTCTACGAGAGACTTCGCCAACGTCATAGATTCGCTTATGGCGAGTCTGCGATCGTTTTTTGAATTGGGGACTGCGGAATAGGTAATATGGCTCATGGAAAATCGTTAGTAGTTAGTGGAAAAACAACTCGCAACTAATAACCGCCAATTACCAATCCCCAATCCCTAATTTCTAATCTAGAATTCAAAATCCAAAATCCAAAATCCAAAATCCTGTGGACTGGTCTCATCTTTGGCTTTATGTGTCTCCCCCGGTACTGGGTGGAATTATTGGCTATTTCACAAATGATATAGCCATCAAAATGTTGTTCCGTCCTTACCGAGCAATTTACATTGCTGGACGAAGAGTACCCTTCACCCCTGGCTTGATTCCCCGCAATCAGGAACGTCTGGCTCTGAACATTTCCAAGACTATTATGGGGTCACTGTTGACACCACAAGAATTGCAAAATTTGGCGCGGCGTTTGTTGCAAACAGAACGCGTGCAAGCAGCAATTCTCTGGTTATTGCGGCTGGCGATTGAACAAATCAAAACAGATAAAAACGAGAAAAGTGCCAAAATTGTGGCGGGAATTTTGCGGGATTTGCTAGGGGAATCCTTACCACGGTTACTCAAGGTTTTAGCGCGACGTGAAGACTTTTTGGAAGCGCAGATAAATCAAATTTTTGACCAGATATTACTGGAATTCCAACTGAGTGAAGAACAAGCTACGCGGCTTGCTGATTGGTTGTTGGAAGCAGTTTTACCACCGGATCTGCTACGCCAAGCGATAGTTGATTTTTTGACCGATCGCACGATTCAAATTATTGATGAAGGGTTCCGCGAAAAAACCAGTGGTACTTATTGGGTAGTAGCAAATTTGTTTGGCTTACGTAATACTCTTACACGGCTACGAACTTTTTGCTTAGATGAGAAAGAAGCTACCAATAATCGCTTGCAGGAATTGACTCAAGATTTGCAAATACGCGATCGCATTCGGAAATTACTGCAAAATTTATCATTACAAAACTTGCCGATGGGTACAGTGCGCCAACTACGAAAGACCACCCGCGAAAGTGTCCGCCATTATCTGCAAAACAGTGGCAGCGATTTTTTACAAGGATTAACTGATTCTGTTGATTGGCAAAATATTGCTGTAGTGCTGCTGAATCGTCTTAGTGCTTCACCTGTTGTCAGTACTTCTTTAGAAGTGATGAGTCAAGAGTTGGCTATAATTTTAGACAAGTATTTGGAAAAAGATTTAGAAGTAATTGTGGCACAGGCGATTCCGATTTTATCGATAGATCAAGTGATCGTTGATCGGGTGAAATCAACTTCACCGGCTGATTTAGAAGCAGCTATCGAGGGAATTGTCAAAAATGAATTGCAAGCGATTGTGAATTTAGGTGGTGTTTTAGGTTTTGTTATCGGCTTATTGCAGACAGTATTTTTAGTATTAAGTCAATATTAATTTTTTTACCAGACCATAGCTGCAAGTTGTCCAAATTCTGAAATGAGTGAAATTGAGCGATGTCTACGACGGGCTACGCCTACGCCTTTTGAGAAGATATGTGAGTAAAAAGCGATCGCTTAACTCAAAATCTGTGCTAAATCTAGCACAAACCCAGGCAATACATCTTCTCCTGATAAGCTAGTAGGCGATTGTAAAACCTCGACATCCTGTCTTGGGCGGTAAATTTCCACCTGTTGGTTTTGCGGATCAATCAGCCATCCTAAACGCACACCGTTGTCAATGTACTCCTGCATTTTTTGTTGCACAGTCTTTAAGCTGTCTGAAGCAGAGCGTAATTCTACCGCAAAATCGGGAGCGAGCGGGAGGAATTTAGCAGGGTCAGGATTCAGGGCTTCTAATCGCTCCCGGCTCACCCAGGATGCATCAGGAGAGCGATTTGCACCATTGGGGAGTTTGAAACCCGTTGAGGAGTCAAAAGCCAAACCAGTGCCATCAGCGTCAGCCCAATTACCTAAACGCTGTGTCAGTCTACTATTTCGATTTCCACTTTCCCATCCAGTTGGTGGCATGATAATTAATTCTCCCTCTGCCGTGCGCTCAAGTCGCAAATCTCGATTATTTTGACACAGTTGGAAGAACTGCTCATCTGTTAGTTCAATGGTGGGGCTGAGGTTCAGAATCAGGGCAGTCATAGTTGCCTCTCAATCTTTCTAACTGTAGCGTAGCATTTGATTTACATACTAGGTTAACCATCTAACAATTACCATACTTACTAGAAAGCTATTTCCAATCATGTAGAAATTTGTTTCACTGTTATCTGTCTGATAAGAGCAGATGAGAGTTGATGTTTTTTCTCTCAGCTTCTACTAGCAGGATGCTGTATTCAATCACACCCTCTTATTGTTTTATTGACTTAGCAAATTTAGTCTAAATTTCCGAACCTGTCCTCGCCCAAAAGTAAAACAGAGTAAGCGTTATAGCTCTCGTTCATGCTTATGGCATCATTTTGCTATGCTATTAATTTTCTAGTATTAAATTTTACATATAGTTTAAAATTATTTTAGTTCAAGGCTTATATTTATTGTAAATCTGATTAATATTTAGAGAGTATATTAAATGAAAGAAAGACAAAAAATCACTAGATTTAACGGAATATCAAAGTGGTTATCTAACTCAGTTAGCGAATCTGAAGATAAGCGGTACACACATCGTCTGCTCAGAGAAGATAAAAGCCAACGAGATATAATTCTCAATGAATTAATATTAATCGTTCAAAAAGCTCATGATGATGCTCGATATCGCCTTCGTAAGTTAGCAGGAAATTCTCTCGCTCCATTTGGGGAATTTTCAGAAAGCGATCCCAGCCAAGGTTATCCTGAACGTCTTCATATCCAGACTCTTAAAGGTTTTTTTGGAGAGATATTTGCAGGAATTATTGTTGAAAACTTTTCTCCTTTTGAACATGATGACTGGGAAGTTCCTGCTTTCCTTTTTCGATTCCATCCAGTTGTGTTTCAGCATTTAGAATTTATAAATCAAACTGGAGAAAGTGCAAAGAACCAACCTGGACGCACAGGTGATGATTGTCTTGCTTTTCGGCGTAATATTGAAGGAGAAATAATTGATTATTTGGCTTGTGAAGCTAAATGCACAGCGAAACATGATCCGCATATGATATTTGAGGCACATAAAAAAGCAAGTGCAGCAAATATAAAGTCAGTTGACATTTTACAACTAATAGAAATTCTACTAGATTATAATGATTCTTTTTCATCAGAATGGGTTGATGCTCTAAGACTTTTACGACAAGGAAAAACTAACCAAATTTATAAACGCTACGATTTAGTTAGTTATATCTGTGGTCAACATCCTGTCAATAAGCAAACCTGGATATCTAGCGAAACAGCGCATGAAAAATATATAGGAGGGAGAAGACTTGAAGCGGTTGAAATTCACCTGTATGAAGTTGAAAAGCTTATTACAACAGTTTACAGTCATCGGACAATTGTTGAAGTTTCAACACAGGTTCATAACCCAACAATCCAACAACCAGATGATGCAGAGTTTGCTTTTGTAACCTCTGATGTCATAGTAGAAGAGGAAGTTCTGCAAAATGAGATGACTCAACCAAGTAAAGAAGTCATTGCTTTAGCGGCAGAACTACAAAATAGTTTGGCAGGTAACAAACTAACACCAGCAATTGCAAAACTTTATAGCCAACATACCAGACTTCGCGCAGGAGAAGATGGGTTAACTGGGTGGCGAGAAGATGAAGCAGGTGAAAGATTAAATGATGCCATGCGCCTTATTGAGGCTGCATTTATCCAGCGAGAAGCTGGAGATACTAACTGGCGTAATGGAATGCTACGGGCTGGTGAGTTATTTGAATGGCTATCTCATCCCCAACTAAACCCGGATATTTTACCAATTCGTTTGCTTGCAGCAGCTGTGTATGAACTTGCTGGTTATCCTGCTAGGGCTGCGGGTTTACTCAATGAAGATATAAGTGAGGGAGTAGAGTCAGAAATTCTACGTTCTTTGTTAAAAGCTGATTTTCCTAGTTTATTGCAACGACTGACAGAATATTGGGCAACTGCAACATCATCAAATTTCCAAACTGAAACAAGTCTTCTTTGGGATGATACTGATACAGATGCTGACAGATTTAACAAGTTGATTGTTAAAGAAACTGCTAGCTCTTTAGGAATTTTATGTGCAAAAATGCGCTGGGGAAATGAACCAAGATTACAAAGAGCTATTGAAAAGCTTTCTGATATTGCTAAGGTGCTTCTTCATGGACATGACACTTATTCTTGGCTTTTAGGAAAATTGTGCGCTGAAGTTACGTCTGTATATATACAAACTTCTCTACGACACCATCTAGAATTGCTTTCTCAGATGATTACTCCAAATGGTAGAAATTTCTTAGAACGTTATTTACGTCAAAGTTATCAAAAGTGTAAAGCTTTAGCATGGCGTTCTCAAATTTGTGGAATCGAACGACTAGCAACAGCAGAATCATTTGCGCTCTGTACCCCTACAGGTTCAGGAAAAACAACAATAGCTGAAATTGCAATTCTACAAAGCTTGTTCTTGGGAACAACAAATCCTAACAATTTTAGTAGTTCGGCTCCTTTAGTAATTTACTTAGAATTTCAAGAAGGTGGTCAAGCTGACACACCTTTTATTCCAAATCCTTTTCCGACATATCCTCCTGTGCCAAAAGGGAAAAAAGAAGGAGTTGAAAAAAGGTTACGCCCTTATCTTTTCTGGGCAGCTATGCACTTAGCTGCACCAGATGAAAAAGGACAAAGGCGTGCTGTTCTTATTTCAGTTACACAGTACCCCGGCGGTTATGCTGAAGACTTTCTGAATTTTTTAAAAATATGTTCGCAAATAGAAATACCTTCATTTTTTCAAGAACCTATAGAGCCAGAAAAACTTGAGATTTGGCGAAAATGTTTACGTTCATGTGAAGATTATTTCGGTACTAAATCCCGTGAGTATAAGCTGTTAGAGAAAGGAATTATAGTACATCATGGAAAAATGCCAGGTTTGATGGCTCGATTACTTATCGATGTCATAGATAAAAAAATTGTACATTTAGTTTTAGCAACATCAACTCTTTCCGAAGGGGTTAATCTTCCTTTTGAAACAGTATTAATTCCAAGTTTAAGACGTGGTACAGGAGAACTAAATATTCGTGAGTTTGGTAATTTAGTTGGCCGTTCTGGAAGACCTGGATTTGGCACAGAAGGACGTAGTTTAGTATTACTTAGTAATCCATCGACAGATTGGAGCGACAAAGAAGCACGTAAAAGATACTTATCTTTGATAGGAGAATTAGAGAATCAAACACAGGCAATTAACCCAAATGCAAATCCTCTAAGTCCTCTAGCAGAATTGCTGCTACGTTTGGAAGAACAATGGCAGTTAATTTTTATTTATAATAGACAGGATAATTTTTTAAACTGGCTGGAAAAAACTGCACCGCTTAACCCAGGTAATAATCTTTCTGATGCACAATTATCAGCTATTGAAACTCTCGATTCGCTGGATAGTATTTTATTGTCTGCCATTGTCGAAATTGAACAGCTAGAAGCTAAAGATTTAAGCCCTAATGAATTGGAGGAGCATCTGCAAAAAATTTGGCAACGAAGCTTTGCTCATTACGCTAGCCGCGAACAAGAAAGATTAGAAAGTTTATTTATCAGGCGAGGTAGGGCACTAAAAATAGAAATTTATAAAGATTTGTCACAGCGTCGGCGCTTGTATCGCACAAGTTTACCACCACGTGATGGAAATCAGCTTTTAACTCTCTATCCTAGACTTAAAGAACAATTAGCAGTGGGTGGAGATTATGCTATTTGGACAGTAGAAGAACGCTTTAATTATATTCAAAATATAGTTAGTAATTTAAGCAGTCTGTCCAAATTCAGACTTAGTGACTCATCAATAAATGTTTCTTGGAATGAAATATTGCGCTGGTGGCTTGACCCTACTAAAGCAATTAAACAACCAAAACCAACTCAAATTTCAAAATGGCATTCATACATTAGCCAAAATTTTGGATATCGATTTAACTGGGGGTTAGGAAGTGTTATTGCACTAGCAATAGATGAAGCTTTTGGTGGCGAGTTAGTTGAATCATCATTGGAAAACTGGTCACAAACTGGGCTACCTTGGATTGTTTTCTGGATGAAAGAACTTATTGTATGGGGAACTTTAGACCCAGTAGCCGCATACTTGCTTGCTAAAGCAGAAGATGTAACAACTCGTAAACAAGCTGAAGAATTAGCGCAAACTTACTATCACTACATTAGCGAAAGAGAATCGGAACCAAATGAACATCTTAATGCAGTAAATATTAAAAATTGGGTAGAACAATCATTTTCTAGTGTTGAACGACATTTACCAACTCCCAAACCTCCGAACCGAATTAATGTCAGTTTGCTGAAAGATTTTAGTAAGGCTCCAAGTAAAAATTGGAGAGTAGTACCAGTAGAAATTGGAGATGATATTCAATGGTTTGATTTAGCAGGATTTCCACTCGCAATTTGCCAAAAACCTGAAAAGTGGCAGTCTGATTTTCTAAATACCTATGACTTCATGCTAGATGCGGAAAATCGATTTGTTTCATCAAAGATTTATGTTTGACTCTGCGAAGGATGTTTTGTCACCAAAGGCTGAATATATGCTTGTAGAGTGTGTTTAACTTTGGAAGGCTGACGAACTGGAGCGATCGCAGAATAATCAGGTTTTACTGTCCAGTCGTAATGGCGAAGCAGTGTGGAAAGCACGATTTTCATTTCCATTTGGGCAAATTCCATGCCTAAACAACTGTGCGAACCATAACCAAAACCCATTAGTGCTAAGGGATGTTTCTTATCTTCTTCACGAGGTGGTGCAAAGCGATCGGGGTCGAAGCGATCGGGTTCGGTGTACAGTTCTGGTAAACGGTGAGTCAGCATCGGCGAAATAGTCACAAACCAACCTGCTGGGATGCGATAGCCTGCATACTCAATATCCTTGAGGACTCCACGATTATAGGCATACACTGGCGGATAGAGTCTTTCTGCTTCTTTTAGCACATTGGTTAACTGTGGAAGTTGTTTGAGATGAGACAGGCTAAGAGAATTATCTCCCACAACAGCTAATTGTTCTTGGCGCAGTCGCTCTCGCCATTCTGGATGATTACCTAATTCAAATATTACCCAAGTCAGTAATGAAGCTGTTGTCTCATGTCCAGCAAATAACAATAATAATGCCTCGTTGATTACCTGTGTTTCGCTCAACTTATTACCGTCTTCATCAACAGCAGCTAAGAGCAATCCTAAAACATCTTTTGATTCCTCTAAGTTACCCTGCTCGATACGCTGGGCGATCGCTTCACGCAAGAAAGCTACTAACTTACCCCTAGCATTTTGACCCCGACCATATAAAGTAAAAGGGACATTCCATTTTAATATCGCCATACTGCTATCTAGCAGTTGGGTAAACCACTGACTGGTTTGCTCAACTTCACTCTTGTTCTGACTTCCCAAAAATAGGCGAGTTGCAACCATCAGGGTAAGCCGACGGAAACTAGAATTTAAGGAAA
Organism: Nostoc sp. NMS2; assembly: GCF_017115105.1. GTDB lineage: Bacteria > Cyanobacteriota > Cyanobacteriia > Cyanobacteriales > Nostocaceae > Nostoc. The sequence goes on from NZ_JABXKH010000034.1 coordinate 31,101, forward strand.
TCGTTTCCCGTTCTCCCCAATCTTTGAGGAAGTCTTGCACAATATTTTGGATGGTATCGAAGTATGTAGCGATCGCTTTTCCGTGAAATGCTGGATACATTAAGCGACGAGTTAACCGATGTTCTTCGCCATCTTGTAATAAAATATTATTGCCAAATGTTGATTCTAGAAAATACCACCCTATCCGCGACGACATATTTTCCGCTTGTTCCACCAGCACCAGCCGATTAGCATCAGGGCCAATTAAATAAGCACGTTTACGTCCCAGGACGCTTGTCTTAAAAACTGAGCCATGCTGCTGGAATCTTCGCCATATATACAGTTCCAAATCCCGAAATATTTCTAAAGTCTCCCCCAAGATGGGCAAGCCATAGCTACCAGGCATTGACTCGGCGGATTTTAGCTGCCGCATATTTAACTACCTCCAGCAGTCATTAGCTACAGTATCTACTTAATTGTAAAGCGCAGTTAGACTTTGTAAATCCAAATTACCAATCACGGTAGAGTTTTTCTGCGTAGAACATAATCTCTTCATTTGGCAATCTAATTTTTGGTTTTTGCCGAGGATACAAACTTTCAACTGCACCTGTATCTTGTTTAATGACTGTGGCTGCTGTTTTTAAAACGGAATTTTTAAACACAAATTTCATCAAAGGATTTACTACTTTGGCATACATCAAAATAAACGTCTTGGTGATTTTTTCTGTTTCCGGGTAGAGAATATGGATTTGAGCAATGTCACCAATCGGTGTTTTAGCAAAAAAAGCTGTAGTTGAAGGAAAAGCGTATTCAAGTGTGTTACTGAGATTTTTTGGGAAAATCCCTAAAACGGGGTTTTTTATAATTTCTCCTATTGTATTATCATCTCTTCTCAAATCTTGTTTGACTATGGCATAGTATCCTTTTTCCTCAAAAGAACTAACATGACAGTATGTAATTTTAAATAGTTCTTTATGAGTTCCATTTTGGTGGTTATAGTCATAGTTAACCATCAGGTTACTCAAAAATTTACCCTGAATACTTTTATCCCCAGTTACTCCGAGAAACTCGTATTCATCAACAATTTTTTGATGCAAATCGGGGATAGGCAATCTTGGCTTAAATCCGGCATAAGTCCAGATGCAATCATTGCTAATAATTAGCTCTAATGGTTTGGTAATAGGTTGATTTTCTTTTTTCTCTCCTTGCTGTAGTCTGCCTTGTCCATCAAATTCTAGTGCATGAAAAGGGCAAGTAATAGTATCTCTCTCTTGACAAACCCAGCCCTCTGATAAAGGTGCTTGCATGTGGGGGCAGATGTTATCAAGAGCAAATATTTCGCCTTTTTGGTTTTGCCAAATGACATAATCCTGTCCGTTTAAAGTGATTTTATTAGGTTTATTCACTCCTAATATAGATTTGTGCGCGATTAACCAAGGCGCACCTGGTAAAATTGGTTCCATTTTTCCTCCAAAATATTGATAATTTATTTAAAAATTGGTAGATGTGTTAGCAAAAGGTAACGAAATCTTGAAACTTAAAAGTTGTAGACAAGCTGATATTACCTGTCCTACATCACTCTTTTTAATGTCAATTGGGATAATTAAAGTCTTGTCTGCAATGGACGAACTAATACTACCGAGCATTTACTCGGCTAACTTCGGCTACTGCATGGATGAGTTATATAATTAACTAATTTTTTAGTTAATAGATATTAATGTAATAAATTTCATCTTCTATGTCAACTACTAACCAATTTTTTAGTTAATATATTTTCGTTATGATGATGGAGCAACGTGGGTCGTTCAACGCAGTCAAAATTCTCATCGAAAAAGCCGCGCCAGGTGCGCGATGCAGAGGCGACGAAAAGGCAGATTCTCGATGCGGCGGAAGCGGAGTTTGCCAGAAATGGACTTCAAGGGGCGCGGACAGGAGCGATCGCTAGAGGTGCAGGTGTCACCACAGCGATGATTTACTACTACTTCCAGAGCAAAGAAGGGCTATATCAAGCTGTTCTGCAACGTCCGGCGGTGGAGATGCACGAAGGGTTGGGGCAGCTAAATCTGGATCGGTTTCCACCAGAGGAAGCCTTGAAGCTGCTTGTTAAGGAAGCGATCGCTTATGAAGCTGCTCACCCGCACAGAGGAATGCTTTGGTTCCAAGAAGCAAACCAAAATCAGGGAAAGTATTTTAAACAGGGGAATTGGCAAGAAAATTTTAGTTATCTCACCAAAATTTTAGAGCGGGGGATGGCGGAAGGTTGTTTCCGTCAGATCGATCCATTTCTCACCACTCTGCATATTATTGGGGTTTGTAATTTATACTTCAACGCTTACGAAAACATCAAGCATACTAGACCTGATTTGCAACTACTGAGTCCAGAAATGATTGAGCAACATACTCAAGCAGCAGTTAATTTTATTTTGGCTGGTGTGCAACGGATTGGGAATTAGGGATTGAATATCGGGAAACGCGTAGGCGTAGCCCGCACTTCGGCTGCGCTCAGTGACCACCGTAGGCATCGCGTGCCAAAGCATCATAATAAAAAACTAGAGGAAGTAACTAACTTTCCTCTTTCTCTCCATTAAAAAACAGGAGTAGCAAGATGAATGCTCATAAAGTAGAAGCTGTTTTAAGTGAAGATGGAACTTTAATCCTGTGTGGCTTACCTTTTCATGCAGGAGATGCTGTGGAGGTAATTATTCTCGAAGTTAAAACTCCACAGCCTCAAGAAGCACTACCTAGCCAGTTAGAAAATAATCTTTATCCAATGCGCGGGAAACTACTCCGTTATGATGACCCAACAGAACCCGTCGCTTTGTCCGATTGGGAAGTTTTGCAATGATTATACTTGATACACATATCTGGGTTTGGTGGATTGACGATAACGAGCGATTAACTAAAAAATATCGGGAATATATAGAAGAATATCAATCTCAGGGTTTAGGAGTAATTGAGATTCGTAGGTTGGGTTGAGGCACGAAACCCAACAAATACGTTGGGTTTTGCTTCGCTCAACCCAACCTACAAAAAATGGCGAAGGTATTGATATATAGAAGAATATCAATCTCAGGGTTTAGGAGTAATTGAGATTATCGTAAAACTACACGGGAAAATTATTTACAAGTAAAAAGCAAAAATTAAGAAACGCTTGTGGTATCAAAATAGTAAGTGAGTCTCCACAAGCGTTTCTCTTTGGTAATACTGTGTAACACTTTTGCGCGATAATGGCTAGTGTTTTATGCGAACAAAGTAAGCTACAACGTAAAAATCCTGATTTGTTTTCTGGTTGTCACTGGTTAAGGCATATCCATTAGAAGAGATAACTTAATCATTGTCCTCTTCTCTAGAATTGCTCTTAGATAAAGCTACAGAATTGTAATAGAAACCCGTAACTGCTGTGGCTAATGGGCCTATTAACGAGTATAAAGTTTTAGCAGTATCATTGATTAAAGCTGATGATGTTTCAGATTTCTTTTGAACCTCCTCAATTGAAGAACTTGTTCCCCAGAGACTCTTTGATATGTAATTTATTGCAAAAGCGTGCCAAAATATTACTCCTATCAAAGTACCCCACAACATTAATGCTAACGTCCCTGCTAGATAAGTATTGAAATTTTGACGTTTATCAGCAGGACTAATATTGGTTGTTTTTTCACCAAACTGGGGAATGAGATTATTTAAAGAATCACTTGCTTTAGGAGTGTTGTCCATTAGTAATTACAAAATTACTAATGTTTGATCGCCACTTTTTTCATTTTTGAGTATTAGTGAATTTTCCTCATCTTCAGCATAAAGTGCAATAAGTTTTAACCCTTTTCGGATAACTTCAGACTCCGATGTGTTCATTTTTTCGGCTATTTCTTTCAGATACTCTGAATCTTTCTCACTCAAATTAACTCGAAATTTACGTGCTGACATAGTTACAATCTCCTTCTTACAAAGCCATGCAAGGATATAGGTAGACACACCATAAATGAGCAGTTGTTCACTGCCCATGCGGTAGTTAGATTAACTCTCGTCATCTAAAGCGTGAGTGCCATAAGCAGTAAAAAGCTAAATTATGACTATGAGAGTGGAGAAGATATAAAAGTGTCACCCAGAAGTTGCACAGTAGTATATATACTTGGTACAATAGTGTACCTGTTTATTATCCCTATAATAACCCCTAAAGAGAATTCTTTCAATATGTTCACAAAATGCTTATATTCTTTTTTATAAATCTTAACCAAATCTTTATATACTTGAGATGCGTTTTATACGCTTCTTTTGGGACGTGGTTTGATCTTTTCAAAACAAATTGTAACCCTTACTATATAAGATTTTTCTTATCTAGAATGAAGATAGTGCTTACGTAATATTAAATAAATATAAGACAAAAATTATACTTGTTTGTAGACATCACAGATCAATATTTATAAAAATTCAAGCCTTTTTTCTTCCTTCATAGTAAACAGAAAGAACTATCTTTAGAAATATTTTTTAATTAGCCGTCAAATATCTGCATAACTAGTTAGAATGACAATAGGACGCTTTTAGTCCCTTTTAAGGGTATCTCTATAGTACATAAGAAAGGGGGTTATTATGACTGCTAGTGTATGTTACAACACCAATAATGAATCAAGTGGCCCTCATGTGATGTTAGATGAAGAAACTTATAACGCAATTAAGTCTATTGCAAATAGATTGAATATTTCGCTTGATGAATTACTCGCACGAGTAATTGAATATCTTCGAGTTGAACAGGAGACAACTGAACACTTGGAAAGACAGCTGATTGAAATATTGGCTCGGTAGTGTTTGTATATTTTGACAATTTGATAATCATAAAAATTTCCTGGCATTGATATTTTAAATATTTTTTGTAAATTTGATTCAGGAAAATAGTGGCAATTACGTTGAATATTGCATCAATAGTATTGAATGTAACTTCAATTAATTATTATTTATGCTTTTATGAAAAAGCCCCTATAGTTAGTTATTGAGGGGCATTTTAATGCTAGTATATTTAAAGTTTTTATTAATTTAAAATAATTCGCGATCGCATCCTTAGTTAATATTTACAATTAATTACAAATTTCGCACAGCGTTACTAGCCTTCAACTTCGGATAAGCAATCCGTTTGTGATGAAATTGCTGCCAAACATCCACAAATATCTGAGCAATTTGTGACATCTCTTCCCGTTTTAGTCCTGAATCTACGAGTTGATTATCTTGCCATTTGGCACGCAGGATATTATTTAGCATTGTTAAAGCTTGTTCAGTGGAGACATCTTTAAACGATCGCTTCTCTCCCACACGCTTTGCTGAAGTCGATGCTTGCAGCGATCGCAGCGCCGCTTCGCAAGAATCTGCTAACATGACAATTCCGGTTTCCCGTGATTGGGGAATCGGCCCATCATAGCGAAAATCTGTGTCATCCACTGTTAAACTTGGATCTTCCTGAGCCATTTGCTGGGCTTGATGATGGAAATAGGCAATTAGCATCGTTCCCTGATGCTCTGGAATAAAAGCTTGAATCGCTGTCGGCAAAAGGTGTTTACGCGCCATCACTAACCCTTCTGTTACGTGCTTTTTGATAATCTCTGCACTCTTCCAAGGGTCTTTAATCTCTGTATCATGTTTATTTGGCCCCCCCATTTGATTTTCAATAAATCCAAGTGGGTCGTGCATTTTGCCAATATCGTGGTATAATGTCCCTGCCCTGACCAATTCAACATTGCATCCTAGTTCTTTGGCAGCAGCTTCGGCAAGAGTAGCTACAAATAGCGTGTGTTGAAAAGTTCCAGGAGTCTCTGTAGCGAGTCGTTTTAATAAGGGGCGGTTAGGGTTCGCCAACTCCGCTAAACGGATGGGAGTGACTAAATCGAAAACTTTTTCGAGATAAGGACTCAACCCTAAAGCTACAACACTCCAGCCTAAACCGGATAAAGCGAACAATCCGGCTTCTCGGAGGACGATATACCAGGTTGAACCAAATGCTTGACCAATTAAGATTTTAACAACCAGATAAATGCCGCCCTGAGTTAAAGCGATCGCAACCCCTAATAATGCCAATTCTTCACGCGATCGCAATCGTTGTGCTATGTAACTACCTAATATTGCCCCACCAGCACCAGCTAAAAGCGCACACTTGCTCATATCCAAGCTAACAGCTAATATCGGCAACAGCAGTCCAACAACTGTCAACCCTAAAGTGGGGCCGTAAAAGCTTCCCAACAATAAACCAAGGGCGCTCCAGGTGGTATAAGGTAATCCCATCGTTACCAATCCTGGCACACTCAGAGTTAGCAGTAACACCAATAGGCGATCGCGTTGTCGCAATTCGTAATCAATATGTCGTTCTACCCAGACAAAAATGCCAATGGCGATCGCTATCACGCCTCCTAACTTCACCAACCCCCGCCATTTTACCTCTCTGCGAACCAGGTGATAATGCTCTAGCACTTCTAAGTTCCATACAGTAATCTGCACTCCTTTTTTGACAATTACCTCACCATGCCGTACCTTCACCATCACAGGTGGCATTCCAGCAGCAGCCTTTTGAGCATTGTCTCTGGTTTGTTCTTCATCTTTTTGCAGATTCGGCTTGAGTACAGCGAGCAACAGGTTCTTTGCCAAAGCTTCGGCGGACTCTGGTACAAAGGACTGCAATTGTAAACTCACCGCATCCTGTAAGATATTTTTTGGTAGTCCCTGTGGGATGCCTTGGGTAAGAATCCGCTCTGCACTCTGATGGATTCCCATTTGTGTTTTTTCCCATTCCACATCTGACAAATCCAAAAGAAAGGATTCTTCGTATACTGCTTCTGGGGTAACAGTCTCTAACTGTAAAAGTTTGGTAGTCGCTTGAGTGTATCTTTGCCGTGTTTGGGAAATTTGGGCAATCAGTAAAGACAAGTTTTTCTCAGAAGTTGTGAGGCGGTAAGATTCTAATTCTGCAACTGCTTGAGTAAAATCAGTACTTTGAGAAAAATCAACTGGCTCTGTTTTCTGTGGTGTTGTGTGCGGTTGGCGTTCCTGATTGGGTGCAGCTATAGATGATGGACGGGATGAGGCGGTGTGTCCTGTTCCTTTCTTCTGGTGATTTTTACTATTTTCTACTGCTAATAGCAGTGCTTGCCATTCTGAATCATTACAAGAGCGGAGGTAACGCTGGGTAGAGATGGGCAAAACAGCAGGATCAAAAAAAGGAAAAGCTCCAGCAACAGCGCGAATTTCGTTGCCATCATCCAAAAGTTGTTGCAAATTTTCGTTGATTTGTTCGTTCATTCGCGCATCCAGCATCAACACTTGTAAGGAGGTTATACTGACGGCTTTGCGATCGGCTTCTGTTTTTTTCTGATCCTCTATTTTAGCTGTATAAGGTGCTGTAATGGTTTGGGGCGCGGGATGTCCTACTTGGAGTTGAGTTTGGTTATATAATTTTTGCCCAATAACGCCTGTAAGGGATAATACAGCGATCACTAAAATTCCCAAGGAACGCTGTTCATGTAGCCAATCTAAACAAACTGTATAAATATTACTCTTAGTTTTGACCGATTTTGCCTTCGACTGGAGCGCTATTTCTTGTTTTCGACGACAGCTTTTGTCATTGGTTTTTGATAAAAATAAGATTACATCCTTCAGGAAACTCCTTAGAAGTTGCCTTCTATCGCTTTTACTTTTGGGACTTCTCATTAACTTTCCTTTACGGCGTAGTCCTTTGTACTGTCGCCGCCAGTGAGTCAATTGCTGGGTTAAGAACTGCAAAAATTGCTGCATTTTCATTATCTCTGCCTGCAATTGCCTACTTTGATAGCTCAAAATAAGACAATCATCAGGGAAATTTGATCTGCTACTATTGCAACTACGGTGACAGAGGCTAATTAAAGCTGATTTGCCACAATAGCTACCGACAGAATCTGTTTGAGAGTTTGCTGAAAAGTTCTAGTATATAAGACTAAGTAGGTCGGCGCAATTAAAGCTAACTAGCAAAGGCTGTCATTTGTCACTTGTACTGAGCGACTTGTGCCGAGCGAAGTCGAGGTAAGCCGAAGTATTGGTCATTAGTAAAGGCTTTAAGCCTATTTACGTTTCGTAACATACTTGGGTTTTTTCGTGCAAACTTACTTAGTACACTATAGAAATGGGCAAAAGCCCCTTGTCTAGGCTTTTGTCTATTTAATTGAGATTTGTTCGGTGGAAATAAGATTAACGTGATCGAATAACGCGAGGAGCTGCGTAAACTGAAAGCAAAGCTACCTCACATCCCTCCTCTGTTAACTCTTTGGGATTTAGGGTATCATACACTCCTGACCACACCGCCACAAATGCATCGGTCAATTCTAACATTTGGGAAAAGCTAGTTAATCCCCATGCTGGAGAATTCCTTTGCAAGAGCAATTGCCAATTTACAGGAATTCCGCTTATACCGTTATATGCCCCTGATAAAGCACCAGTAATTGCACCTGTAGCTTGTAAGCTTAAGGATGTAGCATCTTGCACTTTAGAATTGCCATTGTGAGTAGCCTGCAAAACTGCCAGGCGAAAGTCTTCTAAGGTACTTAAAAAGCAGTAAAATGCCATAGCAATAGTGTTACTGAGTTTTTCTTCCCTAGCAAACTCAGCTTGCGCCCTTGACAATCCTGCCCCTTGCTCTAATAAATTCTGGACTTTTAATAATTTTTTTGGTATTGATGTCGGTGTTTCACCGAGAAAAGAAATTGTTTGTGGAATGAGAGTTAGAGGGTCGAGTTTTTCAGTTAGGGCAAGAGATATAGCATAAGCTACCGCTAGTGTTCCATCCCTTACTACTGGGTCATCTTCCCAGATTTTGAGTACAGGCAGCAAGTTTTGTCGCAGCTTAATCGGATTTTCGTGAAAAAAAAGTGCTACTGGTAGTGTGGCAATAATTATTTTTATCGATATATCATCAGTTGCTGCTAAATGAAGAGATTCTTTTTGCTGACGCGCTATCCAATCATCTAAATCTAATCTACCCAACTTAATTAAACTCTCAGTACCCAGAATCGCCATTCTGCCAAAATCTGGGTAACTCTGAGACTGTATTTTACCATCAGATGTTAAACTTCCCCCTAGAAATGCTCCGAGGAAAGTACCTCTAAACCGACTTGTAGGAGAGTAACGCATGAATTATATAGTTAAAAGTGAGGAGTTCATGAAATATTGCTAATTCCTAACTTTACTACCAACTACCAATTCCTAACTTCTAACTCCTAACTCTTTCTTAAATGATTTACCAGAGCTTGTAAGCCCAACAAGTAACTTTGAACACCAAAACCACTTATTTGCCCGATCGCAACTGGGGCGATGTACGAATGATGGCGAAAATCTTCCCGGCGGTAAATATTACTCAGATGTACTTCGACTGTGGGCAAGTTAACAGCCGCGATCGCATCTCGCAATGCCACACTTGTGTGAGTATATGCCCCGGCATTAATCAAAATTCCCTGATGTTGTCCTAATGCCCCATGAATAGTATCTACTAAAATTCCTTCATGATTTGATTGCAATGGAAAAACTTTCGCCTGTAACTTGAATCCTTCTTCTTCTAACAGGCGGTTAATTTCAGCCAGTGTCAACGAACCATAAATTCCTGGTTCTCGCTGTCCTAGCAAATTTAAGTTTGGCCCATGCAGTGCCAGAATGCTTAAGGGTTGCGATGTCGAGTTCAGCACTTTGGGTTTAGTGGCGACGACGCGAGCGATCATTTACAGGAATCGGAATCAGTTCCGGTTCCGGTTCAGCCTCTGGCCCTAACAGGCTCTCAATTAGCCTGCGTGCTAATTCCTTAAGCTTTTCCAGCACCTTTTCTATATAGTCCATGAACTGAATGCTCCTGAGATACTACCTCAAATTTTGATTAACGGGTACGCAGAAAGTGGCACATTATCGCACCTCTGGCTTCCAACTGGGCACAGACACAATCCCGTATTTGGGACATAAGCCACTTCTAAAATTTGGCGTTGTGTTCTCCCTTACTTTTTAGAGTATCACACTTGCAACCTACAGGACTGCATCCTATCAAGGATGAATATCAAGTTAAAGTTCGGACTTTGGACTCTTGACTACGAATTTTAGATTTCCGATTTTAGATTTTAGATTTATTTCGCCTCCAAGGGGGAGCCACTGCGGTGGACAGGTTCTCCGGTATAAAGCAAGTGGCATGGGGCAAGAACCCCAAAATTGCTTTTAATCCAAAATCCAAAACTTGTACTGAGCGACTTGTGCCGAGCCTGTCCTGAGCGTAGCCGAAGGGCGAAGTCGAGGTAAGTCGAAGTATCCAAAATCCAAAATCCAAAATTAGTTGACTTACAGTTAGCTTTCTGTGACTTTCTTTTTCGCAGTCGTCGTTGACTTAGCAGTTGATTTAGATTTGGAACTCGTTGATTTAGTCGTTTTGCGAGTCGATTTCGCTGTCGATGCCTTTGCTGCCAATAAGTTCAGCGCCTCAGTCAGGGTTATATCTTCTACAGTTTGACCTTCTGGGATACTCACATTAGTTTTGCCATGCTTGATGTAAGGACCATAAGGGCCATCGTAGATATTAATTGTTTCCCCGTCCTCTGGATGTGGACCCAATTCGCGCAAGGCTGCCTTGGACTTGCTGTTGGTGGAACTGCGCCCCTTTTTTGGTTCGGACAATAATTCCAATGCACGTTCTAGGCTAATTGTCAATACATTGTCAGCAGCTTTGAGGGAACGGTAATCTTTCCCTTCCTTACCCTGGTCGTGAACCACATAAGGGCCAAAGCGCCCCAAACTTGCTTGAATTTTGCCGCCAGTCACTGGATGAACTCCCAATGTCCGGGGTAGTGCCAACAGACCAACAGCCATTTCCAGAGTAACGGTTTCTGGGGTGACACCCTTGAGTAGGGAGGCTTGTTTCGGTTTGGGGTTTTCGTCGGTTTTATCACCCAATTGGACATAAGGCCCATAAGCACCGATTTTCACATAAATCGGTTCGCCAGTTTCGGGATGCCGACCTACCTGGTCAGGGCCTGTGGTTTTTTGTCGCAGCAATACTTCTACCTGTTTGGGGTCGAGGTCTGCTGGTGTCAGGTCTTTGGGAATTGAGGCGGTAATCACCCCCTCACCATTTGTAACTTCAATGTAGGGGCCATATTTACCAATACGGACTTTGGCATCTAGATTCTCCAGTTCTACAGTCCTAGCTTTGGTGGCATCAATTTGACTTTCCCGTTCTTTTACCAGGGTTTCCAGCCCTTTTTCACCCAGATAAAATTTCTGCAAGTATGGTAGCCATTTTGCTTCACCTGTAGCAATGTCATCAAGGGTTTGCTCCATCTTCGAGGTGAAACTGGGATCAACGATGTCTGGGAAATGTTTTTCCAGTAAATCGGTGACGGCGAAAGCGGTAAAGGTAGGAATGAGAGCGTTACTCACCAAATGGGCATAACCTTTGTCGATGATTGTGCCAATGATGCTGGCGTAGGTACTGGGACGACCGATACCTTCACTTTCTAAGGTTTTCACTAAAGTTGCTTCGGTGTATCTAGCTGGCGGTTGAGTTTCGTGTCCAACTGCTTCCAGTTCTGTACAATTCGGATGATCTCCCACTTTCAGATTCGGCAAAATTACTTCCTGGTCTTCCAGTGCTGCTTCTGGGTCATCTGAACCTTCGACGTAGGCACGTAAATATCCCGGAAATTCAATCCGTTTGCCAGAAGACCGGAATCCAGCATCCTCAACTTGCAATTGCACGGTAATTTGAGTTTGGCGAGAATCAGCCATTTGACAGGCAACAGTCCGCTTCCAAATCAAATCGTAAAGGGCAAGTTCTCGACCGCCCAAACCAGTTTCTTGGGGAGTGCGGAAGGTGCTACCTGCTGGACGAATTGCTTCGTGCGCTTCTTGTGCGCCTTTGGATTTGGTGGTGTATTGCCGGGGTTGGGGACTGAGGTATTGTTGACCGTAAAGCTTTTCTACAGAACTTCGAGCAGCTGCGATCGCTTGATCTGACAAATGCACCGAATCTGTCCGCATATAGGTAATATACCCTTGTTCGTACAAATTCTGGGCAACCCGCATCGTGTCGCGGGCTGAGAGGCGCAGTTTCCGGTTAGATTCTTGTTGCAGCGTCGAGGTGGTAAACGGTGGCGACGGTTTGCGCGTCACAGGGCGTTCCTCAATGTCGTTAACATTCCAGGTTTTCCCAGTTAGGCGTTCCTTGAGCGCTACCGCTTGTTCAACGTTTAGCAACAAGACATTGCGACCTGCGATAATTTCTCCAGTCGCTGCATCAAAATCGCTGCCGTTAGCAATTTTGGTTCCTGCCAATGTTACCAACTGGGCACCAAAGGGCATTTTTTCCTTTGACAAACTGGCTTTCAAATCCCAGTATGTACCCTCATGGAAAGCGCGGCGTTGGCGTTCCCTAGTGACTAAAAGTCGTACAGCTACAGATTGCACCCGCCCAGCAGATAATCCCCAGGCGATTTTTTTCCATAGCAGAGGAGACAGGGTATAGCCAACGAGCCGATCTAAAATCCGCCGCGTTTCTTGGGCGCGAACCAACTGCTCATCGATATTGCGGCAGTTTTTCAGAGCTTTTTTGATTGCCTCTTGGGTAATTTCGTGAAACACCATCCGCTTAGTCGGAACTTTCGGCTTCAGCAATTGGTATAAATGCCAACTAATGCTTTCACCTTCCCGGTCTTCGTCCGTTGCCAGAATCAGTTCATCGACATCTTTAAGGGCTTCTTTAAGCTGGGTGACAATTTTCTTTTTGTCTTTCGGGACAACATATACCGGTTCAAAGTCGGCGTCCACATTTACCCCTAGCTGCGCCCATGTTTCCCCCTTGACGGCAGCAGGAATTTCACTAGCCGACTGGGGTAAGTCACGCACATGACCCATAGACGCTTCCACCCGATAGCCTGCTGGCAAGTAGTTGCGAATGGTACGAGCTTTGGTTGGAGATTCGACGATGACGAGAGTTGACATGGAAATTTCAATAAAAAGAATAGCTACTAAGCTAAACAGTCAAATTGAGGTAATTTTTGCAAATTGTCAAGATAAAAGGTCGCGCTTAGGGCGGTGATTTAATCCTCACATAAACTGTCTGCTTGGGAGAAAACCCCTTGAACTTATGCCCCAGTCTGTTCCAAAGGATAGAGGAGGCTACGCTGGATGTGAATTTCCAGCTATTTCAATCTTTAACTTATCTAACGCATAATTGGCGACTACAGTTTTTAAATTTGGGAATGGGGAGTGGGGAATGGGGAAGATGAGGGAGATAAGGGAGCAGGGGGAGCAAGGGAAGAATAACTATTGAATTGATCTGCCCAATGCCCAATTCCCAATCCCTAAAAGCTTGTGCCAAAATTAAATCAAATTTGAAAGGAAAAGCGAAGTAGGGTTTGTACCCATGTCAGGAAAGCAAAACTATGCAACCAATTCGTCAAGGTGATGTTATCTTACTGCCTGTGCAGCAGGTTGAAGGAGAAAAAATACCTCATTTAACTTTGGCAGAAGGCGAAGTTACAGGTCATAAACATCGGATTACTGAGGGAAAGGCGAAATTATACGAGAAAGATAGCACACTCTATTTGCGTGTGTTTTCTGAGTCAGCATTGCTAGCTCATGAGGAGCATAAAGCTATTTCTATTCCTCAAGGTGACTGGATGGTGAAAATTCAAAGGGAATACGAACCTGAAGGTTGGCGATATGTCGCTGATTGAAAAGTTAACGCCTGAGCAAGAGGCTTTGATTCCAGTCTATCGAGAGAAGTGGCGAGCGATCGCGCTTTCAACTGAGCGGATTGATCGTGAAAAAGCTGCGGAAGCTGTAGATGATATTTGTATTATCTGCGATCGCCCCCTTCACCTGCGCTTCGACAATGAAAATCGCCTCCATGCTGAAGGTGAACCCGCCATTGAATTTACCGATGGATATAGCTTGTACTCATCCCACGGTGTAACCTTACCTGAAAAATACGGTAAAATCCACCCGCAGCAATGGCAATCTCAATGGCTTTTATTAGAGGAAAATGCCGAACTACGGCGAGTGCTAATTCAGGGTATCGGTTACGCTAGAATTTGCCAAGAACTACAAGCTATTGAATTAGATAGTTGGCAAGAATATACGCTACTAAAAATTGATGCTGATGTTGATGAAGAATCAATTTATTTATTAAAAATGATTTGCCCTAGCACAAGCTTTATTCACGCCTTGCGAGTTCCACCGAATATGAACTCAGCGCGTGAGGCGATTCGCTGGGTAATTTGGGGAATTGATTCAGAGGAATTTGGTGTGCAAACATAATTGCTGAAGAGACTTTCCCATTTAGAAATTGTTCAATAATCGCTACTTAATTTATTCATGGTTCAAAGAAATCCGCTTACTATATCAAGTTACCCATTAATAGTATTGGCGGTCTTCTCCCCATGCTTTTCCTCAATAGAGGCAGATCCTTCTTGCCCAGAAGTACTGTTGTCTTGGAAAAGTCCTCCACTTGGGGAAAGGCATCAAAACCTGCTGCCTGTATTGCTGGGGAATTAAACTCTCAAACTTTGTTAAAAAGTTCAACCCATCTTAGTTTCAGCCAAGCGCGGAAAATTTCCTCGGGTTGACATGGTGATGCCAAAATCTCTAAGCAATCTGACATGTTGCCTGTCCCACTGGAATCTGCACCACAAACTCGGTTCCTTGCCCGAAAGTAGAATCACAATCAATTTTGCCGCCGTGTTTCTGAGTGATAATTTGATGGCTGATGGACAGTCCCAATCCAGTGCCTTTGCCAATGGATTTAGTGGTGAAGAAGGGATCGAAGAGTTGAGAACGGATTTCTTCGCTGATACCGATGCCGTTATCGGCGATCGCGATCGTCACCCAGTTATTATGGGTAACGAAAGTGCGGATGGTAATTGTGGGATTAGACAATGTAGGTTTGTTCCCCATTCTCTCTGACCGATTTCCCATTTCGTCTTCTAGCGCATCAATGGCATTACTGAGAAGATTCATCACTACCTGGTTGAGTTGACTAGGGTAACATTCCACCATTGGCAGTTGTCCGTAGTCTTTGATGATTTGAATTGTGGGATGGTCAGAACTGGCTTTGAGACGGTGTTGCAAAATCACCAGAGTGCTGTCGATACCTGCGTGAATATCGACGGGTTTGAGTTCTGCTTCGTCTAGGCGGGAGAAGTTTCGCAGAGAGAGGACGAGTTGACGGATGCGATCGCTCCCCAGTTTGAGAGAATCGAGCAACTTAGGCAAGTCTTCCGCTAGATAATCCATATCCACCTTTTTCATCCAGGCTTGAATTTGAGGATGGGGTTGGGGATGGCATTCCCGGTATAATGAGACAAAGGTAATCAAGTTCTGGATGTATTCTTCGGCGGGTTCCAGGTTCCCAGAAATAAAGTTGATGGGATTATTAATTTCGTGTGCCACACCCGCAACCAATTGACCGAGGGACGACATCTTTTCGCTCTGCACCAGATGCACCTGTGTCTGTTTTAGATTGTCTAGCGCTTGAGAGAGTTCGATAGTACGTTGTTCGAGAATCTTTTGGGAATTACTCAGTTGCAGGTGTACCCGAATCCGTGCCAATGCCTCTTCGTGTTGGATGGGCTTGGTAATGTAATCTACTGCACCCAAGCTCAACCCTTTGACCTTATCCACTGTATCGGAGAGAGCGGTCATAAAAATGACGGGAATGTCGCGGTTGGCGGGTTCGGCTTTGAGTCGCTGACAGGTTTCAAACCCATCAATCCCTGGCATCATCACATCTAGCAGAATGATATCGGGATGGTAGGACTGGAGGCGTTGCAGGGCGGCTTCCCCACTTTTGGCGATCGCCACTCGGTAGCCGATCTCACTCAAGACATCAAATAAAACCTGAATATTGGTAGGGTTATCATCCACTACTAAAATGGTTCCGGCTGGGGCGGTGGTTTCAATGGACATAGATGAATTCCTTAAAACAATTAAAAATGAGAAATCCGTGCTGGCGCAATACGCTTGGGTTAAGGCTTAACTTTTTGTCAAGGTCAATTTTTTAACGAACCGCCAAGGACGCCAAGTACGCAAAGGAAGAGAAGGAAGAGAAGGGAGAAATGCTTAACTGAACTATATTGCGTGCTGGCGGACATTTTGAATGTTTAATTCCGCTACGTGTAACTACATACGCGGTTGTAGTAAATTGAGAATGGCTTCGTCATCAAACTGCTGGCTCAGTTCTAGTAACTTGTTGGCGAAGGGCGCGTACTGGGGATTGAGTTGCTTGAGGCGGTTGGCTTCCTGCTGAATATCAGCCATAAAGCCGTCCTGGGCTGCCTGGTAGAGGGCTGCTAGTTCCTCTGGCGCTGGCATCACCCAATCTGCCACATTGTCAACTACAGCCGAGGGTTCAGCCGTATTTGGTGCGGTTTCGTAAATCCACTGCAACTCCAAGTGGCGCTGTAACTCGCCTAACAGTCCAGCGAACTCAATGGGCTTGGGGAAAAAGCTAGTACAGCCTGCATCCATCGTCTGTTGCATATCCACCTGAGACAGACTGGCAGGGGAGGCGATAATGGGTGTATTGGCAAAATCTGGCAGTTGGCGCAGGCGGCGAGTCATTTCCAGCCCATTCATTTTTGACATCATGATATCGGTAACAATCAAATCTGGACGCATCTGGATTGCTTTGTCCAGTCCGGTCTGGCCATTGTCTGCCTCTGCCAGCTTGAAGCCCAGAGGTTCCAACATTCCGATCACCACGGCACAATTGTCTGGGCGATCGTCAATTACCAAAATTTTGCGCCGTTCGCCTTGATAACCGATCACCTTTTGGTGGGCAGTCGCAGGCTGAGAGAGCCAATCAGTAGCGGTGGACAAATCTACCTCAAACCAAAAGGTGCTGCCTTGGCCGAAAATGCTGTTGACATGAATAGTGCCGCCCATCATCTGGACAATTTGCTGACTGATTGCCAGCCCTAACCCAGTGCCTTCACTGTTGCGATCGCGTTTCCCGGCTTGCTCAAAGGGTAAAAAGATGGCTGCTAGTTTTTCTGAGGCAACACCAATGCCTGTGTCTTTTACCTGGAAGCGGATTTTCGTAGAGAGGCAATTCCCCTGCGTGGAGGCTTCACCAAGGGCAATTTCCCCATTTCCTACTGCCTCAACCCTAAACGTCACGCTGCCAAAGTCGGTAAATTTCACCGCATTACTGAGGAGGTTAAGTAACACTTGCCGCAGGCGTTTGTCGTCGGCATGGAAGGCGGTGGGCAGATTGGCGGCGGGCTGATAATAGAAGGCTACCCCCTTTTGCTCGGCTTTGATGCGGCAGATTTCTCCGGTGGTGGTCAGAAAGTTGGCGAAATGGAAATCTTGGGAGTAGAGATCCATTTTCTGCGCTTCCAGTTTTGACAAATCCAGAATGTCGTTGATCAGGATCAGCAGGTGGGAGCCGCATTGGTGAATTACGCCCAATCCCTTCTGTTGTTTGGGGGTGGTGGCTGGGTCGCGCTGGAGGATCTGGGCATAGCCGAGGATGCCGTTGAGTGGGGTTCGCAGTTCGTGGTTCATGTTGGCGAGAAATTCGCTCTTGCTGCGGTTGGCAACTTCGGCGACTTCCTTTGCTTGTTGTAGTTGGGCGGTGCGTTCTTCTACCCGTTCTTCTAAATCTGCATTACTTTTCTCTAAGGCGATGAAAGAGTCGCGCAATTGCCCTGCCATGTGGTTAAAGGAGTCGGCAAGGGTGTTGAATTCCTGGATGTTGCCCTCTGTGACTGTCTGGTCTAAGTCACCGGCTGCGATCGCCTGACTCGCCTGATTCAGGTGCAGGATGGGACGTGCAATCCACCGGGAGGTGAAGACACCGCTCACCATTGCTACTACCAGCGCCCCTAAACAAAGCAGGATACTAGTTTGGGTGTTGGCGTTAATCTGTGCCATGAAGGTGCTTTCTGGAACGCTGGTTATAACCAACCAGTCCAAGCCATATTTATCGCGCCAGGGACTAATATGCACATGATATTTTTCGCTTTGGAAATTGACGCTTAGTTTTTGGGTATTAGTGATGGAGTGGAAGTCTGGAATGCTTTTTTGAAGCTGCTTAACAATGCCTTGCACAACTGGATTGGAACTCTCCGTTGCTTTGAGGCGTTTAATTTCGTTATTAGTGACAGTAAAAGGTTGCTCCTGACCGGAATTAGCTACCAACATACCATCCCGCTCCAGAATAAATACTTGCCCAGAGCGACTAATATCTAAGGTTCGTAAAAATTCGCTCAGTTTCGACAGATGGATATCAACCCCCACTACGGCAATCAGCTTTTTGCTGGCATCATAAACTGGGCGACCAGCCGATGCCGCAATATAGGGAGGATAGGCAGGGTCGTAGTAGGTGTAGATGCGAGTCCAGATAGGTTTTCCCGCTTTGACGGGTTCGGTGTACGTAGGCTCGTTGACAGTATCCCACGTTGTGGTAGCTACGACTTGAGTTGGGTTGCCATCGTTATCTGCCAAGTAAGTTGTTGCATTTTTCGGTAGGCTGGGCGTTTTGGTTGCAGTATCATCAATGGTAACTGTCTTGCCATCGAAACGGGCGGCTCCAGCCCCTTCCCCGGTGGGAAGACTCAGGGCGATGTAGGTCAGGTCATAGGCTTGCATTTGGTGCCAGAAGTACTTGCCAATGGTTTTGCGATGCCTACGGTGGTCACTGAGCGCAGCCGAAGTGCTGGCTGCGCCTACGCGCACATTCAGCAATCCCATGCGAATTGCATCAGCATTGATCTGATTGACTTTATGCGGAATCGACAGGTAGGCAGCCAAATAGCGATCTACCTCACTGCTGGTTCGCTTCATCAATTGCCCAGACAGATCGTTAACTGCTTTCTCACCATTTTTGAACGACAAGTATCCCACCAACCCCACTGCGCCAAACACTTGCACGACAAAAGGAACGATGAGGACAAGCTGTAATGGCAATGCCCGGAATTTACTGGATGATGGATGGATCTTCATACGCTGGAAACTTTGGTTCATTTTGAGAGCTACTGGCACGGCTTTGAATTCACTAGAACCAGCGAAAACTGTTGCTCTCATTAAGATGATTCCCCAAAAATTTCTAGCTTGAACATTCTTCCGTCCCGCATTTCTCGTCCATGTAATCATGGGCTATCTTTAGGGACGGGCAGGTTTTATGCTATCCAACTACTCAGGCTCGTCTTGGTTTTGGATTTTATTAAAAATGACTTGTTCTAGCACAGCCTTTATTCACGCCTTGCGAGTTCCACCGAATATGAACTCAGCGCATGAAGCAATTCGCTGGGTAAATTGGGGTGTAGCTCCAGAGGCATTTGGTGTGCAAACATAACTGCTTCAGCGAATTTACCAATTTAGAACCATACTAAAAAAGTGTAAGACTATTATCTCTCCTTATGGTAGCGGGCCAGATAAGAATGAAATAGCCCTGGAGTCGCTATATTGATTTTTTAAATCACACACTAAAAAAGACGCAAAGGATAAATTTGCGTCTTTTTTTTATATTTGAAAATTAGAAAGTGAATGTGGTTCTCACTGTACCAATCACGATATCATCGTTTTGATTATTATGATCTGGCGCTGTTAGCCAGATAACTGCTGGGGTGATGCTGATATTGTCACTCAACTTATATTGATAGAAACCTTCAATGTGATATGAAGTGTCTGGATCTTTGTTGATACCTGCATTGCTGAGAGAATTGCTCACGCTGGTAACTTTAGGTTCCATACCAACAATAATGCCTGCAATGTTACCTGTTTTACCAAGATCCGGAAAAGCCAGTGTGACGGCATAGTTCCAGATGTCAGCATCGCCAGGAGTAACCGAAAGGACACGAGCTTTGGTCAAGCCAGCCCAACCGCCAATCACGAATTTTGAGCTAGGTTGAAAGGATACTTCTATACCGTAGGAGTTACTAGAAGCATTCTGCAATATATTGTCATTAGCGTTATTGCTACCACCACTACCATTGGCAAAAAAAGTATTTTTGTAGGCGTTAATGTAAGTCAAACCAAGGGTAATTTGGTTGCTAGGCTTAACAGTTAACTGCGCCATAGCACCATAAGCACCGTTGAATAGTCCAGAGCCTAGTTGAGGGCTAGCAGCATCATTCGCTAAATACCCCAAGCTTAATTCCAGCTTATCGCTGAACTCGTGTTTGATTCCTATACCAGTACCATTAACTAGATAATAAATTGGGTTGCGACTCCCAAATTGGGAAAGGGCACCGCTACCACCGTCCCCATCTAGGTACGGGTTGACTGTGTTAGTGAAATCATCAATTGCACCTGCATTTGCTTCCAGGGTGATGCCTGTTTTATCACCGAGAGGGAACTGATACAACAGTGCGTCTATCACAACTCCATTACTGTTGTTACCACCAGCAAATCGGAAGTCACCTTCTGGTGTAAAGGTAGCAGTGTCAGAGAAGGGGTCTAGGTTTGTTGCCTGAAGTCGTGTTCTCAGTAAATCTTGACCAGTGAAACTGGTGTCGAGGTTCAGACGTACCCGGTCTGCCAGGACAGCATTTTGGTTGACTTCTTGACCATTAACTGTATTACCACTTACGACACTTGCGATCGCTATTACTACTTCCCCGTTCAGCTTGGTTGTGGTTGAAAACTGATTCGCCTCCAATTCAGCAGTTTTAGCTTCTACTGTATCTACACGACCTCGGAGTGTCGCCAGTTCTGCTGAAAAGTCTGCTTGCAGCTTTTGTAATGTGGCTAAATCTTGTTTGTTAACTAAATCACCTGTGGCTGTAGCAATAAGTTCGTTAACGCGATCGAGACAAGCATTCAAACCAGCAGCAAACTCATATCGCGTTAATGCGCGATTACCGCGATAAGTGCTATTTGGATATCCTGCAATACAGCCATAGCGCTCAACCAATGACTGCAATGCTTGGAATGCCCAGTCGGTGGGTTGTACGTCGGAAAATTGAGATACGGAAGTAACTTGCCCCGTTATCTGAGTATTTGTGTCTGGACTAGCTAAAATTTGCGGTTGATTAATTTCAGATGTACCTGATGTTTCACCTGCAAATGCAGCAGTATTCACAAATAGCATTGCACAGCAGACTGCTGGACTAACTAGCAGATATTTCCAGAATTTTTGCATTTTTCTCCTCACACTGATCTTTAATTCACACCCAAAGCACGTTTTTTTAAACGCTATTTTATGAGAATCTTTGTCAGCAATCTTATCAGAAGTCAGCAAACTTTTTAACAAAAAAAGTCAAGAAATCCTAATTATTCAGGGAAAACTAAATTGCAGAGGACTGTGCCATCTGAAAAAGCTTTGTTGTAACTCATCACACACGAAACTGAGAATGATATTATGTGTCATGAATGAGAATGAGAATTATTATAGTATAAAATTTAGAATAGGTCTCATTGTCAATAGGAATGGTGGCAGAGGCAGACGTTGCATCGATTTTGAGGAGAAAACGCTGTGATGGGGAATTGCAGAGGACTTAGAGTAGGCAGACAAAGAAGCGGTAAATTGTCCATAATTGCTCTGTTAGTGTTGTCAATGACTGCTGGCTGTAGCCAATCGAATCCCAATCAGGGAAAAACTTCTGAACAGTCACCGCCAGCACAGGCGACTGTATCCACCCCAGTACCGCAGTTGGGAAAAACTAAAGTAGTGACGACATTTTTGCCGATATATTTGTTTACTAAGGCAGTTGTTGGCAATGTTGCAGATGTAGAAATTCTAGTGCCGCCTGGTACGGAGGTACATGAATACCAAGCGACACCCGAAAATGTCAAAGCGATCGCAACTGCAAATGTGTTACTAAAAAATGGTTTAGGTTTGGAGGAATTTTTGGAAAATACGGTCAAAAATGCCCAAAATACCAAATTAGTTGAAATTGATGCAAGCATTGGTATTAAACCCTTAAATGAAATTTCACCCGTTGTAAAAACAGCGAAGGAGGAAGAAGACCACGAACACACCCAAGGTAATCCTCACGTTTGGTTAGATCCAGTTTTGGCAAAACAAGAGGTAACTAATATTCGGGATGGATTAATTGCTGCTGACCCGGCAAATAAAGCTAATTATGAAGCAAATGCTGCGGCTTATATTAAAGAATTAGAAAGTTTAAATAGTGAATTTCAGCAGACTTTACAAAAAACTCCTAGTTGTACCTTTATTACCTTTCATGATGCGTTTCCATATTTAGCAAAACGCTATAACCTTAAGCAAGTTGCTGTGGTGCAAATTCCCGAAGATCAACTTTCACCAACTGATGTGCAAAATGCAGTCAATGCTGTGAAAAAGTACAAAGTTAAAGCTTTATTTAGTGAACCAGGAGTAGATAACAAGCTCCTAAGTAGCCTCTCCAAAGATTTGAAATTAACTTTGCGCCCTCTGGATTCGCTGGAAACTGGTGAAACAGATCCACAGCATTATTTCAAGGCAATGAAAGCTAACTTAAAAATTTTGGAAACGTCCTGTAAATAGGTTTTTCATTTGTCCTTTGTCCTTTGTCATTTGCTAATGACCAATGAAAAATGACCAATGACCAATGACCAATGACCAATGACCAATGACCAATGACCAATGAC
>NZ_JABXKH010000065.1 GCF_017115105.1 Nostoc sp. NMS2
GTGCGGACACCCATCCCACAAGAAAATTTGGGATGTTTTTTTATTTGTCAGTCCCTTATTATTGGTGCAATGGATATGCTCATTGCTTCTCATGCGCTGAGTTTAGGAGTTACCCTAGTCACCAATAATGTGCGAGAGTTTTCTCGTATTCCTACGCTCCTATTAGAAAACTGGGTTGAGTAGTTGTGAATAGGCGAGGTGTTCGGTATTGTTAAACGAGTTTTTCCCAAAAGGTAATATTTTGAGTCATAAAGGAGTTAAAGCATGACTTAATTTTTATGACTTTTGAGGCTTTTATTGAATGAATAAATTCATCATTGGGATTGGGGTGTTTATTGGCTCTACGATTGGCAGCTACATCCCAGTCTTGTGGGGTGGAAGTTTGCTATCGTTCGTCTCGATCTTCTTTAGCGTTATTGGTGGTATTACAGGAATTTTGCTTGCTTATCGCGTATCAAAATATCTAGGTTTTATCTGAGCGGCGCTCTATGCCATTGTCGCTAAAAGTTTTAAACGAGTCTTTTTCCAACAGGTAAAATTTTGAGTGTGTCTTGTATCCGATCGCACTCTAAATTTGGGATGTCAAACACCTTTGTGTTTACTGCCTCAATCATAGCCAATACTGGAACAATGGAAGTAATGCTAAAGCGACATAACAAACTATGAGTGAACTTCCTAATACCCTTGAAGATGCGATCGCTCAATCTCGTACAGCCGTCCAAGCTGCCCTTGCAGATGGTTGTACTCGCATCCAAGTTGAGTTCCTGTTTCCAGAACTCAAGTTTATGCCGGTGGCGGAACAATTTCTGCCACTGTTTACAGAATACGATTCCCGTTTGAAGATTTTCTTTGCTGACGCGGGTGCTGCGGCCTTAGCCCGCCGCAATTGGGCTGATGCACCATTTCAAATTTTAGATATCGGTACGGTAAGAACTGCTTCTTTACAAACAAAAATTCAGCCAGAAGATGAAATTTTCTTATTCATCGCTCCCACTTCCGTAGAAGTACCGCAGGTGGAAAAGCTATGTCAAGAAATAGGCGATCGCCCTGTAGTCTTTTTAAATCCCCGTCTAGAAGATTCTGGGGTTGTGGGTATTGGTTATGCAGCAAGGCAAACTCGTCTGCGTTTTACCAATACCATTGAATCCTGTTATTACCTGCGCCCCATAGACGATCAAAGCGCCCTATCTCGCTGCTACCCAGGACAGTGGGAAGTTTGGCTGGAAACTGACGGCGAATATCAAAGAATTGCCGAATTACCCACAAAACCATCGGGTGATGATTTGGATCAGATCCTTTTAAAAGGACAACCGCAAACGACAACAGATGCAACACCTGTGAGAAAGCCCAATGTATTTAAGAGTTTGCAACGGTTCTTAAAGGCGTTGAGTAGTTAGGAGAAAGCAGAGGTAGCAGGAGGAAAGCTCATCTGCTGCCTCATTTTGAGTTTTTTATTTCTAAAACAGAAACTTGATGCTGAAAACCCTATACATTGTGCGACATTGCCAAGCAGTTGGACAGGAACCTAACGCGCCTCTGACATCACAGGGATACTTTGAAGCGATCGCTCTTGCTGATTTGTTATTCAGCTTTGGGATCGAGCGGGTGATCTCTAGTCCATTTATGAGAGCATATCAGTCAATTGCTCCACTCACTGAACGTCTGGGTATTTCAATCGAAATTGATAATCGACTTACCGAGCGCGTGCTGTGTGCAACACCGCTTGATGATTGGCGTGAGCGATTGGCTGAGTCATTTACCAATCTTGATTTATATCTAGATGGTGGTGAGTCTAGTCGTAGTGCTATGGCGCGTGGGATAGCTGTAATTAATGAAGTATTACAGCAAAAAACCAGCATAACTGCGATCGTCACACATGGCAATTTAATGGCGCTGATTCTGAAGCATTTTGACGATCGCATCGGTTACGCTGAATGGGAAAAATTGAGCAATCCAGATGTCTATCGCATACAGTTTCTCAATAGTGCAACACACGTAGAGCGAATGATATTTTAGTAACAAGCCTTTAATTTACGGCATGATCTGTATACTGCCGGATGTAGGGCGAGTGAAATCTAACTATCTAATTGCCACGAGTAAATTCGAGCAGCGATCGGCAGAGTGATTAGCACCAAACGTTTTTAATCCTCAAGTATGATAGGAGTACTTCGCTAGAAAACTCTTAAATACCTATGACACTTGAAAACCTTGAAGCTGAAGTTTTGGCACTTCCAAAAGACTCTCAAGCGGAACTACTGGCTCGACTCCTTGAACACTTGGGCAAAAGTGACGAAATTGATCGAGAAGTTGCATCCATCTGGGTTGAAGAAGCAAAACTGCGCGATCAAGAAATGGATAGCAGTAAATTAAGTGGTATTTCTGCCGAAAAAGTTTTTCAGCAAATTCGTGCATCTTTGCAATGAAAAACGTTATATTTCATCCCTTAGCAGAGCAAGAATTAATTGATGCTGTAGCCTATTACGAAGAGCAAGAACCCGGACTTGGTTTGGAGTATATTGGAGAAATAGAACACGCAGTCAGCTTTCTCATCCGATATCCCGAAGCTGGTTCAAAAATTCAAGACTCCCTTCGCCGCCTGATTTTGCCCAAGTTTCCATATTATTTGTTGTATCGGATTCTAGAATCCGATCAGATTCGTATTTTGGCAGTCGCACATCACAAACGTAAACCACAATACTGGGTTGAGCGTGAGTAGTTGACAGTGGTTTAAATAGCTGCTGCACTGAGAATGGAGGGCGATTAAAAGGGTTGTTTGCAGTCAGTGAGTTTGGTCGTTATCCCACAGTATAATCTGTATACTGCCGGATGTAAGACGGCTGAAATCCAACTACAATATCGTGTTTTGGTACTCCCATCGCCGTTAGTTGCTCACCCACATCCTCTTCTGTACCATTCCACTGAATCCAAATCTTGCCGTTTTTAATATCAAAGTGCATCACAGGGCCAAAAACCCGATGTTTATTTTGCCAACCAATATATAAGTTGGTAATGGTCTTGTTATCCATCAAAAATTGTTTGAGCTTCAATTTCATTATCAGATGATGCAAGTTGAGCATATTCTGTAAGTAATTGACGAATACAATTTCGATATTTATCTAAATCTGCCATCGGCTAATTTCCTCCGTTTCCACATCATAAACTAGCAGATTGATTTGACTTCGCTGGATAATATGGTAATCCTTGCAGGAGTTATCAACAAAAAGATCCCCGACTTCTTCAAGAAGTCGGGGATCTGAGCCTCTCGGTGTTTGCAATGCCGATTTTACAATGTTGTGAAATTTATGAGTTAGGAATTTTACTCCTAACTCCTCATTCCTAACTCCTAACTTTTTTTAATTCCCTTGCAACGGTGCATTCAAGACTTTCTCGATGCGATCGCGTGTTTCTAATAAATGCGCTTTGGTATATTCATCTTCAGAATTAACCCCCTTGAGTTTCTCATCTAGTTGTTTGAGTTTATACCAAGCCAGAGTCCGAGCATCTTCTGGGACATATTCTTTTCGCAACACCATATCAGTCAAAATGTCCAGGTATTGGCGCTGCAAGCCTCGCCGTAAACTGGCAATCTTCATTGGTTTACCTTTTGGTTTGATTACTTCTGTCCAGATACCTGATTGCAAAGTGTCAAATAGTTCTGGTAGAGTCAGTGCATTTTCTGGCTTAGTTTTAAGTTCAATATCCTTGAGGCGAGAGAGGCGATCGCCTGAGAGTAAATCTCGCAACACAGAACCCTGCATGAGTAGCACCAAGTCATGAATTGGAAAATCCAAACGCCCGACTTGGGGAGAACTACCCCAATGTCGCCAACGGGAAGGTGCTAATTTATTCAGTAGTTCTGGTGAAAAGCTCAGGGCATCTTCTGCAAACACATATTTTTGCAACGTTTCTAAAGCTTGTCGTTGTTCTTTAACTGGTACTGGTTCAAATGGTAATCGGTGTTGCTCAACTCCAGAGGGGATTTCGCTAGGGTGAATGCGATAAAAAGACTGTCCGCCGATGTATTTAGTGGTGTAATATATTTGTTGAAAATAGTTACCCAATACTGTGCTAAAACGTTCGCTGACATCGCTGTAACTATCACCAGCTAATGGGTAACGCTTATCGAGACGTTCCCACATCACCCGCGAATTATTCAACTGCCACTGAGAATAAAGCAGCACATTGCCACTGTTATCCCAAGCATCAGCAGTTGGGTCAAGGTCATAGACATCTTCATCTGTAGAATAACTCAACTCTGGCTTATAGGATTGGGCGGCAATTTCCTCTAAAATTGGCTTTTCTGCTATGGGAGTTGATGTCTTAATTGGGATGTAGCCATACTTAATCGCCCAGTCATCATAAGGCCCCACCATACTAGGAAAATAATCTCCCTGTTTTGTGCCTTGAGGGGCAATATTTGGGGGAATGTAGTCCATTACGGAAGTTGTCAGACCTTTATTTTTGGTAATTTCCGTATTATTCATCTCCTCTGGTGGTAGCAGAGTACTACCACGAAAGTTATGACGTAAACCAAGAGTATGTCCAACTTCGTGAGCGATGATTAAACGTAAATATTGATTGATATATTCTTTCACCTGATCGGGAGTGGCCATGGTATCTGGCAATAGTGACATCGCCAGGGAACCAAGGGCAAACTGGTTAGCAGCTTCCATCCCATAGCATAAATCGTACTCGCCTGCCATTTTAGATAAACGATTCAACAACTCTTGTTTCCCTGGCATCTGCTTCGGTACAGCATTGTTTTTGCTATCTAAACCATTAGCGCAAAGTAGACGATTTTGCATCAAAGCTGATAAGGTAGTCTGGCTTTGTGTTTGGCTGGGTTGGACAATTTTGCGATACTCATTCTTAAGTGCCCGGACAAAGCTGGCATCTACGAGAATGTCTGCATCCAAAATTTCCCCAGTCAAGGGATTAACGCGGGATGGCCCCATTGCAAAATAACCATCGACTGTGTTAATCCAGCGAATTGTGTTGTAACGAATATCTGCCGGGTCCCATGTGGCATCATCCGGCATCTGGCGGACTTCAATTGCATCCTTGAATCCCGCTTTCAGAAAGGCTTTATTCCACATTAGGATGCCTTCTTTCATCGCATCGCGGTATTCTAAGGGCACAGCGTTATCAATCCAGAAGACAATTGGTTTTTTGGGGCGAGAAATTAATGCTTTTGGGTCTTGTTTTTCTAAATCCCAGCGATTTATGTAACGGACAAAAGAATCGCCGCGATCGTCTTTGGATAAATCTTGGTAGGCGGTGATAAAATAGCCGATGCGATCGTCAGCAAGGCGCGGTCGATAATCTTTATCAGGTAGTTGAGAGAGACTATAGTGGACGCGCAGGGTAAAGCCACGGTTATCAGCTAGTGAGCCAAAACTTGGTGTTTCGCTCTCATGATCGGTGCTACCAGAGTAATTTAATACTGACTCAATTTCTAAGTTTTGCGGAAAAGCTTTAGCATTACCAAAATAGGACTGGTCTGTGGTTCCTGGGACTCCTAAGCTTGCAGATAATCCGCCTAAATCTGTCAGTAATAAATCGCCCAAATCGATCAGAAGAGTTTTGCGTTGTGGATGAATGCTTTTTATGGAAATGCTGTAGAGAACAGAATCACTAAAAGACCGGGCTAGCGATCGCACTTGAGGATCTCCCTCACGAGTGCGAAAATTGACATTGCGGATGACAAAGTTTAATTTATCATCTACCCGTTGGAAATAAAACAAAAAATCTTGCAGAGGCATACCACTATAAATACCCCGTTCGCCAATGCCCGATTCTAGGGTTGCCGTAGCGAGGTAATTTTTATTAAGTTGCTCTGGCTTAATTTCTAGATAAATTTTATTCTTTTCTTTATTGCGATAAAGGGTAAACAGCCCCCCTGACTTTTGGGTGTCTTTCACCACTTCATCAAACGGCTCTAAATCATCCTTTGCTGGTGGTGTTTTGCTAGGTTTAGGCTTTTCCTCGGGTTTTGCAACTTGCAAAAATGGTTGCTGTCCTGCTTTTTTAGAATCTTTGACTACCCAAACAAATGGTTTAGGCTGTACGTGTTTATTTTGATTAACCACCCAAATTTGTCCTGACGGTAGCCTTTGTTTCTGAGAAATATTGATATTATTTAGCGATAATGCTGAAATTTTGGTTGAAGAAGTTTCTGTCGTTAACTGACTATTGGCTGTAACTACGGCTTTTACAACCCGCACAGCCTTCTGGTTCGCTGACAAATCTGGATTAACTCCATTCACAAACGGTGACTTGGCACTAGCCGTTGCTATCCCTAAAAACAAACTATGTAACAAAATCATATAAAAAGTTAATCTTTTGTTCATCGCATCAATCCTCCAATAAAGATTCTGTAGTTAATTTTTAACTTTTGCAAAGCTATGTAGCCTATTTTTTCAGTTGCTTTATATAAAGCAGTAAAGTTTAGACTTCAATTTTAGTTGCCCTTTTTCCGCAATGTTCATGCTGTTTTACAGATGGATTTTTCCTAACAATTGCGTCTCTTACAATGAGTAAGCATTATTTTTACATCAGACTAGTAAATATCTTGGGAAAAAAGTATAACAAATTAACCAAAGTCGGAAAATTACTTGATTTTTGAAAGGATTTTTCTGATGACACTTTATTTGCATCAAGAGAAGAAGCTTCAAGTGACTATGAGTTAGCGAGAAGCCGCCCTCCAGGAACGCCGTCAGTGTAGCCCATCGGAGATATCGACAACGCATGATATTTTTCGTGTAGTATTTATTGATACTATTTATTTTTGGCAATGAGAAGCAAAGTAGCAAAGAAAAACTTTTAGTTCCAGATTATCAAAACAGTAATATAAATGTAACAACGGACACAGAAATGTCAACATATTTATCTCAAGTTTGGCAACTGCTGAGAAATTATGTGAGGGATATAAGCTTACAAGAGATGCCAAAGACCACATCGGTGGAAACTAAAGTTGGTTTATCTCTAGGAAAAAGTATTAAAAAACTAGACAAAGGCTTTAAATTTGCTCAAGATAATTTAAAGGAAGATTTATGGTTTCAAAGACTGCAAGAAAGCTTAGAAAAATGGACAACTCTAAAGAGCAGTTTGACTTCTAAGATAGGCGATCGCATATCGGGCCCGCTACCATCAGAGTTATATTTGAGAGTGGGCGTAGGCGTAGCCCGCACTTCGACTTCGCTCAGTGACCATCGTAGACATCGCCAGATGCATGAAGAGATTTATGATTTACTAGGCAATGGAGCGCTGAAATCAGAAATAGTCAACCAAATAATGGAATTGGTTCTGACTAGTCAAAAGATTCACCTAGAAGTGCTTTTCTGGCGGCTAGAAGACTTTTATCGTCGTTGGTGTCAGGGAGAATTTATTGATGCCACACCAGATGATAACCTGCCTCAGAGAACAAAATTAAAGCTAGCGGCACAAAATATTGCGATCGGGCTGAGACAGGTAGATATCTATACAGGGTTGAACGTACTGATTTTACTGTTAGAGTTACACCGCTACGCCCAAGAGCGAGATGAACTCAAAGAAAAAATTACCTTCTATCCATCAGCCCAACCAGATACAGACAATTTTTTCACATCCCAACTGCTGCGGATCATTAACTATAGCGATGCCCTAGAAATTGGCAACTTTAGCAGTATAGTTGGGCAATTCCTCAAAGGTGGTAACTTTCGTAGTGCTTACTTGGGCGATGCCAACCTCACCGGAGCAAACTTTAGCGGTGCCGACCTCAGCCTTGCTTATCTCGGTGATGCCAACTTAACTGGCGTAAACTTCATCGGTGCTAACCTTAGCGGTGCCAACTTCGGCGATGCCAACCTCAGTGGGGCTAACCTCAGTGGGGCTAACCTCAGTGATGCCGACCTTAGCAGCACTAACCTTAGTGGTGCTAACCTTAGCTGTGCCAACCTTAGCCGCGCCGACCTGAATCGCGCCGACCTTAGCAGTACCAACCTTAGCCGCGCCGACCTAAGCCACGCCGACCTCAGCCGCGCCGACCTCAGCAGTACCAACCTTAGTTATACCGACCTCAGCAACGCTATCCTTTTTGGTGCGAATCTAAGTGAAGCCAATCTCAGTAACGTCAACCTTAACCATGCTGACCTCTGCCGCGCTGACCTCAGTGGTGCTGATTTGAGTAACGCCATCCTCAACGGTACTAACCTCAGCGACACAATTCTTTTCAGTACCAACCTTAGTGATGCCATTCTCATGGCTGCTGACCTTAGCTATGCCAAACTTAACGGTGCCAAACTTAACGGTGCCAAACTTAACGGTGCAATGTTCTTAGGTGCAGACCTTAGCGGCGTAGACCTGAGTCGGGTAAGCCTCAACGAAGCTGACCTCAGTGGGGTGATTCTCAGCGAAGCAGACCTCAGCGAAGCCGACCTCACCGACGCGATCCTTTTCGGTACAGACTTCAGCTATGCCAACCTTAACAGTGCTAACCTCAGTGGCAGTAACCTGAGTGGTGCGATTCTCAATGGCGCGAATCTCAGCCACAGTAACCTAAGTTACGCCCTTCTCAGTGGTGCAGACCTCAGCGATGCCAATATGGAAAAAATGACCTGGGGTAAAAAACAGCAATGGGAAGGTGTGCGGGGATTAGAGACAGCAGTTAATGTCCCGGAGGCATTGAAAGAAGAACTGGGGTTGAATTGAGGGGACGTGGTGACATCTGTATTTGTGTACATTAAAACCTCTGCACCCTCAGCATCTCTACCGTTTTCAAAACATTCAGATGCTACCAGGTTTAATTAGAATTTACGCAAACAATAGTCAAAACCACAATTTTCTTCTTAGGGCAATTCATGAATTGCCCCTACCGCGTGTATTTTTGCGTAAGCGTCCTTGATAACGGGGCTTTGCACCCAGTTTTTCGGTAAAATATAATGCCATTGTTGCAGCAGTTCTCATGACTTCATCTGCGTCGTTTGACACATTAGAGTCTTTACAGGCGGATATCGCTGAATTGATCGCTCGTTTACCGACATTAAAAAATCGGCAACTTATTCAGCAAGCACTTGCTACTATTGTTCGTCTAGCTGATACCGAAATTGAGCGTCTCGACTGGAAAATATTGTCGGCTGCGTTAGCAGATATGGAACGCGGTTTCCAGCTTTTTTATGACTACCGACACGTTCGCAAAGTCACCATCTTCGGTTCTGCTCGTCTAGCGCCAGATACGCCAGAGTACCAAATGGCCGTTGAGTTTGCTCGTGCTGTTTCTCAATTAGGATTTATGGTGATGACTGGCGGTGGCGGTGGAATCATGCAGGCGGGTCACGAAGGTGCTGGACGAGAAAATTCCTTTGGATTAAATATTCAATTACCCTTTGAACAAGAAGCAAACCCTTTTATAGAAGGCGATCCCAAGCTAATTAATTTCAAATATTTCTTTACTCGCAAGCTTTTTCTTCTCAAAGAAAGTGATGCTGTAGCCTTATTTCCGGGAGGCTTTGGTACTCAGGATGAAGCTTTTGAATGTATGACATTAAGCCAGAATGGTAAGTTTGGCCCAGTACCTCTAGTTTTAATTGACCACCCTGGTGGTGATTACTGGCGGTCTTGGAGCGAATATATTAATAAGCAATTAGTGCAAAATGGTCTTGTGAGTCCTGAAGACCCCAGCCTTTACACGGTGACAGATAACCTGGATGTGGCTTGTGACGCTATTACTCGTTTTTACCAGGTTTATCATTCCTGTCGATATGTAGGCGATCGATTAGTCATCCGCCTGAAGAGCCATATATCAGACGATCTTGTAGAGCAACTCAATGCTGATTTCAGCGACATTATTGTTAAAGGACGGATTGAAAAAACTCAGGCATTACCTCAAGAAGCACAAGATGAAACGGTTGAACTACCTCGCCTCATTTTGTACTTCAATCAACGCGACTTGGGGCGTTTGTATCAGATGATTGCCACAATTAACCAAATGGGTACTGCTTCATTAGAAGATGCAGCACACCCAGAAAGAAAGTAGGGTTTAGGGGTGGATTTTTCCACCCGTATCCCAATATTTTTGACAGGCTTCTGTTGTCAGTTTAATATCTTTCGGATAAAAGACTTGACTAGCACCGCACGGCGTAAATAAGCAACCCATTTTAAATGTCTAGTTGATATGTCTGCTTTAGCATGACTTTGAAAGAGGTATTGAAGATTAAATTTCCAATGTATATAAATTATTATCAAATTTTTAATAAAAAATGATGAAATCTGAAGAGTCAATTTGCTTTGCCTCCTTTATACTGGCTTTCAAGAGACGTGGCTCTTAGCTCGACTTTATTTTGTAAAAAGTATAACGAAAATCATGTGATTCACCTTACTTTCAGATGTGAAATGCACCAGTTATTGTGACTCAATGCTGATCGGCATAAAAAAGCGTGTATATTGGCACAGGAAATAATATAAAACATCCTAAACACATATAGAGGAATAAAATATGCTGGAATTATTGGGTTCAGGTTTGGTGTCACTCTGGCTGGAAATGGCCGGAGTACAAATCAAGCCTCTAGATGCCTTAGATGCTTTAACTTGGCAAAGTAGTCCTGGCTTAGTTCTTGCCCCCGATCCCAATCCAACTGGGGCAACTACGGTGCAAGAATATCTGAAAAAGCTCATCACATCAAAAGTGGTGGCGCAAAATCTGGCTGAGAGTCAGGGCATTTGGATGCAGTCGGGGCCAATGCTGATGGCAAATCACCAAGGTACAACACCTCTCCCTGCTGCCTCTTTAACCAAAATTGCCACTTCCCTAGTTGCTTTGAAAACTTGGGGGCCAGATTACCAATTTGATACTTTGGTGAGTATTACTGGGCCAGTGGTAAATGGAGTTGTGCAGGGTGATTTGGTGATTACAGGCGGTGGCGATCCTTTGTTTGTTTGGGAAGAAGCGATCGCTCTTGGTAATACTCTTAATAAAATGGGCATCAAGCAGGTAAAGGGAAATTTAATTATTAATGGCAGTTTTGCCATGAATTTCCAACGGCAACCGATGCTGGCGGGTATGCTGCTCAAGCAAATACTAAATCGTGCAACTTGGGGCCGCCCCGCTATTTACGTCCACTCAATCATGGCGAAGGGAACACCCAAGCCTCAAGTTGTCATTTCGGGGACGGTGAAGGTTGAGGCCCAACCAAACTCTCAACAAACTTTGTTACTGCGTCATCGCTCCTTACCCTTGAAGCAACTGCTCAAGGAAATGAACATTTATAGTAATAACGATATGGCAGAGATGCTAGCAGAGTCAGTGGGAGGAGCAGCTGTAGTCCAATCCACTGCTGCTAACCTTGCGAGAGTGCCACAAGTGGAAATTCAGTTAATCAATGGTTCTGGACTAGGCCCCGAAAATCGCATTTCCCCCAGGGCTGTTTGTGCGATGTTTATGGCTATTCAAAGTGAGGCATCTGCCCATCAGCTAAATCTGGGTGACTTGTTCCCGATGTCTGGGTTTGATCACCGAGGAACAGTACACGCCAGACACATTCCCCTTGCTACTGTGATCAAAACTGGCACTCTTCGGGATGTGAGCGCTTTAGCGGGAGTTATGCCCACACGCGATCGCGGTTTGGTTTGGTTTGCTATTATCAACCGTGGGACAAATGTTTGGGGTTTGCGGACTGGACAAGACCAACTACTACAAAATGTTGTAAAACAGTTACAACTACCTCTAACCGTTCCTACTGCCCTCATTCCCCACTCAGCCATCAACTCTTTACCCCAGCTAGGTGCAACCAGTCGGAATGAAATTTTATTCAAAAGTTAGTTCATCATCTGCTCAGGTTTTGAACCAAAAGTGAGCGTGGGTGTCCTCTATCTTCTTTTTATAGTTCTAGTTTTGTTAGCAATCCAAAAGTTTTAACAAAGTTTAGGGGTTTAATTCCTCTACCTCTACAAGCAGAAAGTTTTGGGTCGGGGACTGCGAATGCAAAGTTGCTCCTCTACAGCGCTTCTCTGCGAGACGCTTTGCGAACGCGCATCCTGCGGCGGGGGAGACCCCAAGACCGCAATGCAGCGCTAAATCCCCGTCACAAAACTTAATTACGAATTACGAATTACGAATTACGAATTATTTAATGATGGGTAAAAACCGAACTTGTAAAGGGTAAATGTCCATAATAGCTTTTGGGTTAAATTTTCAATTAACTTGATTATAGGTAACTCGTAAAATGCCCTAACCACAGGATTGGGAAGAGCAGGCGAAACCGGAAGTAAAAATAACTGTAAATAGATTTGTCACGACTAAGCAACAATTAAGCTTATAAATTTAGATTGTGATTATGCGATTTCCCAAATTACCCAGATCCATACGTCAACTCAGTAGTTATGTTTTAGCGATCGCGCTAGGAGTTGTGCTAAC
This sequence comes from Nostoc sp. NMS2, assembly GCF_017115105.1. Classification (GTDB taxonomy): domain Bacteria; phylum Cyanobacteriota; class Cyanobacteriia; order Cyanobacteriales; family Nostocaceae; genus Nostoc. Next base: position 12,389 of record NZ_JABXKH010000065.1, read on the forward strand.
GGTTAGCACATTGCAGGTGTTGCCCTCCCAAGCCGAACCCGCACCTCCAATAGGAGATACTTCACAACTGATTGCCCAACGACAATCACCAGCCACGGCTGCGATCGGTAGTACTAGCTTTGTGACAGCAGCAGTGAATCATGTTGGTTCAGCAGTTGTTCGCATTGATACTGAGCGGACAATTACTCGTCGCGTTGATCCATTTATGGAAGACCCCTTTTTCCGGCGGTTTTTTGGTGATGGTTTCTCCCAACAAATGCCCCCTTCTGAGCAGTTACGCGGTTTAGGCTCAGGTTTCATTATTGACAAGAGCGGCTTAGTTATGACTAACGCCCATGTGGTCGATAAGGCTGATAAGGTAACAGTCCGGCTCAAAGATGGCCGCACCTTTGAAGGAAAAGTTCAAGGCATTGATGAAGTTACAGATTTGGCAGTAGTCAAGATTAACGCTGGTAACGATTTACCAGTCGCACCCTTGGGTTCTTCCACTAATGTCCAAGTCGGAGATTGGGCGATCGCAGTTGGTAATCCTTTAGGATTTGATAACACCGTTACCTTGGGGATTGTCAGTACTCTCAAACGTTCCAGCGCCCAAGTTGGTATTAGCGACAAACGCTTAGACTTCATTCAAACCGATGCCGCCATTAACCCAGGTAACTCTGGCGGTCCGCTATTAAATGGCCAAGGTGAAGTGATTGGCATTAACACAGCCATCCGTCCCGACGCGATGGGTATTGGGTTTGCCATTCCTATTGATAAAGCCAAAGCGATCGCCGCGCAACTGCAACGTGATGGCAAAGTTGCTCACCCCTATTTAGGTGTGCAAATGCTAACTTTAACACCCGATCTTGCCAAACAAAATAACACCGATCCCAACTCTCCTATTCAGATACCAGAAATTAATGGTGTTTTTGTAATGCGAGTAGTTCCCAATTCTCCAGCCGCATCTGCTGGTATCCGGCGCGGGGATGTAATTCTGCAAGTAGATGGTAAAGCTATTACCAGCGCTGAACAATTGCAAAATGTTGTAGAAGACAGTCGGCTTGGTCAAGTATTACAGTTGAAAGTGCAACGGGGTAATCAGACACAGCAGCTTTCAATCCGTACAGCCGAGTTGCAAAATGCTTCGTAGGGGCAATATAGCCCAATACGCTTGGGTTAAGCATTTCTTTCTTCTCTCTGCGGACTCTGCGCCTTGGCGGTTCGTTAAAAAATTGACTTGGATAACAGAGTTTTAGCCTTAACTGAAGCGTATTGCAATATAGCCGATTTTAATTGTGTGGAATAGTGTCAACTTAAGTTAAAAGGGCGGTTAGAAACCTCGTCTACACGAAACTTTACCCACCGATCTGGGTTTCAAACCCTTAATTTTTTCTTAGTCCGCCTCCGCGGACTTTGCCTGTGTAGCTTCCTGTCGTAGGCATCGCTCTAACAGAGATTTCAAAATGCCAACGAGTCAAATCACTTACCAACAGCTAAAACTAGACCTTCATGGGCTAATACTGCTTGAGGAAAGGCAGATTTAACATCGACTTGAACCCGGTCAAGAAAATCATCATGGTCATCTGGGTGATGATGAGAAATAGCTAGCCGTTGCACACCAGCATTCAGGGCTGCATTCATCGCAGCTTGCCAGAGCAAATCAGCAGAGTCATGGTTGTGAGATGTAGGGGGAGTGTAAGTGGCATTGGCAATCAGCAAATCAACGCCTTTAATAAACTCTAAAATCCGCTCTCGCTCCACCTGCTCGGCATTCTGGTGCAAATCCGTGACGTAGGCAACACTACAATCTTGCCAAGTAACTCGGTAGCCAACTGAGCGCTGAGTTTGATTGATTAATGCGGTTGTAATGGTGACATCATCTAGCTTTACATCACTGTCTAAAGTTAGATTGTAAAACTGCAATTCCGACTGCATTACCTGTAAAGGATAAGGAAAGTGGGGCTGGAGCATCTGATCGTACAAACATTGTTTGATTGAGGCTCCATTTGAGGCAGCTGTGCCGTAAATATGAAAGCAATTTTCCCCAATAAATGCGGGAGCAAAAAAGGGAAACCCTTGAATCCGATTTGATTGACAGTTGGTAAAAAATAAATGGGCTTGTATTGGCTGTTGTAGTTCTTGCCAAGTTTTACCCAGTATGCGTAAGCCAGTACCGCCATCAAAAATCAAGCGTTTCCCACCTACATGTATTTCTACACAAGCAGTATTACCACCATAGCGGTTGGTGCTGGTGTCTGGGGTGGGAATCAAGCCCCGTACACCCCAGAATTGCACGATAAACTCACCTGCTGGGCTACTTGGCAGAGTAGCAGACTTTTCAGGTATGTAGCTCTGGGAATCCGACAACTCAAAATTTGACATTTTCCTTCAAATTAGACCTTAACGAGCAGGTCATCGTAGCGCCGAACTTCCAACAACCTGTTTTTTTCGTCCACAATGACTACCGTAGGAGAGTAACTTTTTAACTCTTCTGGAGTGAACTGCCCGTAAGTCATTATAATCAAGCGATCGCCAATAATGCCTAGACGTGCCGCACCCCCATTTAGCTCAATTACTCCTGAATGGGCTGGAGCCGGGATCGCATAAGTAATAAAACGCTGACCATTGGCACTATTAACTACTTGCACCTGCTCGTAAGGTAAGATCCCAGCTTTTTCCAAAAGGATTTCATCGATGCTGATACTACCCACGTAGTTGATATTCGCCCCCGTAAGGGTGCAATTATGAATTTTTGCCAAAAGGATAGTGCGCTGCATTTGAGTTTGGGGTTGGTGGCAGATTTTGCGATCCGTAACAAGCGAAAGTTATGAGTAGAGACGCGATTAATCGCGTCTATACAGAAGTTAGGATTGAGGAATAAAAATTTATAACTCTTAACTCCTAACTCCTAACTCTTCTATTATCCTCTATAAGCTTTGACGGATTTTTCTACTAAAGCTGCAACCTTGTCCACATCTTGCCAACCGAGAATTTCAGTCACCTTTTTTTCCAAATTTTTATAACTACGGAAAAATTCGGCAATTTCATCTAAGCGGTGTGGCGCTACGTCTTTCAGGGATTTTACTTGAGTGTAGCGCGGATCTTTGTCAGGAACACAAAGGATTTTTTCATCGCGATCGCCACCGTCAATCATCTCCAAGAAGCCAATTGGTCGTGCAGCAATAACACAGCCTGGAAAGGTTGGCTCGTCAATTATGACCATACCATCTAGGGGATCGCCATCTTCAGCTAAAGTATTAGGTACAAAGCCGTAGTCATAAGGATATTTTACCGAGGAATAAAGTACTCGGTCTAGAGCAAAAGCTTCTAGTTCCTTGTCGTATTCGTATTTATTTTTACTTCCGCCAGTAATTTCAATCAGAACGTTGATTAAACCGGGTTTCGGTTGGGCAGGAATACGAGATAAATCCACAAAAAAGTCCTCTGATAACAGTGAATCATGGGGCACTCAGTCAGCTTCGCTCCCCGTGTAGAATTTTAGGGCAATTATGGATCTCTTCCCAAGGTATTCATTCTATGGGATGGGGCATTAGGAATGGGGAATGGGAAGAGATAAGGGAGACAAGGGAGAGGGGGAAGACAAACAAGAAACTTGTTTAATAATTCTCCCTCATCTCCCCCTGCTCCCTGCTCCCTGCTCCCTGCCCCCTGCTCCCTGCTCCCTGCTCTTTTGAAAAATGGAAAAAGCGTTGCAAAGTTACTTCGCAACGCTTTTTCCAAGAGGGTATTATTTTTTGCTGCCTTTGATTGTTGTTGGAGGGGTTTCTGTCCCTACTCTGCCAAGACAACTGAAACCTGGAGTTACACTATACAAATTCAGGTTATTTCCGATCAACTACATCCACATCTACAGATACAGAGGTTGTCTCAAAATCAGTTTTCTCCTTTTTTGTAGCTCTCCTGCTGGTGAAATCATACTGGAGAACTTTATCAATCTTTACTTACTTGTAGGTTTTGGATCAGGGGTTGCTGGTTATTTTGAACATTAGTTGAAGAATAGTGAGCGATGACAAATACGGGTAGTGTAAGAGTCAATAGAGCGATCGCAGTTCCCACAATATCTGCCAAACGTTGGGAATATGTGTCGGTAGAATTGGCAGACTGGCTATTTGAATTCATACAAAATTGAAGTTTTTCGTAACACTGTATGGGTCTACTCTCTGGTTGAGAGTCTTAATGCTATGTTAGCTATTTTTAAACTGTAAAATGTGTAGCATTCTACAACTTAAACCAGTTATATAACTGTCATAATAGCCTTTTTATACATGGAGTTCTTAATACAAAGTTACAAGTAAACAAATCATGTTTTATTTTGTAATTAATATTTTCAGATGTTTCCCTGTATAGTGTAATGGTTTGCATACGCAAAGCCAACTTTGACAGCATCATAAATTACATTTTTTCGCTTGCTTAAAAATTAATTAGCAAAACATATTTGTTTGATACTTTATGATTATAACATCCTAAAACGCCTTTGATAAGGTCATTTTACTGAAATTGCCAATTTGTGATACAGGACACAAATTAGCAAAAGCACTGAATATCTATCAGTGCTTTTGATTCTTATCCGGTAGTTATACATACAAATATTTGGCAAAAAAGAAGAAATAGTAGGAATGATTTTTGTAACCAATGATAACTACCGAATAAATACAGATATATCAACTGCATTGTGCGGCATGAATTCAGTGATACTACTAAATAAATATTTAAGAATTTAAATTTCTAAATCTCTGCAATATTACTAGCATTTTGTCAATCTATATATAGGTAGAGTAAAGAATGTTTTAGAAGGTGGCATAGAGGTGTAGCCCCATGCCCAATGCCCATGCCTCATGCAAAATCTGGGTGGAGAATATTTAGAGAGGATCGCAAGCTACACTAAAAACAACATTTACAAAGAGTGCAAAGGTAGCGTTATGACCTCTGTAACCAATCCACCCAACGCCCTCACCCCTTTCCCAGACCATACCCAGCTTCCTGAGTCTGATGGCACGTTTGTAAGCCAGTCGCTTGCGGGGGTTCCCCCGTTGAAGGTAATTTGTTGTTGAGTAGCGATGAAAGGGCAGAACAGGAACGCCAAAGAGCCGACCGCCTAGCTGCCCAATTGCGATCGCTCGGCATTGAACCAGAAGCCTAATATTTTATACTGTAAATTACGAATTACTAATTAAATCTGTGGCTTAATTTGTTTAGACACAAATTTTACTGCTATCAGGGAAATCATAATGACAAATAAACCTCCTTCCGAACCAGAGTCATCTCAAAGAAGTGCCCTTGGCTTTGATGAATTTATAGCCATTCTGGTTGCCTTCACCACTATCGGAGCGATTCTTTTTTGGTCATTGTCCCGCAGGGATTCTAGCTGGAACTTTAACGGGCTGCTGTCGCCTTCTTCCACTCCTTCGCCTAGTGTTCAACCAAATCAAGTATTGCCCTCCCTTAATCCCAAGCTAGAGCCAAATGTAGTCCCTAAGACAGTTTTGCCCTATTCTCCACCGGAGGCTGTTGTTGAACCCAAGACACCTTCATTGCCAACTAACAGCGCCCCTCCTTCCCGTGTAGTCCTACCATCTGCTCAGGTAATTCCGACTCAATCCCCACAATCACAGACACCCGTACCCTCTTCAGCAGTACTTGAATCATCAATTAAAGTATCATTGCCTTTAGTAACTCCGGCAAAACAAAAATCTATTATTCCGCCGCCAATTGCATTTAACGATGTGCCCAATAACTTCTGGGGTCGGCGTTTTATAGATGTTCTTTCTTCCCGTAGTATTCTCAAAGGGTTTCCTGATTATTCTTTTAGACCAAATCAGCCTGTAAACCGCGCTGAATTTGCTACTATAGTGCAAAAAGCCTTTGACCAAGAACCGTCTAAGAGTGCGATCGCATTTGAAGATGTACCAACAAAATTCTGGGCAACTCCAGCTATCGATGAAGCCATCAGTGCCGGATTTCTCAAAGGCTACCCGAAAAAAACCTTCAAACCACAACAAAATATTTCACGAGTGCAAGTTTTAGTTGCCCTCGTTAGTGGGTTAAATTTGAAAGCACCCACTTCCCCAAATCAGATTTTAAGTGTTTATAAAGATGCTAAAGATATTCCACCTTATGCTATTAGCAAAATAGCTGCCGCTACAACTAATGGTCTGGTAGTTAACTATCCAAACCCACAAATTCTTGCTCCCAACAAAGTAGCTAGTCGGGCGGAAGTGGCGGCAATGATTCATCAAGCCTTAGTAAAACGGGGCAAGTTGGAGGCAATTTCATCTCCAAGTATAGTGCGTAGGCGTAGCCCGCAGCAGGTATCGCGCAGTGCGTCTCCAGAAATTTCGCGCACTCCAAAGGTTAAATTGTCTCCAGAAGCCTCGCCTCAGCGATAATTCGTAATTCGTAATAGAGCCTCCGGCACGCTCCGTGGTTTTCATGCCCAAAGGGCTGTACGTAATTCGTAATTAAACTAAAAGTAACCGCTCAATAATCCGGGGTAAATCGCTCAGTGACAAGGCTCAAATGACGTAAACTCGTTCCTGAACTGGTAGTTCGCCCCGATTTATTGAGCGGATACAACTAAAAGTCACAGTAAGCTACCTCTAGGAATAGTAGCGTTATGGGTCGGGTCTAAATACTCATCCATAACGTAATCACGAATTACGAATTGTTAATGAACTTGGTAGGGAATTTTGAGAGAAGTCTGAACGCCGACTTCCGGCATTCAGACTTCGGTAATTTGGAATTAGAGCGTATTCTTATCCAGGAGTACGTCTCATATAGAAGCGATAATTAGATATTAAGCTTCTGGAATTTGTTTACCAACCACTTGTGATTTCAAAGTGGTGATTTCACTAGTTAACTCTTTCCTCGTTGAGGCTTTGAGTAAATAGCGGTAAACAAACCAGGCAGAGTAACCAATCCCAATCAACTCAAAAGTAGGCGCTACTAAAGGGATATCATTCAAAGCGTCCAATATTGCCAAGAGTACTTTAACACCAACAATCGATCCCACAATTAAACCAACTGTTACCAGGGGTTGCTTATATTCATTAAAGAAGCCTCCCACATATTCTGGCAATGTTGCTAAAAATGTAGAAACTTGCTCCCCGTATTTTAGCCATTCATCTTGAGACTGTGTGGGAGGCTGGAGTTTTGTGATGGTTCCCGTTTGGGTGTTGATCTCTGCCACTGTAGTATCTTTGGATGCGGTTTCAGTAAATTCTTGTTCTGGCATTTTCACTCCCATTAATTTGACAGTTGAGTTTTTTTAATCTGGATAATTGCAACCAAAAGGCTGTTGATTAGGTAATGCACAAGTGCATCAGTACAATTTGTTAAAGGGCACAAAAGGGTTTGAGTGTCCTATAACTATAATTGCGCCGTAATATCTACTGCATCAACTACAAGGTAGACAGTCAGTAGGAGGGAGGATAGAATTCAGAAGGGAGCAGGATGTATTATGATCGTCCTTCCGAGTTCTTTTCTAAATCAACTGGAATCCTCTGGTTGTGATTATCCCATTCCGTGTCATTTGCTTATAATCGTACTAAATCTAAGTACAAATCAGGCAAAAATGAACCCACCTCTCATTTATATAAGCCTAAAAGCCGATTTTAGACAATATTAAAGCTATCTTAAGCCGCGTTCGTCAATTAACTCATTCGTATTGATATTAATACGTAATAAAAGTTTTTGTGTATTCACATAGGCTAGACTTTCAATCTATTTTATGATAGGCGTGCTGGTGATTGGGGATGGGGAATGGGGCATCAGGAAGACAAGGTGGACAAGAGAGACAAAGGGGACAAGGGGGAATTATTAAAATTAAGTCTCTTCCTTGTCTCTTTTCCATGCCCATGCCCCATAATCAATGCTTTTGTTTTTTTCCTGATTGTATTAATTTTATAAGGAAGCAGTAAGGTAGACTAGTGACGTACCTGATGGTAATAACTAATTGCTATCAACTGTATATTGAGGAAAGTATTGTGGTAAGGAGAAGACAGTCTCTGCAGGTCTTTAGTGCGGGAAATTATTTGTTACTGCTGAAAAAAGTAAATTCTGGTCGCTGCCAGTAAGTCTACTTAGCAACATTGCTATCAAAATCACTCATAGTATATGAGATTATGCCAATTATCTACTAAGCAATGATTTGCTGTTGCTATAAAAGAAGATAATGTAAATGTTCATCACCAATTAAACTGTTTGTACAAGCTAAACTGATTTGGTAATTTTTGCGGGAAGGCAAGGAGGTTTGAGAAATGCCAACTCAAAAGCCAACCCTTATCGATAGCAGTTCAGAAAGCAAAAAAGTGTCAGCCGAAGAGCCATCGACAGACGAACTACCGACCATAGAATTTCCCTCACGAGGGAAACTCAAAGCCAGTTCTTGGCGCATCCATCAAAAAATTGGCTATGGGTACTTTGTCGCTATCGGAATTGGTTTTTTTGGAGCGCTAACTGGATTAGTGATTGCCAACTACTACCGGGGAAGAGAAGTAAGGCAATTCAATCAAGCTTATGAACAAGGACAACTACTGAGTAATTATAGAGATGCAGTAGTAGGGGCGCAATTACATAGCTCTAATCTAGTTGCTGTATTAGAAAATTCACAACAACTACAAACCCAAAAAGCTGATTTTCTGAAGAATGTTGAAAAAGCCAAGCAATTAGAATCAAAAATTTCTGGATTTATTGACAGTAAACCTAAAAGACTAGCGGCAACAAGTTCGACTTTACAGACGCTATTGCTCGATTACAAGAATAATTTAAAAGCTTACGTTGACCAAATCGAGGTCGTCTTACAGAAAATTGACTCCCAACAAGTGCAGCCTCAGCAAATTTCTTCTGCCCGATCGCAATTATTGACAATTATGCGTGGTGAAACAGCCATGCGCCTAGATCAGCTTTCTGAAAGCTTGGCTAACATCCTGCAAACTGCTGAAGATCAAGAGCAAGAAAGGCAAAAAGCCGTTGAGCAGGCAAAAGTAGTTGAGCGATTGATCGTAATTATAAGTATGCTCGTTTCGGTGGCGATCGCAGCCATTGTCGCTTGGCGTACCAGTCGAGCGATCGCTGAACCAGTTATCACCGTCACCCAAGTAGCTGAACAAGTAGCCAGGAAACATAATTTTGATTTGCGAGCGCCCGTCACCACTGAAGATGAAATTGGCCTACTTGCCAAATCTCTAAATCGTCTGATTGAGCGAGTATCTGAGCGAACCAAAGAACTACAACAAGCTAAAGAATTAGCCGAAGCTGCTAGCAAGGCAAAAAGCGTATTTTTGGCTAATGTCAGCCACGAATTACGCACACCATTAAATGCTGTCATTGGCTTGAGCCAACTTCTAGAAGACGACGCTACCGATCTTGGTTTATCGGCAGACTTTATCACCGACTTAGAAACAATTAACGCTGCCGGTAAGCATCTACTGCACTTGATTAACGAAATCCTCGACTTGTCAAAAATTGAAGCGGGGAAAATGACTCTTTATCCAGAAACATTTGAGATTGCAACGCTAATTCATAACGTCGTCCTCACAGTCAAACCAGATATCGAAAAAAATGCCAATGTCTTAGAAGTGCATTTTGATGAGCAACTTGGCATTATCTACGCCGATCAAACTAGGATGCGGCAGGTGTTGTTAAACTTACTCAGCAACGCTGGTAAATTCACTACAAACGGCAGGGTGACGCTGACAGTTAACAGAGAAAAGGATGAATTACGACTGGATGCTCCTTTGGGAATGATTACTTTTACCGTTAACGACACAGGTATAGGTATGTCTAACCGTCAACAGCAGCAGTTATTTCAACCTTTTACACAAGGTGATACTTCGACGACGAAAAAGTATGGAGGTACAGGACTAGGGTTAGCAATTAGCCGCCACTTTTGCCAGATGATGGGTGGTGAGATTATTGTCAAAAGTCAGCCGGGAATTGGCTCTACTTTCACTATTCGTCTACCAATGACTGTGCAGGATTAAATAAGACTGGGCATGGGGCATTGGGCACTTGTACTGAGCGAAGTCGAAGTATTGGGCATGGGAAAAATTTACTCCCTCATCTCCCGGTTGGTGAGCGAAGTCGAACCACATCTCCCCCTACTCCCCCATCTCCCCAATCTCAATTAGGTAATGATATTCACCCTCCCTGTATCCAAGTCGTAACGACCGCCCACGATTTTCAATTTACCTGACTGTACCTGCTCAGTTAAAAGCTTTGAGTTCTTCAAGCGTTCAATTTGATATTGCACATTTGCCACCACAGCATTCTCAACTGCTTCACCTGGCTGATCCTTGACTTTTTTCAAAGCTGGCTTAATTGCCTTTACAAAAGTACTAATATCACCGGGTAACGATTCGTTTTTCACAGCTGCGGTTACAGCCCCACAACGTTCATGCCCCATCACCATCAGCAGTGGAGAACCTAATAAGACAACGGCATATTCAATACTACCGATCGCTTCAGATGTGGCAATATTTCCAGCAATCCGAACATCAAAGATGTCTCCGATACCCTGATCGAAAACAATTTCTGCGGGTACTCGTGAATCCGCACAGCTAAGAATAGTTGCAAATGGATGTTGAGCTTGAGCAACTTCCTGCAACCGTAGCGCCGATTGATCGGGGTATTGCGGTTGATGATCGACAAATCGCTGATTCCCCTTCATCAGCTTTTGTAAAGCAGCATCGGGACTTAGGGATTGAGTGGGCGCTGGGTGTGTTTCGTCAGCTTTAGCCTGTTCCACCCGCCAGAGGAAATCGCTGGCAGTTATCGCCATTCCAAATGCCCCAGTGATTCCCAACTTCAAAAAGTTACGACGTTCCATGAAATACTTCATTAAATTTATCACTCTCTTACATCGACGCGACACATCTGACAGAGCGAATCTCCATCACATCCGAAACGTAGCAAGTACCACCGAACTTGTTGAGAAGTGGTTTGATATTTTCTACAACAGGCTTGAGTTGGTCTGGCATACAAAATGCGAGGATGTAAACATTATCAAGCATGGTCATGTCTAAATCTTCTGTCGTTCCTCGTAATCCTTTGCCAGCAACATTTCGGATTACGGCATGGTTATGTACACCCGACTTGTCTAAATTGTCTAAAATTTTGGCAAGCTCAAAGGAGTTAGCGATAATTTCTATCTTTTTAACTACATGCATATTATTACCTCCAAAATAGGTTAATTCCGTAGAGATATAACGGAATTCCCACAATAATATTGAACGGAAATGTCACCGCTATAGCGGTAGAAACATACAAGCTAGGATTTGCTTCTGGAACAGTCATCCGCATAGCTGCTGGGACAGCAATGTAAGAAGCACTGGCACACAATACAGCGAACAAAAGCGAATCTCCGCGAGGCATACCGATGAGTTTGGCAATCACTAGTCCAATGCCTGCATTGAGTATTGGAATTAGTATGGCAAATAAAATCAGAAAAACTCCGGTTTTTTGCAAGTCTTTAATTCTTCTGGCAGCGACTAGTCCCATGTCCAGTAAAAAGAAGGTGAGAACACCATAAAACAACCCTTGAGTAAAGGGTTCTAATACTTTCCAACCGCGTTCACCTGTCAAAACACCTATTAATAGACTACCGACTAATAGAAAAACTGAACTATTAAGAAATGCTTCTTGCAAAACTTCTGGCCACGAAAACTCTCGCTTTCCATCGGCGGTGAATATATTCACCAAAATTAGACCAACTATAATCGCTGGAGATTCCATCAGGGCAAGGGCTGCCACCATGTAACCATCAAAAGCAATGCCAAGCTCAGTTAAAAAAGCGCTAGCTGTGATGAAAGTGACGGCACTGATAGAACCGTAGGTTGCAGCGATCGCAGCTGCATCGTAAGTATCTAATTTCCACTTCAGGATAAAAAAGGTGTAAATTGGAACAACACAAGCCATCATCATTGCTGCTGCGAGCGTTAGAACTACTTCCTGAGTAACACCGCTTTTAATTAGTTCTACCCCTCCTTTAAAACCAATGGCAAACAGCAGATACAACGAAAAGAGTTTGGGCACTGGTGCAGGAATTTCTAGATCGGACTTGACAAAAACAGCAGTCATGCCTAAAAAGAAAAACAGGATTGGCGGATTCAAAATGTTGGATACAATTAAACTCAGATCCATATCCACCCATCCTTGTATTGGTTAAACCTGAAATTAAAGAAATTTTTCATCTTTAAAAACTTAACGGTTGAATCGTGATGTATTGTGTATCGCTACCCCATGTTAATTGGGTACTCAAGGAGTGAATTGTCCTATTCGTGACAATACTTATTGATTAGGTGTTAAACAGCGCTGAGAACAAAAAAAGTTAGGGCTTGCCCTAACTTTTTTTGATGTTAGATTCCCCGTCGCTGATCTTACGACAGAAAGTGTAAGAAGAACTCGCGATCAACCTATTTAGCGTAGAAAAAATTAACGTATTGTAGGGGCAATTCATGAATTCGTACTACAGATGTGATTACCTATGTGTTGAATTACACAGAAAAAATAAGTAATTTTTCTAACCGCAGAGGCGCAGAGAAGCCAGTGCGTTGGGCGGGTTCCCCGACTTGAAGCAACTGGCGCGACACAGAGTAAAGAGCTTAAATAGGAATTTCTTGTCCAAAATTGTTATACACCTTGAAAAGGTTAGGAGTTAAAGCTTATAAATCTGCGCTGAATGCAAAGTTATTAACAAGAAGCAGGGAGGCAGGGGGAATGCTCTTTCTCAAGAGCCGCGAAACGAAGTGGAGCAAGGGTTACAATCCCCGTCTGAACATCCCCCTACTCCCTCTCTCCCTGCTCCCCTGCCTCTTATTGAATTATCTAAATGAAGCAATAAATATTTCATTTTGAGGCTAGGCTAATGAGCATTTTTTCAAAAATTCTCAACACAGGCTCTTCTCCATTGTCTCTAGTGAAAATACTATAATTTGGGTGAGAATTGATTTCAATTAACCAATATTGGTTATCTCGATCTAAGACGATATCTAAACCACCATAATCAATGTCTAATTCTTCAAAAATTGGTTTAGCAAAATTAGCAATCTCTGACAATATTTGTTGATCATTGATATGCTTTGCTTTCGCACCATCCCAGTGCAAAGGGCTGAGATTGCCTGCAAATTTTGCATTAGTTATATCTTTTTCATAGAGTAGAACTAACTCTTTATTTAAAAAAACGGCTCTATACTCAGATTTTATGTCAATGAACTCTTGAGCGATCGCAACGTAATCATACTTTTTATTATTGATATTAAAAATCTCTTTTAAAGCAGTTTGAACTTCATCTGTATTCTGACATAAAAAAACGTTATGTCCACTTGAGCCAGAGTTTCGTTTAACAATTACGGGTGTTTCAAAGTTTTCTTTTATTTCTAATATAATATCTTCAAAACTTGGAAATTTTAAGTAAATCTTATATTGCAGGTCACAAAAAGGGGAAAGAAAACCTACTGTCCGAGGAAGTTTAACTTTGTTCTTTAAAATATGGTAAGTATATTCCTTGTCTTTAATAATTTGTGCTATTGCCTGATTTATTATTGGAGTACTATAATTACAAAAATAATGTTTTTTATTATTCAGTTTTATTTTTACTAAGTTTTCAGTAGGATGAATAATTTCATAGCTGATATTCAAGTTTTCACAAGCTTTGAGCAATAACGAAAGGTTATCTAACATAAATAGTTCAAGTTAAACGTCCAAATTAAGTGTTGATATTAATTATCGCAGAAAAAATACTTGAATTGATGGATATCAATTCAAAGCTTTTACAATGTGCTATACGAATTACGTAAAGCCTGTGGCATAGCTTCTCTTCGAGACGCTACGCGAACGCTTAACGCGGATGCCGGAGGCTCTATTACGAGTTATTTGAGCTTGTTGTTTGCCGTTTAAAAATCACCATTTCAGTACCGACAACTGGGTTACGCGCTATCAATTTATCTTGAGAGTCGATAATTTCTAAATGGGTAAAATCAAGTTCTTGAGAACGTTGTAATATCTCCGCAGCTAATTTGTCTTGCTGAGATTCTTGGAGAGTGTACCAATCGTCACTAATTTTGACAGTCAAGTTACTCGTGCGGAAGTTGGCTTGAATTGACTTTATCAGACCAGAGGCAATGCGATCGCTAATTTCAGCCACCTGATTTTCAATAGCTGCAATCAAGGCTTGTTCTGGTGTCAATTCTATGACTGGTGTCGGCGTTGGCGTTGGGGTGGGAATTGGTTCAGGTTCCGGTTCAGGCGGCGGCGTAATTTCCTGTGGCGGCTGTGGTTCTGGTACGACTGACTCCGGTGGAGTAGTTATCGTTGGTGTCGGTACAGGAACCTCTTCAACTGGGGGAAGAGTTGCAACTTCAGTAGGTTTACCAGTAAAGACAGTTGCAGTCGTCCAAACGAGAATTACAGCAATTCCAGCCACAATTCCCGTCAAAGCTGTATCTGATAACTTAGTTGACAAATTTGATGGCAAAAACAAGCGGATTGTCCTTAATAGTCCACCCCATCGCAACTGAAGCTGCTGGAAAAAGCCGGGTGTTTGTTCAGTACCTGGTGGGGGTGCTGTCTCCAGTTTCTCCACCGTTGTTTCTAAAACCCCAATCGTCCCTTGGAGAAGTTGGATAATTTTAGCCTTCCAAAATGGCTGAACTCTCTGGTAAGGTTTTTGGGGAGGTTGATTTACCCGCTCATCCGTCGGTTTTGACTGATTGTCTTGTGACATGGAACTTTCACCAAAAGCAGCGAATCAAAGACAAACAACGTACATTATTACTTGTGCTGCCTTCTTTTGCCTTAATGTATCACTTCATTGCTCATTGTTTCCGTTAACCTGACTATTTATTAAATTTGGTGAATTATGAACATGAAACGCCGTCAATTTTTATTTTTAAGTAGCCTCAGCGCCATTGGTACAGGATTTTTTGCCTGGATGTTAACTAATCAAAATCATCAAAGTGCTGATATTAACGATTCAACAACAGCTATAGCCGCGAACCCACCGAAAAAAGACTTGTTATTACGTTTTGTGTCTGTAGCAGATACAGGCACTGGAGCTAAAGGACAGTATGCTGTGGCTGGGGCAATGAATGCCTATCACAAACAAAATCCTTATGATTTGGTAGTTTTAGCTGGAGACAATATTTACAATAACGGCGAAATTGAAAAGATTAGTGCAGTTTTTGAGCGTCCTTATCAACCTTTGCTGAAACAAGGTGTGAAATTTCAGGCTTGTTTAGGTAATCATGATATTCGGACTGCCAATGGCGATTTACAAGTCAAATATGCTGGCTTTAATATGAAGGGACGTTACTATACATTTAAACGTAATCAAGTACAATTTTTTGCTTTAGATACTAACAGTAATGCTGATTGGAAAAACCAGCTATCTTGGTTAGAAAAAGAATTAAGTATTAGTAATGCTCCTTGGAAAGTGGTGTTTGGTCATCATCCGATTTATTCATCAGGTCAGTATGGCAGTAATCCAGATTTTATTAAAACTTTTACTCCCCTATTTAAAAAATATGGCGTTCAACTTTATATCAATGGTCACGAACATAATTATGAACGCACCCGTGCTATTGATGGGACAACTTATTTAATTTGTGGTGCAGGTGCTGGTAATCGTCCTGTAGGGCGTTCTGAGTGGACAAACTATTCCACCAGTCATTTAAGTTTTGCCTTTTATGAGGTGTATAAAGACAGAATAGAAATTGGTGCGATCGCTACTGATAATCGCATTTTTGATCGAGGCATTATTCAATTAAAATCAGCTTAGTTATATGACTACAGTTGAGCAACTAAAGCATTATGTTCAGAACCAAAATCAACCAAACATTTGATAGCTGTCGCGTTAGTTGTTACCTGGTCATAATTCATCTGCCGTTAATTCTTTCCTACGGAATGCTGCGCGAGCGACTGTAACGGGAGTCCTCTTACTCCATTAAAATAAATTCAAGTTCCCATTAGATTTTGGAAAAACCCTTTGTTCTTCACATCGGGTTATAAGCATATATGTTTTCTGAAGTTAAAAAATGTCTTGTGTTAGCCGTACCTTTGACAGCAGCACAACTGGCTCAATCTTCAACTGGTTTTGTGGATACGGTAATGATGGGCTGGTTGGGAAGTCAGACTATTGCATCTGGAGGTTTGGGAGCTGTTATCTTTAGTTTTTGTCTGTTGATCGTTGCTGGTATCGTTTCTGCCGTCAGTCCATTAGCTGCCCAAGCATACGGAGCCGGAAATAAAGAAAAAGTTGGCACAATTGTTCGCCTGGGACTAGGGATATCTCTGGTAGTAGGAATACCAATTACATTGCTGCTTTACAATGGAGGTGCTTTACTACTTCTACTAGGGCAGGATGCTAACACAGTAGCACTAGCAGAGATTTATTTAAGGGCGATCGCACTGGGTTTTATTCCTGCTTTAGGCTTTGCAGTACTTAAAAGCTTTCTTTCTGCTCTATTGCAACCACAATTAGTTATGGTGACTGTGGTTTTGGGTACTCTGCTCAACATCACAGCTAACTATGTGCTGATGTTTGGCAAACTGGGATTCCCGGCGCTAGGTTTAGCTGGTATCGGTTGGGCAAGCACACTCTCACTTTGGAGTATGTTTGTTGCTTTGACGGTTTATATATGTAATCAGCCTCGCTTTGCGGTTTACGGTATTTTTCGACCTTTATCTAAAAAAGCTTTTCCCCTAGAGCATCGCTGGATCATTGGCGAGATTTTTCAGGTTGGATTGCCCATTGGGGGGCTGATTGCGGTCGAAGGGGGACTGTTCACCGTTGTTACTTTCATAATAGGACAATTAGGAACAAACGCTCTTGCTGCCCATCAAATTGCTTTACAAACAATTTCGATATCATTCCAGATTGCGGTAGGCATTTCTCTAGCGACAACAGTACGTGTTGGGCAGTTAGTTGGACAGAATGAACTGCTTGCTACTCGTCTGGCTGGATATGTAGGTATTGCTATTGCAGCTTTATCTATGGGTGTAGTAGGCATTACATTTTGGTTAGTGCCAAAGTCGATTATTTCTCTTTATATTGACATTAACGATCCAAACAATGCAGATGTGGTTGTCCTTGCAGTGAAATTGCTGGGAGTAGCAGCGATTTTTCAAATAGTTGACGGTGTGCAAGTTACTGCGGGGGCAGCATTACGCGGACTAAAAGACACTCGAATTCCGATGTTGATTGGTATTTTTGCTTATTGGTGTGTTGGTTTATGCACTGGTTATACTTTCGGAATCTCGTCAGGGTATGGAGCGATTGGTCTTTGGTGGGGATTGGCTATCGGTTTAGCGATCGCGGCAATAACCATGACTTGGCGGTTTAGCAACAAAACAACTAACCACGGATAATGATAGCCTAAAAGGAAAGAGATCAAAATATTAAGTTGCACATCGCGTTAACATTAGCCTAATTATCACCGCAAAACTTTATGATTCTTGAGGCAGTTATGCTTCATGTTAAACCTGGTCTAGAATCAGATTTTGAAGCTACTTTCAAAAAAGCTTCTAAAATTATTTCGTCAATGGATGGATATTTATCTCATGAATTGCATAGATGTATAGAAGTCCAAGGTAAATATTTATTACTTGTAAAATGGGAAACTTTAGAATCTCATACTGTAGGATTTAGAAGTTCTGCTGAGTATCAAGAGTGGAAAAAACTTCTGCATCATTTTTATGAGCCATTTCCCACTGTTGAACACTTTGAAGAAGTTGAAATATGAAAAACAAGACCCCCTACTTCTTTGAAAAATCGGGGATTTGCGGCCATATCACAATACGGTTCAGTTAAGGGTTATTGGTGTAGATAATTGGTATTTTAAGACGCGATTTATCGCGTCTCTACATGAGGGTTTTGTTGCTCATTCTGAACTGTATTGGGCTATATCACTCTACTCGTTGCAACTGTGCTACTCTTGGGTCAACAATTTTTTGTCCCAAACTGGCAAATTTAATTGCTACAGACATTTTATTACCTGTTCCAAAGACATGCGTAATTTCACCAATACCAAAGGTTTTGTGTAATACTCTATCGCCTACTTGCCAATTCTGCGTTGAGTCTTGTTTTCCATTAGAAGTAGAGGCACTTTTGGTATAACTTTGACGACTTGCGCGTTTGGTAGATAATAATTCTTCTGGTAATTCGTCGAGAAATTGCGATCGCATCGCAGGTTCACGAGAACCATACAAACGCCGTTCCCGCGCGTGTGATAAATATAACCGCTCTTGGGCGCGAGTAATCCCCACATAACACAGGCGGCGTTCTTCTTCCAAAGATGCAGGATCGCCCAGCGAACGGTAGCCGGGAAATAGCCCTTGTTCTAATCCCACCAAAAATACTACGGGAAATTCCAAACCTTTGGAAGCGTGCAAAGTCATCAAAGAAACGGCTGTTTGTCCTTCTTTTAAGTTATCCAAATCGGAACTGAGGGCTGCACTACTCAAAAAATCTCGGAGGGAAACCTCTTCATTTTCTTCTTGAAATTGCAGTGCGGCGTTGTAAAGTTCCTGAACGTTTTGTACTCTATCTGTGGCTTCATCTGTGCCTTGACTCATCAAGTCTTGAACGTAACCAGAATCTTCTAGTATTCCTTGCAAAACCTCAGTCACGGGAAGCGTGCCGATTTGTGCTTGCCAACGGCTAATCATTGCGGCAAAGTTATTTACAGCTTTTGTCGCTCGTCCAGCTAATGTATTAACTGATGTCTCATCGCTGAGTATTTCCCATAGGGTTGTCCCTAATTGTTGAGAGGCGTTCATCAAAGCATCAATAGTGGTTTTGCCAACTCCCCGGCGGGGAGTATTGATAACTCGTAATAAACTGACTGTATCAGATGGGTTAGCGATCGCTCTTAAATATGCAATGACATCTTTGATTTCTTTGCGATCGTAAAATCTCATTCCCCCCACAACTGTGTAAGGAATTTGATATTTCACCAACAATTCTTCAAAGGGACGAGATTGAGCATTTGTCCGATAAAGTATGGAAAAACTACCCCAGTCTAACTCTGGATTTTGGTTTTCTAAAGTGCTAATTTGATTAATCACAAATGCCGCTTCTGCGAGTTCTTCATCGGCTTTGTGACAAGTAATCTGCTCACCCGGCCCCCGCGTCGGTTTCAGGATTTTATCAATCCGTTGGGTGTTATTTTCAATTAGTTCATTAGCCGCTTGCAGAATGTTTTCACAAGAACGATAGTTTTCTTCTAGCTTAACCATCGTTCGGGTGTCATCATCTACTAAACCATCACCAAAATCTTCCTGAAATCCTAGCAAGATGGTGAAATCTGCCATCCGAAAGCTGTAAATTGATTGATCGGCATCGCCGACAACGAAAACTGAGCGATTTTGCCATTGCCATTCGCTCTTTTTAGTTTCGCCATTAGTAACCAATAAGTGGATCAGTTGATATTGAGTACGATTAGTATCTTGATATTCATCTACAAGGATATGGCAAAATTTGCGATGCCAATAACCCAATACTTGCTCATTTTGCTGAAATAATCTAGTTGGTACAAGAATCAGATCGTCAAAATCGAGAGCGTTATTTTCTGCTAACTTATCTTGATATAAATTGTAGACTTGAGCAATTACCCGTCCGCGATAATTGGGTTGATCTTGCTCAAATTCTTGGGGTGATAAACCTTGATTTTTAGCGTTACTAATAGCGTAGCGGACAGAGCGGGCATCAAATTTCTTATCGTCTAAATTTAGCTGTTTATTAACGATTTCTTTGATCAGAGTCATCACATCTGATTCATCAAAAATAGAGAAATTACGATTCCAACGCCGTCCTTTTTCGTCTACGTATTTTTCAATATCAAAACGGAGAATACGAGAAAATAGACTGTGGAAAGTGCCACACCACAAATCTTTGATAGTGTTTTTGTAAACTTGCGATCGCAGTAGCGTTTGTTGATATTCTGTCAACAAATCAAAACGCTGGCCATGTTGTTTCATCGCCAGTTGTTCTGCAAACAGACGTTGAACCCGTTCTTTCATCTCCCGCGCGGCTTTGTTGGTAAAAGTAACCGCCAGGATATTTTCTGGATCGACACGGTGTTTCAGAATCAGATTTGCAATGCGATAAGTCAGCGCTCGTGTTTTGCCAGAACCTGCGCCAGCAACAACTAGCAACGGGCCGCAGTAGTGTTCGACAGCTTGACGTTGACTAGGGTTAAGGTGACTGAGAAAGTCGATGGTTGTTGTCATGGATGTGAAAAAGCGATCGCCTGGTGTCACATCAATAGAGAGTCGCTATTGCCCAGGTTACAATATCCTAACGAAACTTGGTCAATAAAGATTGTGTGGCAATATTCTTAACCAGAGGTGCTATTATCTCTTGGTTTGGCTGAGTTAGGAGATATTCTAATAGAAACAGCGAGAACTTACTTTGAAGGTTAGCATCATTGGGCCCAATAATTTGGCCAAAAGGAAGCGATCGCCTCTAAATTAAATGTCAACCTAGCATAGAGTCCCAAGTCCTGAGTAGTCAGTTGTTCTCCCTCATCCCCCTCATCTCCCTCATCCCCTACTTCCCTTCGTCAAAATTTCCTAACAAAAGCACACTAAACTGCTCAGAAACCACCAATGTAAGCGAGAACCGCTATAAGCATTTTTAATCATTACTGGTAAGAGGGGGCTAAATGCAGGGAAAAAGTTTCTTTTGATTGTGTAATAACCAATAGTTTAAGACGGTAATACAGCATTATGCATCGTATAAGTAGCACTTCGGGTGGATGGAATCAGTCAGAGGGTTTAATTTTTTTAGAACAAACTCCAGCGCCTTTCGTGTTGATTACGGCTGCTGATACCGACATTCAAACTTTGGCAGTTGCGGTTACGAAATTACCTCCACAATTTCCTGCTTTAAGAGTCGCCAATCTATTGCAATTGCAGCAACAGTTAAGCATAGATACTTATGCGGAGCAAGTTTTAGAGCTTGCCCAAATAATTATTTTGCGCCTGTTAGGAGGACGTTCTTACTGGGGTTATGGCTTAGAAGTAGTGCAAGAAATTGTGCAACGTAATGGTAGAACCCTGATTGTAATGCCAGGGGACGACGCTTTTGATCCCGACTTAATTTCCCAGTCTACCGTGCCTTTAGGTGTTGCTAACCAGGTATGGCAGTATTTTAGTGAAGGCGGCGTAGAAAATTTTGTTAATGCTCTCCAATTTATTTCTGATAATTGTCTGTTAACTGCATATAATCCTGCGCCACCTCAGCCGATTCCGCGCGTGGGATTGTATGAATGGGGAGTAGGGGGACAAGGGGACAAGGGGACAAGGGGACAAGGGGACAAGGGGACAAGGGGACAAGGGGGACAAGGGGGACAAGGGGGACAAGGGGAATTAGAGAGTGATTCATCCACCTCGGAACTGGATTCATCCACCTCAGATACTCAAAACTTCCAATTCCCAATCCCCAATCCCCAATCCCCAATCCCCAAAATCGGCATCCTTTTTTACCGCGCTCATTATTTAGCGGGAAACACCAAGGTAATTGATGCTTTATGCCAAGCCTTGGTACAGAAAAATTTACAACCAGTGCCAGTGTTTGTTTCTTCATTGCGTGAACCTGATGTTCAAGCGGAGTTGAGTGAATTTTTCCAACCCAAAGAAGCTGAATCAATAGCTGTGCTGCTGAATACTACCAGTTTTTCTCTAGCACGGTTGGAAAGCGAAACACCTCAAACTGAACTATGGGAAAAATTAGATGTGCCTGTGTTGCAGGTAATCCTCAGTGGCGGCTCAATTGAACAGTGGAAGTCACAGTTTCAAGGGCTTTCTCCCCGTGATATTGGGATGAATGTAGCGCTACCAGAAGTAGATGGGCGGATTATTACTCGTGCTGTGTCTTTTAAAGCCGTACAAACTCGTAATCCCCATTTAGAGACAGATGTAGTAATTTATGAACCAGTGAGCGATCGCATCGAGTTCGTTGCTAAACTAGCAGCAAATTGGGCGCGTCTACGTTCCAAACCACGCCAAGAACGGCGAATTGCCCTTATTTTGGCAAACTACCCCAACCGCAATGGACGGCTTGCCAATGGTGTAGGACTGGACACCCCAGCTAGTTGTGTAGAAATTCTGCAAGCTCTACATCTTGCTGGTTATGAAGTCGAAAATCCACCTGCTCAAGGAGATGAGTTGATTCAAAGGCTGACAGATGGCATAACAAATGACCCGGAAGGTCGAGAATTACTTCCGGTACACCAAAGTGTTTCTTGGGAAGAATATCAAAAATATTTCTCTTCATTACCGCCAGCAGTTCAGCAAGGTATTAGTGAAAGGTGGGAAATGGGGCAAGGTGCGGGAGGCAAAGGTGAAAACTCTTCTCCCCTGCTCCCTGCTCCCTGCCCCCCTGCCTCTTTCCCCGTTCCCGGAATTCAACTCGGCAATATTTTTGTGGGAATTCAGCCAGCAAGGGGTTATGATAATGACCCAAGTTTGAATTATCATGCGCCGGATTTAGAACCAACCCATGATTATTTAGCTTTTTACTATTGGGTAAGAGAATGTTTTGGTGCTGATGCTGTAGTTCATGTAGGAAAACACGGAAATCTAGAATGGCTACCAGGTAAAAGCGTGGCTTTATCCAGTAATTGTTATCCAGAAGTGGCTTTCGGCGCACTTCCCCACCTGTACCCGTTTATTGTCAACGATCCTGGTGAAGGTTCCCAAGCTAAACGTCGCGCTCAAGCGGTGATCATAGATCACCTAACGCCGCCGATGACTCGTGCGGAACTCTACGGTTCTTTGCAACAGCTAGAAAATTTAATTGATGAGTATTACGAAGCGGACAGTTTAGATCCTTCGCGTTTGCCAGTAATTCGCGATCGCATCCGCGAACTGGTAATCAAAGAAAATCTCCATCTAGATTTAGGAATCCAAAATGAAACAGAAATTTTTAATTCTGAATCTCTAGTTTTGAATTCCATCGGTGGCTATCTTTGTGAATTGAAAGAAGCCCAAATCCGCGACGGGTTGCATATTTTTGGGCAATGTCCCCAAGGAAGACAGCTGCGAGATTTAATAGTAGCGATCGCTCGCATCCCCAATCGCCATTCTTCAGGGATTACCCGCGCCATAGCTCAAGATTGGGGACTAGATTTCGATCCCCTCACAGCCGATTTGTCAATGCCTAGTGGTGAATACTCAATAGTCAATGGCACAGAATGCCGCACCCTCGGCGATATCATCGAAGTCCTAGAAGAACACGCCGCCTTCTTAGTAGAACAACTAATAAATCAGGATTCAGAATTCAGAATTCAGAATTCAGAATTTAGAAATCAGGAATCTTGTACAGACGCGATTCATCGCGTCTCCCCCCTCAGCACAGACGCGATTCATCGCGTCTCTACGTGGATACGCGATCGCCTCCTTCCAGCTTTACAACAAACCGATCAAGAAATCACCAATTTATTACACGGACTCGATGGCGGTTATGTCCCAAGTGCCCCATCTGGCGCACCCACCCGCGGCCGCCCAGAAGTTCTACCAACAGGGAGAAACTTTTATTCTGTCGATATTCGCGCCATTCCCACAGAGACAGCTTGGGATATCGGTAGAAAAGCTGCTGAAACCCTTGTGGAATATTACACTCAAGAGCATGGCGAATATCCCAGAACACTAGGCTTATCATTGTGGGGCACAGCCACCATGAGAACAGGCGGTGATGATATTGCCGAAGCCTTAGCTTTACTGGGAGTCCAACCAGTGTGGGATGGTGCAGCACGGCGAGTAGTGGATTTTGAAATTTTGCCCCTAGCGATTTTGGGACGGCCCCGTGTAGATGTCACCTTGCGAATTTCGGGATTCTTCCGAGATGCTTTTCCCAACTTAATTGACTTATTCGATCAAGCAGTATCAGCAGTAGCAGACTTAGATGAACCGCCAGAACAAAATCCCCTAGCGGATGCAGTTCGCCAAGAAACTGAATTGTGGACAAGCCAAGGATTAACTATACAAGAAGCCGTGGTGCGATCGCGCTATCGCATCTTTGGTTCTCGCCCAGGTGCTTACGGCGCAGGACTCCAAGGTTTAATCGAATCGCAAAACTGGACAGATGATGAAGATTTAGCCCGCGCCTACATTAACTGGAGTTCTTACGCCTACTCATCGGAAAAAGAAGCAGGGGAGCAGGGGAGCAGGGGAGCAGAAATTCTTCCTAATTCCCAGTCCCCAATGCCCAATACTTCGGCTTCGCTCAGTACAAGTGCCCCATGCCCAATGCCCAATGCCCAATGCCCCATGCCCAACACTGAAGCCTTCAAGCAACGCTTGGCGCAAATGCAAATTGTCCTGCACAATCAAGATAACCGCGAACACGACCTACTCGATTCTGATGATTATTACCAATTTCAGGGTGGCTTAACCGCAGCCGTGCGTTCTCTACAAGGAAAAAACCCCCAAACATATTTCGGTGATAATTCCATACCCGCCCAACCAAGAGTCCGCCAACTCAAAGAAGAAATTTCACGGGTGTATCGTTCTCGCGTAGTTAATCCCAAATGGATTGCCGGAGTTATGCGCCACGGTTACAAAGGTGCTTTTGAAATGGCGGCGACAGTAGATTTTTTATTCGCCTACGATGCTACAGCTAAATGTGTAGAAGATTATATGTATCAAGGCATAGTAGAAGCTTACTTGCTCGATCCAGTTGTGTCAGAATTTATTCAGGAAAAGAACCCTTATGCTCTGCGTGATATTGCTGAAAAATTATTAGAAGCACACAAGCGCAATTTGTGGGAGGATGTAAATATAGGAACATTAGAAGCTTTGAGGAACCTAGTACATCAAGCTGAAGCAGTTATCGAAGAAAAATCAATGGTGTAGGAAACAAATATGGAAAATCTTGCGTATTTGCACCTAGCTTTCGCCTACGAAGACAGTACACCCAGTGAATTGGTCTCCCTCAGTTCTTTGTTTAACAAAGCAGCTGCACCAGACTGGAAACGGCTTTCTGGTAGGGCTTGGAAGTATATGTTGCCCCTTGCTCTGTCCTTGTCTATTCTTGGCGCTGTCACCAGCGTCATGGCACTGGAAAAAGGCGATCAAGGCCCTTCTGTCAGAAATCTCCAACAAAAGTTGAAAACAGCAGGTTTTTACCAAGCTTCTGTTACCCAAGTATATGATGTGTCCACACAAGAGGCTGTGCGGCGCTTTCAAAAGGCTGCCGGTTTGCCAGTTGACGGCATTGTTGGAGCAAGCACTCTGCAAAAGTTAGAAAACTGGCAAGCTAAAAAGCCCAGTACTACGACAACACAAGCTAAAAAAGCTACTGTTGTAAGTACACAAGCCAAAAAGCCCAGTACTACTAGTTCAGTTCGTTCAGCCACCAGCCAGCGCCGTAATCCCAACTACCTTGCTAAGGGGGATGAAGGTGAAGATGTCAGAGCTTTGCAAGAACGCTTAAGAGTCGCAGGCTTTTATTATGGGAACGCCACAGGAATATTTGGCCCAATTACCGAAGAATCTGTGAAGCGGTTCCAAGATTCTTACAAATTAAGCGTTGATGGAATTGCAGGCCCAGCAACATTGCGTAAATTGCCGGGAATTGGCATTGGCGATGGAGAAGAGGCTCCCAAAAAGGTAGTCAATCGAGATAAACTCCGTGTAGGCGATCGCGGTGAGTCAGTTAGAATCATCCAAGAACAATTGATCCAGGCAGGATATTTAGAGGGAGAGCCAAATGGCTACTATGGCCCCTACACTGCCGATGCTGTACGAAGATTCCAGGCAGCTAATTTTTTAGCAGCAAGTGGCGTTGCTGGCCCAACTACACGAGCTAAGTTATATAGCTCAGTTAATACTGCTAAAAAAAGCGAATTTAATACCCTGGAAATCCAAACGCGACTACGGGAGCGGGGCTTTTATAAAGGCAAGCTGAACGGTGTGATGGCAGATGACACCAAAAAAGCGATTAAACAAGCCCAAGAATTCTACGGCATCAGCCTCAAGGATCTTAAGAGCGGACGCTTTTAACATCCGCTTTGGTGTTGTTAGTATCAGTTCCCAACTCGTTGCTAGCCTCTAGTAACAGCAAATTACGAACTGCTCAAAATTCCACTTATTTGGTTAATTTGAGTAGTTTCGTCTGATTATCCACCCAAGTGCTAAAGCGGCATTAGCGCCCGTTGGCACTTGGGACACACTGCATGGATTGTCATTTGACAATCTAAGAGATGGAAACCTTCTTTTTGAGCGGTTTTCGAGCCAATTTTTAAAATTGAATCATTCTTAAACTCAATAGTTGAGTTGCATCTAACACAAATCAAGTGATGGTGATGATGAGGATAGGGCTGGTTGATCTCATAATGCTTATGTCCCTCGCCCAATTCTAATTCCCGTAAAATTCCCATCCTGGCCATCAACTTCAAAGTCCGATAAATAGTTGACAAACTGATCCCTTCACCATCAGTTTCTAGCCGATGATAAAGATCCTCCGCACTTAAATGTTCACCTTGCGGAAGTTCTTGAAAAATGTGTAAAATTGTTTCGCGCTGGGGAGTTAATCGCCAGCCTCGCTCGTTCAGTTCTGCCTTGAGTGAAGTAGTTGTGTAGACAGTCATACTAATATTTCTCAACAAAGCTTGTTAGTTGAGAATATAACAAATCTTGGGAGCAATTTGCAACAATCATTGCCTATTGAGAATTTATGCTAAATATTTAAGAACAATTCATTAAATCTCGATCAAAATTCAAATAATAAGCTGTATTGCATTTAATTTGCATACAGTTAATAGTTAGGATACTTGTAACGATTGCATCCCTTGACTTTAAATTTTGTATGAGTTAATTTTGAATTGTTTAGTTGATCCCCACCTTCAAGATATCTGAGCAAACCTCTGGGGAAACTCTTATACAACTAAATGAAAATTATTTGCTATAAGCCTCTAAAAGGCTTTCAACTCAGCAATTTTAGATTTTGGGTCGCACCTTTGGTGCGCTGGAAGCGCAACTTGGATTTTGGATTAAAATAATTTTTGGTTCAGCCCCGTCCCTTGCGATGCTCGTAGCTCTGCCGTTGGCGCAGCCTCTCGTAGAGAAGGGTGTGCAAAGTCAATCCAAAATTGCAAACTTGTACTGAGCGCAGTCGAAGTATCTAAAATCCAAAATTGTTTGACTTAGGGATCAAATCAGTCCTTTGTCCCTAGTCATTTGTCAAGTGTAGTTTTCTAATGACAAATGACTAATGACAAATGACTCTCAATCGTTGACTAACTTAGAGATTCCAAATAATCGCGGATAAGGTTGCGACGCTTAGGTTGACGGAGCTTTTGCAAAGCCTTGGATTCAATTTGTCGAACTCGTTCGCGCGATAAGTCGAGAGCGCGGCCAATTTCTGCTAAAGAATAAGGATGACCATCTGCCAAACCAAACCGCATCAAAATTACATCGCGTTCCCGGCTAGTTAAATCTGACAGAAGATGATGCAAGTCTCTTTGTAAAGATTCTCGCATTAACATTTCTTCTGGGGTTACACAGTCAGTTTCGAGTAATTCGCCTAACTCTGTGTCTTTATCCTTGCCTACTTTGGTTTCCAAAGAAACAGAGCGAGGAACCCGTAACAAAACTTCTCTTACTTGAGTTGGTGTCATCTCTAACTCAGTTGCTAAATCCTCTAGAGTCGGAGTGCGACCTTTTTCTTGAGCAATTTTGCGTTGAGCCTTTTTGATTTTGTTTAACTTTTCGGTAATATGGACAGGGAGCCGGATGGTACGACTAGAAGTAGCGATCGCTCTTGTAATTCCCTGACGAATCCACCAGTAAGCATAAGTACTGAAGCGATAACCCTTAGTGGGGTCAAATTTTTCTACAGCCCGCTCCAAACCGAGTGTGCCTTCTTGGACTAAATCCAACAATTCTAAACCGCGATTTTGATACTTCTTAGCAACAGACACAACTAGGCGAAGATTAGCCTTAATCATGTGTTCTTTTGCTTGCAGTCCTTGGGACTGAACTTGCTCTAACTCTTCTACTGTCAACTTGGCAATTTCTGCCCAGCGACGTTTGCCATCTGCCAAAGTCGGTCTGAGATCGGATAAAATTATGTCAGCAGTAGCAGCCCATCTTTCTAAAGACGGCCGATGTCCGAGTTCGGATGTCAAACGTTCCTGAACTTCAATTAACCTTAGATAGGGTGTAATCACTTCATCTCCAAGCTTTGCGGCGTTAGCAAGTACTATCCGCATCCGCAAGTAACGTTGGACTTTTTGAGCTTCTGAAACCTCTTCATCTCGCCCCAACAAGCGAACCCGACCAATCTCTTGAAGATATAGACGTACTAGGTCTGTACTCCGGCGGTTAGTGCTAGCAGCAAAGTTAGCATTTTCAACAGAAGCCATCTCTAGCTCCTGTAAATCATCTACCGATAACTCGCTTTCATCAACCGTGAGATCGGAGTCCAAAGCCTGGCGGGACTTTCTGGTGTTGTAGGGGGCATCTGCATAAAAAGATGTTGCTGGCATAAAGATCGTCTCAATGGCTCCAGGTAACAATAGATTTCGGTCAGCTTAGATTACGGTCAGCTATTCAACTGTTGCTATTGTTCCCGTGATTAACGATGAACTAACATAGTTGAAGGTTCCATTACAATTTTTTTAGAAATTAACTGTAATGGTTTTATTCGATACAGTATTACTGGACTTAATCGGCTGCTAAATTTTTGATTTAACCAATAGCTATTTAAATCGGCAGCTAGGCTTTCAATATTTCAACTACTTAGTTAACATTTCAACTTGACGGTTTTGATAGTAACTTTTGTAACACAGTATAAACATCCTTCAGTGAATGTCATCTTTATAATTGGCATAGTCACATTTACATGGCTACAAAAGTAATATCCTGACGATTTAGCAATTTTTTCTCAGGATTATTCAGGTATAAGTAAGACTAATAGATATCAGGGAAGTGATTAGTATTAACGGCAAAAATTCTATCGATACGGAGATAGAAAACGCGGGAAAGTTATTTAATACTCTCTCCGTAGCCCATCAAGCTAACGAAAGTCTGGTATGTAGTAAGCACTTCAGTGCTTAATATAAGGACTAAAGTCCTTACTACAAACTTATTTAGCCAGCATAGTTAACTTGACAGACTACTAACTAGTACCGCTTTGCGTAATTCGTAATTCGTAATTCGTAATTCGTAATTACCGTTGCATAAGGATTTTAGACATTTCAGATGGTCTGTTTATTTCTGCCGTACTGTACTAGTAGTTGTACTCTGGCTTGATATCTCGCAGCATCAGTTCATCAAGCGCTTGTCGGGGTGTGACTTCTCCCTGAAGTAACCGATAAACTTGCTCAGTAATTGGAACCGGAATGTTTTGTTGCTTGGCTCGTTGCATCAAAACTTGGCAAGTATTCACTCCTTCGGCTGTTCCTGGTAAATTTGCAAGAGTTTCTTTAAGTGTCTTACCACCAGCTAGCTGATAGCCGACTTGGTAATTGCGGCTTAAGGGACTATTGCAGGTTGCTAACAAGTCTCCAAGACCCGATAATCCATAAAATGTTTCCGTCTTTGCACCCCAGTCGTTACCGATGCGAACCATTTCTGTAAGTCCACGGGTGACTAAAGCAGCTTTGGCATTGGTTCCTAGATGTAAACCATCGCACACACCAGCTGCGATCGCAATCACATTTTTTAGCGTTCCCCCCAGTTCCACCCCCAAGGGGTCGGGATTGGTATATACCCGAAAACGATGAGAAGAAAATACTAACTGCACTACTTCCGCAGCTGTGGGAATATTACTGGCTACCACAGTTGCGGCTGGTAACTCTAGTTGAATTTCTTTGGATAAATTAGGCCCAGACAAAACAACCACTGCATGGTTAGGGAATACTGTTTGCCAAATTTGCGACGGCGTGCAGGTGGTTTGGGGATCTAAGCCTTTCGTCGCCGTCACAAAAATCGTCTCTGGAGAAAGGGGGAAAGACTGGACTTGGGAAGCAACATCTCTCACACCAATCATCGAGATAGCAGATAGGATTATTTGGGCATTTTCTAACACTGCTTGGAGAGTTTGGGAACCTTGACGCGACCATACGCGCACCTGATGACCATTCGCTGCGGCGAGATTTGCCAGAGATGCACCCCAAGCACCTGCACCAAGAATTGCTACAGATTTTGAATTAGTCATTAATCACCATTCTCCCCATCACCCAATCACCCCATTCTCTTAGCAATCTAAAATCTAATAGGACTTACGCAAAACTACACGCTGTAGGGGCAATTCATGAATTGCCCCTACCGAAAAATCAAGGTTTGGGCTATTTTTTGCGTAAGTCCTGTCTAAAATTAGCTCCGGGGATAACGTTCCATTAATTCCCTGACTTGCTCTGCATGATATGAGCTTCTTGTCAATGGAGAAGAAACAATTTGTAAAAATCCGATTTCTTCGCCGAATGCTTTCCAAGCAGCAAATTGTTCTGGGTTGATAAATTCATTTACTTGTAAATGTTTTTGACTGGGTTGGAGGTATTGCCCAATGGTCAAAATGTCGCAATCTACGGTTCGTAAGTCTTGCATGACTTGGCGAATTTCGGCATCAGTTTCACCGAGTCCAACCATGATGCCGGATTTGGTGTATGTACTAGGAGAAAGTTGGCGAGTTCGCTGTAATAATTCTAATGTGCGATCGTAGTTTCCTTGAGGACGCACCCGGCGATACAGGCGTGGAACAGTTTCGGTATTGTGGTTTAATACCTCTGGTGCAGCTTGTAGAATCAACTCTAGAGCATTCCAATTACCGCACAAGTCAGGAATTAGTACTTCAATTGTGGTGTTAGGTGAAACAGTACGAACCGCATCAATACACGCCACAAACTGAGATGCACCACCATCAAACAAGTCATCTCGATTTACAGAAGTGATTACTACATGATTAAGGTTCATGCGGCGAACAGCTTCTGCCAGTCGTGCAGGTTCTGTGGGGTCTAGTGGTTTGGGTTTTTTCTCAAAATCAATATCGCAGTAGGGACAAGCGCGTGTGCAAGCCGGGCCCATAATCAAAAACGTAGCAGTACCGGCATTGAAGCATTCGCCAATATTCGGACAGGATGCTTCCTCACAAACTGTATTGAGGGATAAATCCCGCAAAATGTCTTTAACGTTACCGATGCGCTCACGCCCAGGTGCTTTTACCCGCAACCAGTCTGGTTTTACAGTCACAATCCGCTTTTACCACTAGAGTTATACAAATTTAATCGTAGCAAGCAAAGCCTTGGGTGAAGCAATCATATATATAGATGTAATTCTGTCATTGGGCACGGGTTGTGATATTCTTAATTTACAATGCCATTTTCATGGCGGGATGTGGCGCAGCTTGGTAGCGCACTTCGTTCGGGACGAAGGGGCCGCTGGTTCGAATCCAGTCATCCCGATTAGTTGAAATAGAACAATATAAAAAATAGCTGGGCTTTCTATCTGACTTTGAGACAAATAGTTGTGTACCTCATCAAGTAGCTTTCCTGCTGTAATATCCCCAAGCAAGAGTTCCTTCAAAGCCTCAGACGATTAAAGTTTTACTGGCGACTTCGGCTGCTTAATTCAGTAGCTTCTCTCTGGGACTTCAGTTGAGATGCAATTAGGGGAACTTTTGGAGCCAGAAAAAATCCAATTAAACTGGCAAATAGGATTGGTGTAAAGGGACTCAAGTTAGTCAATTTTGACAGCAGCAAAGTCGTACTTATAGGTGTGCGCGTTACGGCTGCATTGACAGCCGCCATTGTACAAATCATGGCAAGGGCGGGATTAAGTCCCGGAATTAAGACTGCCACTGCTTTACCAATACAAGCACCTGTGAAAAATAAGGGGATGATGAATCCACCACGCCACCCACCTGTTACCGTAATGCTAATGGCAGCCATTTTACCAAGAGCTAGAGTTAAGAGAAAAACAGCACCAAAGCTAGTAGTGAGGACTGATTCTAACTCTTCATGTCCAAAATAACGGGTTAGGGGTAATAAAACTGCTAAAGTGCCAAGTGCGAATCCTGCTAGTGTTGTGCGTACATAAATGGGGCCGGGAATTCGAGCAAACAAGTAATCGCAGCCCCGAAAAATGCCCATAAAAATCCATCCCGCCACCGCCCCAATGATGCCGAAGATGATCGCGATCGCAAAATCATCAATTTTTTCTAGGTGGTACTGGGGAAAATACCAAGTGGGTGCAATTCCCAAATGTGTAATTGCTGCAAATACCAGATAACTAGCGCAACTAGAAACAATGGCTGGCATCAAGGCTTCGTAATATTCCACAATATGCTGATGGTGCAAAATCTCCAGGGCGAACATTGCACCGCCAAGAGGTGCGCCAAACAAGGCAGTGAAACCAGCCGCCATCGCTGCTAAACTCATAGTTCTGAGGTCTTCACCCTGGAGTTTTAAGCGATCGGCAACCCAAGTCCCAAAAGAACCTGTTACCTGTACCAGTGGTGCTTCTGGGCCAGCACTACCGCCTGCCGATATGCTGATTAGAGAAGCAAGAATCATTGAGGGATTTTTGCGAACATCTAGGCGTCCGCCACGAAAATGGATATTATCAACAATCAAGGCAATTTCACCGGGATTTCCCAAAAAATGAATCATCAGCCCGATAACTAAACCGCTAAGTGGCATCACTATCAGGAGGTTAAAACCTTCAAATCGTTGCAGTTGGTGCGTTAAAAACTCTAGAACATTCCAGTACAACGCCGCAAATAGACCACCAGCAGTCCCCACAAGTACCCAGCGGATCACCCACTGCGAAATCATCAGGGGATTACGCTTTACCAGTCCAAAAAGTTGAACAAATGTCCAGCGTTGAGTTTCATTGGTAGCGGGAGGCTTGTTTGGTAACACTGCTTATTTCCTAATTTAGTGAAACGGAAAGTACTGAATATTTACGCTTTTTATGGTACGGGCTATTTAGTTTAGCTTAAACAAAAAGAAGCCCCACATCTGACCCGTAAGGGCAGTGTGGGATGAATTTTTGGGCGACAACGAATTGACCCATAACCAATACGCCCAACCTTGCTTGTCTAGTAGGGTTACGCTATCGGTCACGCCTTTATTACCTACCACTGTGTGAAATAAGTCTCAAGATAGTGTGTGCCTCACCACAGAAGGATTTAAGCTTGGCGTATAAGTTTTGGGAAATAGTGATGAATAAGGAAACAGTTCCTAATCAAGCTGAAAAATCGAATCCAGAAGGTGAACCATCGCAACTAAGTCCAGAGGTACTGGACAAAATCAAACACCCTGCGAGAATCGACGATGTTATTCGGGAGCAATCGCCAGAAGAACGCAAGAGTAACCCAGCTTTAGTACCAGAAATGATTGATGATTCAACCGAGCAGTGAGCGGGTTGACGATGGAGTAATCTAAAAGCTCAGGTTTGTAACTTTTTAGAGAAGTGGATAATCTTGTTAGTAATTGGTAGCTGCCTAAGATTATGCAGTTTTTCTTGATATACTTCCGGCGTGTTGATGCTTAATAGCACCGCCGGAATATCGAGTTTCACTTGATGAATTACTGGATAAACTTATCTGATATTTTGTAAGTGCGTTCACGTAGTGTGTCGTAGACATTCGCATCCCATTACTGAATAAAAATTGATGCCTCATAGTATCGGGAGCATCCACTTTTGGAAGAAACACTGGGCGATTGGAATAGAGCCTCCGGCACGCTGACGCGAACGCGGCTACACAAACGAAGTCCGCCTACGCGGACTCTTCTGAAACCCGCGCAGGCGGGTTTAGTTTGTATAGCCCCAGACTTCTAGTCTGAGGGCGATCTGCCAAAACGGGATGCTCCCCATAGTATCTTTGTAGCTGGGTGCATTAATCAACCCTAGATTGTCTTTTTTAAATTAAAAATAAGCTAATTTTTTCCAATTATTCAAACCACGATGATTAAGCTGTAATCCATAATTTGTCTAAATAGATTCAGCCTAATACACTATACATAAAATTAGTATTAATTGAGTAAAAATTGCTGCCCAGATGCCCGACTTCTTCAAGAACGGGGAATCTAAATCTAGCTTCAGGAATTTCATTCAACTCTACATTACTCTTTAATCTAAAATTACTTCCTGTCATCTATACTAAGTTAGATTATACAGAGTTTTAATTTTCTAACCAAGGTTGTATATAGCGTTTTCTAGTCTGCTGAGGTACAAATCTCTGCGTACCTTTGCGCTTTACTTTGCGTCCCTTTGCGTTTCAAAATATTATCTGTACCTCACTTAACTGGGAATTGCCATATACAGGAGTTATCACAAAATAAATTCAGGAATTATGCAAGATTATGGAATAACATGAAATATTTACAAAGCGTCTCATTGGGGCAACTTCTCCTGGAGAATAGAAGCAGCTTGCCGCAAAGTTCTTGCGAAAGTCTTCATATTATGAAACCATAGTTTGTAACTTACTGATACAACTACGGCTAGTACAGCACGGCGTAAATAAACCACCTATTCCAAATCAACGAAACGCCTACGTTGTATTCATTTTTAATTTTTAATTTTTAATTCAGCCTTGCGGTACTAGCCTGTCTCTCGGCTCACTCCAGAAAAAAAGTACTGGTACTAGTAACGATAATGACGCGCTCTCCAAATTCAAAAAATAATCAGGAACCATCTAATCCTCGTTTATGGCTCCTCCTCTTAGGACGTACCAGTTTGGCTCTCTGTGTCGTTTTGCTGGTTGGAATTGCAGTAGGTGCTTGGTGGGCTAGAAACTATGTATATAAGGATTTAGCGCCATTAGTGCAGCAAAATCTGGAACAATTGCTTGGGCGGCCAGTAAAAGTAGGGAAAGTTGAACGTTTTTCGCTCTCTAGTCTGAGATTTAGCTCTTTATCTATACCCGCAACTCCCACCGATGCAGACGAGGTGGTAGCAAAAGCCTTAGAGGTGCAGTTCTCGCCCTTGGAACTTCTCTTAACCCGAAAACTAGCATTAAATGTAACGCTGGTTAAGCCCAATGTCTACATCCAACAGGATCGAGATGGGCGTTGGGTTACAGCCCAAGTTAAGGCTGGAGAAGGAAAAGGTGCTATTCAAACCGAATTGCAAACACTTCAGATTCAAGATGGAAATGTGGAGTTGATGCCGTTCGCCGCACCAACTAGACCGAAAGGTTCAGTAATATTAAATCAAGTTGGTGGTGTTGCCCGATTTTTTGATCAAAATCAAAGGATTGGTTATGACATTAATGCTCAACTCGCTAGGGGAGGCGGAGTTAAAATTGCTGGTGAAACACAACTAAAAGCTCAAAAAACTAGCCTAAATCTTTCAACACAAAATTTACAAGCATCTGATATAAGTCGATTAATACAGTTACCAATTGCCTTGCAAGCAGGGTATTTAAATGCTGACTTAGGGGTTCAGATTCCACCAAAACTTTCAGAAATAGCTGTTACGGGAACGGCTACTGCTAATCAAGTCACTGCTAAAATTCAAAATATTCCTCAGCAGGTTTCTAATTTTAATGGAAGATTTTCATTTCAAGGCCGGACAGTTGCTTTAGAAAATTTAAGTACGAACTTTGGCAAAGTTCCCATTCTGGCTAATGGAACAATTAATACTCAAACTGGTTTTAATGTCTCTGCTCAGATAAAACCAGTCAGTGCTAAAAATATTTTAGATACATTGAATGTAAATTCGTCAGTCCCAGCTAGTGGCGAAATTCAAGCAAATATTCAGGTGTTAGGCGCACTTCAAAAACCAGTCCTTAGCGGTACAGTAAGCAATACAAAACCTATTCAAGTTGACCGCGTTCTCTTCAAAGCTGTCAATACTGATTTCCGCTTGAATGTCTCTCAAACAGCATCTCAACTTGCTGTCTCCAATTTGAAAATAGTCCCCGCAGCCGGTGGTCAAATCACAGGTGGCGGTCAAGCTAATTTAGGAGTCAAAAGCGACGTAAGATTTAATGCTCAAGTTGACGGTGTATCCGGGGATATATTAGCGCGTGGCTATGATGTTAGTCTACCGATCGCAGTTGGCAATATTTCAGCAAAAGCACAAATTTCTGGCTCACTTGGCAAACAGCCATTAAACCTTGATGTTTCCAGTGTTCAGGTAACGCCACCAACAGGAGGGCAAATTACAGCCAGTGGTCAAATTCAACTAGCTCCCCAAGGTCAAGTAGATATAGGTATTCAAGCTCAAGGTTTACCAGGAAATGCGATCGCTCAAGGTTACAATATTTCAACTCCTTTGAATCTTGGTGGTATATCTGCGAACGCTAAAGTTTCTGGTTCTCTGGATAAACCCTTAAACGTTAATGTGGCTCGCATTCAAGCAAATCCAGAGGTGGGAGGGCAAGTAATCGCTAGCGGTCAACTTCAGCTTGCACCCCAAGGTAGGGTAGCATTTAATGTGCAAGCCCAAAATTTACCAGGGGATGCGATCGCAAAAGCGTACAAATCCTCACCCAGCATCACCATTGGGAACGTATCGGCAAATGCCAATATTTCCGGCACTCTGAGCAACCTGCAAGCAGTAGCGCAGGTGCAAGCGCCTACAGCGACCTATCCCACTACCGGAAGGGTTGTTGCTGCTAAACAAGGAGAGAATATCCTGTTACCAGGTGCAGTGTTTAACGTCGCAGGCGGGACAATCGTGGCTCAAGGTCAACTTGCACAACAACGTTGGCAAGGAGTTGTCAAGACTTCTCAAATTCAACTCAATCGGTTTTCACCACAACTGCGAGGACGGCTCAATAGCAATATTCAGTTAGCAGGCACAACAAAATCTTTCCAGCTTGCAGATATTCGCGCCGCCGGACAAATCCGCCTTTCCCAAGGGGTAGCGCTACTGGCAAAACCGCTTACGGCTCAATTTCAATGGAATGGACAGCAGATTATAGTTGAAAACGCAAGTACCCCAGGATTGAGTGCTAATGGTGCGATCGCAATTCAGTCTCCACCAACAGGCGCACCTAAAATTGCTGGATTTGATTTAAACGTACTGGCACAGAATTTTAACTTAAAAAATACTGGCTTTCAAGTTCCTGGAGACGTAGCTTTAGCGGGGCTACTTGATTTTAATGGAAAAGTTACAGGTAATCTCGATGTTCCGCAAGCTAACGGCAATATCCGACTGCGAAATTTCCAGGTTAGTGATTTAGCGTTTGACCCACTTTTAACCGGAAACGTGAATTTTCAAGGGGGACAGGGAGCAAGTCTGCGATTAGCTGGGAAACAAGACAGAATTGCCCTTAACCTGGGTGCAGATTATCGTCCAACTTCATTTTTAGTTCGGCGGGATGGCGCACTCACCACAGGTAGAACCGAGGGAGAGAACTTGCTTATCAACGCCCAACAGTTTCCTATAGCTTTGATTGGGGGCTTTTTACCTAACAATCAGTTGAAACCTTTAGGGGGACAGCTATCGGGAAATTTAGTTGTCAACCTTAATAATTATGCAGTTGCGGGAGACGTTGCGATCGCCGGGCCTCGTGTTGCCAGAGTTGCAGCAGATGAATTTCGCGGCACTATTAATTATGCAGATGGTAATGCTAGCTTGGCTAATGGTAAATTGCGGATTGGAGATAGCAACATCGCCTTAAGTGGAAATGTGCAAACAGGGAACGATCCCAAATTTCAACTCCAAGCTAATGTAGACCAAGCCAGAATTGAGAGACTTTTACAAGCATTTAATATCTTCGACTTTCAAGACCTTGGTAGCGGGTTGCAGCCTCCAACGTTGGCTGGAGCAGAAGTACTTAATACCAAGCCTATTAGTTTGCCCAATGCAGATTTGAAAACACAATTAGCATATTTCTCTAATATCGCAGCATTTATAGCAAAACAACAGCAAGTAGAAACAAAAAAATCCGCATCTTTACCTACCCTTGCAGAATTAACGGGTGCTTTGAGCGGAGGAATTACAGCTAATGGCTCATTAAAATCTGGGTTGAATGTCGGCTTTAATTTCCAAGGTGCTAACTGGAAATGGGGTGAATATTCCATTAATCAAGTCGTTGCTCAAGGTACTTTTGCTGATGGAATCGTCACACTTTCGCCCTTGAGTGTTGGGATAAATCAAGGACTGGTGGCTTTTTCGGGACAATTAGGAACTGAACAACTATCTGGAAAGTTGAATGTCGCAAGTCTACCTTTATCACTTTTACAACCTTTTATAGAAAGATATCCTGTAGATATCACTGGTAATGTAAATGCCGATGCCACATTAGGAGGTAGTTTACAAGATCCCAGAGTACAAGGGGAAGTGACACTGGCGAATGCGACTCTCAACCAGCAACCTATACAAACAGGACAGGCGAACTTTGACTACAACAAAGCTCGTTTGAATTTCGACAGTACCTTATTAGTGACAGGAACCCAACCAGTTATCGTTACAGGTAGCGTACCTGCGCCGTTACCATTTGCCGCAGTGCAACCAGATAGCAATCAAATCAGCATCAATGCCAATGTGAACAATGAAGGATTGGCACTGTTAAATCTGTTTACCAATAATCAAGTAACTTGGGTAGACGGTCAAGGAAAAGTAGATTTAAACGTTCAGGGTACTTTAAACGAACCAATTATCAATGGAAACGCCACAATTAACAATGCAACTGTTCGCGCTCAAGCTTTATCTGAACCCCTAACAAATTTGACAGGGACAGCGCAATTTAATGGCAATACAGTCAGCGTTGAAAACATTCAAGGTACTTACAATAAAGGGCAAATAATTGCATCAGGCATCCTGCCAA
Source organism: Nostoc sp. NMS2 (assembly GCF_017115105.1). Classification (GTDB taxonomy): domain Bacteria; phylum Cyanobacteriota; class Cyanobacteriia; order Cyanobacteriales; family Nostocaceae; genus Nostoc. The sequence goes on from NZ_JABXKH010000065.1 coordinate 51,114, forward strand.
TTTTTGATCCTCAGCCAGGCGCAGCGAATCCTTTAACAATATCAATAGCAGACAAACTCAACTTTAAGCTTGCAGGACTGTATGAAGGCGGTGTCGGCGGCGATGTCGTAATTCGCGGAACAGCCGTAAAACCTGTAATTGGTGGAGATATTAAGCTGAGTGATGGTCAGGTGATTATTGGAAACTCTACTGCTAAGGCAAAATCAGCAACAACAGAAGCTGACACTAACGTCATCAATAGAGAAGAAGTTAACGCTAATGCTATACCTACAGCAGACAGTAGCGCTAGCACCGTGACTAAACCAGATAATAATGCTAACGCAGTAACTCCACCCAATTTACCTGTAGAGTTTGCAGATTTAAAGTTGAGTCTAAATGACAATGTTCATGTTACCACTGAATCCCTACTAAGCTTTGTACCAGGAGGAGCCGCATTAAGTCAACCGATACTAAACTTTGAGGCCAAAGGCGACTTGACCATAAATGGTACATTAGCCAAGCCACTTCCTGAAGGAGAGATTCGTTTGACAGGAGGACGACTAAGTATATTTTCCACTGAGTTTGCTTTGGCGCGAGGCTACGAACAAACTGCGCGGTTTACTCCAAGTCAAGGACTTGATCCTACTTTGGATGTTCGGCTTACTGCGATCGTACCTGAAGCATCAGCAAGGAACAGCCGAATTTTGGAATCCCCATTGTCTGCTGAAATCAGTGATGTTTCTGCGACTAACTTTGGTACTTTACGTACCGTTCGCGTTCAAGCAAGAGTGGACGGGCCAGCTAGTAAACTAGGCGACAATCTGGAACTGACAAGTGAACCTAGCCGTAGTAAAGGAGAAATAGTTGCTTTGCTGGGAGGCTCGATTCTTGGTTCTTTCGGTCAAGCAGATGCAGGACAAGGACTGACTAATTTCGCTAGTTCTACCATTTTAGGTGGTTTGCAAGGAACTATCACTGCGATCGGGCAGGCTGTTGGTTTTAGCGAATTTCGGATCTTTCCTACCCCTGCTACTAGTAAGGAAGCATCAAGAGCTTCAGTTCTGAATTTATCAGCAGAAGGTGTGTTTAATATTAATAGAAATTTCTCTGCCTCTTTATCGCGAGCTTTATCTACAGATGAGTCTTTGCGTTACAACGTGCTTTATCGGCTCAACGACGAAATTTTGATGCGAGGCTCAACTAATTTGGGAGATGAAAATCAATTCCAAGTTGAGTATGAAACTCGATTTTAGATTAGTGCAATGCCAATGCAGACCGAAACAATAGCATTGTCAGTCGATACAATATGGCGGTTCTCAGTTGAGTGCAATACAGTCCATTATTCAGAAAGCCTTCAGGAGGACGAAACAGAGTCGTTTTCTCTCCAGTCGTCTTGTAAATAATATCTGCTGTGCGGTCAATTTTAATAGCCGCAGTCGCTCCATCCATCTGAAAATACCAATGATGCCATGTATGATTACCAATTACGTGACCATCAGCAGCCACCTATTTGGCCAGGGTTAGCGCGTCTCAAAGCCTATTGACAAGAGGACTTGCCTGATCAGCAATCTTTGTTGGAAACAAAGTGACACCATCCGAGGTAGGGTAAGATTTAATTC
>NZ_JABXKH010000122.1 GCF_017115105.1 Nostoc sp. NMS2
TCCGCGCTTGGATGGCTCCTCAAGATCAACCCCACGAACAATTTGTATTCCCTGAAGAAGTTCTACCTCGTGGTAACGCTCTCTAATATTAAAAGCCGACCATAACTTAAATCAGTTTTATGGTTGCCGAAAATTGACATCAGCCAGATTAAATAATCTCCTTAGCATAAGCTAACAAAGTGTCAATATTCCCCATTCTCCAGTCATCTCCCACCAAAAGGCGGGAGATTTTTTTATATATAGTTAATTATCTCTAAATTTATGTGTTATCTTAGGTGAAGGTTATGAACCCAGAGTAAAAACTCTGCCCTTTGAAAACTAAGACCGCTTAGGCAATAAGGAGGTGATGCCCATGATAGAAAGTAGTAAACGCGTGGGTCATCAGGTTGCAGTTAGCCGGCTGTGTGCCGGGGCTGTTCTCTAAAAGTTAGCCTTAGTTATCTTTGAGATACTAAGTTAGCTCAAGTAGCTAGGCAAGCTCGGAGTTCCTTCCGGCAGTCTGGTTGCAACCTGAAGACCCGCTAGACCGCTCTGATTTAGATCATCCGATCTAAATCAGAGCGGATAGTTTTTTAGGGATGACTTTTTAAAACTTAGATAGCAATACGTGTGGTGCATAAAGCCAATGCGTTTAAGTTTTATTAAAAATAAAAATATCTTGCATCAAACCTTAGAGTATTACCAGATGTGAGCTACAGCATTTATTTACCAAACCTAATTTAAATATACACACGCATTAGGTAGGCATTAGCTTATCTTTCCATACTTTATCTGTGGAAAATTAAATCAGTCTATTTCTGTCAAATGTCAAGATGTAACAAATATATAAGTAGGAATTTTTTGACATGACACAACTACTCACTGAAACGGAAATTCAAGAGCAGGCAAAGGTTCTGTCAGGTTGGACTGTCGAAAACTCCAAGTTGCATATTACCCGCACTTTCAAGGATTTTATCCAAGCAATTGAGTTTGTCAATAAACTGGTGGAACCATCTGAGTCAGCAGGACATCACCCAGACATAGAAATTTCCTACAACAAAGTGAAGATTACACTCACAACACATGATGCAGGCGGGCTAACGCAGACAGACTTTGATGTAGCGCAGACGATTTCCCAAATTAAATAAGTGATTTTTTATGACATCTTGCAGCAGGCGACTGTAGAGTAACAGCCACAAAGACAAAACACAAAACCTGCCTATCTTTACTCATGAGGGGAAGTAACCCGTAGCTTGATTGAGAGTAAGGATATGGGTTCTTCTTTAGAGTGGGCGGGTTTAAAAAACCTTGATTCCTGATTTTGTTTTTATTCCAACAGTACTAGGCAACGACACTCGTGCAAGGCTTTGCTAGGTTTGTAATAGCCGAGCTAGTAGATTTTAACTGGTGTGCAATTTCTACAGGCTAAGTGTAAGAAGTGATTTTTATCCGCAAGATGCTAGGTATAGAGGACTTTCAGCAATTTAGCCAAGTAGGACTAAACTTTACTCCCTGCTTAGATATTTAGATAGCTATGTGTGACAGTTATTAAGCCGATCGCTCCAATCTTGCCATCTAGATGAGATGTTTTATAATGTTATGATATAAAGATATGTTTTTGCATAAGTTAATCACATCAGTTTTTAACCCTAAGTTAATCGTTTATTAGCTTTGCAAAAACTAAAATTGTAGTAGTGGCAATTATGCCTCATCCATAGGTTTCAATGAGATGTGGTATTTTCGAGAATTAGGTGGAACGAAACCAATTATCTAAACAAGGTGTGAGGAGTAAAGAAAGATGTCTAATCTCTTATGGAAATCCTTAGTGGTTAGCCCAGCAGTTTTGGGAGCAACGTTGTTAGTTTCGACAACAGCAATTGCGGCTCCAAACACAACCACTGAAGTATCACCAGCAAAACAAGCAGGTGTAACTGGAGTTGCCCAACAGCCAGAAATGTTGGCTCAAACAACGATAGACCAAGTTAACCGCTACAGCAACGAAGGCAGCCAAAATAACTCTCAGTCTCAAGTAACATCGGTTTCGCAATTTTCCGACGTACAACCCACTGACTGGGCATTCCAAGCATTGCAGTCTTTGGTTGAACGCTATGGTTGTATTGCAGGTTATCCCAATGCCACTTATCGTGGTAATCGTGCTTTGACCCGTTATGAATTTGCTGCTGGTTTGAACGCCTGTTTGGATCGCGTTAACGAGTTGATTGCCACAGCAACAGCTGACTTGGTGACTAAACAAGATTTAGCTACCCTACAGCGTTTACAAGAAGAATTTTCCGCAGAATTGGCAACCCTACGCGGCCGCGTAGATTCCCTAGAAGCGCGGACTGCTGAATTGGAAGCTAATCAGTTCTCCACCACCACAAAACTAGTCGGTGAAGCCGTTTTTGCCGTTAGTGATGTGTTTGGGGGTAACACTGGTGATAACAACAATACTGTCTTTCAAGATAGAGTACGTTTAGACTTGCAAACCAGTTTCACTGGTAGAGACGTTTTACATACCCGTCTCGCAGCAGGGAATGCAACAGCCTTTACACAGTTTGATAACGCTGGTGGTGCGATCGCTACAGCCGAAGGTACACAAACCTTTCAAGTTGGTAATGCTGGTGGTAACAACAGTGTCAATATAGACCGATTGACTTATGAAGTTCCTATAGGCCCAGCCAACGTTTACATTGCAGCTAGTGGCGGACGTCACAGCCATTATGCTGCTGTCAACAATCCTTACTTTTTTGACAACACTGACGGTGGTAACGGTGCTTTATCTACCTTTGCTTCTGAAAGTCCCATTTATCGTATTGGTGGCGGTGCAGGTATAGCACTCAATCTACCCCTTGGTAAAGGTGGTGGCATCTTGGGAAATAGCTCAATCACCGCAGGTTACTTGGCATCAGATGCTAATAATCCTGGTGTCAATACAGGTCTAACCAATGGCGACTACGCTGCTTTAGGACAGTTGAACTTTAGTGTTGGCGATCGCTTGGCTTTAGCTGCTACCTACGTTCACGGATATAGCGCAGGCGGTTTCTTGTTTGACTCCGGTACTTCATCAAACGTAAACAACACTTTTGGATCTTCTGTTGCAGTAGGTACTCAACAAGCTAACACTCTACTAGGTGCAGGTTCCAGCAACTCCTACGGTGTGTCAGCTGCGTTTAGACCTAGCGATAAGCTGTCAGTTAGTGGCTTCGTCTCTTACCACGATGTCACCGGCTTTGGTGCAAATGATGATTATGAAGCTTGGAGCTACGGTTTAGGGGTAGCATTACCTGATTTCGGTAAGAAGGGTAACGTCTTAGGTATTTTTGCTGGTGCAGAACCTTATTCCCGTAATCGAGCCGTTTTTGCTGGTACTGGTAATGATGTACCTTATCACTTTGAAGGCTTCTACAAATATCGGGTATCGGATAACATCTCTGTCACCCCTGGTGTAATCTGGTTGACCTCTCCTGGTCAAAACAGCGCTAACGATGATGCAATTATCGGTACACTCAGAACAACTTTTACCTTCTAGAGTGTTGACTATCCATTGATAATTTTGAACTTTATTTGTCCCCGCCATCAGGCGGGGTTTTTTATTTTCAGTAGCGCGATGGCTCCCCAACCTACGCAGATTTAAGGGTTTTGGCTTATAATCCACAATTGTGGCATTTTATGCTAAAACTGACAGTTCGCGTCTTCTATCTCGTAGCACTGTTAGGCGAACCAACCGCAGCGACCTGATTCGTCTGATTCAGATAATCATAAACTAGTTGGGAAACTTGACGGATAAAGTCTCTCCCCCTAGTGTTATTATAGGGACGTGTGACGAAGATCACCGCTAAATAACGTTTCCCATCAGGTACTTCATAGCCCCCTATCGAAGAGCGGGGAGGGGGTTGGGGGTGGAGTTTTTGTACCTCACTCAACTGGGAACCGCTATATCGTCAACAATTATGGTTGTATGAAAATAAAAGCTTTAGCTTGAGTAGAGTGATGGCGAAACTTCCTCATACAACTCTAACTGTGATTGCTATTACTTTTTTAGTCATGAATCTTTCTACTCACCTATCACGGATTTTTTGTGCCTTTTTATGTCTATTTTAGAAAAATAGACATTTTTTAGCGATTGACATAATCGAGCATTATGATTTCGCTAGCTATAGGCAACAAAAACTTATCTTTGACCTTGCTTAAATAACTAGTCAACCCAAAAGAATTGCTTTTTTATGACTTTTTCAGCAAGCCCTAAGTAGCGATCAATAAGTGGAGTTAAGATAGACCTCTAATACTTAGGACTCAGCACTAACTGTTTAATGAGTTTGTAGCCAGTTGAGCAAATCAGCGATCGCACTAAAATCTAACAAAGCCTCACCCAGTGCTTCCAATTGTTCTAGAGAAAGACCCTGAATCTGTTCTCGAACCTGTGGTGGTAACTCTCCTACCCGTTTTTGTAGCTGTCGTAGTATAAGTGTTTGTGCTTGTTCCTGTTGTCCTTCCTCCTTCCCTCGCTCGTAGCCAATGCGCTCGCCTGTAGTAATGTAACTCATGGTACGCTCCTGCTCGAATTGTTTAAACTCCTGCCAAAATTCTGTTTCTAATCCTTTTGGTAAAATCATAACCCAATCGATAAAACGATAGAGATTACGAATATCCCTTTCTTGCAGCCCTTGTTCATACAATCGCCGAATTAAACTAAATTTCCACGTTTTTCTTTCTCCCAACTGTTTAGTAGTTTGCTGGGTTTTTAAATGTGCCATTACCACCGTCGCAAAGGGATTATCGCTCTTTTCTAACTCTGTCCATCGATTTTGATAATCGAGCAGTTTGACGGTTCCAAATCTAAAATGCAGACCACAATCGGGATAATTATAACTGTATTGATTTGGTCTCCAAGTCGAGTCAGCATCGCACAAAATTGCTAGGCTAATGGCTGGTTTAGCAAATTTGTCAAAAATTCGCAGGTTGTAGGAAAACATCCTTTGAGCAAAATTATCTTCCGATTTTGCCTGAATTTCGACATGAATCAACAGCCAAATTTCCTCTCCTTGAATTTGCCAGACTTTGACCAATTTATCTGCATATCTTCTACCAAGTTCTGCTTCTCGGACTATTTGTTGAAATTCCTTATCAAGAAACTCGTGGGGACGTTCCCAATTAATTAGTGCTGCTGTTTGCGGAAAGAAAAATTGCATTGCTTGTGGGAAGTAAGCTTCTAGGATTTCTTTCCACGGAGAATCATTATCGGCTCTTTCTCGTTCTTCGCTCATGAGTTGATTGGTAGATTCATGTTCATCTCTTGTACTCAGCACTATTTAATGTGAGTTCGATGAACCTCTCCCTCCCAGCCTCCCTCTCCGAAACGGAAAGGGAGGAGTATGAAAAATTAGGCTTTTTGCTCTCCTCTCCGCATGGGAGAGGGGCTGGGGGAGAGGTCAAAAAAGATTTGTCGAACTCACGTTATTTAATGTGGCGAATTACTTCGGCAACAGACCAAGCTTGAGCGATCGCTCCTCTGGGTGTATGAGGTGAATCGCCATCAAAAATTTCAGAAATAGAACCAAGACAAGCGCCAGATAAAAAGTGATCTAGCAGGGGTTGCCAATCAAAAGGCAGCGATTGTTGTGGATAAAAACGTTGCCAAGCACGAATATATGGCCCAATTAGCCAACCCCAAACAGTGCCTTGGTGATAAGCGCGATCGCGTTGCTCTTGGTTCCCCTCATATCTCCCTTTGTATTCGGGATCTCCTGGATCGAGGCTGCGAAGACCATAAGGGGTTAGCAAACTGATAGTTGCTAAATCTAGTATCTGACTCCCTTGCTGTGCAGAAAATCCACAGTGGTGCAGTGACAGTGCTAAAACCGCATTAGGACGAATTTGAAAATTCCGGCGATCGTCTGGTTCGATGGTATCGTACAAATAACCCAGCTGAGGATTCCAGAACTTTTGCAGCGAGGTTTTGACCTTTTGTGCTTGTAAAGCATAACGATATGCTTGCTTAGTGAGACGCACTGGATCGCCAAGTTCAAGCTCGCTTAAGCGTTCTGCCCACCGACTTAGCCAACATAAAGCTGAATACCACAGCGCATTGATTTCTACTGGCTTACCGTAACGGGGAGTAACGGGGTGTGCCCCAATTACCACATCCATCCAGGTGAGAGCTACACCATGAGCATCCCAACTAATTAGCCCATCAATAGCATCAACTTGGATATTGTAGCGTGTACCACCAACAAAGGCTTTGTGGATTTGTAAGACTATGGGGAATTGCTCTGCCAAAAACTCCCAGTCTTCGGTAGCTTCTAAATAAAGTCCTAAAGTTTCAATCCACCACAACGCCGCATCAATACTGTTATAAAGTGGTTCACCATCGACATCAGGAAAGGCATTAGGCATCAAACCGTGGCGACAGTAATACCCAAAAGTCTCTAATACTTTTTTTGCCAGATTAAAACGCTGTGGAACTAGTGCCAACCCAGGTAAGGCGATTAATATATCGCGTCCTCGCTCATTAAACCAGTGATAACCAGCAATGATTGTGGGGACTGCAATTGAGGCTCTATAAACGATAAACTGATCGCTTGCTTTAAGTAGTTGTTGCCAAGTTGGGGATTGGGCATTTAAAAGAGGCAGAGGGGCGGGGGGACTCGGGGCCCCCTCTGAGGATAGGGGGAAGGGGGGGCAGAGGGGAAAACTCTTCTCCCTTGCTCCCTGCTCCCTACTCCCCTCATTCCATCCAAAAATCTGAGAGAGCCGGTCTTGCCCTATCTCCACGGCTTCTGCAAAGGTATCGGAGGTGAGAACACCTGCCATTGAGTCAGGAAACCCAACTCGTGCTTCTAGAGTGACCACATCTCCTGGTTGTAGTGTAACTATCAAGTAACCAGGACTGTAGAGGTCTTCTTTATCACCTAATCCCCGTTTTGTTTCCTCAGACAATCCATAATTCCAATACCAAACTGCATCTGGTTGATATTTTCCTTGTGTCCAGCGTAAGTGCCAAGGTATACCGAAATTACCTAATTTTTTTGCTTGCAGACAGACTTGCTGTTGTCCAAGCAATTCTGAGAACTGTAATCCTGAACTAGCAGTTTGCTGGTGGTGAAAATCACGTTCTGCTATCAGTAGTCGCAGCCGTAAAATTGCTGTCTCACTTCCGTCATAGCGATATTGGATCAAGATTCGATGGCAAAATGGGGCATGGGGCATTGGGCATTGAGAAGAGGCAGAGGGGCACTTAGCTGGGAGCAGAGGCGAAAGAGGTAATTTTTTATTCTCACCCTTGAAAGCTGCCCCCTGCCCCCTTGCTTCTTCCCAGTCCCCAGTCCCCACTAATCCATAAGGCATTACCAATTGTCTGGTTAATTGCCAGTTATCTCGACCCCAAATCCATTTCGGAACTGGGTTAATATCAAAACAGCGCAATAGTTCATAGCCTGTCAGTTCAATCTGACCGTTACCCCAAACATTTGTCCCCAGTGCTACAACGCTCCCGGATACTTCTAAGCTAGCGTCTAGGTGTGAAAGTAGCAGAGTCCGCCCAGAGGGTGGATTTGTAGCGGTAAATAGCCAACCGTGATAAGTGCGTGTGCGGACATCAGAAATTGTTCCACTGGCAAAACTTCCTAAGCCATTGGTAAGCAACCATTCTCTTGTATCTAAATCAGGCATTGGTTACTCAAAATCGTTATGAGTATGATATAGTCGTAACAGATCGTAATTAAACTGTGAGAGCGTGGATGGGAGAGTTTTACTTGACCCGAATTCCAACGCTATTAAACCGATAAAGGAGAATTAGGTTAATGTCCCTTACTTACGGAACCGAAGGAAGCCTCCGCGTTGGCCAACAAGCTCCCGATTTTGCAGCAACGGCTGTGGTAGATCAGGAATTTAAGACAATCAAACTTTCCGATTATCGCGGTAAGTATGTCGTTCTGTTTTTCTACCCACTAGACTTTACCTTTGTTTGTCCTACTGAAATCACAGCATTTAGCGATCGCTACGAAGAATTCAAGAAAATCAATACTGAAGTCCTTGGGGCTTCAGTTGACAGTGAATTCTCCCACCTCGCTTGGATTCAAACAGATCGTAAGTCTGGTGGTGTTGGCGACTTGAATTATCCTCTAGTCTCAGACATTAAGAAAGAGATTAGCGCCGCTTACAACGTTCTTGACCCAGCAGCCGGTATTGCCTTGCGTGGTCTGTTCCTCATCGATAAAGATGGTATCATACAGCACGCTACCATCAACAACCTAGCTTTTGGTCGCAGCGTTGATGAAACCTTGCGGACATTACAAGCAATTCAGTATGTTCAGTCTCACCCAGATGAAGTTTGCCCAGCTGGTTGGCAACCTGGTGACAAGACAATGAATCCTGATCCAGTGAAGTCTAAAGTTTACTTCTCTGCTGTCTAAATTTCGTTAGCAAACTCTAATCCAAGTTGTTGGAGTTGAGAGAAAAATCAATGAAAACCACAGAGAAACAGAGATACACATGAAACCGTGTCAACCTTTGTATCTATCTGTGGTTTTTTCATAAAATAGTATTTAAATAATTCTGACTTTTCACGTTATCTGGAAAAGTCCACCAAAAACCTAACCCCCTAGCCCCCTTCCCGACGCAGGAAGGGGAAAATTCAAAGTCTCTTTCCTTTTAGGAGAGAGATTTAGAGAGAGGTTTTCCAGATGCTGTGAAAAGTAAGTTAAATAATTAAGGTTAAAAATATGTTGACTTCAAGTGATTTTAGTGGCTTATTAAATGAGCGATTCTTCCGCAATTTTTTACCAGTTCCAGCTACAAACAAGCTCAGGTTGGGAGTAGGAACGCCTGATTTTCAACTGCCAGATATTACCAACGGAACTTTAGTAAAATTGTCTGATTATAAAGGCAAGCAACCAGTGTTACTCGCCTTTACTCGCATCTTTACTGAAAAACAATATTGTCCATTTTGTTTTCCTCATATCAAAGCCTTGAATGAAAACTATGAGCAATTTAAAAATCGCGGTATAGAAGTTTTAATGATTACTAGTACTGATGAACGGCAGAGTCAACTTGTTGTCAGGGATTTAGGCTTGAAAATGCCGTTATTGAGCGATCCTAATAGTCGAGTATTTCGTACCTATCAAGTAGGACAAGCACTGGGAGCGCCTTTACCAGCACAGTTTGTATTAGATAAAGAAGGAAAACTCAGCTACTGGCATTTATTTTCTTTTCTAGATCACAATGCTAGCGTTAAGATTTTGTTACAACAATTCAATTGAATATAAGGTGTAAAATTAGCAATATCACTTTACTAATAAAACTGTGAGGTTTTATGGTGCTGACCCTTTATCATTCACCTATTTCTCCTAACTCCCGCCGTGTCTGGATTACTCTGCTGGAAAAAGGACTTGAGTTTGAATTAGTAGAGATAAAGCTGGATGGGGAGCAGCTTAAACCAGAGTTTTTGGCGATTAGCCCCTTCCACCACATTCCAGCTTTGGTGGATGACGGCTTTAATGTAGTGGAATCTTTAGCAATTCTGGACTATTTAGAGGCAAAATATCCCACACCTGCGATGTTGCCTAAAGATGCTAAGGATTTAACGATCGCACGCATGGTACAACTGGTAACTGTGAATGAGCTTTTGCCAGCAGCCACCACATTTTTACCTCAGTATCTAGGCTTGCCTGGCGGAGATCCAGAGAAAATTGAGAAGGCACGGCATAAAATTGCCACAGTGCTGAAGTTTTTTGAAAATTTATTAGACGATCGCCCCTACTTTGCTAGTGACAACCTCACTCTTGCCGAAGTTGTGGCTGGAACTGTAGTAAATGTGCTGCCAAGTGTAGGGATTTCTTTAAATGATTATCCAAAACTGAATGCTTGGTGCGATCGCTTAATTGTACGTCCATCTTGGCAAGCTACCGAGGCTACACCAGAGGATGTGGAGGCGTTTAAGTCCGTCATCGTAGCGAGAAATACGCGGTAAATTCATACTTAAATAAATGTAGAGACGGTCAATTTACCGTCTCTACAATCCGAAATTTTTACAGCTTAACTTGCTGTAAATGACTGCGGGGATTATAAGTACGTATAGCCCGGATTTTTTCATAATATTCCCGCTCTTGTTGGCTGAGGTCTTTTGGTGGTGCGATCGCCACCTTCACCAACTGATCGCCACGTCCACCCTTGGCGAGGGGCCAACCTTTGCCACGTAAACGCAGCGATTGTCCAGAACGGACTCCGGCTGGTAGCTTGACATTAACTGAACCATCGGGAGTGGGTACATCAATAGATGCTCCCAGAGTGGCTTCATCTGGTGTAATTGCCACTTCACACACCAAGTTATCGCCTTCCATTTGGAAGAACGAGTGCGGCTGAAGTTCGACTTTTAAGTATAAATCCCCTCGTTGTTGAGTCATTGGGTTAATTTGACCTTTGCCCCGCACGCGCAGACGAGTACCAGGTTTAGCCCCAGATGGGATACGAACATCAATTGTTTCGTTACCTAAACTGAAGCGCTTTTGCACGCCGTTAAATGCTTCCGCAAAAGTTAGGGTGATTATAGCTTCACTATCCTGGGAAGTAACCGCACCTGCATCTTGAAACCCAAAATCGTTAAAGCCACCACCAAACCCACTTGGCGCACCTGTAGAAGTGCGGTAAGAGTAACTTTGTGAGGTACTTTGTCGTCCACCACGAGGGGTAGCGCCACCAAAACGTCCTAGTAACTCATTAATGAACTCATCAAAATTGCCGTATTGACTGAAGTCAAAGCCACCCATATCGACACCAACGCCGCCGGATGGGAAACCTTCACCAGCTTGTTTCCAATATTGACCGAATTGGTCATATTTTTTGCGTTTATCTACATCTGATACAACTTCGTAGGCTTCGCTAACTTCTTTAAAGCGTGCCTCTGCCTGTTTGTTATTTGGGTTGACATCAGGGTGATATTTGCGGGCTAGTTTACGAAAGGCTTGTTTAATCTCGTCTTGAGTGGCAGTCTTACTAACTCCCAAAATTGCATAATAGTCTTTGAAGTCGGTTGCAGCCATCTACTAGCCTCCTATAGAAATTACTGTTATGTTTTTTTTAAGAACACAGATATTTAATTGCTAGGTAGAGTGCCAAGCAAAAGAATCTGATTTTAAATTAACAAAGAATATAGAAAATCAAGTGTGGTTCTTGCTCAACGTGCGATCGCAATTTCCGTACTCCAATTTTTCTGATAAGCGGATTAGCCCGTCTAGTCCCTCTTCCAGGCTTGGGGGGGCATCCCGGAGTTGACGGTGCATTCGCAAAATAATTTCTTCAGGAACCTGGCGCGATCGCCTTTTATTACGTGCCAAACACAGCCAAACTGGTGTATCCACCCAAATTCCCATAATTTGGGTAAAGCCCAATCCACGCGCTAAAGCAATGACTTCACGGCGATGGCGGCGCTGGGCATTGGTGGCATCGAAAATGGCTGTATTTGCTGTAGAAATAGCTTGTTGAAATTGCCTCTCTACCTCCTGCCAAATCAACAGCCACGGTCCCTGAAGGGCTTGGGAACCGAACAATTGCCCCCGGATGCCATCTGTAGAAATCAGCGACATCTGGGGGCATTCTGCCAGTAATTGTTTTGCAAAAGTTGACTTACCGCTACCTGGAAGTCCAATCAGTAAAAATAGTTTAGTCATTTGTCATTTGTCCTTTGTCCTTTGTGGTTTGCCATTAGTCATTTGTCCCTTCTAAATAACTAATGACCAATGACCAATGACCAATGACTAATGACTAAATGATTGTTCCATCAGTAATTACAGCATTTTTCAGCACGACGACGATCCCACTGCGAATGTAGAAACCTTGATTTTCGCGTTCAGCTTCTTGCACATTATCCTTATTGATAATTTTGACATCGTGACCGATGCGGGCATTTTTATCGATGATGGCACCGCGAATAATCGTGTCTGTACCGATGCCTACGGGAATGTCATTTTCTATCAAGCTACATTGCCGTTCCACAGAAGCTTGGTAAAAATCTGCACCCATGAGCAAAGATTCTTCGATGACGCAGCCAGATTCAATCCGCGATCGCACTCCTAAAACTGAATGTTGAATGCGGCAATTTTTCAAAATACAACCTTCGCCGATAATTGATTCTGTGATCTGGCACTCTAATAGTTTACTTGGAGGCAAGTAACGAGCGCGGGTATAAATTGGTGCTTTTTCATCGTAAAAACTAAAGGGTGGCTGGGGCTGCTGAGTTAGGGCTAAATTGGCATGATAAAATGCCTCAATTGTTCCAATATCTTCCCAATAGTCATCAAAAAGGTAAGCTTGAACGTTGTAATCTTTAGAGGCATCAGGAATAATTTCTTTGCCGAAATCAGTTCTTTCTGTACCCTCTCTTAACAACTTGAACAAAACCTCTTTTTTAAAGACATAAATGCCCATTGAGGCGATATAAGGCTGTTGCTGGGCTTGTTCTTTTGTTAATCCCAGTACGCTTGTATCAACTTGCATTTGAGTTAACGCTTCACCTTTGGGTTTTTCGCTAAAATCTATTACCCTACCAGAATCGTCAATTTTCATCAAGCCAAAATCTGAAGCACGGCGCTCATCGATGGGGATAACTGAGAGAGTAATATCAGCCCCTGTGTCCCTATGGCGCTGGATAAACTGGCGATAATCCATGCGGTAGAGGTGATCGCCTGAGAGAATTAGATATTCGTCTACATCCCATTCTTCCATTAACCACAGATACTGACGCACAGCATCGGCTGTACCTTGGAACCAGTTGGGGTTTTCTGGGGTTTGTTGTGCCGCTAGCACTTCCACAAACCCTTCGTTGAAGCCAGTAAAGTTATAGGTACGGGCGATATGACGATTCAGGGAAGCTGAGTTGAATTGTGTCAGGACGTAGATTTTGAATAATTCGGAATTTATGCAGTTACTAACAGGGATATCGATTAAGCGGTACTTCCCCGCCACTGGTACTGCTGGTTTAGCGCGGAGTTTGGTTAACGGGTAAAGCCGAGTACCCGCGCCACCGCCAAGGATGATTGATAATACTTTTTTCACAAAAATTCTCCCGACTGCCTTTCAACTCTCATCTTCAGTTTAGGACTGTCTGCCACCACAGGTAAGGGGGGTCATCTGATTCTTAGGGATGAATTTTATAGAATGCTGTTGGTGATGAATAGTACGGCTGATTAAGTAAAAAACTAGAACATTTGTATTAATTTAGGGAGGTGAAAAATATAGGAAGTTTTGGCTACACTTCCCTTGCATGGAATTTGAGTATCGCTTTTGCATTTAATAAGTTCCTCGGGTTTAAGTCCCCCGGTTCTGTAACCAGTAAGTTTTGTGTTGGGGTTAAATCCCCATTACAAAACTTAATTACGAATTACGAACTTGTGCCGAGCGAAGTCGAGGTATTACGAATTACGAATTATTTTAATATTGATTCTGACCGGAGTAACGGAAACGTCTCCGGCTCTACTTCTGGCTTCTGAATTCTTCTTCAACTATTTATTTTCTTTGATAAAGTTATGTTGCGAGATAAAATTCTCAGGTGAATCAGTCTTTTGGGCAATATTGAGACGTAGAAACTGCGCCCAGACTTCATTACTAAGTAATTTTAAAGCAGTTTTGGGATTTTTACTTGCGATCGCGCCGATAACTTTACGCCATCCTGACTGCAATAACTCAATAAAAGCCTCTTCAATAGAAACTTGACTCAACAACGAAAGGGCGATTTTAAAACTTTCTGAATCAGCTTGTATATTCTTCGCTCTTAACCCTTGAAGTGCCACATTCAACCACACAGGCAGAAGTTCTAGCCAATTGTTTTGCTGTATGTTTTTGAGTGCAATATCTTCCATACCTAGCGCACCCCATACATATAAAGACTCCATAGCCATTTTAAAATCGCGGTTTTCTAGAGCATTTACCCATAATTTTTGAGCGTGATTTTGGAAGCGATTAGCGAGAAATTCATAAGCTTCCTGAACTTGATGCAGAACTGTGACTTTATAAACTGATTCACCTCGTGGTAGGTAATCACCACGATAAGATAGCCAGTTATGAGATCCACAAAGATGAATTTTTTTATCAACTATTACTTCTTTTATATGAGAATCTCCCAGCCAAAAAACCTGTACAGATGGTAAACCATCAGGTGTTTTTATTGCTTGAAGTTTTTTCTCTACTTCTGGCGAAATTGGTTTATCTTCATCTTCTTGTCGCCGTGCAATTCCATGTCCAATTAAAATCCAAACTCCACGATTAGCTAATTTTTGTAACAGAGTTAGAAATTTTTCATCGACAACTGCATGATTCACCCAAGGAGAATAAATAATAACCTGATTTTTAGCAGAATTTAAAACTTCTGAGAAAGCTTGGCTAATTTGTCCATCGCGTAACTGTACAACTTCACCTAACACTGGAAAATTATCTACTTTTTCACCAGCTTTTAGCGCTTTTTGGCGAATATTTTCAAGTCTAGCTTCTATTTCAGTATTTTTCTGCTTGAGAATAGCTTCACGTTCAAAATTGATGGTTTCGGTTGACAATTTACATAATGCTTGCAAGGATATCTTACCTTGAGCGTGTAGAACTTCTAACCAATTTGATGCCGACTCTAAAATTTGCTTTCCATTTCTTATTTGGATGCTTAATTTATCTTCAAGGGCATCGAAAATAACGAAAAGCGATATCTTTCTCCAAAATTTTTGAGTTGGATTTAATACCTTATAAGAAGTAACAATTTTTCCCTCTTCTGGAACATGAAGTGCTAAATCTGAAGCCTGAATAATTTTTTGAATTTCCTCAAGTTGTAAGGAAGAAATATCAGTAATTATATTATCAATAGTTATAAAATCTGCCAAATCTGGCAAATTGATCGCTGTCTCGCTTAGTGATTCCGATTGAAAGGTTATTTTGTCACTTAAAGCGTCTGTAATAGCATTAAGCTGTACAGGATATGGGGGCTGTGGTACAGATCCTTTTTCATAAAATGAGCGACCTTCAGAAGTAACTGTAATTGGTGATGTTGCTGATAGAGTTTGTAATGAGCGAAGAGTTGCAGTAGTAGTTTTGATAAATACAGAATCCAGTCCAAGTACAGAGGCTAATTCATCCTCTGTTGGCGGAGGTTGAAATTCAATAGCAGCGCGGATAATAAATTCTTCGAGTACGTTAAACTGGCGGGGTTCTTTGATATTTACTTCTATAGTAGTTTGACGCAAGCTGTAGCGAAATTGACGCGCTGCTAAAACTGATAAACTAGGACTTTGCGCTTCTATTTCGTCTACAAAATTTTTGAGATTGTCATCAATCGGTTTAGCAGAAGAGGCGAGAAACATCAAGGGAATAAGATTGGATAATTGAATTTGTACAAATACTTGTAACCCGTGAAGCAAAGTACTTTTATGCTTTCAATAAGCTTTGGCGACGACTAGCCCACCAAGCCTAGCACCACTGACAAACATTAGCACACCATAAATTGCCCCAGGAATAGCTATTGTAGGACTATTCCGCAGTGTAGGGGTAGAAGCTGTAAACCGATAAGGATCATTCCCGACACCACCAGTGAGTGTGTCATTTCCCCCAACCCCACTAAGGTTATCATTGCAGCTACCGCCAGCGATCGCATCCAATAGTAAGAGGTTCTTTATAAAGTAAAAATAAAATTGTTGTACGGTGTGTTAGGCACATATTTATAGATGATTTGTCACAAAAAATTACATTAAAGTGCTAACGCACCGCCATGTAACACGGTGCGTAATAGCAAAGCCGTGACACGCCTTACTTAAGATTTACTTTATAAATAGTCTCTAAGCAGGCTTTATGAAATCGGAGTGGTTAATCTTCCTCCAAGGATGCTGGCAATTCAGAAGAACTAGCGCCACTTTCTGGTGTTGAAAGCTCATCACTTACCATTCCATCCCATGAATAGTTGCAGATTTTGGTGTGAAGCAATGTACCAAACGTCAGGTTAATTGCTAGGGCGAAAGAATCGATAAAAATTAGATTTACAAAACGATCAATCATTAGACCCCCTTGAGCTAAATTAAGCATCAAGTGATATTTGCTTTTTTACTACACATCCCATAATCTCTTTTCCAGAAATGTCTGGTATTTTAATAATTCTTAGTTGAACCTTTTTCCCTGCCCCCTGCCTCTTATCAATAGGTTTAACTGAAGAGGCGAGAAACATCAACGAAACCTTCATGTATACTGACGATATTTGACACTTCAGAATACATACTTCCGACTTTACCTGCTTGATGGGTAAATAAATTATGACAACCTACAATTATCAGCAATTCTTGGGCGCGAGAGAATGCAACATTTACCCGTTCTGGCTTCTTAGCAAATCCTACATCTCCTTTGCTATTGTTACGAACCATACTTACAATTACAACAGGTCTTTCCATACCTTGAAATCTATCTACAGTACCAGTACGAATTTCTAGCGATGGGAAAAGTTCAGATTGTAGGCGTTCATCAATTTTTCTTAACTGAGCGCCATAAAACGTAATTACGGCAATTTCTTTTTTTGGTTCACCATTAGCAACTTTAGCAGCCCAAGTAGTCTCAAACTGTTGACACAGACATTCAATCGCATCAATTTCTGGTGTATTAAAGTAAGAAGTGCCATTTCTTTGCTCTAAAAACTGATTCTCGATAGGCGTTTTTACCCAAATAAGATGCTGGGATTCTTGGATGATTTCGCTTGCTAAATGATGGGCGCGTTTTGTGTCCGGCTCTAAAATCCCAGATTCTAGTTTACCGTCATAAAACTGATTGATTGCTCCCATAATAAATGGGTGCATTCGATATTGTGTAGTTAGCATTTGTTTGATGCTTTCATCAGCAGATTCAAACTGACTTTTAAATAGTGATTCTTCTAAGAATTTTAGTTCGTCTCGTGTATTGCCAATTGTTTGAGCAACCTCTTCTAAAGTGCTAGTATCAAGCATGGGTGGTAATTGCCGATGATCGCCTACCATGACTAACTTTTTACCTTTCAAAGCCGGGATTAGTAATTCTGGTGGAGTACACTTGCTAACCTCATCAATGATGACAACATCAAAAGATTTGAATTCTTCCGAAAAACCTCTACTTGCAGCTTGAACACAGGTGATACCAACGACGTTAGCATTATCTAAATAGATGCGTCTTAAGTCGTCGCGGTCGCGCTCATTTGGCTGTCTTAATTTTCCAATCCAATCTTGTACGAAAGTCTGATATTTGTTGAGATAATTTTCTTCTTTTTCGAGTTCCTTTCGCCAATATTCAAACTGAATATTGATACCGCGCAATAACTCTATATTAAATAAGTCAGTAGCAAAATTTTCTGGCTTAAACTTATCCGGTATTCTTTGCCATTCTGTCAACCACCAGTTTCTTTCTTCTATTAAATTATCTGATGGCTGTGGTTGTAATTTATCTTCTATTTCGCGGAAGCTAATTTGTAATTTCTGAAGCTGCTGGAGAGAAGTTTCAGTTTCTTCTTGTAACTTTGATAAATGCTCATGTAGAGAATTTTTAATCATCTCTAACACTGCAAAAGGTTCTAAGGATGAAATTAAGGTTTCAAGTTGACTAATGGAAGTTACCCAATAATTAACTTGATTAGAGAATTCTTGTGGATGCTCCCAAATATTTGATTGTGTTGCCAGATATTTTTCAGTTAGAATACGTAATTGAGCAGGAATATTTTGTTGATTAAGTTCTTGCAAGATATTAATAACTTGTCCAAGTTGTAAATTGGCATCCTGCTGCGCTTTTTCTACCTCAGCTTGAGTAATTGATATTTGCTGTTGGGTAACTTCATTTTTCTGAAGTTCATTTAATTGTCGTTGTAAATACTGAAGCTGTTGTTCAGTTTCGGTTTTGACTTTTAAAACGCATTGACGTGCATTTACAAGGATAGTATCTAGCAATTCTTGTGAAATTTTTGTGATAGTAGAATCGATATTATTCCATTCCCATGATGCACCATAAGTCCGTTGCATTCTAATTAAAAAAACCTGGGTATTTTCAACTAGTAATTTTCGCTGTTTGGGGTTGAGTAGCTGATAATTACTAAACTGTTGATAGGTTTCTTGCCATTGGGTGCGATCGCTCTTTGATAGCACCATTGGAATTTGACTAAAATTTTCTTGTAAAAAATAGCTAAAATTATGCTGTTTACCCCGTCTGTCAGTAAAATCCCCGTCTATTTCATAAGCGATCGCTTTTGTCAATAGCTCCCATTCTGGTAGGTTAATTTTGTAAATTTTTGGTACTATTGGTAATTTTAAAGTATTAGCAAACATCAGCAAACCTAGAGGCAAATCCACTAAATTCTCTGTCAATGGCAAACCTGATTGCTGACAATCTTTTAAAGTTTGATATAGATGAGAAGGTGCTGTAGATTTCCACTCTTTAACTGCTGAGATAATATAATCAATTTCCCGTTGGCGGTTTTCCCAAATCTGGATTGTTTGCTGTAGGTTTTGCAGTTTAGCAAGATGTTTTTGATAATCTGGTTGTAACTGATTTAACGAGGTAAAATTCTGTTTGACAACCTCCACTGATGCTGCAACTTCTAAGATGGCTTTACTTACCTCTTGAGCATAAATCAAAGCAGTTTTAAATCCAGAAATTTCTGCTGCTACAGTGTCACGCAACCAAACCGCTAAACCAAAAGCACCAAGCGCCGGACGCACAAAGCCAAGTTCATCAGTATATTTTATCGTTTGACGAACATTTGCTAAAAATTCTTCTACTAAACTATTACCTTCTATGTATGGCTTTAGAAGGGGCAAAAAATCTGTAACTTCTGGAGCTTCCCAATTTATATTTGGTGCAGTATTTCGTATGTTTTCTAGACCAGTAATTAGGGATTTAACCTCGTTCTCTTTTTCTAAGGTTTCGTTATAAGATTTTTCTTGATTTTTAAAGTTTGTCTCTGCTTTTAACTTATTTTTATTAAATTTACTTTGTTGCTGATTAAATTCTTCTTCTGCTTGGAAGTAGGGTATGAATCTTTGTGCTGATGACAGTAACTGACTAAATATTTGAATATTTTCGAGCCGTTGTGTCAGATTATTGTCGCAGTCAGAAGCTGTATTTTCTAGCCATCTGCCAATTACTTGGTCTTCTAAAAATGGCTGTCCTTCTTCTCCAACTTTTTCGGCTCTACCCTTGCGTACAGCCCGAATTACTGGGTTGTGAACTAATCGACTCAGAGCGTTATCTACTGCTAAATTGGCTTGAGAAGCAATTAGAGTTCGTCCACCCCGAAGGGCAATTTGATAGCAAATCTCAGCAATTACGGTAGTTTTACCAGTACCTGGCGGCCCTTGGATGAGAACAAGATCGTTGGCTGCAAGTACTTTTTCTACTGCTGCTTTTTGACCAGGATTAGCAGAAGATAATAACAAATCTTGTGGCTGAAGTTCAACAGTTGTTTTGATTTTTCTAGCTTGAGAAGCATCGAATAAAAAGTTACCCAGGTAGGAATTTTGAGTGTAACCATTATTCAAATCATCTAACGCCTTTTTCTTGCGTTGAATCTGCTGAATATCACCAACTGCCTCGAAACATAAGAATCCGGTAGCTGGTAATTTATAGCGCTCTGTTGCCATGAATTCAGCTAAGTCGCGTTCTAGTCTGAGGCTGATAATACAACGGTTTGTATCAACTTCTTCAACAGTTCCTAATTGACGACCGCTAATCCAATTTTTTCCCACGGGAGCAGTTTCAAAAAGTTTCAAATCTTCGTTTTTTGTACGTCTTGCTCGTTCCCAAAAATTGTCTACGTCGAGGGAATTTTGATAAAAGCCGTCAAGGGTGGCTGAAGCTACATCAATTTCAAAACTAATCCGCCTTTTGAAGTTATAGTTATGACTTACGTAACGCACACAAAATTGACGTGCTTTAGCAATTTTTTCCTCAATTTGCAAAAATGCTTTCCAAGCTTTAAGCTGATCTTCTGTAGGTACATGATCGCCACAAACTGGCGCGGTGGCGATACGTTTCAATGTCGCCGGCGGAATGTCGAGATGATGCTGATGATTAGCCAGTAAACGCAAGCGACAAGGTATAGCGTAGCTGTCGGCGTGTCCCCGTGAGGGTTGTAACAACTGAGCCGACAGTATTTTTAACCCGTCGCGTCCATCTTTTTGTACAGCCGCTCTAAATCCTAATGTTTTTCTGAGCTTGTCAAGTCTTGCGGGTAACAGGAAATCATCGCTGTCTGTCGCTATTGTCAAATCCCAAATTTCCTCTCTTGCCTCTTTGCCTGCACCCTTGCGACGCACGTAAAATAGACAAGGCTTTTTACCGACACATTCATACATTAACTCATTGGCGCGATCGCGCCGCTCCCTAAAATCGGAATATGATTTCAAGGCAGCCTCACCTTCAAGATGGCGGATGAAACTATCAATTGCTGAAGCTATAAATGTATAGCCCCAATCTTCAGAGTTTGTTTTAGTTTTCGAGGATTTTGCTGTTAGTTTATTTATCGCTAAACGAATGCGTTCTACTTCTGATTCTGAAATTGTACTGGTATGGCTTTTAACTACAATTTTGAGTTTTTCACAAATTGCTAATAGCTTCTTGCTATCTAAATTTAATTCTTTTGCTAGTTCGTAGATTCTGAGTTTGCCGTTGTTCATCCAGTACTGCCTTTGCCAACAAAATTTTCAAGGACAATTGAGGGTTTAACTTTAAACGCAGAGGGGCGCAGAGGTAAGCGCAGAGGAGCGCAAAGTTTATTTTAGTCCCATTTGCTACAAATTAAATTTGGTAATACTTTGCGTTTACTTTGCGTTCCTCTGCGTTTAAAAACTCTACGATTTCGGTTACTATTACCCGTTAAATGACTATAGTTTGTACTGATGGTAAACTTCGCTAGCGGCCCGATGCAACAGGGAATGCCGCCATACTAAGGATTTCATGTCATCAGCATAACCACCGCCAATGACGCAGGCGACTGGATAACCGCTACTCATGCAAGTAGTTAAAACTTGCATTTCCCGGCGAAAAATGCCAGCATCGGTTAAGGCTAATTTTCCCAAGCGATCGCCTATATGAGGGTCAACACCAGCATCATAAAATACTAAGTCTGGCTTGACTTTAGACAACAAATCTGCTAAGTAATTCGCCAAGGTTTGTAAATAAGCGTCATCCTCCATTCCCATCGGTAAAGGAACATCCAAATCGCTGTTTTGTTTTGTACCGGGGAAATTGACTTCGCAGTGCATGGAGAAAGTAAAAACGCTGTCGTCATCCTGAAAAATAAAAGCGGTGCCGTCTCCTTGATGGACATCTAAATCGACAATTAGGATTTTTTGGACGAGTCCGAATTTTTGTAAAACGCGACAGGCGATCGCTAAATCGTTGAAAATACAAAAACCAGACCCATAACTAGGAAAGGCATGATGAGTTCCACCAGCCGTATTACAAGCTAAACCTTGACTTAATGCCAGTTTTGCAGTCAGTATTGTACCACCTACCGCTACACAGGTACGATTCGCTAATGCTGGACTCCAAGGCAAACCAATGCGACGCTGTGCTTTGGGGTCTAGAGTTCCTTCGCAATAAGCTTGAACGTAGCTTGGGGTGTGGACTAACTCTATCAACTCTGGCGGTGGACGTTCAGGGGTGTGAAATTGTTCTTGATTCGCTACACCATCAGTTAACAGCAATTCGTAGAGTTGTCGGAACTTAGACATCGGGAAACGATGTCCTTCAGGTAGGGGAGCAACGTAATCTGGGTGGTAAATAATTGGCAAGTCCATAAGGAAAGACAATCTCAAGCAGCTAATCCGACAACAAGGTAAAATTTAGCCATAATCACAGCAAAAATGCTGTTCTTGTTAGAGAAGTATATATGCAAGATAATTCATAAAGCCCTGGAGATTAAAAGTCGCGGCTACACCAGACTTTACCCGCTTGTGTGGGTTGAAAACCTAGATTTATAATCGCCAGGGCTGGGTGCTTAGATTGCTAATGCTCGTTTTTCTAATGGTAGTTCAAAGCGATCGCCTGGTTTCGGCTCAAGTACCCGCGTCGAAAGATTGTTCTTCTCAAGTAATAAACGAAATTCTTCAGCACTTCCTTTAGTCTGAATAAGTTTCATCAGCACTCCCTCAAAGGTCACATCTCCACCAGCCGCCGTAGGTAATATTACTTGAGGTTGTAATGATTTTACTACTTCTACCGCACTATTTTTTCCTTTAATAATCGACCCAAGCAAAGGTAGCGTCATGTCAATAAACGGTGTAATCACAACATCGATAGGTGCAGCCTGCTGAAGTTGTGGAGAATGATACCCGTGAGGCTCGTAGTATACAGTTAGACCACTCTCCAATTCTTTGACGAGATAACTATTTTCTACCAAAGTTGGGCCAATGGGGGAGCCGGGAAAAGCCTTGATTTCTACTTGATTATTTAAAGTGAAAGTTTCACCATGAGCCAATACTGTTACTTGGGTGTAACCTAACTGCTGCACTACCTTGGCAGCATTGGGAGAAGCTACAACCTTGATGCTGTGGTCGAGTAGTTTTAGCGTTGGTGGGTGAGCATGGTCTTCTAAACCCTGAGACAGCAGGATCAAATCAATATTATCTGGTATGGGGCGATTTTGCGATCGCGAACCTTTGAATAACCAATCCAAATTACTGAAAATTAACGAACCAACCAGCCAAGGGTCAATTAGTATTCGTTTTCCGCCGATTTCCAGTAACCAAGAGTTGCTGTCAAACCAAGTTAAAAACATAAATTTTGTGAAGATAACGCCTACCTTCATTATCAATCGTGTCAGCTTTCTTAGTAAGCACTGAGGCCAATGAGGAGGAAATGGGGCAGGGAGCAGGGGAGGCAGGGGAGGAAAGAAAGGTTCAGTAATTCTTCTCTCAAGAACGGCTTCTCTTCTCCCCCTGCTCCCCGCTCCCTGCTCCCCTGCCTATAAAGGTCAAGTCTACACACGGAGTTCTTTATAATGTCTGATTTTGGTTTTACTCATATTGCACTTGCTGTTACTAATGTCGATGCAAGTATCTTATTTTATGCAAAGTATGCTCAGATGACAGTCGTACATCGTCGGATTGATCAAACGACTCAATCAGATGTTGCTTGGATTAGTGACCTAACTAGACCTTTTGTGATTGTCTTAATTAAACAACCTCAAGTAGAAGGCGCACTTTTAGCACAATCTCATCTTGGAGTAGCTTATCAGAATCGTGAGGAAGTTACTCGCCTGTGCAATGAGGCACGCTCAGAGGGAATACTGCTAGCTGGGCCAAATGACTGGGGCCCTCCAGTTGGTTACTGGGCTTATCTTCAAGACCCAGATGGTCATACGCTAGAGATTTCTTATGGTCAGGAAATTAATTTTACTGTTGAGCAAGCTAGAGACGCAATTAATCCCATCTCTACAACTTAAGAATCAGGGCTTGTCGTTAGACATCCCTTAGCGAATATTCTCCTTTGCAAACACTTTCAGTTACCCTGAAGAAACACTTTATTAATCTTCATAATGACTGTAAGTACACAGCAGCTTGCAACTCAAGACGCTTTTGAAAAATTCATTTGGACTTGGCAGGGCTACAAAATCCAGTACACTATCATGGGTACTGGACGACCTCTGGTACTGGTTCATGGCTTCGGTGCTTCCATTGGACACTGGCGTAAAAATATCCCAGTTTTAGCTGATGCTGGCTACCGGGTATTTGCCATAGACCTTTTAGGCTTTGGTGGTTCCGATAAAGCGGTTATTGATTACAGTGTAGAAGTTTGGGTGGAACTGCTGAAAGATTTCTGCACAGCACATATACACGAGCCTGCTGTATTTATTGGCAACTCCATCGGCGCACTTTTGAGCTTGATTGTACTGGTAGAACATCCAGAAATTGCTGCTGGCGGTATTTTGATTAACTCTGCGGGTGGGTTGAGTCATCGTCCCCACGAATTGAACCCGCCGCTACGAATGGTGATGGCAGCTTTTAATCGGTTTGTGCGATCGCCAATTACAGGTAAATTTGTCTATAACCGCATCCGCCAAAAAGCCCAAATTCGCCGTACCCTCTACCAAGTTTACCGCGATCGCCAAGCCGTCACCGATGAATTAGTCGATTTACTTTATACTCCCTCTTGTGATCCAGGAGCGCAACAAGTCTTCGCATCCATTCTCACAGCCCCTCCTGGCCCCAGTCCAGAGGAACTTTTGCCCAAAGTCGAACGTCCCTTATTAGTAATTTGGGGTGCTGACGATCCCTGGACACCAATTACCGGGGCCAAGATTTACGAAGAGGCGCGTGAGAATGGCAAAGACATCAAAATTATTCCCATTCCCAATGCCGGTCATTGTCCCCACGATGAGGTTCCAGATGTTGTCAATGCCCAGATTATCGATTGGCTAACGCAAAGTTAACAATTTCGCCTTTCTGCCGATGTGCCTTGGCGCAGGTAGGGTAAAACTGGGGCTAACAATCTGGGTGACTCGATTTTAGATTTTAGATTGATGGTTAGCATAGCACTTGCTCCACTTGAGGAGCCACATCGGTGGACGTTATTTGCTCATTCCAGTGCTGAATCAAGAATTTTAAATTTTGAATCTTTCAATTCCATTATCCAAAATTTAAAATCTAAAATTCGGTAAGTGGATCTTAATTTTTAAATTGCATCTTGACAGAATTAAACTCGTATGGTGTGTAATGGAGCTTCATGTGCGTAATGGACATAAAGAGGTAATTCCCTCAAATCACCATCCAGATTTTTCTCAACAAGGCTATCAAGTTATCAGCGAACTAGGACGTAACCGAGAAGGGGGACGAATTACTTACTTAGCTAATGTCCTCAACTCTAAGCAACAGGTGGTGATTAAAGAGTTTTGTTTTGCTCGTGCGGATGCTGATTTGTCAGGTGTGAAAGCTTATGAGCGCGAAATCGAAATTTTGCAGCAACTCAATCATTCTCGCATCCCTCGCTATATAGATTCTTTTGAAATACCAGGGGCTTTTTATCTGGTGCAGGAACATAAAAATGCCCCATCTTTAGGCTTAACAAATAGCTTTCATCCAAAAGAAATTAAGCAAATTGCTCTGTCAATTTTAGAGCTTTTGGTTTATCTACAAAAGCAAGTTCCGCCAATTATTCATCGGGATATAAAACCAGAAAATATTTTGGTTGATGAGCAACTAAATGCTTATTTAGTTGATTTTGGATTAGCTAAAATACAGGGTGAGAAAATAGCTCTGAGCAGCTTTGTAGCCGGAACCCCAGGTTTTATGCCACCAGAAGAACAGTTTGGTCATTCCCTGACGGAAGCATCAGATTTATATAGTTTGGGAGTAACACTAATTTGCTTACTTACTAATACCCGTTCTGTTGAGATTGGCAAATTAATTGATGATAACTACCGCTTCAATTTCCATAAATTAGTTCCTCAAATCAGTCCGCATTTTCGGTCGTGGTTAATGAAAATGGTGGAACGTAACCGAAAACGTCGCTATGCTAATGCGGCTATTGCTTTAAAAGCACTTGGGTCAATTGAGGTTGTTGGTACTGCCACTGGGATAGATAATTTAATCAGTAAAATCAAACCTAGAAAACGAGCTACAGTGCTGGGACTATCCACTGTTATTACACTGGGCGCGATGGGGACAACTTTGATGAGTTGTCAGCCTGGTAGTGCGGTTAGGCAATTGCTGGAAGCTAGAGAATGTCAACGTTTTGATTTAAGTTGCCAAGAAAAAACCGGTGATTAAGATTAATTAGGTGGGAGCATCCCGTTTTGGCGGATGGGCGGGCTATACAAAAGTCTTGGCTGCAAAAAAAGTTTGGGGTAACGACTGTTAGCTCTTGGGCAAAGCTAATTATGCTCTCCTGCCATGATGAAAAATCAGGATTTGAATATTTCTTTAAACTTTTTGATGAGTTTTTCCAGAGAGATATAACTTTAGACACGAATAAAACTGAGGAGATGGCGCAGCACGGTTCTAAGTAATTGTACTTCAACTACCTCGCTGAGTTTAAATATAGAGGCGGGGCGACGCCGAATAGCCCGTCGTAGACATCGCTCGGTCAAAAAAAAATGCGATCGCAGTTATAAACTTGGCGTTCCGAGTTCTGAACACGAACGGTCGAGTAAAAAGGTCGAAGTTCCGAGTTCTAAACACGAACAGTCGAGTAAAAAGGTCGAAGTTCCGAGTTCTGAACACGAACGGTCGAGTAAAAAGGTCGAAGTTCCGAGTTCTGAACACGAACGGTCGAGTAAAAAGGTCGAAGTTCCGAGTTCTGAACACGAACGGTCGAGTAAAAAGGTCGAAGTTCCGAGTTCTTGACATCATGGGTGGCTGCATCGGCTAGCATAATCAGAATATCTCAAGTACAAATTCAATTTCTAATGACCCGATTAAAAAAATGCACACGGTGTTACTCCTGAGCAAGGTTTCGCACTTCTTCCACTGACAATGCCAAAGCTTGGGCAATCTGTTCTATGCTCAAATTCATTTGCAATAATCGGGGTACAGCATCTCTTCTGGCTTGTTCCGCAAGTTCAGCCCGTTGTCGTTCTTGCTCGGCGTTGCGAGATATTTCTGTATAAGTTAAAAACCGTTCTCCATCAGGGCGATAAAGCTGTAAACCTTCTGATGATGAAACAAAGCGAATTTTTAACCGAGGACTCACCCAATCTTCCATTTGGGGGATGACATCTAAACCGTCTTCATCACGCAACCAACCGAACAAAGTATTCTGATCGAGATCGTAAATGTAGTACTCTTCCACGCCATAGCGGTCATAGAAAAGTAATTTCTTGTCCATTTCAGTTTGTCTGTTGCTGGGAGAAAGAATTTCAAACACAACTTGTGGTGCAATTCCCTCCTCCTTCCATTGTTGGTAGCAGAAGCGATCGCCTTTTGGTCTACCTAATACCACCATCACATCTGGGGCGTTAACAATTTTGTTGCGTCCCTCTACCGGATACCAAAATAAATCCCCGGCGACAAAAACATTTGGATTGTCGGCAAAGAGCCACTCGATATTCTGCTTAATTTCTACAATCCAGCCAAACTGTATAGTATTATTTGCCACTGGTTGCCCGTCACTATCTGGGTAGATGACCTCTGGCTGGGTCGGCGGTTGGATTTGCAATACCATAGCTTCGCCCTCAGAAGGATATTTAACTAATTCGTAATTCGTAATTCGTAATTCGTAATTACGTTCGCGGACTCCCTAAGGTGATTATTGGGGAAACACTCGCGCGTATTTGTCTTTCTTGGTGGTTTTTGACTGTTGGGGTCTAAACCGCCAGCTAGTACAGCACGGCGGAAATAAGCTACCCATTTGAAATGCCTGAAACCCTTGCGAACAAGTAATTACGAATTACGAATTACGCCTTGCGGTACTAGTTCAATTACGAATTATCAATTATTTTAATCGGGATGCTTCTAACATTAGCAGACTCTTAAGGATGTCTGCGGCATGAATCTGGAAGAAGAACTAATTAAAACAGTACGATTGTTCTACTATAAACCAATTAAAGATAGTATTATTAAGGACTGTTTCATCAGAAACTCCTTCTTCGCCGCCCAATATGTCAGACCAACAGCTAGCAGCATCCTTGAATGGACACCTCCCCAACCCCAGCCACAACAGCCAGAATACCATTCGGATTCGGGGTGCTAGGCAGCATAATCTGAAGAATATTGACTTGGAATTGCCACGCGATCGCCTAATCGTCTTCACTGGCGTTTCTGGCTCTGGTAAGTCTTCCCTAGCCTTTGATACCATTTTCGCTGAAGGGCAACGTCGCTATGTGGAATCCCTCAGCGCCTACGCACGGCAATTTCTCGGACAACTGGATAAGCCGGATGTGGAAGCCATTGAAGGTTTAAGTCCAGCGATTTCCATTGACCAAAAGTCAACGTCTCATAACCCCCGTTCCACTGTGGGGACGGTGACAGAGATTTACGACTATTTGCGGCTGTTATTTGGTCGCGCTGGTGAACCTCATTGTCCGATATGCGATCGCTGTATTGCCCCCCAGACAATCGATGAGATGTGCGATCGCATCATGGAATTACCAGATCGCACCCGCTTTCAAATCCTTGCACCCGTTGTCCGGGGTAAAAAGGGCACACATCGTAAGCTTTTGTCAAGTCTGGCATCCCAAGGTTTTGTCCGCGTGCGGATTAATGGCGAGATCCGCGAACTGTCAGATTCCATTGAATTGGATAAAAATTTTACCCACACCATCGAAGTGGTAATTGACCGCTTGGTGAAAAAGCCTGATATTCAGGAGCGTTTGGTTGATTCTCTGTCTACGTGTCTTAAACAATCGGGTGGGATTGCAGCTATTCTTGTGAGTCTGCTTGATGACGACGGACAAGAAAAAGAAGAAGAATTAGTATTTTCAGAAAATTTTGCCTGTCCAGAACATGGCGCGGTAATGGAGGAGTTATCGCCGCGATTGTTCTCGTTTAACTCGCCTTATGGTGCTTGTCCGCACTGTCATGGAATCGGGACTTTAAGAAGATTTGCGCCTGATTTGATCGTACCCGACTGGGAAGCGCCAGTTTATGCTGCGATCGCGCCTTGGTCAGAAAAAGATAATTCTTATTATTTGGAATTACTCTATAGCGTCGGACAGATTTATGGGTTTGAGTTACAGACAAATTGGGGCAAGCTGACAGAAGAACAGCAGCAAATTATTTTGTATGGCGAGAAAGATGAACGAGCCGCAGAAGCACAGAGAAAGCAGAGTTTTAAAGGTGCTATTCCAATTTTGCAACGGCAATATGAGGGTGGTTCAGAATTAGTTAAGCAAAAATTAGAGCAGTATTTAATTGATCAACCGTGTGAAGTTTGTCTGGGAAAACGGTTAAAACCGGAAGCTTTAGCGGTGAAGTTGGGACAATATGGAATTTTAGATTTAACTACCGTATCAATTGGGGATTGTCGGCAGAGAATTGAGCAATTTAAGTTGAGCGATCGCCAGTTACAAATTGCTGATTTAGTCCTGAGAGAAATCAAAGCTAGATTGCAATTTTTATTGGATGTAGGTTTAGATTACCTCACCCTTGATCGTCCCGCCATGACCCTTTCTGGTGGCGAAGCCCAACGAATTCGTCTAGCAACGCAAATTGGTTCAGGTTTAACAGGAGTTCTCTATGTTTTAGATGAACCGAGTATTGGTTTGCATCAACGAGATAATGGCAGATTGCTAAAAACCTTAACTAAATTGCGAGATTTGGGTAATACATTAATTGTCGTTGAACACGATGAAGAAACAATTCGCGCAGCCAATTATATAGTTGACATTGGCCCTGGTGCAGGAATCCACGGCGGAAATATTATCGCCCAAGGTGATTTTCAGGCGTTGTTAGCGGCGGAAGATTCCTTGACGGGTGCATATTTATCAGGAAGACGAGTAATTACCACACCAGCAGAACGCCGCGAAGGAAACGGGCGCAGTTTGGGAATTAAAAATGCCCATCGCAACAATTTACAAAATATAGATGTAGATATTCCATTAGGTAAACTCGTCGCCATCACAGGTGTGTCTGGTTCTGGGAAATCTACGCTGATTAATGAATTACTATATCCATCTCTGCAACACCATTTAACGAAAAAAGTTCCCTTACCCAGGCATTTGGATAAAATTCAGGGATTAAACGCCATTGATAAAGCGATCGTGATCGATCAATCGCCCATTGGACGCACACCACGTTCTAACCCTGCAACTTACACAGGAATTTTCGATGCCATTCGAGATGTATTTTCCCAAACAGTCGAAGCCAAAGCTAGGGGTTACAAACCCGGACAATTTTCCTTCAACGTTAAAGGTGGACGTTGCGAAGCTTGTAGCGGACAGGGTGTGAATGTGATTGAAATGAACTTTCTCCCAGATGTTTACGTGCAATGCGAAATTTGTAAAGGTGCAAGATACAACCGCGAGACTTTGCAGGTGAAGTACAAAGATAAGTCAATCTCTGATGTCCTGAGAATGACAGTTGAGGAGAGTTTGGACTTCTTTCAGAATATCCCCAAAGCGATCGCGCGTTTGCAAACTTTATTTGATGTCGGGTTGGGTTATGTCCAACTAGGACAACCTGCGACTACCTTATCAGGTGGTGAAGCGCAACGGGTAAAATTAGCAACAGAACTATCTCGACGCGCCACAGGGAAGACACTGTATTTAATAGATGAACCGACAACAGGGTTATCTTTTTACGATGTCCACAAATTGTTAGATGTGTTGCAAAGATTGGTAGATAAAGGTAATTCAATATTAGTAATTGAACATAATTTAGATGTAATTCGTTGTTCTGACTGGGTGATAGATTTGGGGCCAGAAGGTGGTGATAAAGGGGGAGAATTGATTGCTGTAGGGACACCAGAGGAAGTTGCAAAAAATCCCAGGTCTTATACTGGGCAATATTTAAAGCAGGTTTTGAAGCAGTATCCGGCGGTTAAATCTTAGTCTTTTCCAAGTAACGTGTATTACATAAAACTAAAGCATCCTATCTCTAAACTTTATGCCTAGTTTGAGAATCTTTAATTTTTGAATGTTGTATTGCAGTATAGGTGAGTTAACTGTGCATTATCTAAATTACCTAAGCCACCATCTTCTTTTCTTGTTTTGTGATCTATAGATATAGAGTGACTGTGAAGATAGCCACCACAGATTTTACATCTTTGAACTTTAGGTAAAGCATCTCTGATAAAAGCTGCTGCTTTGGTTTCTCGTGAAAAAGTTTTACTTTGAGTTTCACTTGTGTTAACTCTAGGTTTCATTTTTAATGAACCAAAATTTTTCTCAGATACTATCTCCTTCATAACATTCTTTTTATCTACACCTTGTGTTAATTTTTCAACTATTGTCAAATAAAAATCTTTAACTTTTTCTCGTGCCTTGACTGCACTACTTTTACTTACAATTTGTGGAACTATATCATCATGTTGCCAAATCACAAATTCAAAATCTTTCCTGCATTTTATAAATTTATCATAAGATTTATTTTTTCCTAAATATAATACCAAGCTAACAACACCATAAAATGAACCTACTCTATATCGACTATCGTGAGTATAGAAATATATCAATGGGTGAAGCCCAAGAGATGAAGGATCATTAGTATTTACTCTCTGGGCTAATTTTTGACAATTCGTTAAGAATTTTACAGTATTTTCCCCTGTTGGATCATCATTCAAATCCAGTTCATTTTCTGCTTCTATATTGTTAACTATATTAACAAATTCTAAGATAAATTCATTCTTCTGTGAAGTTGATAGATTTCCTACCATTGGAACATCTGTAGTTTTTATAGGATTTTTAAGCTTAGGCTCAAAAAGAAGTTGATGTATTTCTTGAGCGAGTTTTTCAATTTTATCTTGTTTATCCTGTGAGAACTCTGACCAATATTTATGGCCATTACCACTTCTCATAATTGCACGAGCAGCAACACCATTAGGTTTATTCCTAGCCTTTAATAAACGCATTTCAGTTGGACTTATAGGCGCTGCTTTTTGATTAATGTTGAAAAATGAATCTGCTGCTTTAGATGCATTACCGCCAACCCACTGAAGTTGGATACCCAAACTGCCCAAATTTCTTGCTCTCTCAAGTGTTTTTTGATCTATTTTATCTAGGTGCTGTGTTGATAATTCATAATCTTGGTAGGAGCCTATCTTATCCTTAATTAATTTTCTAACTTCCTGAGCAGCATTTTTTTGCTCTTCTGTGATGTATCCATCATAAAATTTATTGGAAATATTTTTATCGCCATAATCATCATTTATCCAGGCTATTAAAGCACTTAGCCTATGTGAACCATCAATTACGAAAAAATAACCACTATCACTTCTCCAAAGAATAACGGCTGGTATTAAATCACCATTTAAAAAACTTTCAATAAAATCACATATTTTCTGAGCATCCCACTCATTAGTTTCTCGTTGAAAATCAGGTTTTCGTAAAAATGGATAGAAAAAATCTTTTTGCTCTAAATTACGAATTTGTATCATAGGAATATTATTGAGTATCATTTGAGATTGCTGTCCTTGAACCTCAAATGCTTCTCTAGGTATAAGTGCATCTAGGCTAACTTTTGGGCTATCTTTTGGCATCTTAAATGGCTCTTTAGTTTTTTATACTTGTTATAAGTATATACAATATTTTAGTTAAAAATAATACAAAGGAAATTATAATTTATCAATATAATAGCCAAAAGCTTTCATAGCCATTAAATTGAGCTAAATGAATAATCGCCTATTGTCTCTGAACTAGGTTTCACTTAAAAAAAGCGATCGCTTATTCTAAAATAAACAAGCTTGGCTCAACGTGAAAAAACTTACCCAAAGCCTCAGCTTGTTCTTTCGTGATTTCTAGTTCCCTATTCATGATTTTAGTAACAATCTCGCTCGAACCAAGAATTTCTACCAAATCAGCTTGTTCCAAACCTCTAGCTTCCATCAAATGCAAGAGTCTTGAGCGAGGTGTTGAGGAATTAAGCTGATAGTGCTTATCTTCAAAATCCTCAATCAGTTTTACTAATAATTCCAACAAAGCATCTTCTTCAGGAGTCAGAGTGGAACGAGAAAGCAGTTCTTCAACAGTTTCTAAAAACTTCTCGTTTTCCTCTTCTGTCTTTATAATCCGAGGTTGATGTTGAGACAGTAAGTGGCTGTAAATTTCTGAATTAAAAGTAAGGGTCATTTTTCCAGGAGTCTTTGTCATATTCGGCATGAGTTAAGACATATTTTATATAGATGACCTGCTTTTCATAGTTAATACTAGCAATTAAGCGGTATTTATTACCTTTAATGTTGAAAACTATAAACTTGCTTACTGCTTCGGCTTGAGGATAAATAGTTTGAACTTCTAGCAAATTACCCCAGTCTGCTTTACTAGCGGTTATGTACCAGTCATCAAGTGCTTCACAGCAATCAGCGTGTTTTTGGCAGAATTGTCGTAGCTTTTTCCGACTGATGACATGCATTAATTTCTTATTTCTGCGTTTCTCTGCTTGTTCTGGATAAATTTATAACTCGCCATGTATCTAATTAGCTCTCTCCTCCACTTTGCCAGAACTGCCGTAAAATCTCACCTGGTTTTCTATCCCAAGTGTCAATATGTTCGTATATCAAATTATCTTGGTTGAGCTTATACGTTGAATACCCATTAAAAAGCAAACCTGCTTTCCAAGGAACGCGCAACACTCCCCGCACTGTCCACTTGGCTAATATTGTATCTTCATCTGACTGATAAACCTCATGTACATCAAAGTAAATTTGGGTAAAAAATAGCCGAGCGTGAAATCGCAAAGTCCAAAATACAATCCGATAGTTAAATTTATATTTGAATGTATTTATCGGGTCTTTAAAGTAGATATCCTGTGTATAAATATCATAAGAAATATCTTTTTCAAAAAGTGTCGGTAAATCTTGCTTGAGAGTTTTTATTACCTGTTCCACCGATAATTGAGATTCCACGCGCATTTTTCCTTAAAAAATCTTTTTTAACAACCTTTGCCAAATTGAAGATGTACTCTTGTTAATCACACCACCCGCACTCAAATCTGACAGAGTGGGAAATGATGCAGACTTAGCATAGGGGCCATTTCGTAAAACTTTAGCTAGGGTATTGTTATTTTCGCGCAAACCTTCGTAAAAAAAGAATACCTCTCCTTGAATACCAAGTTGGCGATTGTATTCAATTGCCTGCACCAGATATTCTGGACTAATACAGTAAGAGCCAAGCTTCATCAATATTCCCGGTGCTAACTTGGGCAGTGTGGCATCTGTGAACTGCTGGTTTACTAGCTTATCAGCGATCGCAGAATAACTCCCAAAGTCACGCCGATAAATCTGTGGCTGAATCATATCAACTATTCCCCGCTTCAACCATGCGGGTGAGTCTTGCAGATATTCCTGGAATGCCCAATCATGGATATTAGGTGCGATCGCTACTAATAAATTAGAATTCACCGCTTTCACCTCCCCGTAGAGACGCGCCAAAAAGTCAGTGAGAATATCTGCACGCCACTGTAACCATTGTCTATCCTTGGGGTTCTGTGGTGGATTGCGATCGAATTCCTGGCGATAACGGCTGACAGTTCCCTCATCATAGCCGCCTTCAGAAGGGAATGCAGGGAAGCGATCGTCACCTTGAATACCATCCACATCATAATTCTTCGCAACTTCCAGCACCAAATTCAACAAGAATTCCTGCACTTGAGGGTCGAGGGCATTCAACCACTCAAAACTATTTTTCTTCAGCAAGTTGCCATTAAAATCACGCGCAGCCCATTCCGGTTTTTTCTGTAAAAGCACACCGCCATTCAAATTGTAAGAACTGGCAAAACCGTATTCAAACCAAGGAATGACTTTCAACCCAACTCGCCGCGCCTCAATCACCACTTCTTCTAAAGGGTCACGACCTACACACAGAGGGTCAATTTCAACACCAAAAGTCTGCTGCATTATTTGACTAGGATACAAAGTTACTGCCTTGTTCCAAACAACGGGAAACACCACATTAAATCCCGTCTCAGCAAGAAAATTCATCGCCTCGGCAATGCGTTCCTTTGATCTGAGAACTTTACTATCAGTAGTAGTCAGCCAGATACCGCGCGTTTCTATTGTACTCATTTTATTTGTGTCTCAAATAATCATATTATTGCTCTTGACTTGACTGAAGAAACTGCTAAATAAATTTCCCGAAGGGCATTTTTTATCTAAGTTACTATATTCTAGTAATTTGATGAAACTTTGCTAACTTACTATCAATATCTATCCAAAGGTGAATTGCTATTTTAAAACTATCTTTTAATAGATGTTTTAATCAAAAATATTACACATGATGAATATAGTGGTTCTCAGTTGAGTGCAATACAGACCTAACAAGAACAGCCCCAACCCTTGTAGCGTTGGGCAGTAAGATTCAAAGCCTCTCTCCTCTTAGGAGAGAGGTCAAACTGTATTGTATCCATTCGAGAACCGCTATAGCACTAACAAAAAACACAATATATGTCTGTAATCGAACCGAGTTGGAAACACGAATATATAACTACCAATGGGGTAAAACTACATTACGTTACCCAAGGTGAAGGCCCTTTAATGTTGATGTTGCATGGGTTTCCTGAGTTTTGGTATTCTTGGCGGCATCAAATACCAGAATTTGCCCAAAATTTTAAAGTTGTCGCCATTGACTTGCGTGGCTACAACGATAGTGATAAGCCAACAGAGCAATCAGCTTATGTCATGGATGAATTTATCAAAGATGTTGAAGGAGTAATTAAAGGATTAGGATACCAAAAATGTGTATTAGTTGGGCATGATTGGGGAGGTGCGATCGCTTGGAATTTTGCTTATGCTCACCCTGAAATGGTAGAGCAATTAATTATTCTTAACCTGCCCCATCCTGCCAAATTTGCCGAAGGTTTACGCACTCCCCAACAGTTACAGCGTAGTTACTATATATTCCTCTTTCAAATACCGTGGCTACCAGAATTACTTTTACAATCTTCAGACTACCAAGCAATTGAAACGGTTTTTAAAGGTACAGCATTTAACAAAACTGCTTTCACCAAAGTGGATATTGACGCTTATAAAGATGCTGCTGCAAAACGCGGTGCCCTCACAGCAATGTTGAACTATTACCGCAATATGTTTCAGCAGAGAATGCTAAATCCAAGTTGGGGCATTCTGGAAGTACCTACACTGATGATTTGGGGAGAAAATGACACCGCACTCGGTAAGGAACTAACCTACGACACCGCAGCTTATGTCCAGAACTTTCAAATCAAGTACATTCCTAATTGTGGCCATTGGGTGCAGCAAGAACAGCCTGAGTTGGTCAATCGGTATATGCAAGAATTTCTAATAGACTTAACCTAATTTGCGATCAAATCAATTGATCAAGTATAAATACTTATCAAAATTTCAAATTATGCCAAGTAGTGCAAGCCTTTAAAAAGATTTAACAGAGATTTAACAACGGCAGCTTTTTAGGGTTTATTGGGTAAAAATCGACCAGAAACAGGATATATGGAATTTTTTATCTCGTTATCATAGCAGGTTAATATCATAACCAACTTGTTAACGGATAGCATACATTGACCTCACGAAGTTTAGTGAGATAATAGAGTTGTGAGGGACAGAACGGACGCAACTTGATTATTAAGGGGGAAAATATATGAAACTCCAGCTATTAGCGGCCATGGCCTTAGCAACTCCCCTATTTTTCGCTAGCTCGGTTAGAGCCGAAAATCCGCAGGATTTACAAAAGCTGCTTTCAACTGGGGAATGTATCCAGTGTAATTTGTCGGGAGCTAACCTCAGTGGCGCTCATTTAATTGGTGCTGACTTGAGAGGCTCGAAGCTCCAAGGAGCAAACCTCGTAGGAGCAAACCTCGAAGGTGCTGACTTAACAGGTGCTAACTTGGCAGGTGCTAACCTAACATCAGCTTATGTAAGCAATGTTAATTTGAAGCAAACCAATCTTAACGGAGTAAATTTTACTCGCGCTACGATTCACGATTCTAATGTGTATAAAGCATCAATGAACGATCTAAATCTCACTGATGCCGAAATATTTAACACTGGAATCGGGATTGGTGGAGAAGATGCCGAAATTCCCGATTGGAAATAGGCTGAACTGAGTAGGCAGGTGAAAATAAACACAACATCAGAGAAACTGGTTTTTTGCCAGCATTATCTTTAAAATCTGCCTATACAAAAATAAAAAATGAACCCCCTCTGCCTTGTAATCAATTTACTATGATGCAAGCAGAGGGGGTTTCTTATTGGGATTGAGTCGATTTGTCTTGAGCGTATTGGACTATAACCCTGCAAACCACTCATAGCCCTGATCTTCCCAATAGCCTTTAAGAGGTAACAAACTGCTGACGAATGTAATTTGAGTCACCCACTTACTTTGCTTATAGCCCAGTTTAATTGGGGATGCTAGGCGCATGGGCGCACCATTATCAACTGATAATGGTTGTCCATTCTTTTGATAAGCCATGAGAGTTTGGGGATGTACAGCAGAAGCAAGATCCCAGCTTTCATAGTAGCCATCAGCAGATTTGAAGTAGACATAACGGACGTTTGACTTAGGCTGTACCAGCGCCACCAAATCTCGCAATCGCACACCCCCCCATTGAACGATGGCAGCCCACCCTTCAACACAGACATGGCGAATTACCATTGAAGTCAAGGGAAGTTTTTCAATATCCCCCATACTCAATTGCATCGGGTTACTAACCTCGCCATCAATCTTTAGGCGAAACTGCGCCGGATCAATTTGCGGCGTGAAGTTAAAGGTATTAACCAGCAATTTGTCTGCTTCTATAGCACTAACAGGAAATTCTGGAACTGGTTTCTGACTTAACAGGAGTGCTTCCAGACTTTGGTTTAGTGGCTCAGATATTTGCCGCAGATTATCTGAGAACAAATTTGTCCCACAGCCACTTAAAAGAAAGCCTACCCCTGAAAGTCCAGATAGTTGCAGTAATTGGCGACGGGATAAGGTGCGTTTGGGAAAAATCAGACTCATATTACCTCTACAGGGACATAGACTTAACTAGACGGATGATTCCTACCTTTAGGGCAAGTAAGGAATGAGCAATTGTAAACAGTATGACTGTGGGAACAATGATAAAGTAAACAGTGCGTAGAGTTTGCCATTGTGATGTATAGCAAGCTAGCTATACATACTTCAAAGTTTTTTGTGGTTGCTGAAAGCACTTTTACCTTGTCATAACGATGTTTTCAAGAGCCGAAATAATGTAAATTGTTTGAGATAAGCGTGCATTAGAAAAAATTACAAAATAGTTCTATCTAATATCTTGCTTTGTACTCGTTGTCTCACTGATTCATCTTCAGATGATAACCCATAATATAAAATTTCATATATTAATGGTATTCCCAACTCTAACTCTGATAACAGATCGTGTTGCAAAAACACATCCTGGGGTTGACCTTCTAGTACTAGTCGTCCTTCGTGCATCACAAAAACCCAATCTGCCCAACGATAAACTAGATCCAAATCGTGGGTTGCCATTACTAAAGTAGTTCCATCTCGATGAATTTTTTTCAAAGTTGCTATCAAGTTACGAGTATGTTTAATATCTAAATAGGCAGTTGGCTCATCCAACACCAACAGTTCCGGTTGCAACACCATCACATCAGCTATAGAAACTCGCTTTTTTTGTCCTAAACTCAGATGATGCACGGGTCTTTCTGCTAAAGCAGTCAGTTCAAATTCAACTAATGCTTGCTCTACTCGGTCTTTAATTTCAGGTTCTGGCAAACCCAAATTACACAAACCGTAAGATATATCTTCTTCAACAGTAGAAGCTACTAATTGTTGTTCTGGGTCTTGAAATACTAGTCCAACTTTCTGCCGTAAGTTACCGAGATAATTACGATTATAACTTAACGCTTCACCCCGCCAACTGACAATACCAGAATCAGGTTTATATAGACCGTTGGCTAATAAAAATAAAGTTGTTTTACCACAACCATTCTGACCAATTAATGCACACCTTTTACCAGATGGAATCTTCAGTGTTAGACCATTCAAAGCTGATTGCTGTGTGCCTGGGTAGGTGTAATATACCTGTTCAAATTCGAGTAAATATTCCTGCATTTCGCCAAAACTCTAATCCTATTAATCCTACACAACCGCAAATTGCTTCGATGATATATCGTGCTTGGGGATGATAGCGACGAGGATGCCAAACTCGAAATTCACTCACAAAACCCCGCGATTGCAGTCCGAGAGAAAACTGACTATATTTTTGTAAGGTTCGCTGTAATAGTTGTCCAATTAGTAGTGCTAAACTTTTCATCCCACTACGCCAAGTACGGTAGCCACCACGGGAATTTTGTGCTGTCCACAATTCATTGGCTGTGTTCAGCAGAATGAAAATAAACCGATACATTAGTAATAATAAATCGGTTAAAAGCACTGGAAATCGCAAGTAACGCAGAGTTTGTAATATTTCAGTGAAAGGCACAGTTAGCATGAGAAAATATAGGCAAGAAACAGAGGCTAATGCTCTGGTTAAAATTCCCAATGCTTGGATACTGCCACTATAACTGATATAAATATAGAAGTGTCCGACAGTTAGTCCATACCACGAATCTAATTGCACCCTTGGCAAATTATTAATCGCAACTCCATTCACCATTAGTGCTGGTAAACTTGTTAAACAAAAAGTTATGGTAAATGTTAACAATTTAAAATAAACACCAGCCGGAATTCTTGCATAAATAACTATCCAAATACTCATCCAAAGCACTATCAAAATTTGCACTAACGGATGGGTAACAAGGGAAATAGCAAGAGTAGTAAATGCAAAAATTAGTTTATGTTCTGGTGGCAATCTTCGCAGTCGATTGGTATAAGCTAAAGTATCTAGTTGCAGGCTCATTCTTCACGTTTTTGTCGTTGAGAACGTCCTTTATACAACCCAATTACATAACCGACTACCCCAGCACCCAAAGCTGCTTGCGAAGCAAATAATAAGCTTTCTATTTCACCACTAGCTGGTTCAAAAAATGATTTAAACCAGGGTTTATATCCAGGTTGTATTTCAGTAATTGCTTTTTCAGCTTTGTCATCGGAACCGGCAAATTCGCCACCACGTACAAATATTAACGGTGCAACTGCTAAGGCTAATACAGCTACTACCAATAGCCAGTTACTCAACCCTTTTTTAGATTGACTCATTGCCACTTCCTCGT
Source organism: Nostoc sp. NMS2 (assembly GCF_017115105.1). Classification (GTDB taxonomy): domain Bacteria; phylum Cyanobacteriota; class Cyanobacteriia; order Cyanobacteriales; family Nostocaceae; genus Nostoc. Next base: position 39,706 of record NZ_JABXKH010000122.1, read on the forward strand.
TTGATTAATTTCAGCAATTCCAATTCTTGAGGATTATAAGATTGCAGCCAGTTCCACACTAATACAGTTAGCAATCCTTCACTAATTGCTAAGGGAACTTGAGTAATGGCAAAAATTCCGGCGAACTTGGTAAAGGAAGCAATAAACCCACCAACAGGTGCAGGAAAAGCTAGGGCAAGTTGGATAGAAGTGATAATGTAAGTGAGTAAATCTGCGATCGCAGCTGCTAGAAATATGGCGATTTTTTGTTTACCACCCAACTGTATTGTCAGATTATATATCCAGTAAGCTGCAAATGGCCCAGCGATCGCCATCGAAAAAGCATTTGCACCCAGCGTTGTCAAGCCACCATGCGCTAGTAACAAAGCTTGAAACAACAATACTAAGCTACCCAAAACCGTCATGGTAAGGGGGCCAAACAGCACCGCACCTAACCCTGTCCCTGTTGGGTGAGAACAGCTACCTGTGACGGAAGGGATTTTCAACGCTGACAACACAAAAGTAAAAGCACCAGCCAAACCCAGCAGTAGTTTCAGTTCTGGGTTAGCTTGAGTAATGCGAGTCAGACTACGCAACCCTAATAGAAAAAATGGTAATGCCACAATCCACCAAAAAATCGCCCACTGCACTGGTAAAAAACCTTCCATAATGTGCATCGCGTAGGCGGGTTTGGGTAAACCAACTACTAGATAAAAACTGATAACTCCCATTAGGGTTAGACTGACTAACGCCTGTTTTTTTCTTTTCATAATCTGTACCTCGCAGATTTATGTAAACGAATTGATTCTAACCGGCGGGCATCCTGACTCACCTTATTTTGGTTCACAGTTGCGGGACAGCGCCGGATTTACACCAGACTTTCCCCCTTGCGTCCGATAGCGTAGCGTGGCGTTAGCCATTGGCTGCTTCCCATCAGAACCGATTGGGGTAACTATATCACTATTACCAGCTGTTGCGTATGTACCACAGCGATCGCAGATTGACTGGGATTACCCGATAACAGTCTGGAATATAGTGCTGATGGCGCGGACTGTAGCCTTTTTCTTAGGTGCTTTTATCTGTGGAACTCTCAGCACTTTTGTTATTGCCTGGATTCAATCTCAATCTCGCATCAAAGTTGACGTAGCAATGGCATTAGTTTTTTCAGCCTTGGGTATCATGCTAGTTACTTTACTAAAAAGCAAATTAGACCTGCATGAATTTTTATCAAACAGAATTCAGAATTCAGGAGTCAGAATTCATTCTGATACCGCCTACCTATACTTGCAACTCAAATCCAGGTAATATATCTTCTCCAGAAAGAATCGCTGGCATTTGAATAACTTCTACAGCTTTTAAAAATCGGTAAATTTCCACTTGCTTATCTTGAGGATTAATTAGCCAACCCAAACGCAAACCATTTTCTATGTATTCCTGCATTTTCGCTTGGATAGGTGCAAGTCGGTCTGTCTCGGAACGCAGTTCAATTGCAAAATCGGGTATAAGTGGAGGAAATTTTTTTCGCTGTTCTGCCGTTAAAGCTTTCCACCGTTCCAACTTTACCCAAGCCGCATCAGGGGAACGTTTTGCACCGTTTGGAAGTATAAAGATAGTTGAAGAACTAAAAACTTTCCCTGATTTAGCTTGACGATTCCAATTATTTAAGTCTGTAATTAAATCTGCTTCTTGATTTCCGCTTTCTCCTCCTACTGGTGGCACAATTATTAATTCTCCTGCTGCATTCATTTCTAGGCTTAAATCGCTATTAGCAATACACAATTGATAAAATTGCTCATCAGTTAAATGAGCAATCGGTTCTAAATTAAGCACAACAGTATTCATTGAACCTTTCCTCGTGCCTTTGTTGCTAATATTCAGTTACCTTTAGTTAAAAGTTTAGCAGGAGTAAATTAACGTGAGTTCTCGTTGTCAACATCAAAGTTTTTTCCTCTGATTTTTGCTGATAATACTGCGTCAGATAAAGATTTATGATGAACTACCGAACTCATATCTGGCATTTCTTGCCAACAATTGATACAAAATAAGTAAATTTTACCACTACGAATGTGTCTCAGTAGTGTTCCATTACATACGGTGTTGGGATATGTGCAAAGCGACTTTTAGAATATTTATGCAAATCTGACCTGCGATCGCTAACTAGCGATTAGGGTGGGAACTATTACTATTACCCACCCTAAGACTCTAACTTGCCACTGCTTCAGCAGGGGCTGCCTCAACAGCAGTTATAGGTAAATAAACACTAACTTGTTTACGGGTTTTGCCCTTTCTCTCAAACATTACAACACCGTCGATTAAGGCAAACAGAGTGTCATCGCTACCAATACCGACGTTGTTACCAGGGTGGAATTTGGTACCGCGCTGACGCACAAGAATGTTTCCTGCACGCACAACTTGACCGCCATAACGTTTGACACCCAGGCGTTGGGCGTTAGAATCACGACCGTTGCGTGTACTACCTGTTCCTTTCTTATGAGCCATGATTTCCTCTTATGTATCTACTTCTTTTATTATTCAGCAGCAGTTTCAACTTCTTCAGCAGGAGTCTCATCTAAAATGGGGGTTTCCTTCTCCGGTTCACCTTGGGCAGCAAACACTGCACCGTTAAGAGTAATGGAGTCAATCATAAGTCTGGTAATTTCCTGACGATGCCCCCGTTTTTTGCGGGTTTTCTTTTTCGGCTTCATCTTGTATACCAAGACTTTACGACCTCTGTAATGTCGCATTACAGTCCCTTCTACAGTCGCACCTGTCACTAGTGGCTGTCCAATGCTGACTTCGCCATCGTGCTGCACGAGTAATACGGAGTCTATTGTAACTTTTTCATCTGGTTCGGTGGGAAGCAGTTCAATATCATAAAACCGCCCTGGCTCTACTCGTATTTGTTTGCCGCCAGTTTCAATAATTGCGTAGGTCATGGAATTGTCCTTGAGGTTGCCGTACAGGTAGCTGGTTTTTATCTCCTGTAGAGAGGTTTTTGCCAGCTTTTGTAATATGTCTACCTGATCCGAGCAGGAATTAGACAGACAATCTAACATACTATTTTATTGACAGGTGCTAAGTCAAGCTCTCATTTGCCAAAATTTGTAATGGCGATCGCTTACCCAAAAATCAGAATAGATACTTTTTATTTAAATACTGCTTCCATCTTAGGAGTGATTTTTACAAACTCGTAGAAATATTTTAGACTCAAACTTATAGTTTCTTGTCAAAATCCACAGATTTATCTTATTTGTTTTAGAATTAAACTTACACGCTTAATCTAATAGTTGTTTACAGAATTTAGGGAATCTAAAAAATCAAACTCCTACATTCAAACCTGATATTTAAAACAGGAGATGGACTTGTCATGACACAGCAAAATGCTACCCGACTTTTTCAAGCCGTAAAACAAGATCAAGCATTACAGCAAAAGCTGAAAGCAACAGCCGATCCACAAGCTTTCATCAAGATTGCTAAAGAGCGTGGTTATGACTTCACAGCTGATGAACTGGAAAATGAAATCAACAAGTTATCAGAAGAAGATTTAGCCGCCATTGTCAATCCAGGATGGGGAACTAGACGGCACATTATTCCTAGATAATTTATATTCTAGGAAAGTGTAAAGTATAAGAACAACTGAATTGACAAGTTTTGCTCCTCAAGGGGATACCGTTGCATCATCTCCTTTAGGGGCATTTCTGTTAAACGCAAGGCTCAGATCCCCGAATTCTTCAAGAATTCGGGGATCTCGTTGTTCACGAATGATTAAGTATGGCTATTATGCACCCATCCTTGGCTGTCTTTGTGCTGTGGGAGTATCTATGCAATGTCTGAAGGGAGTTAAAAATCCTTTCCCTACTCTCCATCTCCCCACCTGCCTAACTCATGAGTTAGGATGGCTATATTTTAATCAGGTGATATGGAAAGAATAGAAGTTGAGCAAAGAACTATTTTAATTGGTTTGGCAGGTAGCTACGGCTATGGTTTAAATCGTCCTGATTCAGACTTTGATTATCGGGGAGTATTTATCGCACCCAAAAGGTACTACTTGGGATTTGATCGGATAGAACAAAAAGATGCTGGTTGGGATGAACCAGGAATATTTTCATTCCTGGATGGCAACAAAGACACAGTTATATATGAATTAAGAAAAATCCTTCTGTTATTAGCGGGTGCAAATCCCAATGTTTTAGAATTGCTCTGGTTAAATAACTATCCTTTTGTAAGCGCAGTCGGACAGCATTTAATTAATCATAAACAGCTATTTTTGAGCAAGAAGGTAAAACATACTTACACTGGTTATACCTTTGCTCAAATCAAAAAGATGGAAACTCATCGTAAATGGTTGTTAAAACCACCGCAAAAAAAGCCAATGCCATCTGACTTCGCCATAGAAGACGAAGCACCCCTCAGCAAAGATGAGCTAAATGCTTTTCTGGAGTATCTTTATAACTTAATCAGAGGACGGATTGAGTTTTTGGAAGAAGCGGAACAGTTATACAAATTGCTGACGGCAGATATTGATTTTAAAGGAGTGTTAAAACAATACACTTTACCCGATGAAACTTTAGAATATACCCAACAGTTAACCAATAGCCGTAAAGATTTTATCCGTCTGCTTCAGAAAAGCCAAAGCTATCAAATAGCTTTAAGAGAATGGAAGGCTTACTTATCTTGGCAGGAAAATAGAAATCCGGCTAGGGCAGAAATGGAAAGAAAGTCGGGTTTTGACCTCAAACATGGGATGCACTGCATTAGATTATTACGCAGTGGAGTAGAAATATTGCGTCAAGGTGAAGTGATTGTAGATAGAAGAATAGCTGGTGATGTTGAAGATTTAAAAGCTATTTTGAAGGGTGAGTATTCTTATGAGCAAGTGATGAAAATGGCAGAAGATTTGGTTGCCGAAATGGAAATTGTTTACGAAGAATCTCCCCTCCCTGACAAACCTGATTTAGAGGAAATTAATAAGTTGTGTATGGAATTGGTAGAAATGCAGGGATGGCATTAACAGCCTGTGTTTTGAGTGCTTTTAAATATTTTTGAGTAGCGGATGAGTCGCGGCTAATCATCAAAAATCTGGGCATTCGCCCTTGGTAGCTTCTGGGTGAACATAGTAGCGAAGTACCGTATTTACATCGTCTCCGATCCAGTAGGCAACTCTGTCGGGGGAGTTACCAGACGCGATCGCCCAAGTTGCAAAAGTGTGCCTGGTAGCGTAAGGGTTTAAGTAGGGAGTTATTTCCTGATTTGATAACTTCCTCACTACTCCGGTCTGGTTTTTCCCGTCTCGGTTCCAGGCATGGCTCAACGCCGAACTAGTCATTGGACAGCCTCTTTTTGTTGAGAAGATACGGGAATCGCCTGATGCTGTTGGCTTCATCGATAGCAATAGTTCATGCAATTTGGCTCCAGCGCTGCACTGAAATATTCTGCTTTTACCGTTCTTTGTGCCTTTCTCTATCCCCAAAAGGTTTTTTGATCTGGAGATGCTGATCTGTAAGCAATCTCTCGAAACATCTTTCCAGGTAAGAGCAAATGCTTCACCATGTCGGCAACCAGTCCAAAAGAGGAACTTTATGAGATTGCTGTAATGACTGCATCGGTCGTCAGACTCAAAAGCTCCGACGATCGCATCTCGCTGTTCAATGGTGAAAGCCCTACAATCATCAGTGTTATTCTTGATTTTCTTAATTTTTTTAAGGCTATCAAATGGATTCGCTTTGATGATTCCTTCCTCTAAAGCCCAACGACAACATTGGTCAAATCGGAGTAAATATTTTGAAGCCATAAACTGGCTTGTGTTCTCCATCAGCCAATTTCTGATTTTTGGCGCGTCTAAAAGTGAGCCAGATGGCAACCGATCAATAGTTCTGCTTACTACTCTGTAGGTAGAGTAGATTGTGGTTGCTTCTATCTGCCTGGACTGAAATTTTGTAAACATTTCCCACAACTCCGCCAAGTCGGCTTCACCTTTTGGGGAAAAGGGAATTATGGGAGTTGCGATCGCACTAGGACTAAACTGATATCTCTCCAGTGTGGGGTCAAAGTGCCCCAATGAAATATCGGTTGTTATTGCATCCCGGCGTAAACGCACAATATCACGATTGCGTTTTAGGTTTTTTAACCCCGTAGATATTTGAAATTGCTTAGGAAAGCCTTTGACCCGAAACCGTAGCAAGAGTTTATCCGACCGTGGATCAATGCTTATCCATTTGTCATCATTACCCCCCATAGTTAGTAGCTTTCCCTCTTCCACCTTGCCCAAGCTTGGGGAGAAACTACAACCCAGCTTCCGTTGATGAAAGCGCGTCCTGTATCGCCGTCATAATCAAGAATTTCCTCGTCATAATCTGGATCGTCTTCATCGAACCCCCAGGTGTGACCGCAGTCGAAGCACTCCCAATAGCCGTATTTTTCTTGATATTGCAGCCGTGTGCAATCGCATCGAGGACAAGTTGTTTGAGTCATTGCAGAGTTAAAATTTGTTTGGATTTTTGAAGTTTTTTAAACCCTAGAAAAATTGTCTACAGTCGCCAAAATCCGCTCTGGGATCTGTTTTAACCGTCTACAGCCGAAATTTTGGCGCGAAAAAATTGTAGAGGGTGTAGACGAACTATTGATTGGTTAGCGGTGAGGTGTCGAGCGATCGCACTTCCACTCAACCACTGCCTATTTAATCGGTAATTTACCTGTAAAGCGTTGCCTACAGCCTGTAGACGGACTGTAGGCAAACTGTAGACATTACTTTGACCACCTCCAGCCCAGGCGATCGCCACTATCTACCACTTCCCCTAGCCCTTTGTCAGCAAGTGATTGAAAGATAATCCTGATGTTTTCTGGGTCATCCTTTTTAAACGGTTGGCTTACTTGCTGGAGTAATCGGGCCTTCAAAATCTCCCCTGGATGCTCTTGCCCCCAGGCGATGATGATTTGCTCATATTCATTGAGTTCTTGGGAAGATTGCACCTCCTGTTTTCCCCCGCCGGAGATTTCCGACTGCACCATGCTCCCTGTTCCCCAGTTGCTCAGGTCAAGTTCACAAGGGCAGTCATCAACCATGAATCGCCTTTTACCACCAGCTTTTAACCACTGCTCTAGTTGAGGATCTTTGAGTTTAGTCCTGACGTAATCGCGCCCAAACTGCCCTAATCTCACTAAACAGAAGCAGCTGTACAGTGTGTCCTTGTCTCCTTGCAACCCAAAGTTTTCGGCGGTGTCGTTTTGAGCCAGGGCGCAAATGAACTGCTTGTATCGCCTACCCCGTTTGGCATGGCGCTTAATCCAGGTGGTAGCGTGGTCGCATTCGTCCACCAAAATGGGGAACTCCTCCGCGATCATGAATCGTTCCCGACCAGCGATCGCGTTATCTCCCCCCTCTCCCCGCAGTTCTACAAGCTCATCTAAGGTTTTGAGATCATTACCCATTGCGGTGTCGATGGCTTTGAAATTTCCTTTACGCCCAATGACATCGGCTTGATCTAGCCATGCCCAATCATCTGGTTTAGCGTCGCTGTCGTAGACGACAACGCGACCGCCAATCTTAGAGGATAAATACTGGGTAAAGGTTGACTTCCCGTCGCCAGTTCCACCGATTAGGGCGACGTGTTTTTGCTTTTTCTGGATGTACTCAACTGGATCTGTAATCAGGTTCTCTGGTTTCCAGTTGGAATCAACCGCGCCAACAGTCAGGGCTAGCTGTGCTGTGGGTTGGGTTTTGGCGCGGGCCCACGCTTGGAAGTTGACCCGTGATGCTCGGTCGATGTCTCCTAGCGATTCTTGGAGTAGTTTGGCTGTCTGGCGATGTCTTCGACCTACTTCGAGAACGCCAACGGATGCGCCTAGTATCCACGGTTTCGACTCAGGCTTTTGACTTGCTCCCAGGAACAACAAGCCACAGCTGACAGCCAGACTTCCCCAAAATGACCACTTGGCACAGGTGTACATCTGCAAGTGCTGATGTAACTGAGAAGGATGTAAATCGCTGCTCATATTTACCCCCCCAAGCCCAGTCTTTGGATATTTGCTACAAGCAGATCCAAGGGATTTCGGACTTCTCGAAATTCTTCTACCTGTACTGGACTAGTATTAATTCCGTTCTCTTGTAATTGCTCCTGTACTAAACTGGCTGCTTCCTCTACGTCCACTTGGCTAGGCGAATCAATCAAGGTAGTACCCTGCCCTTCGTTATCCCAGTACTTAATTTTGTAGATTGTCATATCCCTAGCAGAACCCCCACAGCAATTAAGCCAACACGGAGCAGAAGAATATCTTTGACCTCTGGCACGGCTTGCCGCAGGTAAAGTGCGACAACCCCAGCGATCGCCAATACTCCAAAAACCCCCAGGCGGACAAATCCAGGAAAGGGAATACTCACCCAGCAGCTACTTAATAAAGCGGGAATCGCCACTGAGGAGGCAAGGGTATAAGCTAAGTCTGGCAGATTGTCTGGCAGTGCGATCGCGTTCACCCATCCCTTCTTGAATTCCTCCAATTTAGATAGTTCGACTGTACTAGCGACAGGGGAATAACCTCGGTCGCTCGGAACCTCTACGACTATTTTTTGCTCATCTGCCATACTGCACCTCGATTTTGAGGTAGAAAGGGCGGCTACCCTCCGGCTTGCACAGGGTGATGATCGCAATTACTACAGCGCCAATGATGCAAATAAGAATGCTTATTTGATTCACTCCTCCCCCTTCTCCTTCTTTTCGATCTCGCAGATCAGATCAACCATGCCCTGATAGCCTTGAGCTACGTTGTCGGTCAACGGATGTTCTGTCTCCTTAAATTCTTGGTACTCAGGATGGTTGTATATTTCGGAGATTTGCAATGAGACTTCGACGACCAACTCGCTAAGTTTTTTGTTAGTCATTTTTGACTCCTAGCAATTTGTTGGCTGCATCCAATACCGTCTGCTGTTGCTCTGGGGTTAGTTTGTCATTCCCGTCGCAGTCGATTACCTCCATTTGCGTCCCGGCACGGTAGAGGCAATTATTTTTCACGGCTTCGTTGTCTGTGGAATTGGCTTGCTCAACGTAACGCTTGACGTAGGATTTGTTGATGTCTTCTGTCATAATCTTGGATGTGTGGTTTTGATTGATCTGACCGCATGACGCGGGCGATCGCGAACCTGTGCGGAAGGCGATCGCCTTTAAAAATCGGCTTTGTTGGCAGATGTACTGTTGAAGTTGGTCACAACCCAAACTTGCTGGGAATTTCTAATCGGGGGTTTGAATTCAATTGCTTGGCGAGTGTCCAGGCAGACGGCGCGCCCATCGTTAAGCTTGACGTGCAAGTTCTTGCCGCTTTTGGAGCGGGAAAACAGTTGACCAACTTCAAGTAATGCCCAGGTCATTGGGGCTTTCCCCACTACATACTCGGCTTGATGGCTGTCATACCCTTCCGAGAGTGGATCAATAGCTAAGTCCTTCCACTCCTTCTTTCGACCTTTACGGCTGTTAATGGGGCTTGGTCGTTGCCCATTAAGTGGTTTATCGCTAATCTGTTGTTCGGTCATAGTGCGTTAATAGTCGCTCAATAAAGTGGGTTGTTTTTGGTCGTCAATCGATTGTGCAGTATAGTTTTGGGCGTTTTCTGTAAACATTGAGATGGTGGTAATTTCGTCTAATAAGCCAGTTGCGATCGCTGTTGCCACCTCCAAAAGGTCTTCGTCCTCAAGTTCATCGCACCAGGCAACGATCTGTTCGGGGATATCCTCAAAGCCCCATTCTTTTCGCTGATGCCCCACAGTGGTCTGTTCGCGCAGTGCCAGGAAGATTAGGGAATTCAACCCAGTGGCTTGAGAGCGGTTAAAGTTCTGCTCGACGTGGGTGATGATGTCAACTGGGTTGATGTCTGTTAAGCTGTTGGTCATTTAATCTCCTTTTTTGAGCTATGGTTTTTACTCAGTCCAGGGCATCTTTTCGCCCTGGATTTTTAATGGGAACCGCTAACCCCGCGACGCTACGACTTACGGGTGAATGCAGTTGTCAGTGATTAGTGGTCAGCCCCTAGCAGGTCTTTGGTGTTTGCTCAGTGCTGGCAGGCTGCTATCTCTGCCGGATTTGGGCCGGGAGTTACTTGTCAAAAATAGTTCTACCCTGGTACAACTATAAATAGTCTAATACTGCCAGGGTTAAATGTAAAGATAGTACAGGGGTAGAATTAAAATGTTGTACACGGGTAGAAAAGATGAGAAAACCACTGCATGGGCAGAGGAAGAAAGATTTGACATTAACGCTCTCGCCGGAAGGGGTAGAGAAATTGGAGGCGAAGGCCAAAGCATTGGGTGTCAGCAAGAGCGAATTAGTGGAACAGATGGCCAGAGATCAAGTATCGTCAGTGACGGAACAAGAAATCCTGGGGGAATGATTGACCACCTGATTGATGAATATTCTGATCAGGTGGCGATCAAGAAAGAAGAAGATCAACGTATTCAAGACGAGATAGCTCGTCTAGAGTCAAAGATTCAAGGACTCAAGGTCTTAAGAGAGGATTTAAAAGCCCAAGTAGAAGCGAAAGTTTAAGCCGTCCTACCCTTCACAGGTAAGACGGCTTTATTCATAGATATGTCGCCTACTGTCTTGTCTGGTAGCAGGCGATGCATCTGTGACTAGACATCGAGGTGCGATCGCAGATCATCCAGTGGAGATGTCGAGTTAATGGGAGTTAGTGGTTTTGTTGGTGTCGGCTTATCAGGAATAAATTCAAAGACAATTCGGATTTTACCTTTCTGCCAGCCGCCCCCGTTAGCTAGTAAAAGCTTACAGATCACACCATCTTCAAGCCACTTTGAAGCCTCCTCTTCATTTAAACTGCTGCTCCTATGCACCAAGTACTTCAGACGTTCCATCAATTCTCCACCTGTCGATGTTGAAGCGCCAGTCAAGTTAGCTTCCTGAGCCATAGAAATAACATCTTCATTGGACGGAATAATTTGATCACTCATTTCGATTTTCTCTTTCGACACAACAAAGCGGATCAAGCGCCAACTCGATCCGCCTTCCCTAATCTTTCCCACTGACCACTAAGGAATAAAACCAATGATCAGAGCTAAATTCATCTGTCAACAGAATCTCCCCGACCGCGAAACCAAAACAGCAACAGTTATCCTCACCCCAGTAACCAGCAATCCACCGAGCGAAGAAAACTTAACCTTCTGGCAAGCGACACCAGCCGGTAACATCACACTCCAAATTACCAACCCTGCGGCATCGTCTCAATTCTCTGTTGGGACTGCCTATTACGTTGACTTCACTGCTGCGTGAAGTGCGATCGCTGTTGCCCAATGCCCAATTCCCAATGCCCTAGTTAACCAACATGTTTGGCTTCGATGGATCTACCAAAGTGATCGTTCATTTCCTTGAACAAATCAAAACTAACAAAGAAGGCGACAAGCTTACCCACAAGGAAGTACGGGCTTATGGAAGGCTGATGTTAAACCTACTTCCTAATTTGCAAGTCGATAATGACGAACAAATCCAAGTCCTGCTTGCTGCCATGTCCACTTCTGGGCTGCCACACTACGATCGCTCCTTTGCGGCGGAACAGATTCTCAAATTGCTAGAGGAGCAAAAGCAACGCAAGCTCAATTGTCCCGATGGATTTTAAAAAGTGAGTGCGATCGTCACTTCAAGTAACAGTTAACAAATGCTTATCATCCTGTTAAGTAGCCAAAAAAAAGACCCCAGGAATCAGCTAGAGTCAAAAAGGATAAATGTATGAAAAATTACTTTCAAAAGAAGATTAAGGAATCTTCCTTTTCCGCTAACCATTCTAACATTAATTGGAGGGTAGAACAATGACTGTCTCTACTCCTCAAACAGTCGATACCATTGCATCTCACCATTGGGAAGAATGGCAATTAAGTAGTGTATCTGCAAAAATAATACAACGAAATGTGAGAACCTTATATGACTCCAGAGAAGTCGATAAAGTTCTAAATCGCAATACAAAGTCCAGACAAAAACACTCAGACCATTTAGTACCTTGCTGGATGGTTGCAGGCGTGAATCCACTGACCGGAGAAAACACATTAGAAGGCGTACAAGCAAAGCCAGATGTCTCACCATTAGGTAAAGATGGAAAAGTAAACAAGTATTTGGGAGCCGTTGGTTATGGTGCATCTCCGTTGTTTTTGGACACAGGGGTAGAGTATTGCTGGCAACAAATTCTAGCTGACAAATCAATCCCTATAATCATTACCGAAGGAGCCAAGAAAGCAGGTGCAGGGTTAACTATCGGACTACCAACCATATCCATTCCTGGTGTATCGACTTGCCGAAAGATGGGCAGACTTCACTCATGGATAGAAGCCTTTGCTGGATTTGGCAGAACTTTCTACCTGTGCTTTGACGCTGACATATTACATAAACGTCCCGTTCAGCAATCCTTAATCAATATAGCGAGAGATTTAAGCGCGACAGGTTCAAAAGTTATGGTAATTAAATTACCATCAATTGAACTTAAAGGCATGGATGACTTTATTGCTGCCAGGGTTAGCGCGTCTCAAAGCCTATTGACAAGAGGACTTGCCTGATCAGCAATCTTTGTTGGAAACAAAGTGACACCATCCGAGGTAGGGTAAGATTTAATTC
>NZ_JABXKH010000158.1 GCF_017115105.1 Nostoc sp. NMS2
CCCGTCACAAAACTTAATTACGAATTACGAATTACGAATTACGAATTATTTAATCTTGGCATACATTTTTACCTGATAATTGGAGCGTTAGGAAGGAACAACGACTGGTTTAAATAGCACGAGAGAATTTTGTCTCTCGCATTTTTGTGTGAGTATCAAATATAACGGCAATATTTCTGACTAGTAATCTCCCGATGTCTGTAATCTGGATCTGATTTTTTGATAAACTGACTAGACCATCAGCTTCTAGTGGTTTTAACGCCTCTAATTCCTCAGAGAAATATTCATCAAAGTTGATCTGATATTTGTTTTCAATATCTTGTTTATGCAACTGGAAGTGAGACATAATACCCATGATTACATCCCTTCTGATAATATCATTTTGACTAAGCTTGACACCTTTGCTAACAGGTAAATTACCTGATGCAATTGTCTGATAATAATCCTTTAATTCCTTGTGATTTTGAGCATAAGCATCTTCTAGCATACTGATGGATGTAGAACCAAAGCCAAATAATTCTGTCTCCGCGTGGGTAGTGTAGCCCTGGAAATTGCGCTTTAGAGTGCCATTGCGTTGAGCGATCGCTAGTTCGTCATTAGTTTTTGCAAAGTGATCCATCCCAATAAATAGATATTGGTTATTCGTTAATTCTTCAATAGTCATTTTCAGAATATCTAACTTTTCTTCGGCTGGTGGTAACGCCTCTTGAGGAATATTTTTTTGTGTTGGTTTAAGCCACGGTACATAGGCGAAGTTAAAGACAACAATTCGGTCAGGATCTAGTTCAATTGTCTTTTTCACCGTTTCTTGAAATGTCTCGCGGGTTTGATAGGGTAAACCATAAATTAGGTCTACATTCACACTCTCAAACTTAGCTTCTTTAACCCAACTCATGACATCAAAGAGCATTTCTTCTGGCTGAACACGATTTACAGCTACTTGAACTTGGCTATTAAAATCCTGAATGCCGAAACTAATGCGGTTAAATCCAATCTCTCTGAGAAAGAAAATGTAGTTTTTATCGATATAGCGGGGATTAATTTCAATTGAAATTTCTGCTTGTGGATCGATGTTGAAATAGCGATTGATATTTTTCCATAAAAATTCTACTTGGTGATGATCCAAGTAATTAGGAGTACCGCCCCCCCAGTGGATTTGCAACACTTTTCTGTCTGGATCGATTAAAGCTGCGGTGTTTTTGATATCTTGAACCAAAGACTCTACATAAGGTTTAGCAATATTCTTGTTGTTGGAAATTACTGTGTTACAGCCGCAGAAATAGCAAGCACTTTGGCAAAAGGGAATGTGAAAATACAAACTCATAGGAGTTTGGCGTTGATTAGATGCTGCGATCGCGGCCTTAAAATCAGTTTCAGTGAATGTTTCGCTTAACTCTGTAGCGGGCGGGTAACTGGTATATCTAGGTGCGCGAGTGTCGTACTTTTGAATCAGATCTAGATCAAACTTGACATCAGGTAATAAAAAAACCATTGAGTTGCTTTCCAGTGAATGTGTGAAGCGAGGGGGAGTGGGGAGTGGGGAGTGGGGAGCAGGGGCAGGGGAGCAGGGGGCAGGGGGAGATGAGGGAGATGAGGGGGATGAGGGAGATGAGGGAGACAAGGGGGACAAGGGGGAATTATTGAATAGTCTCTTCCTTGTCTCCCCCCTCTTCCTTGTCTCCCTTGTCTCTTCTTCATGCCCAATTCCCAATTCCCAATTGTTATTCTAGGTTTAAAGAGGATCTGCATCAGTCTATCCAGCAAGTACCAATGCCGATGTAGATCCAGGTATTTTTATTTCTCCTAAGATTATTTAACTATTAATTTATATATAACTATAAAGATATTAGTATTTATTTATGTTTTTCTGATGCTCATGTTCAGGCACATTTCAGTTAAGTATTTGAGAATAACATAGATTAATAATAGCGATCGCTCAATTCAACCCTCCAGCTTTTTGTGTTAAAGGTGGGTTACTAGTGACCAAGTATATATTCATACATGAAAATCGCACAGATCGATATTAATATTTCCTGATCTCAATAATTCAAGCAATTTCATACTCCTGCAAATCTAATCACCACATGAGCCAAGCTAATAAAGAAATTCAACACTTTCTCTGCTTGAATTGCAGCATCAATATCTCGTTTGATATTTTGCAGATCGGCAATAATTTGGTTGTGATCTGGACGCATCAAAACTTGTGTGAACAGAGCGGCTGTCACTGCTCTTAGTGCATCCTGACATTGTTCAATAGCTTCAGAGAGGATATCAATAAGTTCCCAATTCTCTTCTTCTTCTGCTTGCAAAAGTGCAAATTGTAATCTAAAAAGGATGCTTTTTAGACTTTTTTCTGATTGTTGAAAAACTTGCAGGTCGATAGGTTTACCAGGAGATAGATTTGCTATCGAATCAATGCTATCAATAATCTGTTTGATCTGTTCTTTAATTTTGTTGAGGCTAGTTGATGTAATCATTTTAAACTATCTCCTTACGATGAACATTCGAGAGGTTGAGAATCAGAAGTTGCAGGCGGGAGATTCTGTCTTTGTTTGTTTAACATATCGTTCAAGATGGAATCTTCCTGAATTGCTGTTTGAATCTCTTTAATCCTTACATTTACAGCAGTAATATCCGACCCAAAACTAGAAGCTATTCCTAAAATTGTGGTGATTTTTGCAACAACTTCATCAAAGCTTACATCGTTGTATTTTTCGATGACTTGAGAAAGCTTTGCTCCTGTATCGGCTGTCAGTAAAAGTTTCGCTCTAGCTTGACAAATCATTTTTTTATCTTCTATATTGATGCTGAGTAACTCATCTAAAACTTGCTCAGACTGATTGAATATTTGTGTTTTATCTGCCTCAGAAGTCGCATTTTGAAATTGCGTTCTGAGCTTGCTAAACCGAAAAAGAATCACAACTCGATCTGGATTTTTCGGTGAGGGTGGATCTTGAGCAATCAGTTCAGCTAGAAGTAGCATTTTGACAGTTAATCGCCTAGAAGGTTCAGCCGCTCTAGTAACTGCACCCGCTTCAGTGCCTAATAACCCTGCTTGTTCAATATTGTTAAAAGTCTCGCCTGCTACGATATATTCTTGCTTGAGATCGTTGAGAACGTTATTAACAGGACTTGGCCGGGTATTTGTCTGAAGTTGGTTTTCAATTATATTCGATATTTTGTCTATATCAGCAAAGTCTATATTGCGATCGCTTAAGAGTCTTTTTACCAGTCTTCGCCGTAGTTCAACAGTTGAGCGCGGTAGAGGATTGAGTTGATAGATAGTTTTGACAGATTCAATTGCATCACTTGCCTGATTCTTAAAGTTCAGTGCTGTCAGTCGTAATACCGCCCTCCTCTCTGGACTGCAACCGCTTAGAGCGATACTCACTATCAAAAAAAGCAGGAAACTTTTTAATTGAACTGGATTTTTCATGTCTTGGTTAAGTGGAATAGATATTCCCTACTAAGTACTGGCGTATTTCAGTGCTATTAAAGGAAAAATTTAACTTAATCTTATCCTTTTGTTGATTTGTTCTTAGTTGTGCAAAGACTTTTAATACAATATATTCTACTTAATAAGTATAAAATCTTGTATAAAAATTCGACTTAATCGTTAAAAAGCTTTACTGCTGGTAACTTTGGGTGATTTCAGCCAGAGCTTCAGTATACTTAACAATATTCATACCGGATTCTTAAAAATTCTATGTGATATTGTCAAAGTAGATTTAAATATTTCAGCCTGACTGTTTGGTATCGGACTCACGAAAACAGGATAAACTCTATGTATCGATTCCAGATCAGTGCATACACGCAAACGGGTGAATCCATCGGTCTGGTCGGTTCCACTCCAGAGTTGGGACTGTGGGACATCAAAAAATGTGTCTACTTGCGTACAAGTGGTGATCGCTATCCTTCATGGTGGACAGATATTGACATTCAAGAGTCAGGCGGTCAACAGAGAGTTGAATACAAGTACGTGCTACTCGATGCCAACGGCAACCGATGGGAAAGCTTACTAGATACAAACCGATGGATACCGATTGATTCTAAGGATCGTTCCAACACAATTATTGTGGATGATGGTGTATTCGGTTATTTACAGCCTTACCCTTTTGGATACATTGAAAAATCAACTGTCAAGATGCCAGTGGAAGAAAGGGCTGAGAGACTCAAAATTGTGGTCATTGGCAGTTCCGTCGCATTAGGTCATAAAGCCTGGTTTTTGAAAGGTTGGGTCTGGTTGTTAGCACAGGCTTTAGAGCAAAAATATGGGCATCAACTCGTGAATGTGTCAGAGGTGGGGGCAAATGTCAGCAGAACGATCGCTCGATTTGGCTCAGTTGTCATCCCAGAACAACCAGATATCGTGATTATTGCCCTTTCTCTGGGCAACGAAGGGTTAGCTTATTCCCCCCCTCACGAACGGCGGGCAGTACAGCGACGGTTTGAAAGTGGCTTGCAGCAGCTGGTGAAAATGACGCGAGACATCGGCGCAATTCCGATTCTGGGCGGTGTCTATCCCAATGGTGACTATTCCCTGGAACATTACTGGCTGCTCCGAGACACACACAAGCGGATGCTAAGTTGGGACGTAACTGTATTGGATTGGTTGGCAGCCGTGGATGATGGACAAGGACGATGGAAAGCGGGGATATCCTTCGATCCGGCTCACCCAAACACCAACGGTCATAGCCTTATGTATAAGCAGATCGACCAGCACCTATTCGACATCCACAAAGACGAATTGGCAAAAGAAAAACAACGCTTCCAGCAACCGAATGAATTTCCCATCTACTTTGACAATGCTGGCTTTCATATCTCCGTCTGTATCGAAGAGAAGCGTTTACGGTTCGTTAATCCATCACAATACAGCTACACCATCGCTCCCAATTGGCAAGAATTGCAAACTGCATTACAAAGTAGGGCAAGATTGATACCAGGTATTTACATTGCAAAGTCTGTCAAGCCAGGGATACTCCCCTTCTTCGCTGTGCAAGAAGATGGCGCGATCGCAACTACAATAAATATTCCCCCTGGTGCAGACTTAGAATATAGCGCCGCCTTCAATCTTTTTTCGCCGAACAACTTACAAGTTTTGTTTTATGACGGGAATCTGGGGATTTTGCAAGCGGACGAACAACACCTCTGGATAATCAACGAATCAGATAACGAGTACAATATCCAACCCATGTGGACGGAGGTTTGCAACGCACTTAAAGCCATGCCATCGGGTGTTTATGAAGATCCGCTTCATCCTGACATTCCCTTTCGCACCATGATGATTAGCAAAGAGGGGCTAGAAAGCCGGGTGAAAGCACCAGCTAAGTCTGCGGTGTTTTTCCAATACAAATGTCAGTTATCGGATATTAGCCGTGTCGCTATTCTTCCCCTTGGCGATCGCTGTGCCGTCCGCATGATGCTATATAAAATGGAGTACGATGGCCCTGCTTTTCCCTTTGATTTAACGCGCACCACTAATATTGCAGATGTTGCGGATGCGATCGAAAACGGTTTTTATGATATGTGGAATCCTGCTTTCCTACACTACAGCCCGGATGCAGGCAGAATTTACCATAGTAAATGGTCAGGTCTATCCTTTGCCCATGAAGTTGAGGAGACAGACGACCCGACGAGCGATATGTCTCCCGTCCATGAACGGATGCGCGTTCGATACACAGCACGTTCTGAAAGGTTTTGGTACGCATTGCAGCACTGCGACAAAGTGCTTTTTGTTCGTACAGGAATTAGCGATCGCGGTGGTGTGATAGATTTAGTCAACAAGCTGCAAAAACAATGCCATGGAAAGCCATTTCATCTCTTGCTTCTTTCTCCTCAAAGCGATGATGAGTTTTTAGACCTTCCTAATGTGCTGCACTACAATGTGGAGTTTAATCCCGATCGCATGTATGACGATTTGGGACATTGGATGTATTGCACAGAGGTAATGCGAGCAATTCTGCAATCCCTTGGGGTGTCTAGTAAAAACCTCTTTTGGTGTCCGCCTAAGATACCGAAGGGGTGAGAAACTGGGTAGAGGCGAACTCATTTGTTATTTCGGCGAACTCATTTGTTATTTCGGCGAACTCATTTGCGATTTCGGCGAACTCATTTGCGATTTCGGTGACTGGGTTGTTTGAGTTTTTCAACTTAACGTGAGTTGGTTATAACGCAATACAGTTCAGTTAGCGTCAAAAACCATAAACTGCGTAGGTTGGGTGGAGGAACGAAACCCAACATTTTCGAGGGTTTGTTGGGTTTCACTACGTTCCACCCAACCTACGATTATCTATTGTCACACAAACAAATTGAAGCTACATAACCTTCTCAATCACCCCAGATAGACCGCAACACCCAACAGATAACTTTTAGCTAGTTGGGTAAAGCGACTTGCTATGCAGACGACTGGGTTGTTTGAGTGGCTGTGAAATGATCTGCCGATTACTTGCAGCTTGCTTTTGTCGCAAATCATCGCAAATTGCTTGTAAGTCGTAGTTGAAAGCCTTTGCGTGTTCTTCTCGAATTTTATAAATCTCTTCAAGAATTTCATCTTTCCACATATCTACTCTCCCATTAGTTCGTAGGGTGTACAAAGGGTTGGCAACTCGTATCCGGCATCAAGACTACATTGGGTTTTTAGATAATCATTTGGAGAGTAACACCCAAATTTAAACATCATTAGTTAATACTGAGGCAAGGTGAGCAGGACGAGACAAGTGTGGGCAATGTCCTCCAGGCAGTTCTATAGCATCAACTCCCAAGCGCCTACGTGCAGCGTAGTGTGACCATGCAGGAGAGATTATCAGGTCATCACTACAAAAAATATATTTATACTCTACATTTGGTAAAGCATTCAGGGGATTAACCTCAAAAATATATGCCATTGATTGCTGCAAACGTCTTTTTGATAGTGCCCAGCGCATGACATCCGGCTGACAATCTTGATAAAAAAATTCCATCAACACTGCTTCATCTGAAAAGTTTTTACCAGCAGAAATTGAATTAAATATATAAGGTTCATCATCAAATTGTTCGAGTTTACCTGACTCTTTTGGTTCGTAATTTAATGATTTGAGGCTATCAGAATCAAGATGATGAGAAAATTGGTCAAGTGTACTGGTTCCTGGGTATGGAATAAGCGCGGTAAGGAATACTAGTTGACGTACTTGACGCGCTTGGGCAACAAGGGGAATAACAGTACCAGCCATTGAGTGACCAACCAGCACAATATCATCATCAGTTTGTGGAAGCGCTTGCAATACTACATCTGCAAATTGCGATAAACTTGCAGACGCATCTTCAATTGGCAAATCCATTGCTACTGTTTTGTGACCTTGCGCTTCTAAATAAGGAATTAACAAATCCCAACACCAAGCGCCTTGGAAAGCGCCATGAACTAGACAAAAAAGACTCATAGCGATTTTAAGTTTTTTGAATTTTACTTATCTTCTAGTGACGTGTCAAGCCTAAATTTGTGCATTAGACGTAGGTTGGGTTGAACGAAGTGAAACCCAACATGGATAAGAGTGTTGGGTAACGCATTGCCTCAACCCAACCTACAATTTTTTGCTAAGATACCGAAGGGGTGAGAAATTAGTTAGTGGCGATCGCTTTTCGACTACTTAAACCCTTCGATATAATGAGGGTTGGTAGTCTAACGGCTAGCTTTACGGGCGGCAGATAAAATGTAACTCAGCATCAGCGTATATCTACCGTCCGTAACGCTCAACAGATAACTTTTAGCTAGTTGGGTGCAGCGATTTGCTATGGCGCGGACTGGGTTGTTTGAGTGGCTGTGAAATGATCTGCCGATTACTTACAGCTTGTTTTTGTCGCAAATCATCACAAATTGTTTGTAAATCGTAGTTGAAAGCCTTTGCATGTTCTTCTCTAATTCTATAAATCTCTTCAAGAATTTCATCTTTCCACATATCTACTCTCCCATTGGTTCGTAGGGTGTACAAAGGGTTGGCAACTCGTATCCGGCGTCAAGACTGATTTGGGCTAGCTTCTTCTGGATTTGAGCATTGGCAATATGCTTAGAGTTCCACGTTAACAGATAGTCCAATCCGTAAACTGTGTAAACAGTTTCGCTCATCTGGTATTAAGCTGTTAACTTTCTCATGTTATCCGAAGTCAAAAACCATAAACTGCGTAGGTTGGGTTGAGGAAAGAAACCCAAGCGTATTGGGTTATAACGGTGAAGTTTAATTGCTGCCATTCCTCAATAGCCTAATGGATGGTGGAAATCACCAACCACTTTGTCAAGTTCTTGAGCGATCGCTAACAACTCCATTTCGCGCCATCGCTTGCCCACAATCTGCATCCCGATCGGTAAGCCATTGTGAGTTTGCCCTATGGGAATCACCACCGCCGGATGACCACTGAGATTAAATGGCATGGTGTAAGCTCCGTTTGCCACCGCATGAGGATAGGATTTGCCCTCAATATCAATAGCACTCCAAGCCGGACAATGAGTAAATGCAGGAGTTGCTGTCACAGGAGTGAGCCATACATCCCATGCTTCTAAGGCTTCATCCATCTGGGAAATGAAGCGATCGCGCTCGGTGAGGGTCTCAAAATATCCTCTGAGGCTGGGATTCAAAAGTTCTGGCAGAAAGCTGCTGAAATTCCCCAATTTTCGGAGTTTTTTGTCGCCTTGAGTTGCCGTGCGAAAGAGTAATTCTAAGCTGCGGATCACATTATAACGATCCTTGGGTTGGGCATAGTTGTTGATGTATGCTTCCATCCGCCCGCAGAGGTTCCACACTATCGATAAATCAAAGTCTTTGGGAAGCCAGCGTTCAACATGAGTACCTGCTTGAGCAAGTTTTTGCACGGCTGTCTGGACTGCGGCTCGAATTTCCGCAGCAACGGGAACTTCCACCCATTCATCAATCCAAGCAATTTTCAGATCCTGCAAAGACTTGCCTGATGGCGTATCAAGAGGAATCGGTGGCACATCTGGGCGACGTAGATCCGCACCAGCGATCAGCGAGAAACAAAGGCGAATATCTTCGAGCGATCGCGCAAAACAGCCAATCGTCAACATTTGTCGCAAGCATAGTGGCATTCCCGGTACTTCAGGGATACTTCCGGCGGTAGAAATCCGGCGATCTGTTGGCTTTAAGCCATACACACCACAGAAAGTTGCAGGCTGGCGCACGGAACCCGCAAGATCGTTGCCTATATCTAATGTTGAAAGTCCGGCTGCAACAGCAGCAGCACTGCCTCCAGAACTGCCACCTGCTGTATAGTCAAGATTCCAGGGATTATTTACCCGTGGAAACAGAGAATTTGTACTTTGAAAATCACCAGCCAGTTCTGCCATGTTCGTTTTTCCCAGAATCACGGCTCCTGCTGCCCGCAACCTTGCGACAACGGTGGCATCCTGTTGAGGAATGTAGTCTTTAAGCGGAATGTAACCTGCTGTGGTACGTAATCCTACTGTTTCAAAAATGTCTTTGAGCGTCACAGGGACACCGTGCAGAGCGCCCCAGTATTCTCCTCTGGCTAGAGCTTCATCCGCAAGCTTTGCTCTAGTACGAGCATTGTCTTCGTCTAAGGTGCAAATCGCATTCAGCTTTGAGTTGTGTTTATAAATCTGCGTCAGGTAAGCATCAAACACTTCGACAGCAGAGACTTGGCGATCGCAAATCATCTGAGCAAGTTGATGAGCAGGTAGAAAAACTAAGTTACTCATATCACTGTTATCCGTAAAGCGATAAATTATCCCAAACCGAATAATTTAGAAATTGCAGGTAATAATTTATTAGTTGCTTCAACTAGGGATGCGATCGCAGGTAAACCGGAAAATAGACCTTTCAACATGATGATTGCATTTTTTGCCGTTTTTTGCTTCGTCGATTCTTGGGGACTTTTACCTGCTTCTGCTAAAGCTTCTACCTGTAACAATGCATCAGCTTTGTCTGTTTCTGGTAAATCTGAGGAGTCTGAAATTACCTGGTGCAACTGCGTTAACAATTCTTTAATGCCTGGTTTATCGGCATCGGTTGCATTAGGCAACTGATTCAGGGCAATACTCACGTTACCGCTAATGGTTCCTAGATTAGCAATAGAATTATTGCCAGCGATACCGCTAACATTACTGCTGCCTTGAATATTGATGCCACTGATATCTGACATGATGGTACTTCCTTGTGTATAAAAATTCGGCTGCCCAAGTGCAGTTGTGATCATATTTTCTAAATTACGAATGCGTAGGCGTAGCCCGCCGCAGGCATCGCTTTTTTCTACAAGCAATAATTGCTGACTCTGCGATAAGGCTTTGAATTGATTATAATCATCAAAATATTCTGCACTCAGTTGAGATTTATCGCTACCTGCGGCAGTTTTGGCTCTGAGTAAGATTTTATCATCGCCGCGTTTCTCCATTGCCACGATTTCTAACTCAGCTTCGGGATGGTTTTCAGCGAGGTTTTTCAAGGCAATAGCGATCGCGCGAGGGTCAACGCCTTGATTATGGTAAAGGTCGAGGGTGTCAAAAATTGGTTTGATAAAGTCGGCAAAGTCGCCGTCTGCAAATTCCTCTTGTTTATTATCAGGTTTGCGGAGCGGGTCGGGGTCTTCTTTTGTGGGTAAGCGCATGAAGACATATTCACACCTTACTCCATGCAATTTAGTTGTATTTGTAATCCCCCAATCTTCAATATACGCGCCGGTGAGGATTGCACCTGTTAAATCGGTTGCGTCTAGTTGCGTTTGTTTGAGCTTTGCTCTTGACAAATCGGCATCTTGCAAGTTTGCTTCACTGAGGTCAGCGCCGATAAAGCTGGTATCAGCTAAGTTTGCTGCTTGTAAGTTGATACCTCGTAGGTTTTGACGGTCAAAGTTTGTGTCTTCTCCCTGTCCTGTAACTAGCAGTTGCCGTACTTGTGAGTTTTGCAGATAAGTTGAGCCAGGACGAACACGGTCAAGCATTTTGGCTTGATGCCAACGGCTACAAATAAGAATAGTGTTTCGGAAATCTGTACTTTTGAGTATGGCTTGGGTGAAATCAGCATTGGTTAAATTAGCACCACGAAAACTTGTACCTCCTGTTGCAGCAAAAGCGATCGTAATATTGCGAATTAAGGAGTGTTTTTGATCTCCTTTCATGGCTCGCCAGCTGATGTAAATACTAAATAACGTTCCGGCTACGGCTCCGGCTACGGCAAAGGCTCCGGCTACGGCAAAGGCTACGGCAAAGGCTACGGCAAAGACTCCTGCTACGGCAAAGGCGAAGGCAAAGGCTCCAGCTACGGCAAAGGCGAAGGCAAAGGCTACGACTCCGGCTATGGCTCCGGCTCCGGCTCCGGCTACAGCTACGGCTCCGGCTAAGGCTAAGATTACGGCTACGGCTCCAGCTACGGCGAAGGCTCCGGCTACGGCAAAGACGAAGGCTCCGGCTCCTAAACCAGCTGTTATTCCTTGGCGAATTGTGATGAAGAAAAAGGCAATTAATACGATTAAAGCAACCCAGCCAATAACTTGATTCCCTAAGCTGGAATTAAATATTAGTGATACAAAATAACCGTTGACAGCCCATAAATATCCTGACACTCCCGACAATAAGAACGAGACAAGGACTAGGAAAGTTGCCCAACGGCGTTGCAGTCCAGCTTTGACATGACTGAAGTTTGCACCTGTTAAATTAGCATTGGTGAAGTTTGCCCCTCGGATGTCGGCATAGCTAAAGTTTGCACCCGCAAGGTCTTGTCCTTTGAAGTTGCGTCCTCGGAGATTTTGACCGGAGAAGTCTAAAGCCATGTTCCACTTTACGAAGGTGAGCAAATTTTACTACACGCTCACCTCTGTAAATTCAGGAATGGTTAGATATATTTGTTAGTTGAGTCTCTGAAGGTCAACTTCGAGCCTCTGAAGGTCAACTTCGAGCCTCTGAAGGTCAATTTCGAGCTTCAGAAGGTCAACTTCGAGCCTCAGAAGGTCATTGTTAAACTACACTTACTAATTACCACTGTTCGACTATGAGATTATCTACATAACTAAAATGCTGATCATTTGTGGCTAATCTCCAGCCACGTTCCAGACATTGGGCTGCAATCCAAATGTCATTTTCTGGAATCGGTCTGCCTTTGCGCTTTAAGGTAAGGCGTGTTTGGGCGTAGAAAGTGGCAGTTTCTCGTCCCATTGGCACTACAGCACAAGCCTCAATAAACTGTAAATAGCGAGTCAAGTTTTGCAAGGAACGGGCAGAATTTTCTGCTCCAAATAACAGTTCCGCAACAACAGGTCTGACTTTTCACGGTATCTGGAAAACCTCTCTCTAAATCTCTCTCCTAAAAGGAGAGAGACTTTGAATTTTCCCCCTTCCCGCGTCGGGTTGGGGGTTAGGGGGTTAGGTTTTTCGTAGTATTTTCCACATGACGTGAAAAGTCAGAACAACAGGTAATGGCAGGACGATTGTTGGCAAGGCTATGACCCTTCCAACTACGATCGCATCACCGTTGAGATAGCGAATAGCAACGGACGTGTCCAGAGCCGTTTCACCAGCCATTGGAGTCAATTTGCTCAAATTCCTGATGAATCACAGCTTGCAATTGTGCAGCTTCTTCGTTGCTGATAATGCCTGCAAACTGTAACAGTGGATGGGTTGGAGTCTCTTGGTACTCAATTATGATCTTAACTTTGCTATGTTCTGCCACACCTGTTAGTGTTTGCAGTGGACGTAAAACTCCATCTTCATATATTGCTTCAATAGTTTGAGACTCTGGCATACGGTTTTGCAATTTAATTCCTACTTAAAATTCTATAACTGTTTACAGATGCGATTTCTGTCATTTTAGCGATCGCCTACCTAATGTTAGTCCAACTGCTGGACTACCGCGACATGAAACCTGCTCCTATCAGCCAATTTGACGAAGCACCTGCGTTAATGATCGCACTTGACATTCAAGACAGTCGCTACGAAGTCTAAATTTACGATCGCTATCAGCAAAATAACTCAACCACTGTCGGCTTAGTCACTTTCCCCATAGCGTTGCGCGGTAATTCTTCAACTATCAAAATTTGGGTTGGCACTTTATAGACAGCCAATCGCTCTTTTGCCCAACTCCTAAAAGATTCTAATGTCAAAGGTTGTAACCCTTGCAATACTAATGCAGCACAAACCCGTTCACCCCACTCTATATCTGCAACCCCAACCACTGCACATTCTTGAATATCTGGATGCGATCGCAATACTTCTTCAATTTCCAAAGCTGAAACTTTATACCCTCCGGTTTTGATAATATCCACACTCATCCGTCCCAGAATCCGGTATTTGCCGTTCTCAACTACGGCGGTATCTCCAGTACAAAACCAGCCATCTTGGAAGGCTTTGGCGGTTGCTTCAGGGTTTTGCCAATATTCGAGAAACACTCCGGGCCCTTTGACTTGGATCTCTCCTGGTGTTCCTACTGGGACTAACTCTCCGTTCTCATTTACTAATCTCACTTCAACTTCAGGCAAAGGCTTTCCTACATATCCAGCCAACCGTTCACCGTGTAAAGGGTTCGATAGCGCCATCCCAATTTCTGTCATCCCATATCGCTCCAGCAGAAAATGGCCGCTAATACTCTGCCACTTTTCTAAAACTTGAACTGGTAACGCTGCCGAGCCGGAAACCATCAGACGCATTTTACCACAGCCTTCTGACATGGTTTTTTGACGTTCCCTAGAGGCATTTTCCCAAGCAGTAATGAGCTTTACATAAATCGTTGGTACTGCCATAAATAGGGTTAAGTCACCGTCACAAATTCGCCTCCAAACGGTTTCGGCATCAAACTTGCTCAATATATGGCACTCCGCGCCAGCCCATAAAGCACAAGTCAGTACGTTAATAATTCCATGAATATGATGTAGTGGCAATATATGTAAAATGCGTTCGCGCCGCGTCTCCCCAGGAAAATCGTTAGATGTCCATTCCCAAGCAGTAATTAAGCTAGTCACTTGCGCTTGAATATTTTGATGAGTTGTAACTACACCCTTGGGTTTACCCGTTGTACCACTAGTGTAGAGAATTAAGGCGCGTCTAGTGATATCTACCTCTGGGAGACGAGCAATATTAGATGGGAGCGTTTCTGAGGTGAGGATAAATCGCAAATTGTATTCTTCGGCGAGCGATCGCAGTATACCTTCAAAATTAGGATGAGCAACAATAATCGATGCTCCAGAATTAGTAATTACATACTCCAATTCTGGGCGCGGATGGGAAACACACAGAGGTACAGCCATTCCACCAGCCCGCCAAATTCCCCATTGAGTCGCTACATACTCAAATCCAGGTGCAATGAGAAAGGCGACTCTCTCCTCTTGTAAATCTTCTGAATTCTGAAGAAGATTTGTTGCTATTTGACTAGAAGTGTGGAGCAAATCCCGATAGGTAAATGATCCATCCGTCGTAGCGATAGCTATTTTCTCGCTGTGTTCTTCAGCACGAATAATCAATGGGAGATTCACGTTTATTTACCGATTTAGGGTTAATGCAGTCTACTTATTGAAAATATATATAGTAATCTTATTTGCTTTCCACCGACAGACTCAGATCCCCGACTTCTTGAAGAAGTCGGGGATCTTTTTATTCGTAACTTGATGTTACAACCAACGTTGTTTTTTAGCATAAGCAATACTACCAATCACAATTAACGCCATCATACAGATCACCACAGGATAAGCCCAAGGTTGCTCTAATTCCGGCATATATTTGAAGTTCATACCATAGAAACCAGACATAAAAGTTATTGGTAAGAATATGGTCGATAGGATAGTCAGACGATTAATTCGTTCACCAGTTTTGCTAGCAATATTATCGCGTTGAATTTCCATTAATTCTGACATCCAGGCTCTCAAAGCTTGATATTCTTGCCATAATTTATCAACTTGATGAACCAATTCTTCTTGGAATAGTTCTTTTACTGGCTGGGTGATCCATTGGAAATCTTCGTAATCCATAATAGCCATAAGTGACTTAATGCTTTGAAAATTACGCCGTCCTGAGCGAGTAGATTGCCTCATGGTAGCAATTCTTTGGTACGTTGATTCATCACCAGAATCATCTAAAACTTCATCTTCTAAATCATCAAGCTTTCTAGAAATATATTCAAATACGGTATGATAATTATTCAAAATCTCTTTAAAAATGAGATAAAAAAGATAGTCGATACCCCACTTTTTTATATCTAAATGGCGCTTTTGCAAGTTATTAGCTAGAATGCTTAAGACTTTTAGCTCGGTGATTTCAAATGTGATGATAAAATTATTTCCAACTACAATATTGCCACGTGCAACTTCAAATTCATGATTTTTTATTTGAGCAGTTAGAATTTCATAACTGTCAAATAAACAATCTTCTACGTCTTCATCAATTCCTAAAGGGGAATGATTGAAAATCATGTTAACACGAGATGGATTGAGTTCAAAGTGCTTGATAATTTTAGCCGTTCCAGTGCGATCGCGGAAGTGAACACAGCGCAACCAAATATTCTGAGAAGCATCAATTCTTTTTAGTACCGTATCGACATCTCTATGAGTAAATATTTCCAGGTTATCTGGATAAAAAGTGAGAAGAATTAGCATATAGCCATCCTAATTGAGTCGTGAGAAAATACGGTGA
Organism: Nostoc sp. NMS2; assembly: GCF_017115105.1. GTDB lineage: Bacteria > Cyanobacteriota > Cyanobacteriia > Cyanobacteriales > Nostocaceae > Nostoc. Next base: position 15,614 of record NZ_JABXKH010000158.1, read on the forward strand.
CTCATGTTGAGCGATAATTTATTTGACTACAACGACATATAAAATGTCAAAGCCTATGATTTCCGAGGGTGAATAGATTACAGTGATATTTTACCTCGGAAGCTCCCCCAAACTCTCGTTAATAAAGAGGGTTTAATCTCCTCCTTTTTAAATAGGATTTACGGATGTAGGGGCAATTCACGAATTGCCCCTACATGAAATCTCAGGAGGATTAGCCCTCTTTTATTACTCCGAAAAAATAAAATATTCGTAGGTTGGGTTGAACTTTAGTGAAACCCAACAAAACCAGGGATTTTTGGTGTTGGGTTTCGTTCCTCAACCCAACCTACACCTAAATTCATCAAAGTCCTTAAAAATAAAAGTGGATGATTTTTATCCGACGAGAGTCATAAAAGAGCGTTAGGAAGGATAAAGCCTGTATTAGGACATATTAGGTTAATAGTATAAAAGGGAACATCATAAAATGGTATGACTGTATTGAGTCATAGGTCAGTTTTTTTCCATTTTCCCCGATTTAGGACGAGAACTTTTCGCTGGTGCTGAATTATTTTGCAGAATTGCAATTTCTCTCAGTGCATCTTGATAACTATCTTTTTCCCCCTGCCGTTGGAATAGTTTTGCAGCTTTTTTAAAATCTGCGATCGCACCCTGTTTATTTTTCTGCTTGGTGCGAATCACACCCCGATTATAATAGGCTAAGGCATTGTTAGCATTAATTGCGATCGCTTGTGAATAATCCTGATTGGCAGCTTTTTTATTTCCCAGTTCAAGATAAGCGTTACCACGATTGTTGTAAGCTGCTATATTATTAGTGTCTAGTTTCAGAGCTTCGGTATAATCTTCAATAGCGCCTTTATAATCTCCGAAAGAAAAGCGGTGAATACCTCTGTGAATATAAGCGGCAATAAATTTAGGATCAATCTGTAAAATACTATTGTAATCTTCAGTAGCTTCGACTTTATTTCCCAGATCGCTGAAAACATCACCTCGATTAAGATATGCTTCTATATATTTTGGATTAATGTTAATTGCATCTGTATAATCTTTAATGGCTGCATATTGTTGTTTATTAATAGATTGAGTTAAAGCCCTTTGATAATAAGCTTTGGCATCACTAGGATTAATCTTAATTACTGTATCAAAATCTTCAATTGCCCCTTGCTTGAGTTTGAGGCGACGGCGGATAATCCCTCGCTGTAAGTAGGCTTCGGTATACTGAGGCTTGAGGGCAATCGCTTTACTAAAATCTCCAATTGCCCCTTTATGATCTTTCAATTGAACACGGGCTAACCCTCGTCCATAGTAAGGGTATGCATCATTAGAGTTTAACTTAATTGCTTGGGTATAGTCTGCGATCGCTTCTTTGTATTTGCCTAATTCCGAAAAAGCAAATCCTCGGTCAAAATAGGCATTACCATCTTGAGGATTGAGTAAAATGGCCTGACTAGAGTCTGCTTGTGCTTGCTCATAGTCTCCTAAGCGATAATAAGCATCGCCTCGCTTATTATAAGCTAAAGCATTTTTCTGATCTAATTCAATAACGTGATTGAAATCTTCAACTGCTCCTTCATAATTTCCTGCATCATATTTATTTAGTCCTTCTTGATATAATTCTTTTTGAGCATCACTTATAGGTTTTAGCGAATGCAAAAACCACACTCCTACACCAAGTATGATTAAGCCAGCTATGCCAGTCAAAACTATTAATAATTTTTTATCAGGCTGTTTTTGCTGAACTTCAACATTTGTTATCTTTTTCAAGTCGTCTAAAACTTCAGTTGCATACTGGTAACGCTTACGATAATCAAAACGCACCATTTTATTAATAATTTTTGCTAATTCTTTGTTAACTTTTATATTTTTATTACGCCAAACTATTTCACCCGTCAGTTTATTTTTCTGATTTCGCAAATTAGATATTTCGTTTTCAGGTAAACCTAGAAGTGCTGCGATCGCAACTATACCTAAAGCATATATATCACTGTTATATTTAACGTTGCCGTTAACTTGTTCTATAGGCATATATTCGGGATTTTCAGCATTATTATTGCTGCTTTCATTAAAATTACTAACATCAACCAAAACTAACTTTTTATCTGACTCCCTGCGAATAATATTTGCTGGTTTAATATTCCGGTGGATTACACCTAAGCTATGTAAAATAACCAAAATCTCTAATATTTCTGATAAAAGACTAATTACTTGGTCTTCCCTCAGAGGTTGTCCCTGAATAATTTCGTCAGTTAAAGGATTACCAGAGATGAATTCTTTAACTATATAAAATTCTTCATTTTCTTCAAAATAAGCAATTAGCTTTTGAATTTTATCTTGTTCCTGTCCTAATTTTTCTAAAGTTTCTACTTTACTGGTAAATAAGCGACTGAGGATTGTTAAAGTTTGAGGATTACTACTATGAGAACTTAACTGCTTTACTATAAATTGGTTGCCAGGGAGATTAACATCTTCAACTAGATAGGTTTTTGCCTTTTCACCATCATTGAGAACTTTTAGTATTTGATAATGTCCATCTAGGAAATGACTATTCATTAATATAAATGTAAGATTATAAATTGTTTGATTATAGCTTACGTGTTATTAATAGTGATTTTAAAATGTAAATATTTATTTATTAACTTGTAGGGGCAATTCATGAATTGCTCCTACCAGAATCTCACATAGAATTAGTATAAGCGGCTCCAGCCCTATTCTAAGAGGATGTTTTAAAAGTCTCCTTATCGGTATCAAAAGTTCTAGATCCCCCTAAATCCACGCCACTTGCTTCACTACAGCGCTTCGCGCATCCTGCGGCGGGGGAGACCCCAAGACCGCAGTGGCTCCCCGATAAATTGGGGGACTTTGATTCCAGTTCCCCCCTTAAAAAGGGGAGTTAGGGGGGATCTAAAAGTGCCTAAAGTCACAGCAAAACACTTTTAAAACATCCTCTAAAGGCTAGAGCCGCTTACTACAAACCTTTAATTATTCACGCCTACTTACTTACCAGAACAGTAAATAGACCACGTGGTTAATTACGAATTACGAATTACGAATTACGAATTACGAATTATTCAGTCAGATTTTACGCTGGTACGACAACTTTCTCACTACCAGCTAGTCTAAAAGCGGCATGAATAGCTTGTAAAGCTTTAACACCTTGCTCTTGTGCTACGACACAACTAATTTTTATTTCTGAGGTGGCAATCATTTGAATATTAATTTGGTGTTGGGCTAGCGCTTCAAACATTTTTGCAGCAACACCTGGTTGTCCCACCATACCTGCACCGACAATACTCACTTTAGCGATCGCACTATCTAAAACAACTTCACCCCATCCTAACTCTGCCGCTACTTGAGTAAGCATTTTTTTGGCATTTTCCCCATCTATCCGCGAGACTGTAAAGGCAATATCTCGCCTGGGAACACCATCAATTACCCGACAGCGTTGAGATTGAATAATCATGTCAACGCTGATATTATGTTGCGCTAATAATCCAAATAACTTCGCCGCCATCCCTGGACGATCTGGTAATTGGCGAATAGCAAGACGCGCCTGATTCAAATCTAAAGCAACACCGCGAACGGGAGGAGTGGAAGGAGACAAGGGAGAGGGGGGAGACAAGGGAGAGGGGGGAGACAAGGGAGAGGGGGGAGACAAGGGAGAAGTCTCTTCAATGATTCTTCCTTGTCCCCCTTGTCCCCTTGTCCCCTTTCCCCCTGCCTCTATTTCAAAGGCGGTGCGGAGTGCTATGACGGCGCGATCGCATTCTGCGGCATTGACTACGCAACTTACTTTTACTTCGCTGGTGGAAATCATTTGAATATTCACGCCAGCTTCGGCTAAGGTGGCGAACATTTTTGCAGCCACACCAGGACGGCCAATCATTCCTGCACCAGCGATGCTGACTTTGGCAATGTTATGTTCTAGCATTACCTCGGCTTCGTCAGATTTGGGGTTAGATGGATTTCTCAGGGCTGGGGCGATCGCTGCGGCTACTGCTTCGGCTCGTTTTAATATAGGTGTGGTGACAGTAAAGGCAATGTCATTACTGTTACCTTCATGAATTGACTGAATAATCAAATCTACGTCTACTTTTTGCCGAGAAATTTCGCCAAATAACCTGGCTGCTACGCCTGGTTTATCGGGTACGCGCAACAAAGCTACCTTTGCTTGGTCGGTGTCAAATTCTACAGCATCCACCGGACGGGCAATTTCGAGATTGATTAGCGATCGCCCTTGAGGTTGGGCTGATGTTACCCAAGTACCTGGTTCATCTGTCCAGCTAGACCTAACTACAAGGGGAATACCATAGTTACGAGCAATTTCCACAGCGCGGGGATGCAGCACTTTTGCACCCAAGCTAGCTAATTCCAACATTTCATCGCAGGTGATAGCATCCATCAACTGGGCTTCGGCAACTAAGCGGGGGTCTGTAGTCAAAATCCCTGGAACGTCTGTATAAATTTCACAAAAATTTGCTCCTAATGCGGCTGCGATCGCCACTGCCGACGTATCAGAACCACCGCGCCCCAAAGTTGTAATTTCCATTTCCCCGACGTTGGATGTGCCTTGGAACCCTGCTACAACAACTACTTTACCTGCATTTATGTGGCGAGTAAGGCGAGTAGTGTCAATATGCAAAATTCGAGCGCGGCTGTGTTCCGCTTCAGTAACAATTCCTACTTGAGCGCCAGTCATCGAAATTGCGGATTGTCCGAGTTCCTGCAAAGCCATGCTAAGTAAGGCAATAGTTACTTGTTCGCCAGTAGAAAGTAGCATATCCATTTCCCGGCGGTTTGGATTTGGAGAAATTTCATTAGCTAGTTTGACGAGTCCATCGGTGGTTTTGCCCATTGCCGAAACCACTACTACCAGAGAGTTTCCAGCTTGAACAGTTTTATAAACACGCTGTGCGACAGCTTGAATGCGTTCCACTGAACCGACAGATGTACCACCGTATTTCTGAACTATGAGCGCCATAACTTTTTTTTAATCAATTGTGCCTGCTTTTATCAACGCTTCCACCTGGTTAGGAAGCTTTCAAGGCTTATCAGTTATATAGTTTACTAAATATCGCGCCGAATGCCCCATCATAATTGATTATTCAAAAACTACATCTTCGTAAAGCGATGCCATTGTTTCCTCAAAATCCACGCTGTTGAGTCGAAATGATTGATGTTCTGCTGTATAAGATTGTAAAACCCACAACCCTTGCTCATTGCGGCGAAAACACTCGACTCGCTGACGTTTCGAGTATTCGCCTCAGTTCGTCTAGAGTCTCGGCTGTGAGAATAGAACGTTGAATTGCTTTTAGTTGCTCGATATCAGATATTTGAGAGATTTTTGGCATGAAATTTAATCCTTCATTACCAAATTTTACTTCCAGGGTTAATTCAATGCTTGATAGCCTGTCTTCTTGCTGTCCGCGTTGAAATATTTCCTGATACCACGGCGAGGAGCGCAATACTGTCATATCCCACCTCATAATTTTGGTTTATGGCCAACATCGCCTAACTATTCCCTCTAATGATGAGTATTCTGTACCGCAATTGCGGATGATGATTGGGGAAGTTGAGGTGATTCTAGAGCGGGAAATCAAGTTATAAGAATGGAATAGCCTTTAAGATTTGCCAAGAAGCGATCGCTCTGACATCTTTGAATCCCATTAATTCCGGTCAGATTCTATCTGCAAGTTAAGGTGTCAAAATACAAGCCCACCTTCGGCAGTGCTAGATAGCTTTATTGGTAAGCTGAGATTGTAGCGATCTCCGATAACAGGCATTAATTGCGTAGGCGTAGCCCGTCGTAGACATCGCTACCCTCCAAGATCAGCAGGCAGAAAAGCAAATAGGGCGACAATGCAAAAACTCCTTTTTAATGATACAGATAGATTTAGAGCGCAGGCCCTATTCCTTGGTAAGGATATTAACTTACAGACATTGGAGAATTACGTTTGCGTGGCGACTATGCCATTAATGGTTACAGTCGGTGAACACGGCTGTGCGGTACTGCTAAACTATGGCGCAGTTGTCCTGTTTAACCTTGAGCCTGTAGAAAAGGTAGCCTTTTTCACTAAACTATCTTCTCAAATTAGTGGCTCCTTTGCCGAACCAGAGACAGAAGAGGTGGAAATTCATCTCAACATTGCAGAGAGTGAGAGAGTTAAGGAAGGAAAAATTTTACTGCATGAATTTAGTGTAGAACGCTTGCAGATAGTGGCTGATATTCTTGCTAAAAGTGTTGTGCTGTCTCATTATGAAACTAGCCTAGCGACTGTATTCGATCAAATTGAACCGTTTGCAGCTAGTCTCCAGCGTGAACACAGGGGAAGACGGCAGAGCCGGGAATTACTGCGTCAACTTGGGACTGCGCTGTTAGTTCAACATAAGATTGTAGGTCGAGTTGAGATCATTGATAAGCCAGAGTTGCTCTGGGAATCCCCACAGCTAGAAAACTTATATCTGCGCTTGGAGGATGAATACGAAATTCGTGAGCGTCACAATGCCTTGGAACGCAAACTAGAGCTAATTACCCAAACTGCACAAACAGTATTAGAGTTTATGCAGCATAGCAGTAGCCAACGAGTAGAGTGGTATGTGGTGATTCTGATTGTGGTGGAGATTCTGCTGTCACTGTACGACATCATTTTCAAAGGCTAAGGCTAAATACTAAATCTGCTTGAAGAGATAAACCTCATCTAAGTTGAGAACCGTAGTTTTCGCCCTCACCCTAAATCCCTCTCCCATATCTGGGAGAGGGACTTTGAAATTCTAGCTCCCCGAATCCCATATCTGGGGGATAGGTTGGGGGATGAGGGCAAATCCTTATTCATTAGAGTTGAACTACATTCAAGATAGACGTGGTTTAGGATCTATTAGAAAAGTAGAATTTTGGGAGTAAACCTCTGTCTTTACAATTTATTACCGTTTCCCCCGGAACTTCTCAACCCGTCGCAGGGTTAATTGTGACTTTGCATGGTTGGGGAGCTAATGCTGAGGATGTCGCATCTTTGCTACCCTTGCTCAACTTACCTGATTACCAGTTTATATTACCCAATGCACCTTATCCTTATCCCTATTCCCCTATCGGGAGGGCATGGTATGACCTGCGGGTGGAGAATATGTATGAAGGATTGGCAGAAAGTCGGCAACTGCTAACAGATTTTTTGCAATCTTTAGAAAGTACCACTGGCATACCTTTGTCACGCACCATTTTAAGTGGATTTTCTCAAGGTGGAGCAATGACTTTAGATGTCGGCTCAAAATTGCCCCTAGCAGGCTTAGTTGTCATGAGTGGGTATTTACATCCTGATGCACTAACGGCAAATCAAAGAAATATTCCGCCGATTTTAATCAGCCACGGTAAATATGATGAAGTTGTTCCACTGCAAGCTGCTGTAAAGGCACGAGAAACTTTAAAATCTCTAGGAGTGGCGGCAGAATACCATGAATTTGACATGGGGCATGAAATAAATCCACAAACGTTAAAGGTGCTGCGGAATTTCGTTGTCAATACAATTAGCTAGTGAGGATTACGAATTTTTTATAAATTCTGGTATAAATGCTGAAAATTTTCACGAAATCCATGCCTTCTAATGAGTAATATATATAGGGTGGCTGCGTTCAGCGCAACTTAACCCATGCTGAAGGCGAGTGCTGCATAAGGGAGGGGCGAGCATTATGACAACTCTAAGCATTTCCAGGAAAGAAATTGCTGCCATAACTGCGGCAGAAGTAGAAGAACTGGCTACACGTCTGGATCTGGATAATTACAGTAATGCTTTTGATGGTTTAAATGATTGGCATCTATTACGAGCGATCGCATTTCAGCGTCCAGAGTTAGTTGAACCCTATATCTACCTCTTAGACTTGGAACCCTACGATGAAGCTTAGTAATTTTGGATTTTAGACTTCGGCTACGCTCAGTCGAACGATTTTAGATTGGGGTCAACTGGATACAATCAGAGATTATCAGGGGTTAATCTATCACTTGCTTACTCCGAAAGTACCAATGCAATCTCCTTTAAATCCAAAATCCAAGTTGCGCTGTCAGCGCACCAAAGGTGCGACCCAAAATCCAAAATTGAACAGGGTTCTAATAGGTGTAGGTGGCGGTATCGCCGCCTACAAAATTTGTGAGCTGGTTTCGACACTGTTTAAGACTGGGGTGGAAGTGCGAGTCATCCTCACCCGTTCGGCACAAGAATTTATCACTCCTCTGACAATAGCCACCCTATCTCGTCATCCCGCCTACACAGATGATGATTTTTGGCAGCCAACTCACTCTCGTCCCTTGCATATTGGGTTGGGTGAATGGGCAGATATCATGGTAATTGCTCCCTTGACAGCTAATACATTAGCAAAGCTAGCCTACGGGATGGCTGATAATTTACTCACAAATACCGTGCTGGCTTCTACTTGTCCCGTGCTGTTAGCACCCGCAATGAATACGGATATGTGGGAACAGCTATCGGTGCAGCGAAATTGGCAACAGCTATTGATTGATAGCCGATATCATGGGATGAATACAGCATCAGGTTTATTAGCGTGCGATCGCATCGGTGCTGGTAGATTAGCAGAACCTCCAGAAATTTTGGCTCACATCCAATCGTTGTTACAGACTCAAGGTAAACGAGATTTAGTCGGTAAACGAGTGTTAATTAGTGCTGGCGGAACGCGAGAGTTTCTTGACCCAGTAAGGTTTATTGGTAATCCTTCCACAGGTAAAATGGGATTAGCTTTAGCGCAAGCTGCACTTCACCGAGGGGCAAACGTCACCCTAGTACATGGCCCAGCTAATTGGGATGTACCATTGGGAGTGCAAGCAATTCCCGTCATTAGTGCCGAGCAAATGCAGCACACTATGTTGGAATATTTACCCAACGCTGATGTAATTGTTATGTCAGCAGCCGTGGCAGATGTGAAGCCAAAAAATTATAGTACAGAAAAATTGCCCAAGCGATCGCTCCCCCAAGCTTTACCCCTGGAACCAGTACCGGATATAGTCGCCCAATTAGCAAAACTCAAACAGCCGCATCAGATATTAATTGGTTTTGCAGCACAAACTGGGGGTATTGTCAAGCCTGCATTAGAAAAATTACAGAATAAAAAACTTGATGCGATTGTTGCCAATCCCATCGATCAACCTGATAGTGGTTTCGGTAGCGATAATAATCAAGCGATATTTTTAGATAGCCAAGGAAATCAGCTAGCGATCGCACCTTGTTCTAAATTAGAAATGGCTCATCATTTATTTGATTTTGTAATTACTTGATTGAAGTACTGGGTAGGAACACTGTCTCTTCTCAATGCCCAATCAGTATCCTGCCTTCTTGTCTACGACATTCCGCAAGGGTTGACCGGTTTGGTAACGTTTAAGATTGTCGATAAACAGTTGTGCTATGCGCTCTCTCAGTGGCGGTGATAGGGCTGAACAATGGGGTGTGATAAAGGCGTTTGGCAAAGACCACAAAGGACTTTCCGGTGGCAGAGGTTCTGTAGCGACTGTATCTAATCCAGCCCCTGCAATCCATCCCTCACTTAGTGCGGTGAGCAATGCTGTTTCATTGACGATCGCACCACGAGCAATATTAATTAAATAAGCAGATTGACGCATAGAGCGCAAGGCGGCTTCATCGATCAAGCCTTTAGTTTCTGGGGTTAGTGGTGTGGCAATTACTACATAGTCGGCTGCTGGTAGCAGCGATCGCCATTCATCAGCACCAACAATCTTGTCAAAATTCGGTAGGAGTTCGGGATGGCGGCGACTTCCCCAAACTTTAACACCAAAAGCTTTAGCGCGAGATGCGATCGCTTGACCGATATTTCCAGTGCCGAGAATTAATAAAGTCGCGTCTGCTAACTCTTCGAGAAACACTCCTCTTACCCAGGTGTGTTCATCCTGCAAAGTTTGCAATTTCCGCAGATTTTTAGCGTGATAGAGCATGAATGCCAGTACAAATTCCGAAATTGGAATCGCATGAACCCCTGCGCCATTAGTGAGGATAATATCCTTTTGCAAAAAATTTGGCGTGAGAATGTGATTCACCCCAGCACTTGGCGACTGTTGCCAACACAGCCTGGGCGCTGCTGTCAGCACTTTGTCAAGGGTAGAAGCTTTCAAGTAAAATCCGTTGACATAAACTTCTGCATCACTGGCATCACCATCAAGATTACCTTCACTATCCACCTCCACAACATCTATATCAGATGGCAGATGTGGTTCAATATCAGCAATAAGATGATCGGGTAAGATTAGTTTCACCATTTGCTACTCTCCCATTTCATTTTAAATTTTCAAAGGGACTGGATATTAGGGCACAGAGGCAAAAGAAAGATTAAAAGTCAATAGGACTTATGCACAATTAATAATTATTTTTAATTATAGATACAATCTCTAGAATCAAAAATGCTACTAAGCTGTTGCGCCTTTAATTTGCACTAATATTTTTCCAATATGATTGTGGGGTGGGCAACATGAGCGCCCCGATTATGCAACTTAAATGCTGATTAGCTTATCACATTTAACATTTTTGAGGGGTCTAAGTACCTCGCTTTTAAAGCGTGACAAACTTTGCGGTGGGGGAGATTCCAAGACCGCACTTTGCGGTAAATCCCAATTGCAAAACTTAATTACGAATTACGAATTATTTTAATAATATTGATTCTCGAAGTAGCCTATTTTACCACAGCTACCTCAAGCATTATATTAATCAACCAACGTAAATCTCAACTACTCAACTGCAACAATTGGTTATTTGACTGAGTACTTTCATTGCTCATGACTCGCTGGAGAACTGCTTCTCTGATATTGATAAATACTTCACTATTTCTATCTCGTGGGCGTGAAAGTTTCACAGATAGATCGAGAGAAATCTGTCCTTCATCAATCACTATCACTCGGTCTGCCAACGCCACAGCTTCTTCTACATCGTGAGTCACTAAAAATGCAGTAAATCTCCGTTCTTGCCACAAGTTTTCAATCAAATTTTGCATCTCTAGACGAGTTAGAGCATCCAATGCTCCCAAAGGTTCATCTAACAACAACAAACGGGGCTGACTGACTAATGCCCTTGCCAATGACACCCGTTGCCGTTGTCCACCAGATAAGACATAAGGCCACTCATCAGCCCTATCTTCGAGTCCGACTTTATCGAGTGCCCACAAAGCTTTTTCACACCAATTACCTTCCAAGCCTAACCCCACATTCTGAACAACGCGCTTCCACGGTAGCAAGCGGGGATCTTGAAACATCACTGTTACAGAGCGGCTGAGTCTACGCAGTGGTTCTCCATCCAGTAGTATTCCGCCTGAAGTTGCTTTATCTAATCCTGACACCAGACGCAATAAGGTACTTTTACCACAACCACTACGTCCGACGATAGCGACAAATTCACCCGCTTCAACTTCTAAATTCAGCGAATTTAAAACAGTTTTCTTACCGAAAGCTTTTGTCAAATCCAAAATACTTAGTTGTGTACCTTGTACATTAGAACTCACTTGCAAAACCTCATTTTTTTAGAACAATTGGGATTTAATTATTTGGTGACATACAGCAGTTTTCTTTTGCATGAGGTACAAAGTTACGGGTTTTGAGGCAGTAGGCAGGAGGCAGGAGGTAGAAACTCTTTATATCTGATGTGTGAGCCTTGCGTTTTGTACCTCACTTACTTGCAAACTGCTGTATTAAATTTTGTGGCTCTTCCTATTGTGGGTTCTGAATTCGCAACTTAGATAAAATCATAACAGCCCCCAGCCTCCTGTCTCCTGCCCCCTGCCCCCTGCGCCCTGCCTCCTGTCTCCTTCAAGACTTTTGATAGTTGGGATTCCAAGCCAAGAATTTGGTTTCTAATCCTCTGGCAACAGCATCTGCTAATTTACCCAGCAGTGCATAGATTACAATGCTCAAAACCACAACATCAGTTTGCATAAATTCACGGGCATTCATTGCCATATAACCAAGTCCAGAATCTGCTGCGATCGTTTCTGCGACAATTAATGTCAGCCACATAATCCCCAAAGAAAAACGGACACCGACGAGAATTGAAGATAAGGCTCCTGGAAAAATAATTTGCCACAGAAGTTGTGGTGTTTTTAATCCATAGACTTTTCCCATTTCAATCAGTCCAGGATCTACACTGCGGATGCCATGAAATGTATTAAGATATAACGGGAAAAATACCCCCATAGACACTAAAAATAATCTAGCCTGATCGCCAATGCCAAACCAGAGAATTACCAGGGGAATTAATGCCAAATTAGGGATAGTACGGAGCATTTGCAAGGAACTATCCAATAACTTTTCTGCCAGACGGGAAAAGCCATTGAGCAATCCCAAACCGAACCCAATACTGCCACCAACTATAAAACCAGATATCGCCCGCCCAGCACTTATTCCTATATGTTGAAAAAGTTCTCCGGTGGAGGCTAGTCTAATGGCTGTAGCGATTACGCCACTTGGGGCTGGTAAAATTCTGGTTGAAAGTAAACCAGTTCTGGAAGCAAATTCCCAAAGTACTAGTATTAGAACGGGCACAATCCAGGGAACTATTTTATCGATTTGTGGATTTTCTAATACCTCACTCAGGGATATATTATTGTTTCTTTTGGTGTATTTCAGGGTAATAGTCATGGGGTTTTAGATTTTAAATTATTCCAAAGATGAATCTAGAAGCATCGTCAACATAATTCGTAATTTGCTCTTTAATTACGAATTACGAACTTGTACTGAGCGTAGCCGAAGTATTACGAATTACGAATTATTCATGAAGCACTCGTTAGTTGTTTAGCAAATTTTTCACTGGCAACTATTTCGCTAACAGTACTCAATACTGGTGGCGTTAGCGGTGCAGTTTCCCTATGCAAAGGTAAACGTGGAAATAATAATTCAGCCGTGCGATATGCCTCTTCTAAATGGGGATATCCAGAGAATACGAAGGTTTCTATGCCCAAATTCTGATATTCCAGCATCCTAGCGGCAACCGTGTCGGGATCTCCAACTAGGGCTGTACCAGCACCACCCCGCACTAATCCAATTCCTGTCCACAGGTTGGGGCTAATCTCTAGGGTGTCTCGACTACCACTATGTAGTTGACTCATCCGTCGCTGTCCTTCAGAATCAGAACTAGCTAAGTGTTTTTGAGCGTTTGCGATCGCATCCTCATCCACATACTTAATTAGCTCATTGGCTGCATCCCAAGCCGCAGATTCGGTTTCTCGCACAATTACATGCAACCGAATCCCAAAGCGGACTGTTCTACCTTGTTCAGCCGCCAGTCGTTTAACCTCAGCAATCTTTTGAGCAACTTGCTGTGGAGGTTCGCCCCAAGTTAGATAAACATCTATATGTTTAGCAGCAACCCGCTTTGCAGCCGCAGATGAGCCACCAAACCACAATGGTGGATAGGGTTTTTGGACTGGTGGGAATAAGAGTTTACCACCTTTGATATCCAGGTAGTTTCCCTTAAAATCCACTGTTTCCCCACTGACGATACCCCGCCAAACGGTGAGAAATTCATCGGTTAAATCATAGCGATCGTCATGACTAAGATGCAAGCCATCCCCAGCGAGTTGCACCGGATCTCCACCTGTCACCACATTGATTAACAGTCTTCCTTTAGAAATCCGATCAAATGTTGCTGCCATCCGTGCAGCAGAACCTGGAGAAGTAATTCCTGGACGAATTGCCACGAGAAATTTCATCTGCTTGGTGACAGATATAAAAGCGGCGGCAGTTATCCAAGCATCTTCACAAGAATTCCCTGTAGGTAACAATGCGCCCGTGTAGCCTAAATTATCTACAGCTTGGGCAATTTGCTGCAAATAATCAGGTGTGGCAACACGAGAGCCAATATCTGTACCTAAATAGCGTCCGTCATGAGATCCAGTAGGAATAAACCAGAGAATTTGCATATTTATCAGGGTATGAGAACTTAATATACGATTATCCGATCGAATTGCCGTATTTTATAGACAAATTCTACCCGATATTATCTAAAAATCAAGACTAATTTAACCATTAGTAAAAAAGGGCTGCCTGAATAACGAACTCCTTAGTGGATAATTTTGACACTTTTGTAGTCAGAATTGCTGTGTTGGAAAATACAACTTTTAATCGAGGCAGAAGGCAGGAGGAATCCCCATAAATAAACTTAGGGAATTTTTACCGAGTGACTATCTGTGGCGATTGCCTACGGCACGCTAAGTAAGTTGGTGCGAAAAAACCCCAGTATGTTACGAAACATAAATAGGCTTCAAGCCCTTACTAATGACCAATACTTCGACTTACCTCGACTTCGCTCGGCACAAGTCGCTCAGTACAAGTGACAAATGACAAATGACAACCTTCACTAGTTAGCTTTAATTGTGCCGACCTACTTATACGATTACAGCACGCTACGCGATCGCAGTTGCTTGGGTTGAGTTGACCCAGCCAATAATTTTGATATATTTTCTCTTCATGGATAAATACTGGGTCTTGCATTGTAACAAGCTCTATGCAAAGATAATTTTACGTAAAATCCGGTAAACCTATCGACTTATCGTTTTATCGGCTTTTCTTAACAATTCAGATTGTGAAACCTAGCTGCTTACAAATTAGTGTATTCAGCTAATGTTAATTGTCAATTAATAGCTTGCATTAAATTCAAGCTTTAGTCGATGTCAGTAGCCATTGATGAATTTTGTTGCACGATCTCACCAATCGCACTCCAATACCAAACCGAATTTTGAATTTTATTTTGAGAATTTCGTATAAATTTTGGAATCTACATTCAACTGCTTAGTAATGGTTGCGATATTTATCGGGGATTTGCAGTTTTCTCACTGGGGGAACCTTTGCTAACTCATTAACTAATGGTTTAGCACGAATATTTCATCAATAATTTCTGCTAGTCTCTCTGTCAAAGCTAGAGCCAATTTATTCGTTTTTCAGGTTGAGGAGTTCAAGAGTAATGTCGAATTTTCGCTCTAATTATAGATACATAATGTTCCTGATCTTGTTGCTAGATATTCTAGCCATTCTGATTTTTTATCCAACTAAAAGTCACGCTGAACTCCCTAAATCTGATGTATCTACTGCTGAAGCAGAAGTGAACAAAGCTCCAGAAGCAATTGTCAATCAAACACTAGAAACTTCAACGATAGAGGCAAGAGGCAAAGGGTCAGGAGAGGTCGAATCCCCTCCTGCCTCCTGCCTCCTGGCTTCTGGCTCCTGCCCTTCGGGTTCGCAGTCGCTCATGGGGGAAACCCCCAAGACCGCGCTGTCTCACCTCCTACCTTCTTCTTCAATTCCACCGCTAACTAGTAAAAAGACTACAAACTCAGAACGAGTCACACCTGTCTCGCAATTGTTGGAAGTTGCACCGCCGACTAATAAAAAAGCTACAAATAATTCTGCGGGACAAGTGACATCCGTCTCGCAATTGTCAGATGTTTTGCCCACAGATTGGGCATTTCAAGCATTACAGTCTTTAGTGGAGCGCTACGGTGTAATTGCTGGATATACAGATGACACATTTAAAGGGAATCGTGCCCTAACACGGTATGAATTTGCAGCTGGGTTGAATGCTGCTTTAGATCGTCTCAATGAATTAATAGCGACTTCGACGACAGATTTAGTCAAACGGGAAGACTTGGATGTCATCAAAAAACTACAAGAACAATTTTCTCCAGAACTTGCTCAATTTCGGGGACGCTTAGATAACTTGGAAACGCGGACTGCGAAGTTAGAGGCAAATCAGTTTACAACCACCACTAAACTTATAGGTCGAGCGCAGATTGTTCTTGGCGAACTTATAACAGGCAATAACGTCGTCACCAAGAGACCAGTACCTCACAATGCCACACTTCAAGGCTCAACTTCTTTACGGTTAAACACCAGTTTTAACGGTAAAGATTCACTAGCTATAACAATAGGAGGGGGAAATATTGAATCATTAGGACAAACAAGAGCTGGATTAGTGGGAACTTATGAGGGAAGAACTGCTGATAACTCCAGTATTACTTTTGCACGCAACACTCTTATTCTCAGTGGTGTTCGCTATCGGTTTCTACCTTATCCAAATACCCAAGTCAACATTTATCCCTTGTCCGATGGAGCTAGTGAAATAGGTCTTTCTGGCCCGATTAACCCATATTTTGAATCGTCTTCTGCGACTGGTGCTAATGGGATTTCACGATTTTCACGGCGATCTTTGGTCTATAACTATGGAGATAGCGGCCCCGGAATTGCCATACTCCAGGGATTAGGCAAACAGGTTCAATTGGGGCTAGCCTACAGCGCACCAAACGGTAACAATCCGACACCTAATAATGGCTTATTTAAAGGTAGGTATTTAGCTTTAGCACAGTTAATATACTACTCTTCTAATCGAAATTTTCGGGTGGCGGCAACTTACGTTAATACCTATAGCCCACCAAATACCATAGGTTTTAGTGGAACAAATTTTGGCCCAGCAGTCGGTAGTAACCTGGTAAACAGCACCGTGGCTGGAGCGGGAACTGTAGCCAATCTTTATGGTCTACAGGCGTTCTATCAAGTTAATTCCAAGTTGGCAATTAATGGGTGGGTAAGTTATGGATCACACCGCTATTTGGGGCGCGGTGATGGTAATGCAATGGATTGGGCCGTAGGACTGGCATTCCCGGATCTTTTTAGTGAAGGTGCTTTAGGGGGGGTTTTAGTTGGTATGGAGCCGAAACTCACCAGGCTAAGTCAAAATGTAGATTTGGGAGCAGGTGCGGGCCAAGCAGATAAAGATACCTCCCTGCACGTTGAGGCATTTTACCAATATAAAATCGGAGATAATATTGAGGTGACACCGGGTCTCATCTGGATTACTGCACCGAACTCTGATGCCAGCAATCCTGATAGTTTATTTGCTTGGGTTCGTACTGTCTTTAGGTTTTAACCAGTGAAAACTAAAGATATAGGTTAATACGCTTGGGTTAGCGCCATAAACCCTTAAACTGCGTAGGTTGGGCGGGTTTTTCGACTTGTTCGCTTTTAGCGTTCCCGCAGGGCAGCAAGTGGCGTTTGAGGAACAAAACCCAACATTTCTGGGGCTTTGTTGGGTTGCGCTTTGCTTAACCCAACCTACAATTTTTCATGAAGCCAAGCGTATTAATTAAAGGGGACATTTGCGAAAGATGGGTTATGTTACAAAAAAAGTAGGAGTAGAGTTCTAGTGTGGAACTTGAAAACTGGTATTTTACTACTCACACTGAGTTGCATAATTGCAACTGGTATAGCAGTATATCTGATTGGCGGCATTGAACCAGCACAAATTCAGGCTTTGCTGAAATCTTCTGGTATCTGGGCACCTATTATTTATGTTGGTTTGTACGTTGTGGCAACTATGTTAGTTCTGCCCTCAACAGTGTTGAATTTGACTGGAGGTGCAATTTTTGGCCCTTGGCTGGGTACTTTCTGGACTAGTGTTGGAGCAGTTATTGCAGCAATAATTGCTTTCGTTTTTACTAGAACCATTGGACGACAAACAGTTGCAAAACGACTAGCAGGACGCTGGCAAGCGATGGATGCTGAGGTACGGCGTGGAGGGCTTTTTTATATGTTTGCTATCCGACTAGTACCAATCATGCCTTATGGCTTGGTAAACTTTGTTGCTGGACTGACTTCGATTAGCTTTAAAGATTATGTTCTAGGCACAACACTTGGTACTGTTCCTAGTGTCTTACCTTTTGTACTACTAGGTAGTTCTGGTTTAAAAGCAGTCAAAACAGGTGATTTTTTGCCGCTAGTACTCGCCTTGGGCTTAACTGGAATACTGGTAGCAGGGTCTACTTGGTATCGCCATCGTCGAACTTTTCCTAAAAAAGCTGTAGAAAGCCTTAAAGAATCTGACTCTTCAGATGACATCAACCCGAAGAATAAATAAACTATAACAATCTGACTTGAATCTTGCTAAGTATGCTGATAACCAAACCCTTTATCATGAGAAGCAGTCTCTCAGCTTTGGTGTTGCAAAATTAAACGGAATTCCTAGATGATACCAAAGTATTCATTGATTGTTCCAATTTATAACGAAGAAGAAATTATACCCGAACTATACCGCAGGCTGAGTGCAGTAATGAATCGGCTAGATGGTCTTGTCGAATTAATTTTAATCAATGATGGTAGCCGCGATCGCTCTTTACAACTATTGCGAGAACTCCATCAAAAAGATCCGCGCATTTGCTACTTGAGCTTTGCTCGTAACTTTGGTCATCAAATTGCAGTTACTGCTGGTCTTAATTTTGTCCGGGGTCAAGTTATTATCATTCTTGATGCTGACTTACAAGATCCGCCAGAACTAATCCCAGACATGATTGAAAAATGGCGACAGGGCTATCAGGTCGTCTACGCTCAACGGACTCAACGCCTCAAGGAAGGATGGTTTAAGCGTTTTACTGCCTACTACTTTTATCGCCTCCTCAAGAAGCTTGCAGATGTAGATATTCCTACTGATACTGGTGATTTTTGTTTAATGGATCGGCAAATCGTAGATATTCTCAATTCTATGCCAGAACGCACCCGCTATATTCGTGGTCTGCGTTCTTGGGTTGGCTTTCAGCAAACAGCAATTCGGTTCGAGCGCGATCCCCGCTTTGCTGGGGAAGTTAAATACACTTTCAGCAAATCTTTGGCCCTTGCCATTAATGGTTTAGTATCTTTTTCGATAGTGCCACTGCGGTTATCAACCTACTTAGGCTTATTAGCGGCGGCGGCGGCCATCTTCATGGCTTTATTAATCTTGTATTGGCGGCTTTTTCTCCCCCATTCGCCTTTAACTGGGTTCACGATTATTTTGATGGCAATTTTCTTTCTTGGATCTGTGCAGTTAGTCAGTGTTGGCATCTTAGGCGAATATATAGGGCGTATCTATGAAGAAGTTAAAGCTAGACCCCTTTATACTTTGGCAGAGGTAGGGGGCTTTTATTCCAAATCTCCCAATTCAACACATAATGGTGACAAACTAGTTGAGGCTCCCCACCTTAAAAGCGATGAAGATTCTTAAGACACTTCTACCGCTTGCGGCCTCACTATCCGCCAGTTGTACAGAATTCATTCTTAATTCTGTTAGCGCTAGCGCGACGTTTAGCCCGTCCTGATCCCTGAATTCTGTTTTGATAAATTTACATTTGAATTTGTTAAAAAGCTTGCTTTTTATCTCAAATCGTGAAACACTTCTATATATAAATAAACTACGGTTCGTTGGTCGAGATAAAGTATTTTAACTGGTCTGGTTGAATTAGCCATAAATCGAGGCTACTGAGAAATCCTCAAGTAAATGGGTAAACAGATTTCTGAATATTTTGCAGCATCGATGGGGTGAAGACTTGATGCTTAAGACTTTATAGATGGGGGGGAAATTGTAAATGCTGAAGACGTTAACAACCGATTTTGAACTCGACTTAGAAGCAGATGTGCTGGTGATTGGAGGTGGGCCGGCTGGAACTTGGGCAGCTTGGAGTGCTGCATCAAGTGGAGCTAGAGTTGTCCTGGTAGACAAAGGATATTGTGGTACGACTGGATGCGCTGCGGCATCTGGTAATGGTGTGTGGTATGTGCCACCCGATCCAGATGCACGAGAAACTGCAAAGGCGAGTCGAGAATCGTTGGGTGGGTTTTTAGCCGATCGCAATTGGATGGATCGAGTACTGAATCAGACCTATATAAACGTCAATCAGTTAGCAGAGTGGGGTTATCCCTTCCCTACCGACGATGAAGGCAAACCCTATCGGCGATCGCTGCAAGGGCCTGAGTATATGCGGCTGATGCGGCGGCAAATTCAACGCGCTGGAGTCAAGATTTTAGATAATAGCCCCGCCTTAGAATTACTGGTTGATGACGATGGTGCTGTTGGTGGTGCAACAGGTGTGAACCGTCAGACTGGTGAGAAATGGATAGTGCGATCGCAGTCCACAATTATCGCAACAGGTGGCTGTGCATTTCTCAGCAAAGCGTTAGGATGCAACGTCCTGACAGGGGATGGTTACTTAATGGCGGCAGAGGCAGGTGCCGAGATGTCGGGTATGGAATTTTCCAATGCTTATGGCATCTCTCCCGCCTTTTCTTCAGTCACCAAAACCCTGTTTTATAATTGGGCAACTTTCACCTCCGAAGACGGGACTGTAATTCCGGGGGCAAGTTCTCATAGACGGTCAGTAATTGCCCAAACATTACTGCAACAGCCAGTTTACGCCATCATAGACAAAGCAGCAGAATCGATGCGGCCATCTATGCGTTTAGCACAGCCAAACTTCTTTTTACCCTTTGACCGTGCGGGTATCGATCCATTTACTCAACGTTTCCCTGTGACTCTGCGCCTAGAAGGAACTGTGCGCGGTACGGGAGGAATTCGGATTGTAGACGAGAGTTGTGCTAGTTCTGTACGGGGACTCTATGCGGCTGGAGATGCAGCCACACGCGAACTGATTTGTGGCGGATTTACCGGCGGTGGTAGTCACAACGCGGCTTGGGCAATATCTTCTGGCTATTGGTCGGGGAAATCGGCTGCCGAATATAGCCGCAGTTTGGGAGAATACAAAACTCAACGTCATGTTAAGGGTGTTGGAGAGGTAGGATTACAGAGTGGGAGCGATCGCTCTCAAGCCTTGGCAACTGATGAAGTGATTCAAGCAGTCCAAGTTGAAGTATTCCCTTACGAAAAGAACTATTTCCGTACAGAACAAGGCTTAACCGAGTCTTTGGGTAAGCTAAATCATCTTTGGCAAGAACTCCGCAGTAGCCAGGTAACATCAGAGAAAGAGCTTCCCAGAGCGCGAGAAGCTGCGGCGATGGTAGCTACAGCACGCTGGATGTACAGCAGTGCCATTGAACGTAAAGAAACTCGTGGGATGCACAAACATCAAGATTATCCAGAACTTGATGCTAACCAGCAACATCACCTGATTAGTGGCGGATTAGATCGAGTTTGGGTGAAGAGTCAGCCGCTACTGAATGCAGAAGATATTTCCCAATCTAAAATCGTTCGACTGAGCGAAGTCGAAGTCCAAAATCTAAAATTCAAAATAGGAGCAGTTGTGTGATTGAGTTGGTCAGCGAATCGCGGTGCATAAAATGTAATATCTGCGTGAACATTTGTCCAACCAACGTGTTTGACCGTGTGCCAGATGGTCCGCCAACCATTGCTCGACAGAGTGACTGTCAAACCTGTTATATGTGCGAATTGTATTGTCCAGTTGATGCTCTTTATGTAGCACCAGAAAGCGATATGAAAACTTCAGTCAACGAGGCAGAATTGGCAGAAGTTGGGCTACTGGGTAGTTACCGGGAAAACATCGGTTGGGGACACAAACGTACATCAACAGCAAAAGCCGATCAAACATTCCAAATTTTGAAGCAGTTGAAATAGTAACGTGATGTGCAACTTATTCTTAGAACCCCGCTTCCATTCCTCTCCCCCACAGGGAGAGAGGCTTTGATTCTTGCTCCCCTTCCCTTGTAGGGAAGGGGTTGGGGGTTAGGTCTAAGAGAAAGTTACACACGGCGAGCGTATAATACGGCGGAGAAAATAGTCATGCTGTCGTTACCAGTAGTAACAGGTTCTATCAGTAAAAATAAATTTACTTCCAGATTATCAACTTCAGTGGCTTGTGTTCTACTGCTACTAACTACAGCATGTAGCCAAGGCGAAACCAAATCTGCTCAATCCATTGAGGCTGTTAATGTCAACAATGTCGCTACATCTAATAAAATTTCTACCCTACGAATAGGTTATGTAGGTAGTTCAGAACCTACAGGATCGCTTGGTTGGGCAAAGAAAAAGGGAATATTAGAACGTGAGTTGCAAAAAGTGGGATTTAAAAACATTACTTTTGCAAGATTTCCTAACGGGCCGGATCTAAATGAGGCGCTTGTCGCAGGTAAATTAGATGTTGGTTCTTTAGGCGATACACCAGCCATAGTTTTGAGAGCTAGGGGTCAGGAAACCCGACTGCTGCGGATTAGCCAATTTAATACAACTGCTTGGTTAGTGGCGAAAAAGCATGGTGCGCGATCGCTTGCTGAACTTAAAGGTCAAAAAATAGCTACCCAAAAAGGTTCTTATATGCATCGATACCTGCTGGGTCTGTTAGCTGAAGCTAAAATTGCCAAAGATGTAAAAGTTGTCCACTTGATGACTACTGAGGCAAAAGCTGCTTTAGAACGTGGTGATGTAGCTGCTTATGCAACCTCAAGCGATCTGGGGCCTTTTCTGAAATCACAAGGGTTTCCAGTGATTGATTCTTCTGCAAATCATAAAGGTCTTTCAGGGACATCATTAGTTGTAGCAACTGAAAGTTTTCTGGCAAAACAGCCTGATTTTCCACAGAAATTTAATGCAATTCTCACAGAAGCAGCCAAGGATTTAAAAGCTAATTCTGAAGAATATTATCAGTATCATGCTCAAACTACTAAATATCCCATCGATATTATAAAAGTATCGTTCCCACTCAAACAGGTATCAGAAGAACCATTACCAGCCGAGGGAGTAAAACTTTTAGAGGGAACAAAGAAATTTTTAGTCTCGCAGGGTTTAGCAAAGTCGGACTTTAAATTAACTGATTGGGTTGCTGAAGAGAAATAGGGAGTGGGGAGTGGGGAGTGGGGAAGTGGGGGAGATGAGGGAGATGAGGGAGATGAGGAGGCAGAAATCAGTAACTTTTTTGAGCAAGAAAAACAAATTTTTGTAATTAAGTCTTTCAAAAGCGCAATTTTCAGGCTCAAAGGTGCAACTTCCAGGCTCAAAGGTGCAACTTCCAAGCTCAAAGGTGCAACTTCCAAGCTCAAAGGCTCAACTTCCAGGCTCAAAGGTGCAACTTTCAAGCTCAAAGGCTCAACTTCCAGGTTCAAAGGCTCAACTTCCAAGCTCAAAGGTGCAACTTCCAAGCTCAGAGGTGCAACTTCCAGGCTCAAAGGTGCAACTTTCAAGCTCAAAGGCTCAACTTCCAGGTTCAAAGGCTCAACTTCCAAGCTCAAAGGTGCAACTTCCAGGTTCAAAGGCTCAACTTCCAGGTTCAAAGGCTTTTTGTTTTCCTCGTGGCTCCTGCCTTTTGACTAATTTATCTAAAAATTCAGGTAAAATGCTATGACTATTGCACTAGAACGTCCCAGAAAAACCAAGTCTGCTCAAATTCGGGAAAAACTGGGTTATCCGATCGTTGATACTGATGTACATACCCAAGAATTTCCCCCAGCATTCTTAGACTATTTAGAGCAAGTTGCTGGAACTGCGATCGCAGAGCGTTTCCAAGAACACTTACCCGGTGCATCTCGCTCTAAATGGTTTAAGCAATCTTGGGATGAACGCCGCACTTACCGCACCGCCCGTCCTCCTTTCTGGACTCGTCCCACTAACGATGCTTTAAATTTAGCTACCGTTAGTTTGCCAAAGTTGTTGCACGAACGCTTGCAAGAAGCTGGTACAGACTTTGCCGTTGTGTACCCCAATTTGGCAACGATGGCCCCACACATCGGTCATGAAGAGATGCGGCGGGCTGTTTGTCGTGCAGCTAATACCTATCACGCTGATATTTTCCGCCCTTATAGCGATCGCTTAACACCCATTGCTGCCATCCCCATGCATACGCCCGAAGAAGCGATCGCAGAATTGGAATATGCGGTGAAAGTGCTAGGACTCAAAGCAATTCAAATCCCCGGACATATCCGCCGGCCCATTCCTGCCTTTGAGAAGTATGGCGAAGAAGTCGCCAACGAAGCTATTTGGATTGATACCTTTGGCTTGGATAGCAAATATGATTACGATCCTTTCTGGGCAAAGTGCGTAGAACTGAAAGTTGTACCCACCACCCACTCTTCCGGTATGGGTTGGATAAATCGGCGTTCCATTAGCAATTACCAATACAACCATATTGGTCATTTTGCATCGGCTGCGGAAGCATTATGTAAATCTTTATTCTTTGGTGGTGTAACTCACCGCTTCCCCACACTCAAGTTTGCTTTCTTAGAAGGAGGTTCAGCTTGGGGTGCTAGTTTGTACACCGATTTAATTTGGCACTGGGATACCCGCAATAAAGATCATTTGGTGGAAAATAACAATCCCGCTAATATCGATCGCGAAGAATTGCTAGAACTCTATACCCGTTATGGTGGTGAATTAGTACATGGTCGTTTGGATCAACTAGGTAGTGGTCTAGGTTTCCACGCTGAGTTAGTAGCGCCGTTAGAACCAGGTGATTTAGATGAATTCGCCGTTGCAGGAATTACCAAGCCAGAAGATATCCGCGATCGCTTTTTGAATCATTTTTACTTCGGCACAGAATCAGATGATACCCGTGTAGCTCAAGCTTTTAACCGGAAAGCTAACCCTTATGGCGATCGTGTTAAAGCTTTCTTGGGTTCCGATTCTGGTCATTGGGATGTACCTGATATTACTGCGATCGCAGCTAATACTTATTCAATGGTAGAACGCAAGATTATCAGCGAAGAAGATTTGCAATATTTCCTGTCAATTCATCCCTTGGAGTTATACACCAGTCTGAATCGTGACTTCTTTAAAGGTACGACTGTGGAGAAGGCGGCGAATGAATTTTTGGAGAGTAAGGAGTAGAGGGAGATAAAACAAACTCATAACTTATTACTGTCCGTTCGCTCATTTTTTTTAGCGTTGAAGAAATTGGCTAGGAAATAGAGACTGAAAACTAACTAAGGGATGATGTATGGCGACAGACACCAAAAGATCACAAGTCATGCTCCGTGCTTTTGATTCTAGAAATTTTAAACTGTTCTACACAGGTCAAGCAATTTCTCTGATTGGTACGTCAATGACCCAGGTAGCTACTAGCTGGCTGGTATATCGCCTTACTGATTCTGCTTTATTATTGGGTGTAGTTGGTTTTGCCAGCCAAATTCCCACATTGCTTTTAATTCCTCTGGGTGGAATCATCGCTGATCGCTCCAAGCGTCACCATATTCTCCTTATCGCCCAAATTTTGGGAATGCTGCGGTCTTTAGCTCTAACGTGGCTAGCACTAAGCGGTACGATTAACATCTGGTACATTGCGTTTCTTGGTGTGTTGCAGGGGATAATCAACGCCTTCGATATTCCAACTCGACAAGCCTTTCTACCGGAAACAGTCAGTAAGGAAAATCTCGGTAATGGCTTTGCCTTGTACTCTTCCCTTGTGAGTGTCACCAGTATGCTGGGCCAGGCGATCGCAGGTTTGTTGATTGCGGCTGTAGGTTCAGGGTTGTGTTTCCTTGTCGATAGTATCAGTTACATTGCTGTAATTATTGCTCTTTTAGCAATAAGGCTCGATCTCAAAAAAGCTGTCATTTCTACACGCAAACCTCTAGAAGAATTGAGAACTAGCTTGAACTACGCCATAGGGTTTTTGCCAATTCGCTCTATCTTGATTGGTTCGTCTTTAGTCTGCTGCGTCTGGGGATTTTACTTAGCTTTGGGGCCGATTTTTGCTAAGGAGATTTTACAAGGCGGGCCTAACACCTTTGGTTTCTTGATGACAGCTTCTAGTTTAGGAACCTTAGCTGGTGGTATCTATTTAACTAGGCAAGGAAATGTAAATGGATTAGGTAAAGTTTTGGTACTGGGCATAGCTTTTATGGGAGTGAGCCTGATTGTCTTTGCCCTATCCCATGTGTTCTGGCTTTCGTTCCTATCGCTTTTGGCGGCTGGTTTCGGCTTTATTTTGCAGATAATTGCTGGACGAACTCTACTTCAGTTATTGGTGAGCGATGAAAATCGTGGTCAAATCACAGGTCTTTACGTTATGGCATCTACAGGCGCAGTACCTATAGGTAACTTGATAGCTGGCGCACTGGCAAGCCGCATCGGTGCTGTCAATAGTATCATCCTTGGTGCGAGTTTCTGTATTCTCGGCTCACTCTTTTTTATGCAACAGATTTCTACTTTCCACGATCGAGTAATTCGTAATTTATAACTCAATACTCTTGTACAGACGCAATTAATCGCGTCTTTACTCACCACTTATGACTCAAATTAGGAGGTTATCATGACGATCGCTCTAGACCGCCCACAAAAAACCAGGTCTGCTCAAATTCGGGAAAAACTTGGTTATCCGATCATTGACACCGATGTACATACCCAGGAATTTGAACCAGCAGTTTTGGATTATTTAGAACAAGTTGGTGGAACTGAACTTGTCGAACGTTTCAAAGAAAATTTACCAGGATCTTCACGCTTTAAGTGGTACAAACAAAGTTGGGAAGAACGTTTTGCTTATCGCACCAATCGCCCTAACTGGTGGGGTCGTCCCACAAAAAATACTTTGAATTTGGCTACTATTAGCTTGCCCAAGTTGCTGCATGAGCGTTTGGAAGAAGCAGGTACAGACTTTGCCGTTGTGTACCCCAATTTGGCAACGATGGCTCCGAATATCGGCAACGAAGAAATGCGGCAGGCTGTTTGTCGGGCAGTTAATACCTACCATGCTGATATTTTCCGCCCTTATAGCGATCGCTTAACACCCATTGCGGCAATTCCCTTGCACACTCCCGAAGAAGGGATTGAAGAGTTGGAATATGCAGTGAATGTTTTAGGACTCAAAGCAATTCAAATTCCCGGTTACGTCCGTCGTCCAATTCCTGCCTTTGAGAAGTATGGCAAAGAAGTAGCTAACGAAGTGGTTTGGATTGATAACTTTGGCTTAGATAGTGAGTATGATTACGATTCATTCTGGGCTAAGTGCGTAGAACTGAAAGTTGTACCGACAACTCACGCTTCTAGCCAAGGTTGGACAACTCAGCGTTCTGTCACCAACGCCCAATACAATCACATTAATCACTTTGCCTTTGCAGCAGAAGCATTATGCAAATCGCTGTTCTTTGGTGGAGTTACTCGCCGCTTCCCGCAATTAAAGTTTGCTTTCTTAGAAGGTGGTTCAGCCTGGGGTGCAAGTCTATACGCTGATATTATTTGGCACTGGGAAACCCGCAACAAACAACACTTGTTATCAAATAACAACCCTGATATTATCGACAAAGAAGCATTAGTAGAGTTATATACTCGCTACGGTGGCGAACTGGTAGATGGACGCTTAGATAGAATTGGTAACGGTTTAGGATTCCACCATCAACTATTAGCTCCAGAAAATCCAGGCGAACTCGACGAATTTGAACTAGCAGGAATAGAGAAACCAGAAGATGTGCGCGATCGCTTCTTGAATCATTTCTACTTCGGTACAGAATCAGATGATACCCGTGTATCTCAAGCTTTTAATCGTGCAGCTAATCCCTTTGGCGACAGAGTTAAAGCCTTCTTAGGTTCCGATTCCGGTCACTGGGATGTGCCTGATATCACCGCCGTTACAGCCAACGCCTACTCAATGGCAGAAAACGAAATCATTACAGAAGAAGACCTCCGTTACTTCCTCTCAATCCATCCTTTGGAGTTGTACACCAGTCTCAATCAAGACTTCTTCAAGGGTACAGGTGTTGAGAAAACCGCAAACGAATATCTAGCGGCTAAGAAATAACTGTCATTAGTCATTGGTCACTAATTGATATGACTCAACTAAAATTTTACAGAATAACTCAAGGCTACAATCCTAGTCGCTTGGAAGCACTAGCAAAATTGAACGTTGACAAAACAGAGTTTCATTCAAAAATTTCAATCTTCCACTAGCACGACACTGGAGTGAGCCTTTCTCACTCCACTTCCTAAATTTTTACCTCCTAACTATTAAAGTTTCAGTTCCTCGAGTCTTTGCGGGGTGGGTAATACCCACTCTCTTCCCTAACTTCATAATTAAAGTTTTTGAAGCTATAAAAACATCTACTAATTGGAGATTTCAAAAAACATTTTCGTTCTTTATATTGCAATTAATCATCATTTTTCTAACCACATAGAGGGAATCAAGAAAACAACCCATGCCAGTTTTAAAAGGAAAGTTTGAATTCAGAAAAAGCCCAATAACAACACGTCGTTCTTTGTTATTTTCTCTGGGCTACTGCTTAATGCTATCGACGGCTCTATCAAGTTGTAGTGAAGCAAAAAATAACGCTCAACAGTCAGCAGTTTCCCCTGAGTCAGTAGTTTCATCTAACACTACAGAGAAGTCAACCGAGAAACAAGTAGTACGGATTGTACGTTCAAAACAACTTTCCGCTTTAGCGGTTTTAGAAAAGCAGGGTTCCTTAGAAAAGCGATTAGAGCCTCTGGGTTTTAAAGTACAGTGGGCTGAGTTTGCGGCTGGGCCACAACAGCTAGAAGCCCTGAATGCAAATGGATTGGATATTGCATCTACAGCCGAATCGCCTCCTGTATTTTCACAAGCAGCAGGAGCGCCCCTTGTTTATCTAGCTACTACACGTCCTAGTGGTAAATCTATTTCACTTTTAGTTCCTGTAAACTCTCCAATTAAAAGTGTTGGCGATTTGAAGGGCAAAAAAGTAGCTTTTCAGAAAGCTTCCATTGGCCACTACTTATTAGTTAAAGCATTAGAAGATGCGGGGTTGAAACTGAGCGATGTCCAATCAGTTTTTTTAACCCCAGCAGATGCAAATGCGGCATTCAGTCAAAATAAGGTAGATGCTTGGTATATCTGGGAGCCATTCGGTACCAGAAATGTACAAAATAAAATAGCTCGTGTTTTAGCAGATGGCGGTAAGTTGCGGGATACTGGAAACTTTTACTCAACCTCGCGCCAGTTTTATCAGGCTCATCCTGATGTAATCAAAGTGTTTTTAGAGGAGTTAGAAAAGTCAGAAATCTGGACTAAGGATCATCCTAAAGAAGTAGCACAACTGCTTGCTCCTGTAACTCAGCTAAATCCACCGACTCTAGAAATAATGCATAATAAATATGATTATGGGCTGCTACCAATTACTGAGAAAACTATTACCAAACAACAAGAAGTTGCAGATAAGTGGTACAGCCTCGGACTTATCCCCAAAAAGGTGAATGTTAGAGATGGCTTTTTAACGCCTGAAGAGTACGCCAAAATTACTCCTTCAGATGTATTAGCTAATAAGTAGTTATACCCAAGAAGAAATTAAAACACAGGAGAATATTATGCCTACCTCGACTTTGACAAAGGTTAAAATAAGTCCTATCGATGCTCCTTTGGGAGCGATAGTTACCGATATTGATGCCAGTCAAGCGATCGCACCTGAAGTTATATTACAACTTAAGCAAGCTTTGCGCGATCGCCATATCTTGATCTTCAAAGACCAAAAGCTCTCTGATGAACAGCTTTTGAATTTTGCTCTATACTTTGGCGCACTCTTTGTACCATCTGATGAAACTCCAGTATTGGCTTCTAAACCAGGAGAAACTCCGGTGGTGATTCCAATTTCCAATGTCGATGGCGGCTATACCGGTACTGGAGAACTAACTTTCCATTCTGACCACAAATGGACTTCTACCCCATCTAGTGGTTCGCTTCTTTATGCTTTGGAAATACCTTCTCAAGGTGGAAATACTTATTGGTTAAATACAAATTTGGCCTATGAGGCGTTAGATGAAATCACCAAAGAACGGATTGCAGATTTACAGCTAATTACCTACAACCCATTCTTACAAGACCGGAATGCACCGCGCCCTTTATATCGTTTAGATAAGAATATTCCTTTAATAAGTCCTGTTTTTCCCCATCCTTTAGTTAGGACACATCCAGAGAGTGGTAAAAAGCATCTTTACTTAGATGCCGCTACAGAAGTGGAAATTGTCGGGTTAGAGCCAGAAGAAGGAGCTAAACTGATTGAACAGTTGCGTCAGCATCTAAATCAACCCAAATTCTACTACCAACACAAGTGGTATGTAGGTGATATTGTCTACTGGGATAATCAAGCTACTTTGCACTACCGTCAAGCATTTAATCCAAATGAGCGACGGGTTTTGAAACGAGTCAGTCTTGCAGGTAGTCGTCCTTTTTAGGTTTTATTATTTAGACAGTTATAAAGCTTTTAAAACCTAAAATCTGCTTTTAAGGATAGGGTGGTAGTCATCCACCCTCGTTCCTAAACTAGACATAAAAAACACCCAATTTATCATAATAAATCTATATATAAATCTGCTTTTATTCTGAAACTTACTAGTTTTAACAAGAATATTAAATAAGCTTTTCTTACTTGTGTTTATTAACACTTTATTCAAAGACCAAATCCGATAAGATATAAACCAATACAGTTCAGTCAAGCAATTTTTTCCTTCTCTTTATTCTCTCTGTGTACTCTGCGTCTCTGCGGTTCGTAAAGAGCGCTAACCTTAACTGAATCGTATTGAGATATTAACTGTATTTAATAACCAATTTGGTTAAACACAACATTAGAGGTTGTTTGAAAAGTAGTTGGCTGTGATTTTAGGAATTTATTGATCCCCCCTAACCCCCCTTAGAAAAGGGGGGAACCGAATCAAAGTCCCCGTTAAAAAGGGGGATCTAAAAGAATTTGATACATCACTAAGAACTTTTCAAACATCCTCTTACAGTAAAAAGTTTTCTATTGAAGGAGACAATAGAGTTTTATGGCATTTTTTAAAGATTTTCAGCAATTGCATATATCTATTAACAAGCCGATAAAATCGAAAATAGAGAATTTAAAGCCTTTTTTCCCGACAGTAAATCTGATATCTAATAAAAGCCTAACTATCAAAGCAGAAGCTAAATATAAAATTGAGCTTAACTATCTCTCTTTGCTTGTAGCTGCTTGCTCTCTCACAATACCAATGAGTATAGTTGGTTGCAGCCAAGAAAATAAAACTACTCAAAACGAACTATCTCAAATTAGTACACAAGCTCAAAGCAAATCAGTTTCTAGTACTCGACAAAAGCAAGAAGTGAGAGTTGTTTCTTCTAAGCTTGGTTCTCTTGCAGTTATGAGGAAACAGGGAACTCTAGAAAAAAGTTTGGCAGCGAAGAATTTTACTGTCAAGTGGTTAGAGTTTGCTGCTGGGCCACAAGCTTTAGAAGCATTAAATGCAGGTTCTCTTGATATTGCAGCTACAGCCGAATCACCGCCCATATTTGCCCAAGCCGCAGGTACACCACTCGTCTATGTAGTGACTACAGCATTTAATGGTAAAGGAGTTTCTTTTCTCGTGCCAAAAAACTCTCCCATTAAAAGTGTTGCTGACTTTAAAGGCAAAAAAGTCTCATTTCAAAAAGCTTCTATTGCTCACTATGTTTTGCTGAAAGCACTACAAAAAGATAAGCTAAAACTCACTGATGTTAAATCTATTTTCTTACCACCTCCAGATGCAAATGTTGCTTTTAGTCAGGGTGGACTTGATGTTTGGGTAACTTGGGAACCATATATTACAAGAGCCGTACAAAAAAATATTGGTCGTGTATTAATAGATGGGCAAGGACTCCAGGATTTAGGGAGCTTTTATTCTACCTCGCGTAAATTTGCGAAAGAACATCCTGAAGTTCTCAAAATTTTCCTAGAGGAGCTTACAAAAGCAGATGAGTGGTCTAAAAAGAATCCCGATAAATTAGCAGAACTTGTTTCTCGTGATGTTGGTATTGATGTTCCTACCTTGAAGAAAATTCAAGCTAAATCAGTTTATGGATTGCGACCAATTACCGAACAGGTTGTCAATAAACAACAACAAATTGCTGATTTGTGGTACAGCCAAGGACTCTTGCCAAAGAAGGTTAATGTTAGAGATGGTGTATTAACTCCAGAAGAATATGCGGCTTTTACACCAGAATCAATTAAATCCAAATAGAAAATTATTAACTTTAGAAAGCTTAAACATAATCATTTAAAAATTTGTCTTTTCCTGAGAGCAGAGATTAATTTAGCCTGGAGTTGTAAAATGTTAAGCAATACTGTAATAAAAACATCAACAATTATCAGAAGATTGGCATTGTTTGTAATGCCTGGTTTTTTAGCTTTATCTACCACATTAATTAGTTGTACATCTCCCAGTGACAATGCAAATAATGCAACCGAACCAAAAGCAGATCCAGCAGCGACAAAAACCATTACTTTTAAAACCAAAGTTCTACGAATGGGTTATCAAAGTTCTGGTGATTTAGTGAGAGTGACAGGAATTTTAGAAAAACGTTTGGAACCTTTGGGTGTCAAAGTTGAGTGGGCACAATTTGCCCAAGGGCCGCAACTCATGGAAGCGATGAATGTTGGGAAAATTGATGTTGGTTTAGTTGGAGAAACTCCTCCTATTTTTGCACAAGCTGCTGGTGCAAGAATTGTCTATCTTGCTGGTAGACGAATTACTGCTACTTCCGGCAAAGGGAGTGCCATTGTAGTTCCTAAAGGTTCTCCTATTAAGAGTTTAGCGCAAATCAAAGGACAAAAAGTAGTCTTTCAAAAAGGTTCTGCTTCCCACTATTTTATCATCCAAGCCTTAAAAGAAGTGGGCTTGAAATATAGTGATATTCAAGTATTGAGTATGCCCAATGTCGAAGCCCGTGGTGCATTTATTCAGGGCACTATTCCAGTTTGGGTAACTGGCGATCCTCATTTAGCTTTGGTAGAAAAACTCCACGGTGCGCGGGTGCTGAGAGATGGGACAAATATCGGTACTCCAGGCGGATACTATGTAGGAACACGGGAGTTCGCTAAGGAAAATCCCGAATTACTTCGGATTATCTTGGAAGAAATTGATAAAAATGGTCAATGGGCAGAAGCAAATCGTCAAGAAGTAGCCAAACTTATAGCACCTGTACTTAAAATTGATTTACCCATTCAAGAAATAATTTCTGGACGCGCTAATTATCGATTAAAAGGAATTACTCCAGAATTGATGAAAGCTCAACAAAGTGTTGCTGATTTATTTTATAACGAAAAAATCTTGCCCAAAAAGATTGATGTTCAGGAAGCACTGCTGACATCCAAAGAATATGCAGCTATTACTCCACCAACACTAATCAGTGAAAAATAGAAACTAATCAGATATGATACCTAAACCTCGTCTACCTTGAGAACCGTAGTTTTGTATGTTGGGTGCAGCGATAGCGTAACCCAACATAAATAAGGTGATAATGTTGGGTTACGTTTCACTCCACCCAACATACATAAATATATCTTTTAAAAAACTCTGGGTTTCAACATAGATGAGGTTTAGAACACCAATTCAATAATTTTGGAAGGACTTCTCTTCCAACCCTTCTCTTCGGTGTACACACATCTCTGTGTACACCAGAGCAACCCTTTTAGGAAGCATCGCACACTTAAAGTCTAAAGCAACAATAATCACATAGAGGCAGGTTTATTCAGCTATTAAGTTAGCGATCGCTTCTACTAATTTACCTGGCTCTAATGGTTTGGCAAAATGCTTGTGAAATCAGGCTGCAAGTACTTACTTGGGGTTAATTTATCACGAATAGGGTAGTAGTTCTTCACCTACGATACTACTGGTGTCACATTTGCCATTATTAAAAATATTTCGTTAAAAGTGCCTCACCGGGTTCTCCCATCTGGTATAATAACCTTTCAATTTGTTTCATAGCGAGTGGCGAAGGTCGTGTTCGGCCGTTCTCCCATCGGTTTACAGTGTGGAATGAAACCCCTAAAATCGTTGCCAGTTTTATCTGTGATAGTTTGAGACACTGCCGAGTCTCACGAACTAACAGTGCAATGCTTGGCTGTTGGATTGCAGGCATAAGCTAAATATATTTTATTTCCCTACAAGATATTGCAATATAGCAGATGCTATGACTGTGACTGCACCTATCTATGGTTATAAAGGTTGTAAGTTGATAGTTATGTACTACATCAACTATCATGCAAGCTATTTAAGCTATTAATAGAGTTGTTTCAATCTAGGAAATAGAAAATATGAAAGTTTGGCTCGCTTGCTTTTTAGTACTGTTTGCCTTGGCGGAATTGTTTGACTGGTTGCAAGAATTTAATCTGCCATTACCTATCTATATTTTAGGTGGTGCTTTTTTAGCTGTTGCTTCTAACTATGATAAAATCATTGGCTCCTATTTTGACGATCCAAGCATCGAAGCATCGCTCGAACAACCCCGGTTAGATTCACTAACACCATCTACTAATCCTATTTCTTTCACTATTGCCAGTGCTGTTGAAGATGCTCAAACATCTCAAACAGATGATTAGCGCCATTGCGCGACCCGGAATAGCCTGTCGTAGACATCGCTTATTTCTATGGTTGATGCTGCTCGTCAGCTTGCTTTAAGAGTAGGAATACGCCAAGGTTTCTCACCAGCAAGTAAATTGCTACATTAATAGAGAAGCTCAGGTTAATTAGCTTTTAACCTGGAGTCCGAAAATTAACTTTTGCGCCTGCAACATCTACCCAATTCAGGCTACCGCCGCAACGCTGTGATTAGTGGACTATTAAAAAAACTCTGTGTCCCTTTTGTCAAAGTTCAGGATTCGCGTGAAACGTCCAAGAACAAAAGCTGGTTGCAAATTATTTTAGTTACCAGTGTGGGAGTCACCGCCTTTATCTGGGGAGTTCGGGAACTCAAGTGGTTACAGTCTTGGGAGTTAAGAGTTTATGATGAAATGTTGCGATCGCGTCCAGCACAAGCACCCGATCGGCGGATTTTGCTAGTAACAATCACTGACGACGATCTCAAACGAGAGAAATGGACTCTATCAGATCGGACAATCAATCAGCTATTAAAAAAAATTGAGTCTTATCAACCGCGAATTGTTGGTTTATATCTTTTCCAACCAGAAGACAACAATTTGGCAACTAATTTCCCAAATCAAGATAACATTGTCAGCACTTGTTTGTTCAGCAGTTTGGGTAGAGATGAAATTCCACCGCCGACTAATTTTCCTATAGATAATGTTGGGTTTAGCGATGTCGTTTCTGACAATGAAAACGACCAAATTCTCCGCCGTAGTTTGTTATTTGCTTACTCTACAGACAATAAATGTACAACATCATTTGCATT
Source organism: Nostoc sp. NMS2 (assembly GCF_017115105.1). Classification (GTDB taxonomy): domain Bacteria; phylum Cyanobacteriota; class Cyanobacteriia; order Cyanobacteriales; family Nostocaceae; genus Nostoc. The sequence goes on from NZ_JABXKH010000158.1 coordinate 50,453, forward strand.
TGGGGCGCTAATAGCAATTAATTATCTAGAAAAACAAGGTATTGAATACCAGTTTACTAATAAAAAAGAATTACAGTTAGGTAAAACCCTCTTCCCGCGTTTACAACCTAATTCCGGTAGCTATCAACATCTGGATACAGATGGCTATCAAATATTATTAAATTACCGTCACCCCAACAGCCTCGCCGATCAAGTAACCCTAAGAGATGTTCTTAGTGGCCGAGTCAACCCCAATTTAGTTAAAGACCGCCTTGTAATTATTGGCACTACGGCGGCTAATCTCCCTCCTGGTGGTTTCTATACACCCTACAGCACTTTGCCGGATCAGCCAGCTAAAATGCCTGCTCTGTTTATTCATGCACAGATAGCAAGTCAACTCATCAGTACAGTGTTGGATGGGCGATCGCTAATTTGGTATTGGCCCGACTGGGTGGAACTTATTTGGATGTGGGGTTGGTCGCTTTTAGGGGGAATTATCGGATGGCGGTGGCAAAATCCGTTGCTGTTGCTAGTGGTGGCAGGGACAACTCTACTTGGGTTAGTGGGAATCTGCGTTGCTTTGTTTTTGCAAGCTGGATGGGTGCCTTTAGTTCCCTCTGCTCTGACTTTGGTTGTTAGTAGTATCTGTGTGATTGCTTATACTAGCTACCAAAACCAGCGACAAACTCAGGTGATTATTCTGCAAGTTGAAAAACAACAAGAAGCGATCGCACAATTAAATGTACTCTTAGAAGACAAAACAGCAATTCCCGATTCGTCTCTTGATTTTCCTCCCCCAGTTGATTCACCAGAAAGAAAATCAGGTGATTTGCTTTTGGGTGGACGCTACAAAATTTCTCAAGTTCTTGGTGCAGGTGGATTTGGTCGCACTTATTTAGCACAGGATACTCAACGACCGGGGAATCCTACTTGTGTAGTTAAAAAGTTAATGCCAGCCCGTCAAGATACACGATTTTTGCAAGTTGCTCGCAGGTTGTTTAATAGTGAAGCTGAAATATTAGAATCTTTGGGTAAACATCATCAGATTCCCGAACTACTGGCTTATTTTGAAGATGACCAAGAATTCTATTTAATTCAACAATATATCGAAGGACATACTTTAAGTGAAGAATTACCACCTGTGCAGGATGTGCAAAGCGAATTATTTGTAATAGAGATGTTCAAACAAGTTTTAGAGGTTCTAGAATTTGTTCACCAACATCGAGTGATTCATCGTGATATCAAACCGACTAATATTATTAGATGCGCTCAAGATAATCGGCTGGTATTGATTGATTTTGGTGCAGTCAAATTGATGCAACCGTCGAGTAGCGAGCAAACCGAATTAGCCACAGTAGCCATCGGGACGCGGGGTTATGCGCCTCCAGAACAATTTGCCGGTCATCCTCGCATCTGTAGTGACATTTACGCTTTAGGAATGATTGGTATTCAAGCCATAACTGGGATACTACCGCAAGAACTCCATCCAGATCCAGAAACGGGGAATGTGATGTGGCGGCAAACAATGCCAGTCAGCGAAGAATTGGCGGCAATTTTAGATAAAATGGTTTGCTATCATTTTAGCGATCGCTATCAATCAGCTGCCGCAGTTTTACAAGATTTAAAACGGATGTTGCCGCTCTATTAAACTTACCTAAAACTATCTAAGTCTCGACTTCCAGTCGCCTAGTGCTATTTAAATCCCGCGAGCCTTGGACTACTTAAGCTACTCCATACCCTGTATACGGGCGCTTATACGGTGGATGTAAACGGGAGCATCTCACCTTTGCAAATATAGGTGTAAGTGAGGGAAGATAGTTACACTC
>NZ_JABXKH010000108.1 GCF_017115105.1 Nostoc sp. NMS2
CACCCGTCCCATATTCAGGGCGGGCAGGATGCCCACCCCACAAGATGGAATAATTTATTTCTTGTCAGTCCCTTAAACGTCCCTTGCGCGTCTAGTAGAGAGCATTATTACGAATTACGAATTACGAACTTGTACTGAGCGTAGCCGAAGTATTACGAATTACGAATTCCCTTAAACCGTTCTTGCGCCGCCTGAAACGCCTCTTGCATCACTAACTGAATTCTTTGGGGATCGGGTTTCTTACCTCCCATTAAATCACCAAAGTAAACGCAGGCTGCTTCCCCTAGCGCCCAGGTGTAGGCAGCTGCCCAAGACGCTGCGATCGCACTCCCAAAACCTGGTATAAATTTAATTAATTCCCGTGCAATTGCCTGTGCTAAAAAACCACCTGCGATCGCACTCACAACACCCCCTGCCTGTGATGGTGTAACTGTCTGTCCATATAATTTACCCAATATACCCACCATCGATACTTGCAAGGCAGTTAGTACAGGCATTGTGGCAAAAGGCAGAGGTACAGCCGCGAGGGTGGCAGACATAATCGCAAATGGCAAAATATAACGGCGGGCGGCATCTCGGTAAAGGTTGCCAAGTTGCTTTCCAGCTTCTTCTCGATCCAATAGCTGATAAATCGCCTGCGCTTCTGCTTGTGGGAGTAGTTCTGCCAAAGAATCTCGCAGTGCCTCTAAGCCATAAAATACCGGATCGTAGCCATCTTCTTCTAAGGTAAAGTCAATTAGTACAGAGCGGTCAGTTATCCCGGCAAAGGCTTGCTGCATTGCCACAAATGCGCGGTTGACTTCCTCATAATCTGGCGGATAGGCAGGATGATTGACGGTATCGGCAGGATAAACTTCATGCAAGCAGGTAACTACCAGCAGACAGGGAATATTTGGATACTGCTGGCGTAACTTTTGAGCAATTTGTCGGAGTGTATCAGTTGCAAAATCATTGATTTTGACCGTCAAAAGGAGGATTCTGGCGGAACCAGTTTCCTTTTCTAAATCGCCAACTAACTCCTGAATGATTGTTTGGGTATCTTGGTTGACATCACCTAGTCCCACCGTATCAGTAAAAACTAGTAACGGTAGGTCATTGGAAGGATAGGCATAGCGCTGCGTGTGTTGCGTGTGCGGACGAAAACCCTGACCGATAATCTCAGCCGAAACTCCTGTCAATCCCCGCACAATTGAACTTTTTCCGGCTTGTGGTTTCCCAATTAGCAATGCTTCTGTGGTTGGCAGTTCGGCTCGAATTTTCTCTAAAATCTCTGCAACCTGAGTTTCACTGACGCTAAACCATTCAACAACCGTTTGTGCCAGTTGTTCTACGGGTAGGAGTTTGGTTAAACGTGTTGTTGCTTTGTTCCAGACACCACCAATGCGGTTTGTCCAGGAATCATCAACCGACTTGGTGGTTGTTGCATCGGTCGGTTCACTCAATTGCTGAGAATCATCTTGCTCAGTCATTTTCATCAAAACGGTAGATACCTGTCTTTAATTCAGCACACTTTATGGTGTTTAAGATTGAAGTTGTTGATCTAGAAGAATATTTTAATAATCTTATAGCGATTCTCAAAGGGATAACCAGTACCGTTAGTAGTGGATAAATCTGAGCGATCGCGTTTTTTGATTACATTTACCGTTTTGGCTTGTCGCGATATTTTAAATTACACACTGACTTAAAAGTATTTTTTATCACATTCCATCAACTATGAGTAAGATGTTATCCTAATGTTCGGCTTGCTTTTCGTAATTAACATAGCGAGAGAATTGCAGAGAATGTGGCGATGTTGTTAAAACAAAGTTAATGCATCCATTTTTTAGCTGAGGTACAAGTTATGAATATCACACTCAAGTCAGAAATAGAGCAATTTATTCAAGCACAAATTGCAAGTGGTAGATTTGCTAATGCAGAGGATGTGATCAATGAAGCTTTTAAGTTGCTTCAAGAAAGAGAACGGCGAGTTGAAGAATTACGCCAAAAAATTGCGGTGGGAACTAAACAAATTGCTAACGGGCAATTAACTGATGGTGAAGTTGTTTTTGCTAGATTTCAAGAAAAAATTAGAATTTCGCCCACGAACGCGAGTGAGTCTTGTAGAGAGGTGCGAGGTTTTAAACTATTTAAACTACATCTGTCGTAGGGGCAATTCATGAATTGCCCCTACCGCGTGGTCTAATTACCTAAAAATGGCTGTAAACTCTCACGAATGGCTTGGCTCAATCAAATTGACGATCGCTTTCACCAATACATCTGGATCTACTGGTTTGGAAATATGCATTTGAAATCCGGCTGCTAGTGCTTGCTGCTGATTCATTTCGCCTGCATAAGCTGTGAGAGCGATCGCTGGTACACGTCCTCCTTCTTGAGGCGATCGCGATCGCACTTCCCGCATCAGCATATAACCGTCTGTCTTTGGCATTCCAATATCACTAATTAAAACATCTGGTATCGACTCAGACAACGCCTGTAACGCCTCCTGCGCTGAGGATACAGAGGTTACTTGTACACCATAGTCTTGCAAAATGAAGCTCACTAAGTCGCGGATATCGGGTTCATCGTCCACCACCAAAACTTGAGTGGCTGAAAGGAGTGATGATTCAGGCTGACAATCTAAAGACTCATTCTCTTCATGCCGAACCTGTTCACTTCTCACCAAAAGCGGTAACTCAACAGTGAAGGTTGCACCCGATCCTTCTCCAGGACTTTCAGCTTGAACTTTCCCCCCGTGCATTTCTACAACCTTACGCACGATCGCTAATCCTAAACCTAGTCCGCCAAATGTCCGTGTAGTTGTACCATCAGCTTGGCGAAAGTAGTCAAACACATAAGGCAAAAAGTTTCGGTTAATTCCCTTACCTGTATCGCTGACTTGAATTTTAATCTGATTACCAGCTTCCATGAGTCGAACTTCTACCCGTCCTCCTGCTGGGGTAAATTTTACCGCATTAGAAAGCAGGTTCCACACAACTTGCTGGAGCCGATTTGTATCGCCCATCACTTGTCCTAAACTGACATCAAACATGGTCTGAATTTTGATCGACTTAGCTTGTGCTGCTAATTCTACTGTCTCTAGTGCAGCTTCAACTACCATTACCAAGTTCACTGGACAGATATTTAAGTTTAATTTTCCTTGCAGGATGCGAGAGACATCCAACAAATCTTCAATTAGTTGGGTTTGTAACTTGGCGTTGCGTTCAATAGTTTCTAAGGCGCGGTTAGTAGTTTGTTCATCAAACTTACGATTCCGCAACATTTTTGACCATCCTAAGATGGGGTTGAGTGGGGTTCGCAGTTCATGAGAGAGAACCGCCAGAAACTCATCTTTAATTTGGTTGGCCATCTCTGCTTGTTGGCGTGCTGTCCTTTCGCATTCAAGGAGGCGATCGCATTCTTTTTCGGCTAATTTGCGATCGGTAATATCTAGTACAAAAGCAACACCATGTTCTTGGGAGTCATTCAGGAAGGCTACTCCCAAAACAATTGGGACTCGCTTTCCGTTGCGTTGAATGTACTCTTTCTCGTAAATTTTGGAAACTCCAGTCGTTTGCACCTCTAAAATGGCGCGATCGTCTAAATACTTATACTCAGTAGGAGTAAGTTCTCGCCAATTAATTCTACCTAAAATGGCAAATTCCTCACGAGTGTAGCCAGCTAGTTGAAGAAAGGCATCATTAGCATCAATAACAAAGCCATCCACATTCCAAAAAGCAACCCCGATCAGGTTAGACTCAAACAAACGCCGAAATCGAGCTTCACTTTCGCGTAATATTTTTTCTGCCCGTTTGTGTTCGGTAATATCACGAGAAACAGTAATTACGCCTTCAATACTTTGGTTTAAATTCCGTAATGGTGTCAGGATGTATTCATAATAATGCACCCCATCAGCAGTTACATATTTACACTCATCCTTGATGGGCTTCCCAGTTTTGATTACAGCTTTTAGTTGATTATCTACCTGTTCTACAAGGTCTGTGGGTAAATCCAGTTCTTGCAAAGTCTTTCCGACAAGATCCTGGGGTTTAAAACCTAATATAGTAGCTCCATCGCGACTAACATACTGATAGCAACCTCTGCGATTAAAGATATAAATGTGATCGACTGAGGCGGTGAGAATGGCATTTAAAATATTTGCCTGTTCTCTGACTTGTGTGGTTAGTTCACGAGTACTTTCTTGAGCCTGTTTGCACACAGTAGTTTCCATACAAACGCCGATCATTCGCACCGCTTGTCCCTGCTCGTCATAGATAAATTTTCCCTTGGCAGAAATCCAATGTACACTTTGGTCTGAGCGAACTATCCGAAATTCATCGTTGTATTCAGTCTTTTGTGCCAAAGCATGACCGATCCCTTGCATTACAGATTGCTTATCTTCGGGATAAACGCACTTCTGAAACGTTTCATAAGGGCCATCAAAACTACTTGGAAGTAGACCAAAAAGCAGTTCATAATTTTCAGACCAAATGACTTGATTGGTTAAAATATTCCAATCCCACAAGCCCATCTGAGAAACATCCAGAGCTAGCCTCAGCCGTTCTTCACTATCTCTCAGGGCTACTTCTAGCTGCTGTCGCTGTGCAATTTCTTGTTGAAGTTGCTGTAAAGTCACTGCTACATCTGTTGTCACATTAAAGCCTGTAAATTTTTCTTGTTCAACGTGGCACTCAATGTCATATTCAAAAACCGAAATATGCGAACTTTGTGCCGATATTGCCAGTTTAGTTAATTGCTCTTCTAGTGCTGCTTGCTTTTGCCGATAAAATATTTCTGATTGCTCTAACTCAGCTATACGCTGCCGTAAAACTGCTAATTCATCAGTAAGTTTATAATTAATTTTATCAACATTTTGCATTTTAATAAACCGCTTATGAATAAAAATAACACTGACTTGAAGAGTAGGCATACCCTAGTTTTAGCAGTATGAATTTTTAAGCTAAAAAATGCAATCCATCAAAAGGCACATAAAAGGTTGTTTGAAAAGTATTTGGCTGTATCTTTAGCACTTATTGATCCCCCCTAACCCCCCTTAAAAAGGGGGGAACCGGATCAAAGTCCCCCAATTTATCGGGGAGCCACTGCGGTCTTGGGGTCTCCCCAAATGAAGCAAGTGGCGTGGATTTAGGGGGATCTAAAAAGATTTGATACATTACTAAGAACTTTTCAAACATCCTTTAAGAGTTTTAGCCAAAAGACATCTTTTGATATTTAAGAGCTATATCTAAAGACAAGTCAAATCAATTATCTCTTCAATCGCATGAAAGCCGCACCAATACATAATCCCACAACCTGCCCCCAGAAGACAACACCCGATTGATTTACGCCAATGGGGGGAATATTTAAACTCCCGATACCATAAAATAATTGTTGCACAAACCACCAAAGTATATAGAGAAAGGCGGGAAGTTCGATAGGAATATACACAATAATTAACGGCAAAATGGTGTGAATTTTAGCTTTAGGAAATTTCATAATATATGCCCCTAAAATAGCTGCGATCGCGCCATTGCTCCCAATTAATGGTACTGTCAAACTCGGTGCAGCTAGAATTTGTACAACCCCTGTTAAAATGCCAGCCGCCAGATAAAATATAAGATAGCGTCTGTGTCCCAAAATATTTTCTACAGTCTTACCAAAAACCCACAGAAATAGCATATTTCCCAATATTTGACTAAAACTGCCGTGCAGAAATATGCCAAAAAGTAGTGAAAATATCCGCCAAATTACAATTATCCAAGCAGCAGAGTTGAAAAAGAGAGCATTTGTAATTGCCCCACTAATCTGAGCCGGAATCACACCCCAACTATTGACAAAATAGCCCAATGTATCACTAAATTCTAATTTGAGTTCCCATAAAAACACGGCAATATTAATGCCAATCAGCCAATAATTAATAATCGGCTTATTCCAATAACGAATGTTATCACTAATAGGAATCATACTAATTCGTAATTCGTAATACTTCGACTTCGCTCAGTACAAGTTCGTAATTCGTAATTCATAAACACAAAATATTCCTATCTGCTTCCCATTCCCCATTCCCCACTCCCTACTCCCTACTCCCCCTATACCCCTTAACGTGTGGCAAGATTGAAATCAGATCGCATCGCACTTAAGTAGGCAAACGAGATGCTAGGAAACACACTTGTTGGAAGATACCAAATTATTAGTAACTTGGGAGGAGGGGGTTTTGGTGAAACCTTTGTTGCTTATGATACTCAATTACCCGGTTCACCTCAATGTGTCGTCAAGAAACTCAAACCCCAGGCAAATGATCCGGTAACTTTAGAGACGGCTAGGCGTTTATTTGATACAGAAGCACAAGTTCTGTATAAATTGGGAACTCACGATCGCATTCCCCAACTTTTAGCTTATTTTGAGGAAAATGCCGAATTTTACTTGGTGCAGGAATTGATTGAAGGTCACGATCTGAGTCAAGAATTAATACCAGGTAAAACCCTTAGCCAAGAGCAAGTAATTTCACTTTTACAAGAACTTTTGACAATTCTAGAATTTGTCCATCAACAGAATGTAATTCATCGTGATGTCAACCCCCGAAATATCCTCAGACGACACCCGGATGGCAAATTAATCTTAATTGATTTTGGTGCGGTTAAACAAATTACTACCCAAGTAATTACTCCCGAAGGTTCAACTAAAGGTACTGTTGCCATAGGTACGCCTGGATATATCCCTGGAGAACAAGCTCATGGTACGCCAAAATTAAGCAGTGATATTTATGCTGCGGGAATCATTGCTATTCAAGCTCTCACTGGATTATCACCAGAGGAAATAGTAAAAGATGCTGAAACTAATGAGATTATCTGGCGCGATAAAGCCACAGTAACGCCAGAGTTTGCTCAATTTTTAGATAAAATGGTGTGCTACGACTTTCGACAGCGTTATCCTTCGGCTACAGTAGCATTACAAGCGCTGAAAGAGTTAACACTACCACCAGTTGAAACAATAGCGTTAACTCCTATTTCTCTACCCAAAAATATAACTAAACCACAACCGAAAAAAGGTGTTTTAGGTAAAGTTTTACTAACAATATTTTTAGTGGGGATAAGTGGAATTGCATCAATATTTATTTTAAATCACATTAATTCTAATAACGCTATAGAATTATCCAAGCAAGGAAATACACTTTTTGATTTGCAACGCTATCAAGACGCATTAGAAGTATATGAAAAAGCCGTTAATATTAGACCAGATTATGCTCAAGCCTGGAATGGTCAAGGCAAAACACTGTATAAGTTAAAAAAATCTAAACAAGCATTAGCTGCCTATGATAGAGCAATTCAAATTAAGCCAGATTATTTTGAAGCTTGGAGTGGACGCGGCTTTGTCTTGGCAAGTCTACAGCGATATCAAGAAGCGATCGCATCTTTTGACAAAGCCTTACAATTAAATAATGAAAGCTCAGAAGTCTGGAATGCTAAGGGTGAAGCTTTTAGTAACTTAAACCAATATGACCAAGCAATTAAAGCTTATGAAAAAGCGATTGAATTCAAATCAGATAATTACGAAGCTTGGTACAAAAAAGGATTAGCTTTAAAGAATTCTAACCGATATGAAGAAGCGATCGCAGCCTACCAAAAAGTCGTTGATTTAAAACCAGACTACGAGCAAGCTTGGTATAATTTAGGGAATGCATTAGTTAATTTGCAACGCTACCAAGATGCGTTTAACGCTTATGAGAAAGCTGTACAATACAAGTCAAATTATTATCAAGCCTGGTTTTCGAGAGGCAATACACTGCTCAACTTACGACGTTATCCAGAAGCAATTGAATCTTTTAATCAAGTAATTAAATACAATCCTAGTAACTATCAAGCATGGTATAACTTAGGCTGGTCGTTACATCAAAACCAACGCTATGAAGAAGCAATAAAATCTTATAATAAAGCCGCAACACTTAAGTCAAAAGACTATCAACTCTGGTATAATCTGGGAAATTCACAATACATTTTGCAAAAATACGAAGATGCAATCGCATCTTATAATAAAGCAGTTCGTTATAAACCAGACCATTCTGAAAGCTGGTATAGCAGAGGCAATGCTCTACTAAATTTGAAACGGTTTCAAGATGCGATCGCGTCTTACGATCGAGCAATAAAATACAAGCCTAATTACCAACAAGCAATAGACGGACGCAATCAAGCCCAAATTCAATTGCAAGGCGAGAAACCAAAGCCGATAATTGTGCCAGTTATCCCAGTTCCTAATCCTACTAATCCACCGCAAACAACGCCCTAATTCGTAATTCGTAATAGAGCCTCCGGCACGCTCCGCGTTAAGCGTTCGCGTAGCGTCTCGAAGAGAAGCTATGCCGCAGGCTTTACGTAATTCGTAATTATGAGTTACGAATTGTTAACAACATTTAATTAAAAGCAGTAATTATAACTATATTTAATTTTCAAGAATATTTTGAGATAAAAACTTATAATTCATGGCATTACTATAAATTCCTTGTTTATTTTACCAAAAGCTGTGAGCATCGGTAATTTTTTGGGCAATCTAAAGATAACCAAGAATTTCTTACCAAACTATGTGCTTAAGGAGCTAACCCTTGATACAAGCAAACTCCAGCCTATCAGCAACTAACAGAGAAAATCATCCTTCACGAAATTTACTAATTCGATTTATTCTTGGTGGCACTACCCTTATAGTCAGTATTTCTGCCTATTTCAGCTATCAAGCCACTAGAAATATGATGCTCAAAGATTTGAGACATAGCGCTTTTTTAGAGGTACAGAGAGGGGGTGGTGAAATTGAAGAGTGGTTACATCTTCGCCAAGCGGAGGTACAAACCCTAGCTAATACTTTAACTGTCCGCTCCTTAAACTGGTCTGTGGCAGAACCCTATTTAAAGTCAGAAGTCAAGCGGATCAATGAATTTTTCTTTTTCCAAATAGCTAACCCAGATGGTTCATTTTCCAATACAAAAGTTGGTCGAACAAATAAAAATATTCAGGATCGAGACTACTTTCAAAAAGCAATCGCGGGAAAGAGCAACATTTCCGATCCCTTCATTAGCCGTTCTACAGGAATTCCTTTAATCGCGATCGCCACTCCAATCTCCTCAAGTTCTGCTAGCAGCAGTTTACCAATCGGAGTCTTTCAAGGCAATGTGAGAGTCGATCACATTGCAGAGGTTGTCAACTCCCTGCAATACGGCACGAACAGCTATGCTTTTGCTCTCAATTCTCACGGACAAGCGATCGTGCATCCTAACTCGGCATTGATGTCAACCTTAGAAAAACCTGCACTCAGCCTGCTGAAAATGGGCGATCGCAATTTAAATGCGATCGCCCAGCGAATGGTAAACAAACAACAGGGAATTGAGTTAATGGAAATTGACGGCACTAAAAAGTATGTAGCTTATCTGCCGTTGCAAACCGCTAATTGGTCTGTAGCTTTGGTGATTCCCCGCCAAAATATCGAATCTCGATTGCAATTCCTCGATTTCATTGCCTTAATTGTCGGTGGATTGACACTGACCATGATTACCGTCTTGTGGCAAGTGCAAGCATTTGAACAACGTGAACTGAAAAAATCTAAAGCTGCGGCTGATACAGCCAACCATGCTAAAAGCGAATTTTTAGCCAACATGAGTCATGAACTACGAACACCTTTAAATGGCATTCTCGGTTGTGCCCAAATTTTGCTGCGTTCCCCAGCTTTACCTAATAAAGAGCAATACCACGTCAATATTATTGAACAATGCGGCTCTCATCTGCTGACTTTAATTAATGACATTTTGGATCTCTCCAAAATTGAAGCGAAAAAACTAGAATTGCATCTTTATGATGTGCATTTCCCCTCCTTTCTTCAAGGACTTGTCGAAATATCCCACATTCGGGCAAAACAAAAGGGTATTTCGTTTATCTATAAACCCCCAATCAACTTGCCTACAGGGGTTCATGTTGATGTCAAAAGATTACGTCAGGTGCTATTAAATCTGCTGGGAAATGCCATCAAATTTACAGATGAAGGTCAGGTTAATTTCAATATTGAAGTAATCGATCAACCTCCCAGTGATGGGCAGACAATGAAACATCGCCTTCGCTTTACTATAGAAGACACAGGAATTGGTATAACTCCCGCAGAATTGAGCCAAATTTTCTTACCATTTGAACAAGTAGGTGAGAAAAAGCGCCAAGCTGAAGGCACTGGACTAGGTTTAGCTATTACTCGGCAGTTAGTACAGATGATGGGTAGCGATATCCATGTTCATAGTCAGATCGGTAAGGGGAGTAGCTTTTCGTTTGAGTTAGAGATACCCGAAGCGACTGACTGGGTACAATCTGCGATGACTGCATCAGAGAAACAAATCATTGGCTTTGAGGGTAGTCCCTACACCATCCTGATAGTTGACGATCGCTGGGAGAATCGCACAGTGATCACAAACTTACTGCAACCACTGGGTTTTGATGTAGTTGAAGCCAACAACGGTAAAAAAGGTTTAGAAATAGCGATCGCCCTCAAGCCAGACTTAATCATCACAGATTTGCTGATGCCAGAAATGGATGGGTTTGAATTAATTAAACACCTGCGTCACACTCCAGAAATTCAGGATGTTAAGATTATCGTTTCTTCCGCTAGTGTCTTTGAAGCCGACCAAAATCGCAGTCTGCAAGCTGGAGGTAACGCCTTCTTGAGCAAACCCATACAAGTAGATGAATTATTGCATCAACTAGAACAATATTTAAATTTGTTATGGATTTATAAGCAATCTCAGCCTGAAGGAGAAAAAGCCAAAGAAGCAACTGCTCAATTAACCCCTCCTTCCCCCCAGGTGTTGCAGGAACTAGTCACCTTAGCCAGTAAAGGTAACTTCAATGCCATTCTCAAGTGGGCGGATCAACTGGAAGAAATAGACACAAACTTCGCACCATTTGCTAATGAACTACGGCAACTAGCAAGGCAATTTGATGAAGATTTAATTCTAACTTTTTTAACTAAATATGCGGTGTAAACAGTATGAAAACTATTATTGAAAACCAAAATAATTCTATCAATTATGCTCCTTGTAGGGGAATTATTTTAGTCGTTGACGATAACCCTGCCAATTTACAAGTTTTATCCAGCTTTCTGGATCAGTCTAGCTTTGAAGTTTGGGCAGCCCGTAGTGGAGAGAAAGCCCTTCAGCGATTAGAAAATGATGATTTACCTGATTTAATCTTGCTGGATGTAATGATGCCCGGTATAGATGGTTTTGAAACCTGTAAACAGCTAAAAAGCAATCCTCGTGTCCAAGATATTCCAGTCATTTTTATGACAGCCCTTTCAGAAACTGCTGATAAAGTCAAAGGTTTGCAATTGGGAGCCGTAGACTACATTACTAAACCTTTTCAGCAGGAAGAAGTCTTAGTGCGGATTGAAAATCACCTCAAGCTGAGAAATTTGACGAAAACCTTGATTGCTAAAAACGCCGAATTACAACAGACTCAAACTCAACTGATTCAAGCAGAAAAGGTAGCAGCTTTAGGTCAACTAACAGCAGGAATTGCTCATGAAGTTAATAATCCCATCAATTTTATAGCTGGCAACTTAAATTTTGTTGACAAGTATGTACAAGAGGTAGTTAGTTTATTGCATCTCTATCAAAAATATCTACCAGAACCACCAGATGAAATTAAAAGCGCAATTCAAAAAAGCGATCTCAACTTTTTGTTAGATGATTTATCTAAAATTATTCAATCCATGCAAGTTGGCACAAACCGCGTTACAGAAATTGTGTCATATTTAAACAACTTCTCGCGTCACAGAGAAGCTGGTAAAAAACTATCTAACTTGCATGAGGGGTTAGAAAGTACATTACTTATTCTGGGACATCGGTTTAAGCGAAATGCTCATCACCCAGCCATCAAATTAGTTAAAGAATATGGAGATTTGCCACTCATTGAGTGTTTTCCCGGCGAAATTAATCAGGTTTTTATGAATTTAATCTGTAATGCAATCGATGCAATTGAAGAAACAAATAAAAATCAAGATATTGATACAATTTATCGTAATCCTGGGGTGATTAAAATTAAAACTGAGGCAATTGGAGAGCAAGTTATTTTAAGAGTTGCCGACAATGGTTCAGGTATAAACAATGCAGATAAAACAAAAATATTTGATGCTTTTTACACAACAAAACCTGTCGGTAAAGGAACAGGTCTTGGTCTATCTATTGCTTACCAAATTGTGGTTAATAACCATCATGGCAAGCTCACATACGATTCCAAGCCAGGTGAAGGTATGGAATTTATAATTGAACTACCCATCCGATAAATGAGAATTATAAACTAAATAAAAGCAACCATCACTTCTTTATGTAAAAATCCAGTTCAGTTAAGGATTGTTGTTAATGATTTTAGACCTGTAGAGATGCGTTAGCGTAGCGGAGCGTTAGGATAGCCCAGTACAATTTCGCATCTCTACTTAAAATTTCTCTATGTAACAAATACATTTATCTAAAAATTGCTGTAACTATCGAATATTCACTTCTTGCAAATAATTTACTTCCTGAAGATATTCAATCTTATTGGCTGAATTTTTAGAGACAAATGAATTTGTTCTTTTTGCGTAAGCTATCTTTTGATTGCCAACCTGCACGCGCTGCTTTTGAGTATACTCATTCAATTTCACTTGAGCTTGAGCATAAACTAGAGCATCTTGGGGAATATTTCGGAGAAATTTCAGAGCCAGTTCAAAATCACCAATAGATGCTTTTTTGTAAGCGTTCTGTAAAAAGTAAGCTGCTCTGATTTGGCGCTTTCGATTGTACTCAGCCAGCTTTTCTTGAACTAAAGCCCCCGCACGACTTTCTTTAGGAATTTGTCGCAGATATTGTAATGCAGTAGAAAAATCTCTGATCTCGGCACTTTCGTAAGCTTTTGCTAATAAATCTTGTGTCTGTGCTTCAATGTTAACGTATGCTTGCTGAACTAGTTTATCTGTTTTAGATTGCCAATATGAAATATTTGGAATTTGAGAAACAGCATCAAGAACATCTGACCACCGGCTCTCATTAAAAGCTATTTGAGCTATTTGGTATTTCTGTGCAGCAACTTGCCATTGCTCTTGCCATTCTTCAATTGTGGCTTGTGCTTCTGGATAAACATTGCTGTGAGAGGGAATTGATTTAGCAAGTGCGATCGCTTCTTGTAAATCCCCAGCTTGATATTCTTGTGTGGCTTTAGATAAAGTTTCTGTTTCTGAGTATGCAGGGGCAGTATTAATTAAAGAATAGACACCAAATCCCATCAATAAAGAATTAGCTGCCAGTCCGACTTTCATTCCTGTGAATAACGGAGATAATTTGTCAGATGTAGAATTATCATCTTCAATCGCCGTTTCTAGAAGAAATTGATCGTCTGCTTCTAATATTTCTGATGGCTGATCCCATGTTATTTGTTTGAGTACCCGTAACACCTCACTCGCAGACTGGAAGCGATTTTGAGAATCGTAGCGGATCATTTGGCTGAGAACAGCAGCTAGATAATCGTTAACTGGCGTGTTTTGAGAACGCCAAAAAATCTCATTAGTATGAGGATCAATTTTTAATTGTAGTGGTTCTAATCCAGTTAAAGCCTGGATAGCAATCATCCCCAAAGCATAAATATCACTGTTGGGTTGTGTTTGACCAATAAATTGCTCTGGTGGTATATATCCCAATGAGGTGACGGGAATTCGATAAATCGGCAATTCCGCACCTATACCAAAATCGATAGACTGGATTGAGCCAAAGTCAATCAAAACTAATTTGCGTAGGGCATCGCTATTACGTCTAATCAAGTTTTCCGGTTTGATGTCACAATGGATCACGCCTTGAGAGTGAACAAATTCTAGAATACTTAAGACATCTATCAGGAATTCTACAACTTCCCTTTCACTCCACAGACACCCCCACTGTTGAGCAATGGGCAATTCCGCAGTCAGCGTATGTCCTTCAATTAGCTCTTGCACTAAATAAAACTGGTTGTTTTCTTCAAAGCAGGCGATAAATTCAGGAATTTGTTGATGGGTTCCCAGAAGCTTAAGGGTTTCAGTTTCAGTTAGAAACAGTAACCTCAGCATCTCCAAGTAGCCGCATTCGGAACTGCTAACTTTAATTTGCTTAACAACGCATTTGGGATTATGTGGAAAATCTACGTCTACAGCTATATATGTTTGTCCAAACACCCCTGCACCCAGGGTTTGGACAATTTGGTAACGCCCTTGTAGTAATTTACCGATTATGTGGTTGGTCATGACCTGGTTACTCAGTAAGTTCTTTTATTTAGTTTTTCTGACATTTCCTTCTGTTTCCGGAATACTTGAAAAATACATATTTTGAACCTTAATTACTGAAATGCAAAATGGATTTATTTCAGTACTTTTACTTAAATATTTTGAAAAAATAAGCAACAGTATTTCTAATTTATTTAAGAATAGAACTGACGCAAAAGATAGCTGAAACCATTATTTTTATCTAGTGGTAATTCATAAATTACCAGTAAGTTATAAAGATTATGTAAAACTTGCATAAATTTTATGTATTTATCATTGCAAAACTACAACTTTTTTAACTATTATATGGTCGTAACTACTGTTACATCTAATACAAAGCTAATAATGTCAATAGAATGCTAGCCCAGTACTTAGTTTTTCACTACTAGTCTGTAAACGAAAAAATGAAGAGTATGGGTTGTTGGTAGTTGGCGCTTTAGCGCTAAAACATCAACTATCAACCTATAAAATCAAATACCAACCTATCAAATCAAATCTGACAAAGTACTATAGCAACGACGTTTTTTACCAAGCAGTGATTGGATAAAGAATAGATTTGTGAGTTTCAGCTAAACAGGTTCTGACTTAAAGAGATATTCAATGAAAAGGTTTTATAAATTAGCAATTGTGTCTGCTATTGTTGGGTTAGAATTAGGAACGCTTAATACAGCCCAAGCAACAACTTTTACTGAGACTGCATCAGATCAAGGTTGGTGGGCTGCTGAAGGTGGAGTGAATGGCGGTAATTCTAACGATAATACCAACTACATAACTGGAAGTATACGCATAACAGATTTACGTAACTTTTTTAAATTCGATCTTGGTAATCTAGTAGGAGTCACTTCAGCAACCTTGCAAATTCAACGATTTTTGGGTTCAGGCAATCCAACAGAGACTCTAGGTTTTTTTGATGTTTCAACACCTGCTAATGTGTTGAGTCAGAAAAAGAATAGCCCTAATAACACTATTTATAATGATTTAGGCAGTGGTAAAAACTATGGAACTTTTAACGTTACTACTTCTGGCGATCCAAACGAAATCCTGAGTTTTGCTCTCAACTCCAACGCCATTGCAGATATTAACGCCAGAAGCGGGAATTTTTTCTCAATTGGAGGTGCGCTTCTAGGGGATCTTAATGAGGAATATCTTTTTTCTGAGAGTGGTAGTCAAGGGTTTGCTAAACTTGTGGTCGATACCAATTCAACCCCTGTTCCAGAACCTAGCGCCCTTGGCGGGATAGTGGTTGTTAGTGTTGGAGGCTGGTGGCTAAAGCGCAAGCGAAAAGCGTCTCTAAGGAACAAGAATTAAATGACAAATGTGCAATTACCTTAACCCCTCACTGATGAGTCGGCACTAATATTTTAAGGTAAAGAAATTTAAATGTAGAGGAGCTAGTACGTTGCGGAGGTTCCCGACGCTCGATGACTCGCTCATAGCGTTGCTATGCCGAAGGCTTTACGCTGCGCTATCCGTTGTAGCAACTGGCGTTGTGTTGTCGCCAAGCGCCGCCACCGTTAAGAATTCAAGGTGCGTTAGCTTACTACATTTAAATTTATTTATATACATTGAATTTTTCTCGCCCACTTACTTATAATTAGCGAGGTTCTTCTCTGCTCTCTTCTTCCTGCATCGCCTCACTTTTATCTGTCAACGGCTTCACCACCCGCGCGATCGCTTCTTGAATAAAAGCTTTAATAAATTCATCCCGGCGATTAATTTGAAACTGTTTCTGCACAACTTCCGTCATTCCACCATCACCCCAGTCTTGATCGTGACGAAAATATTCAATAAAACTTTTACCAGCAATTCGCGTTAAATAAGCTGCTGTCACACCTTGAATCGCTCTACCAATCAGAAAGGTAGCAACATTGAGTTGCAACGCTGTAGATAATAGTTGAATTGCTCCCTTGACAATGCCCAAACTAGCAATAGTTTTCGCTAAAGAAAGGGCTAACTCTCGTCCCCGTTCCATATTCAATTCACAGCCGTAGACTCTGCCAATTTCTACAACCATTTGAGCATTAACAGCTGCTGTCGCTAATAAATCTACTACTGGTATCGGCGTGACTGATACCACACCAGCACCAATCCACTGAAACCGTTCTACGATTTTGTCAGCTTGACGGCGACGCTGACTATCGATGAGTTTTCGCGCCTCGTCTCCCAATCGCAGAGATTGCAAAAGAATGTTATCCGCCACCAAATCTTCACCTTCGGCGCGTAAAACAGCAGCCGTGCGTCGCAGTAAAGGGACAATATCGGGTTCCGGCTGGTAGGTTTCGCCAGTTTCTAGTTGTGCAGATTGGGGATTAGCTGCGATCGCTACCACATCATTAGTAGCAATAAATCCCCGGACTCGTTGACGCAACCTAGCGAGGATGGATTCTTTATCTTCATCTGTATATAAATCAGTTTTGTTAAGCACTAAAAGCGATCGCTTACCAATTTCTGCTAATCCCCGCAACGGCTCATATTCTGAGCGTCGTAAGTCATTATCTACCACAAATAATAATAAATCTGCTTCTGTTGCCAGTTCTCGCGCCATTTGTTCGCGTTCTGTTCCCGCCACACCCGCTTCTAAAATCCCTGGCGTATCTGTAATTAAAATCTTCCGTTCTAATCCCTTCAACCGCAGACAATAGGTTTCTCCAACCTGGGTTGTACCCATCGGTGCATCCACTTGACCCACCATGCGTCCCATAATTGCATTCACTAGGGAAGTTTTGCCAGCACTCCCCGTACCAAATACCACTACTTGGAGTTCACCCCGTGCTAAGTTCGCTTCAATCTCCCGCGATCGACTTAATAAAGCTTGACGTGCTACTTCATCTTGAATTTGCCCTACCTGTTGGCGCACAGCTTGGAGAGTTGTAGAAGCAGCGTCAGATTTAGCAGCAGGAATTTGGGCCGCAGTTACTCGCTTAGGGTTGCGGCGCGATCGCTTTTCCCCAGCTTGAATTACCAATACATAATAGACAAAAGCCGCAACCAAGGCTCCTATGAGGACAATTAGCAGCAACAGCAGCAAATTGCCAAGCAACGGCGAATAGGACAATTGCCAATAGAGGCGCGATAGGGAATCAATTAGCCATAGGGCTAGCCCCAAAATGACGATCAGACCAACAATTAGCGTTACTATGCGCGACAGAGGCATGGTTGGGAAAGATTAGTGGGTATTTAGTAGGCAGATGCTTCTGATCTTAATAGTTTCAGTATTTTTTACCAGAGTAGTAAGCAAATCAAAAGTTAAAAGTCTCTCTAAATCCCGATCGCAGCCCCCTCATCTCTTTGTCAATTATCGCGCAGCTGGAACTTCTACCCCAACTGTATCAGCGATACAGATGTAGACTCCCACTATTTGTATTAAATATTTCTTTTAATGGAATGACTGGGTATTTAGGTAGATACTTCTAATCTTCATAGTTTCAGTATTTTTGACCAGGGTATAAAAAACAAATTTTGATAAACTAAGAGCGCAATTTGTATCAAATTTGCTTTCATTCTCCGCGTTCTCGCTTCCTAAGAAGGCTAGACTCGTTGTTTTTGAGGAAAACCCGCCTACAAAAAAATTCAACAGTGAGTTAAGTAGGTTGGCATAATAAAACCAAACTATGTAAAGAAAGATAAATTAGGGCTAAAACCCTGTTGCATCTTGCCTTTTGCCACTTGCTGGATTCCAAAAATTTTGACGGCGACCTACTTATACCATGACTGCTACACCTAAATTAAGATACTTTAACTGGCTTCAACAAAGATTCCATCGCCTTAGTATTCGGCAAAAAATTTTTTATGGATACGGTTTGGCTTTGGGAGTTGCAGTTTTAGGAACGACAACAGGGTTGATAATAGGCGATCGCTATTTCCAACAAGCTAGACAACAGATGAGCTTGGCAGATGAAAAAGGGAGCTTGTTAAGTAATTTACAAGGAGAACTGTTGAAAATACAGGTTCATCAGCAAGAAATAGTGCCTTTTTTACAGCAGCCGCAAACGTTGCAAAGAGGAATTTCTGATTTCAAAAGCGATATGGCAGAAGCTGAAACGTTGCTTTCTCAAGCGCAAGAATTTAGTCAAACCAATTCGCAAGGGGATTTACAAACTCTGCTCACAAAGCATAACAGCACAATAGCCAAATATTTTGAACAACTCAGGGCACTGATTCAGCAAATTTTGCCATTAAGTTCACAGCCAGAGGGAACATTAAAAGCACAGCAATTAATCTCCAAATTCAGCCAAAGTCAGGATGCTCTGAAGTTTTATCAATTTGCCCATGAGTTAAGCAGCTTTGCTACAACACTTCAAGAACGCCAACAGGAAGCTGATGTAGCCCAAGAAAAAGCTGCACTCATCCAAGCTAAAATTATTATTGCTAGTATGCTGGTGTCAGTGGCGATCGCTGCTATCCTGGCTTTCTACACCAGTACAATCATTGCCTATCCGATTAAAGCGGTGACAGATATCGCCCAAAGAGTTAGCCAAGAAGCCAATTTTGACTTGCAAGCGCCCGTAATTACCCAAGATGAAGTTGGGGCTTTAACTAATTCCCTTAACCAGCTAATCCAACAGGTTAAGCACCTTTTAGAAGAACAACAAGCCGAAGCCCAAATTCGACTAATTCAAAGTGAAAAAATGTCTAGTTTAGGACGGATGCTGGCTGGTGTCGCTCACGAAATTAATAATCCTGTAAATTTTATTTCTGGCAACCTCGTACACGCGAAAACCTATACTGACGATTTATTAGCATTACTGCAAGTATATAAAGCCGAAGTTCCTCAGCCTTCCACTGCCGTGCAAACTCTCGCAGAAGAAATTGATTTGGAGTTTCTAGAAGTAGATTTGCCAAAACTCTTTAATTCAATGAAAATTGGCGCTGAACGCACACGAGAAATCGTCCGAAGTTTAAAAGACTTCTCTCGTTTAGACGATGGTGAAGCGCAATTAGTCGAGCTACATGCTTGTCTAGATAGTACATTGTTAATTCTGAACAATCGCCTGAAAAATGGTATTAATCTTGTTCGCAGCTATGGAGAAATTCCAGCGATTCCAGGCTACACAGGTTTACTTTATCAAGTATTTATGAATCTTCTCAGCAATGCACTTGATGCTTTGGAAGAAAAATCGGCTGAGAATCCCGAATTTCTCCCTGAAATCACTATTAGCACCGAACGTTGGGAGAATGATTTGGTAATAGTGCGAATTGCTGATAACGGCCCTGGTATTTCACCAGAAAATCAGAAAAAGATATTTGAAACATTTTTTACCACCAAACCACGAGGCATTGGTACTGGTTTAGGGCTAGCGATCGCATATCAAATTGTGGTAGAAAAACATCAAGGTAAGATTACCTGCCAATCTGAGTTAGATAAAGGTACAGAATTTGCCTTGGCTCTGCCCACCGCAGGTATCACTTTACCGATTTCTCATCCTTGAGCTAGTGGCTTTCCAAAGTTAATTTTTTCATAATAATCCGCAGCAACTATAAGGTTACGTGTTTAAATCTTTTAGTGGACTGACGAAAGTTTGCCTACACCAAACACTTCAAGCCAGTTTTGGCAAGCTTTTTGAGAACAAAAGGGAGAAATAAATTTATGGGACTTTTCGATCAAATTCTTGGTGCAGTTGCTAATCCCAATCAACAGGGCAGCTTAGGGCAACTGGGAAGTATTGTTAACACTGTACAACAATTGAGCCAAAGTACTGGTGCAGACCCTTCTACCATTCAATCAGTCTTGTCAATTGTCGGTGGTCAAGTGCGTTCCGCTTTACAAGACAAGCAAGCCACAGATGGCAATGAAGCCGCACAAAGTTTAGTGAATCAATATGCTGGGACTTCACCTAACCCCCAAGCCGTCAATTCGCTGTTTTCTCCTCAAATACAGCAGCAAGTAGCTCAGGTTGCTGCCCAGCGCACTGGATTGGATGCTGGTATAGTTCAACAATTGCTACCTTTAGCAGTACCTTTAGTCCTGAATTTTTTGCAATCAGGTGCAAATGCTCAAAATCCCCAAGCTGGCGGGAATCCTGTACTGAATTCCTTCTTGGATGCTGATGGCGATGGTGATGTCGATATCGCTGATGCTATCCAAATGGCTAGTCGGTATATGAGAAAATAATACTTTTCCCCACTCCCCACTCCCACTTCCTTAGACATCGGCAATTGGGCCTTGCTAGATATTTAGCTAAGGCATAGGCTGAGAAGATAAGAAATTTGTAAATATAAATCAGACAGTCTATGTCTAAACTTTTTGACTGTATTACTGACGAACTGCAAGACTTTATTGCAGCCCAACACCTTTTCTTTGTTGGCTCTGCACCCTTGAGTCCTACGGGTCATGTTAATCTATCTCCTAAAGGTTTAGGATGCTTTCGCGTTCTCTCTCCCAAGCAAGTAGGTTACGTAGACCTTACAGGCAGTGGTAACGAAACCTCAGCCCATTTGCAAGAAAATGGGCGGATAACCTTCATGTTTTGCGCCTTTGAAGAACCCGCGTGTATCCTGCGTCTTTACGGTCAAGGAAACACGATTTTACCGAGTTCTCCAGACTGGGACTCTCTGTATTCTCTGTTTTTGCCAATGCCTGGAACTCGCCAAATTATCGTCGCTGATATCGAAAAAATACAGACTTCTTGTGGTTTTGGCGTACCACTTTATGAATATCGAGGTGAGCGCCAGACTTTAGTAAACTGGGCTAGTAAAAAAGGTGAAGAGGGAGTTCGAGAATATCAACAGAAGAAAAATCTTGTCAGCATTGACGGTTTACCAACACCACTGAGTAAATTATCCTAAATTTTACAAAAGCGGAGTTTGGGGCATGATTTATGGATTATTCTATTCGTCCATTGATACAGGAAGATGAGCCTTTTCTCTGGCTTATGCTTTATGAAGCAGCGCATCTGGAAAAAGAAGGTAATTTGACAGTACAGGATGCCATAAATAATCCTGATTTGGCAAAATATGTTAAAAATTGGGGACGTAAAGATGATAGCGGCTTCATCGCTATTCTGGAAACTACTAATCAGCCAGTAAGAGCTGCATGGCTGCGTCTATTGACAGGTGAAAATAAAGGATATGGCTATGTTGACAATCAAACTCCTGAACTAGCTATTGCCATTCTTCCCCAACATAGAAATAAGGGCATAGGAACGCAGTTACTCACACATTTGTTAGCAGCAGCCTAAACATCTTATTCATCAATATCACTTAGTATCAGAGCGACAAATCCAGCCTTGAGTTTATATAAAAGGTTTGGCTTTGAAGTCGTTATTGGTAGCGAAATAATCAACCGAGTTGGTAGCATCTCTTTTAAGATGAAAATTGATTTTTAAAATAGTTTTAAAATCCTCTCTTCATTTTGATTTTACTTTTATGATCCTTTGGGTTTGGTGTCACTAGCAATTATCGCTTGGAACAAGTTACCAAGTAAAGAGAAAAATGCCGAAACTAATATTACCAGCATCAAACTAGCAAGGGCAGCAAAGGGAGAAATGATGAATAGGAGTAACAGTGCAAGCATCAAAATCGTTAGTAATGTCTTATTCATCTTTTTTCATCTTTAATAGTTGCTATTCTCAAGTTAACCAACTAATTCATGAACTTACCACAGTCAATAGAAGGAATTAGTCTTAGTTCTCTGGTAAGAATTTGCAAACTAATTGAGTGCAAAAGTTTAATTTATCAATCAAAAATCAAACCGCTAGAGTTTTGCAGTCATAGCAATTTATGATTTTTTAGCACAGCAGTTACAAAAAACTTTCCTACACCTTCTCCTTTGCTGCTGGCACAATGCCCAATTTATTTAAACCTGCATCGATTTCTTGAAGTAGTTTAAAATCCTCCTCTGGTAAGGGATAGCTGCTACTGCTGAACAAACCCCCACTAACAGCAGGCTGCTTTTCCAAAAAAGAGAAAGCTTGGCGAAACTGATATGCTTGGGCTTTAATTGGTGCATCAAAGTGACAAGGAATAATCCACTCGAAATCCCAACTTGCAACTTTATCAGCCCAGTCGATGGTTTCTTGCGGTGCGCGGTTGAGAATCAGCGTTTGTAAAATTGGCGCGACAAACAACCGCCCATCACCTTGCAGGGCATTAAACGATCGCAGCCAATCTGGATGCCATTGAAAGGGGTACAATCCAAAATAAGCTTTCCTTGAGCGTTCTGGGGCTTTCAAGGCATCTTGCAACACCTGACTCCATTGGGGTATATCTAGTGCGCTTGGTTGAAAGTACAAAGCAAACAGACAGATGCGCCCCCAACCCTTACGACGATTTACCTGAATGTCTGCAACAATATCAGAAGCACGATCTTTGGCATGGAATAGTAAGGGATATGGATCTAATAAAACGATCGCAGGTGGATCGTTTGGGATAGAAAGTACAGAATCTGTTACTAAAAGAGTATGCGATCGCTTGTGGAAAAAAGCAACTTCCGCAAACCGACCAGGGCCAAGCTTGATGGGGCCCAGCATTGCATAATCAAACTCGTCAGCAAAAGGTGTTTTGCTACTATCTTCTGGAAGTACTTGAGTTCGTTTTGGAGGTAAACCAAGCCAGCTAAGGGGCAGATTTAACGGGAAACTCCACTGATGGGGAGCCACAAACACCTGTGCAGTTGGAAAATATCTGGCGAAGGGGCCGACGAAAACCTTGTGTTCTATACCGGAGATAGTCGGCAGGATGATGTACAAAACATTACCGTGTTCTGCCACCAACTCATTCACAAGCCGGATGCACTCTGGAGTTGGTGCAACAGGCGCATACACAAGAAGACCCCCACCTTGGAGCTTAACCACAGTCATGCGAATCGGCACAACTACGTAGAAAATGCCCTGAATATGGTCAAAATTCCAGATTGTGTCCTTAACCACTTCTTTGCGGATTGTCTGCCGCCTGCCATAAGGGTAGAGTGGCAGAACAGGCCATAATCTCCATGAAAAGTCTTTGGGATGTATCTGTTGTGCATTGAATATGCGTTCATCATCAGCCACTCTGCGACCCCCTCTCAATTCCCTGCTCAAATTGTTTTTATTTGCTATCCCCAAAGTTGGAGTTTAGCAAATTGTTGAGATAATAATACCAATTCGTAATTCGTAATTCGTAATTCGTAATATCTTTGATGTGGTTTATTCACGATAATAATCATGAGCAAATATAGAATTTTAAATAAGAATAAAGTATCAACGCTACACCGCTTTGACTAGCGCCGGAGCCATTACACGTTCTGACCTTGACGATGCAAGAGCCGAGTTTAGAAAGGCTTTAGCAACTCTCACCATGCAACTAAAAACAAAATAGCGATGACTCATTACATTTTAAAAGCTACTAAGGAAACTGTGCATTTGGGTGGTTTCTCCCATCTATTAAAACCAGCACTCACTATTGATTCTGGTGATACGGTTGATGTGGAAACTTATACTGGTTACTACGTTTACGACAAAGCACCACCTGAATTTGTCACACCAGAATTTCTCGATATCTGCCAAAATCTTCTACCAGAACGCAAGATTGCTGGAGGGCCGCATTTACTCACAGGGCCGATTTATGTGCGTGATGCCGAACCAGGGGATGTTTTAGAAGTACAATTAGATGCGATCGCACCTAGTTTACCTGTCGGCTTCAATGCCATTCGTACAGGTTGGGGAGCTTTACCACATCAGTTTCCTCAACCTGCGTTGAGATTCATTCCTCTAGATTTAGTAAACAATATCGCTGAATTTCCGGCGGGTGCTGGCATAAAAATTCCCCTCAAACCGTTTTTTGGAATTCTTGGTGTCGCTACTCCAGAAACCTCTCGAACTTCTGTCCCACCAGGTTCTTACGGCGGTAATATCGACAATCGGGAATTACAAGCTGGTTCTCGTTTATTTTTGCCAATTTTTGTACCAGGTGCATTATTTTCTATTGGTGATGGGCATTCTGCACAGGGAGATGGCGAAGTAAATGTCACCGCCATTGAAACTTCCATGAATGGTAGAATTACCCTCAAACTTCGTAAGGATTTACAGCTAACAACACCAATTGCTGAAACTCCAACTCATATCATTACAATGGGTTTTGCTCAAACCTTAGATGAAGCCTTAGAACTAGCTTTAAAAAACATGATTGATTTTCTGGAACGCTTCATAAATTTGTCACCAGAAGATGCTTATGTATTGTGTAGTTTAGCTGTGAATTTTTGCATCACTCAAGTTGTGAACAGTCCTCAAAAAGGTGTGCATGGAATGCTATCTAAATCATTTTTCTCTAAGAATATTAATTTATAAATTGTGAAAATTGAAATGTTCAGGCTCCCGAATTATCAAATAAGTCGGGAATATTGTTGCTAATAAATAATTTAGCGTTGCTATATTATTCACTGCTCTAACTACTTTATTCAAATGTAGATTTTCCTATTAAGGAAATGGGCATTAGTTAGTTTTGGAACTTTTGGAATTGTTTTCGGTGCTGTCAATGGAATTATTACAGGAATAGTACTTGTTTGATTATCGCAACGATCTATCTAAACCTCATCTAAGTTGAGAACCGTAGTTTTCGCCCTCACCCTAAATCCCTCTCCCAGATATGGGAGAGGGACTTTGAAATTCTAGCTCCCCGAATCCCATATCTGGGGGATAGGTTGGGGGATGAGGGCAAATCCTTATTCATTAGAGTTGAACTACAGGTTTTAAGATAGACGTGGTTTATTAAAGGAAGAGAGAACTATTTGCAGTATGGAACGATAATTATTTTGACGACATCTTTGTTTAGTTATAGGTGTTCGTTATGTACTGAACACCTGAAGAGTTTAATTTAGCTTCAGCAATATCTTTGTTAATCCATCACCTAACTTTTCAATAGATTGTTGCTGTTTAATATCTTTTAATGTGCCATCACTATTAAAAGCTTCATAAGCTTTGGGTACTGCTATTTGATCGGGAAGTACTAAAACTTTGATGTTTCCCAAAATAGACCGCAGGTGAACCAATCCCCGCAAACCACCAAGAGCGCCTGGGGAAGCGCTCATAATGCTAGCAACCTTACCAGCAAAAGCAGCCAATGGTGCTTCATTTGGGGCTGGACGGGATGCCCAGTCAATGGCGTTCTTCAAAACTGCTGTGAGTGAACTGTTATATTCCGGTGAAGCAATCAGCAATCCTTGATGAGAAATCATCAAGTCTTTAAAAGTGCGGGCGTTGGCAGGTAGTCCTTCTTGAGCCTCTAAATCTTCATCAAACAGAGGTAGGGGCAAATCGCGGAGGTCTATATAAGTCACTTCAGCGCCTGCTGCCTTAGCGCCAGCCGCCGCGATTTTTACCAGTTTTTTGTTGTAAGAATCAATCCGGGTGCTGCCTGCAAAGGCGAGGATTTTAGGTTTAGATGCCACAATTCTAGGTTGCATGGGAAGAATTAACCTGTTCAGCTGCATTATCCTGTTTTCAGGCGATCGCTATTTGCTACCTTTAGATTTTCTTTACAAACTTTCTTTTCCCTTTGAGTTCTGTGGGAGAACCCATTTGCTGAATTTGTCCGTTGTAAATTAATGCCACGCGATCGCCTCCGGCGGGCGGGTACGCCATCGCAGCGTTCGGCTTCATCTAGATCGGGAGTCGCAACCAGCACTGTAATACCTTGTGCAGTCAGTCCAGCCAGAATGTCCCAAAACTCACGACGGGCAATGGTATCCACTCCAGTTGTTGGCTCATCCAGCAACAGTACTTGGGGTTACGAGAACTCAATGCGATCGCTCAGTCAGGATTTTCAGGTATGGCTGAAGTCGTAGAATTTCTGGCAAGCCTACCCACTGCTGAAGCCATTATTGCCCTGCGTCCCTCTGAATCGATGTCCATTGTACTCGCCTATCAACCCCACTTTATAAATCAGCCTGCTGATGTACAAGTCTTCTGGGGATATGCTCTTTTTAGCGATCGCAGGAGCGGTTAATGGAGAAGGCGCTTTGACACTCAAGGTCACTCGCACCGGAGATAAAACAACCTTGAGCCAGATTATGCGGATGGTTGAGGAAGCGCAGACATCTAAAAGTTAATTTCAATCACTAGCCGATCGACTCGCTTATTGGCTCACCCTGATCGCGATTGGGGTCGCTACGCTAACATTCATCATTTGGCTATCTATCAAACCAGATGGTTTAACATTTGCAATCAATCGCGCGGTTACTGTATTGGTGATTGCTTGTCCTCATGCGTTAGGTTTAGCCATCCCCTTAGTACTGGTGAACGCTACTGTAATGTCCGCTAAAAATGGCATTGGCGCGACCTTCGGCATTTTATTAACACCAGCAATAGGCGCAATATTGATGAGCGTTTCGACGATCGTTGTTTCACTTAATGCAATGTCGTTACGTCGCATTCGTTTGAGCGATTAAGAACTCTATCCAAAATAAGGATTTGACATTATGAAACTCCAATTAAAAGTTCCCAAAATGAGCTGTGGTGGTTGTGTAAACACCATCACTAACGCGATTAAAACAGTCGATGCTAAAGCTACCGTTCAAGGTGATCCAACAACCAAGACTAACGAGCGTCACTATCAATTACGAATTATGTTGACCAACTCTGAGGGTTTAAGTTTCATAGCAACTAACAAGCAGAAAGTTTTGCAACGGGGATTTAGAACCCGCTACAAAACTTAATTACGAATTACGAATTATTTTAATTGAGAGGTAAATCATGAGAATTGCGATCGTTGGGGGGGGAGCCAGTGGCATGGTGACAGCTTACCTGCTCGATAAACAAGGGCATCATGTCACTGTGTTTGAACGGCAACCTACTTTAGGTGGACATATTCGGACACTAAACAAGAACGTTCAGCCGAACCAATCCGATTGTCAGGAAATTTTGGAAAATGGAGTACTGGAATTTCCGACTGTGTTTCACAACTTCATCGCCCTCATGGAAGAGCTAGCTGAAATTGATGAGCAAGTTGTTAGTTCTGGATGGACAACCGCGATCGCTATTCTGATGATCGTATTGGGCATCATTGCGATCGCATTTCCTTTCTTTGCCAGCATTGCTTCAACCTTGCTGTTTGGCTGGATATTCATCTTTGCCGGAATTGCTCAAATTGTTTATGCCTTTCAATCAAAAGGTGCAGGTCAAGTTGTCGGGAAGCTGATTCTAGGTCTTTTGTATCTCCTATCTGGAATTCTCGTGGTGGTAAATCCGTTTGCAGGGGTGCTTGCCCTCACATTAGTCTTGGGTATTACCATTTTTGTGCAAGGCATGATTCAAGTGGCGATCGCATTTCAAATGCGCCGGATTTCATCTAACTGGGGATTAATGCTGGTAAGCGGCATCATCGGCATTATTTTCGGTATTTTCATTTGGTCTAACTTTCCATTTAACGCAGTTTGGCTGATTGGCACTTTCATTGGAATCAATCTTTTGTTCGATGGAGTTTGGATGCTAACTCTGCATTCAGGACAGCGCCGCGCTTTACAGTAAGTCTGAGCAATGGAATTCGCGGCTACACAAACAAAGTCCACCTCCGTGGACTAAGAGAAAATTAAGGATTTTTAACCTGCGTAGGCAGGTTTTGCCTGTGTAGCCGCGACTTCTACTCGCCAGGGCTTATTTATAGCCTGGGCGAATGGAATTCGCGGCTATACAAACAAAGTCCACCTCCGTGGACTAAGAGAAAATTAAGGATTTTTAACCTGCGTAGGCAGGTTTTGCCTGTGTAGCCGCGACTTCTAGTCGCCAGGGCTTTTCTTAAATTTAGCTGAGTATCTAGCTTTACGTCGGCATGATCTCCGCTCCCTCCAAGCTGCACTAATGCCTTGGGGCTTATCCTCGTTAGGACGGATTGAAGCACGGGTGATGCCCAATCTCGATGCTGTCATTGCCACCTTGGAACTCATTTGTGGCTCTGAGTCAGCCCAGCACCTCAACCGTCCACCCATCGAGTTCTTTTTTGAGGGCGATCGCTTACTACAACAGCATACCGAAGAATTGTTTGGTCAGTCTCCACCCCAGCGTCGGGTCAGAATTATGGTAACACTACCCACCGAGGCCGCCAATGACTATGAGATGGTGCGAGAAATTATGCAACGCGGGGCAAGCTGTGTGCGAATTAACTGCGCCCACGATACGACCGAAGCTTGGGAGAGGATGATCGATCATATCCGTCGAGCGGAACAGGAAACAGCAACGCCTTGTAAAGTCATGATGGACTTAGCTGGGCTGAAAATCCGCACGGGACGGGTACTTGCACCACTTGATAAAAAACGGGTATTTAAAGGAGATCATATCCTGCTGTCGCGGTGTGAGCCGGAACTCGGAAGTAAAGCAGGTGCATGGCTACTCTTTTGTGCAACGATCTGCTGATATTGAGTTACTCCAACAAGAATTGGACAAGCGCTCTGAGGGACGACTAACCCGACCAGCGATTGTGGCAAAAGTTGAAACCGCGATCGCTATTTCCAATCTGCCAGAGTTAATCATCTATGCAGCAGGGAAGCAATCATTTGGTGTGATGATTGCCAGAGGCGATTTAGCTGTTGAAATTGGATACCAGCGTTTAACAGAGATCCAAGAAGAAATTCTTTGGCTTTGCGAAGCGGCTCATGTTCCTGTTATTTGGGCAACTCAAGT
The DNA here is from genome assembly GCF_017115105.1 of Nostoc sp. NMS2. Taxonomy (GTDB): domain Bacteria; phylum Cyanobacteriota; class Cyanobacteriia; order Cyanobacteriales; family Nostocaceae; genus Nostoc. The sequence goes on from NZ_JABXKH010000108.1 coordinate 28,851, forward strand.
ACTAGAGAGTTTGGTAAAAGATGGCACACCTTCGCGGGGAGAGATGACCGATGCTGCAATGGCTGAACGGGCTGAGTGTGTGATGTTAAATAAAGGGCCGTTTATTGCCGAAGCGATCGCCATTCTAGATGATGTTCTCACACGCATGGAAGCCCATCAATTGAAGAAAACGCCACAGTTGCGGGCGCTCCATTCCAGCCTTTGCGACTGAGCCTACCTACATTGATTTGATGGTGCGTCGGATTAAGGAAACTCTGAATCAGCTATTTGTTGATCGCTTCTTTGAGTCTCAGATTGGGATTGTATTAACGGTTCACGGTGGCCCAGAAAAAGCGAAAGGACTGTATTTCATCGCAGTCGTCATAAAGTTTTCGCAGGCGTGTGTTATGCCCTTTCTCAGCTATGGAATTTACCAATCCTGGGTGTTCGGATTGTGACCGTTATTTTAGCGATCGTCATCCCTGGATTTATTTTTCTGTACTTTTGGTGTTGGTTGGCATTCCCAATCGAGCCGCGATCTCAACAACAACCTGTAGGAAAACAATCATGAGTCTACGCAACGATCATCAAATATCTCACCACCCAAAAACCACCTTTGCGGGACAGTTAGTTTGCCCTCATTGCCAAACGGCTTTCCATCGCGAAAGATGGCAAGATGAATCCGACTATCGTCGTGCAGGTAAAAAGCTTAGAGAGCTTGAACACAGACGGGGTTGGCAATGTTGAGGCACAGGGTATCCAAGGCAAACGATTGGCAGTTGCGATGGATGGCGTGGGGGAAGTAACGATCGCAGGAAGCGCTGATGTACTAGACCTTAGCCTTTCTGGGGTCGGAAGCTTTAAGGGCGAGGAGTTCAAGACTAAACAGGCTACGGTTCGCAATAGCGGCGTTGGGAGTGCGGTGGTCAATGTGAGCGATCGGTTAGATGCGACTGTCTCTGCCGTGGGGTCAGTAGAGTATATTGGTTCTCCCCAAGTTCGGGAATCCGTGAAAGGTGTGGGGTCAATCAAGAAACGGTAGTTTTTGTCAAAAACCATAAAGTTTCACTCGTATATCGACCGTTACGTTTCATATCGTATTCAATCAATTCATTCAGGAAATAGAACAAACTCCCGTCACAGTAATGCCAGAAGTTAAAGTTGTTAACTCAAATATTAAAAGGGTTTTTACTGGACGTTGGGATTGGTTATGGATTTGTATTGATAGAAGGTATAACCCTACTAACGTTTAAATTACACTGCACATTAAATCTGCTTGCCCGAAAATATTCAAATTCCAAAAAGGACAATTTTGATATTTATCTTCCAAGTTGGTTAGCCAAATATACTAAGTCGATCTATACATCTATTTTCATAATCATTTTTATCATCACAATCTATCAAATTCTTAATTAAAAATACTGGCGGCAATGATGACTAAACAGATTTCTCTCAATACGCTATGGGATTCAGCAATATCTAAGGATCGTGTATTTCATTCAGATGAACTCTCTCATTTACCAGAAGCAGCAAGACGATATCTCGAACACGCGATCGCTCCTGGAACTGCGATCGCATCTGCGGTTCGATTGCAGATGCACGGCGAAATCAAATTGAAGAGTTGGATTCCATTCAAAGCAGAGCAAGTCATTTGCTGGGAGCATGGACTGATTTGGAGTGCTACGGCATGGATGAAGGGTTTGCCAATTGTGGGATCGGATCGGATTATAGACGGTGTAGGTGCAATGCAGTGGAAGCTTTTAGGAATTTTCCCGGTGATGATAGCTTCGGGTTCCGATATTACGCGGTCTGCGGTTGGTCGTCTTCAGTCTGAGTCAATCTGTTTGCCATCTGTGTTGTGTGGTGATGATGTTTTATGGACAACAACGGATTCATCGCATTCAGATTCTAATTTGCATTCTAGTTTTTTAGTGCAAGGTGAGAGAGCCGAACTAGATTTTAGCATCGATCAAACGGGTCGGCTGAAGACCTTCAAGCTACCGCGCTGGAATAACCTTGATGGCTCTGAGTTTCATTATATGGATTTTGGTGGAATTTTAGAGGAAGAGGGCACATTCTCCGGCTACACCATTCCGACCCGTCTACGAATTGGATGGTACTTTGGCACTGAGCGGTTTGAGTCAGAGGGCGAATTCTTCCGAGCCACAATCGATGATGCAATCTATCGGTAGACCGATCAAACATCAAAAAGTCTGTTACGACTAGCGGAGCCTGACCATGCAGGAATTTCTATTTGCTCTAACACTATCAGCTTTGCCCGTTGTCAGCAACTTCATGGGAGCAATGATTGCTGAAGCCTTACCATCATCAAAACAAACATTAGGACTTGCACTGCACGCTGCTGCTGGGGTGTTGTTGGCGATCGTTGAAGAAATTCTTCCTGAAGCGCATCAAACTCAAGATACAAACTTATCAACGTTGACGTTTATCGGGAGTTTTGCACTTTCAATGCTGTTCTCGTCTTATCTTGAATAACTCACCAACTCTGTATTGTTCACAAAACTCTAGTTTCTATCAACATAAACAATATGTCTACTGATAAATTTATCAAATTTTATATTTTGGATAAAATGAATTTAAATCTGGTTCCTTCAAGTAAAGCCAAGTTGATGATTGTCAACCCTGCTGTGACAAAACCGGATTTCACAAGACCGGAAGGAGCGATTACACCTGATGAACCATTGTTTTTCATTCCTTTATGCTCGATGATATGTTTGGTACGACCGACTTCGATCAGTACGGCGATTTTGATTCGTTTATCAACGATCTGCCAAAGGAATGCGAGTCTTGGGAGCCAGTATTGGGCGGCGAGGGTTTGGCTATGTGGTGGGATTAACCATAATTGTCACTCTAATTGGAGCGGCTGGAATTTATGCGTTTGAGCGTGAACTTCCTGATGGCACAATTACCGACTATGGCACTGCGCTGTGGTGGACGGCAATGGTAATGACTACGATCGGGTCTGATTACTTTCCAAAAACGGCAGAAGGGCGGGTACTATGTTTTTTCCTGGCACTGTATGCGTTTGCAGTCAGTGGTTATGTGACGGCAACCCTGGCAACATTCTTTGTTGGTTAGGATGCCGAGAATGATCAAGCAGAACTAGCGGGTGTAAAATCAATTAAAGCCTTGCAAGCAGAAATTACCGCACTGCGAACTGAGATTCAAGCTTTAGCACGACGAGATTTAGACCAATGACTTGCTAACTTGAACGGGAATCTCGATCTTAGTAATAAATAACTTTTGTGCTGTAGTTAATCAATTCACACATTAAATTAATCATGCTTCTGCAATCGTGAAAAAAATGCTCATTCCACGAGTGTCCTTGTTCTTTAATCAACTAAATCTTTAGGAGAATAATAATGTTAGATATTGATGAAATGAGTTCAAAAGAAATACACGAATTGCTACAACAAGCAGGATACGGTCATCTGGGCTGTATACACGAAGGCAAACCCTACGTTGTCCCAATGTTTTATTATTTCCAAGATTCAGACATCTACTTATTTACAACGGTCGGCATGAAGACTCATGACATAGATGCAAATCCAGAAATCTGCCTACAGGTAGAAGAAATTCACGATCCGCTTCATTGGCGCAGCGTGATTGTAATGGGTCGAGTGGAACGTCTTACTGTAAAGGAAGATATTGATCATGCAATGAAATTCATTAAAGAGCGAAATCCAACACTTTCTCCTGCAATGAATCGAACTTGGCTCGACTCCTGGGGACGTGCAGAGGCAATTGCGATCTACCGTATTTTTCAGAGCGAGATGACAGGACGTACTACTGATGGAGCTAGCAGCCTCAATAAAATTGAAAACTTAAAGCAATTATAGATAATTATATTTCTGTTCAACATTGCCAATTTCTTTTTGTGGAGTTCTCTATAGGAAAAAGCTGAATTATGGTTTCTCCAGTCGTTCATGCAGAACATGCACAGCATCTCAATACTGTCGCTGGCTTATCTGAGCAAGACGCTTACGGCTTGCCGTCTGCGACAGCAATCGCTCGGCTTAAAAACGAAGGCTACAATGAACTCCCCTCGGCTCGCTCTCGCAATATTTTATCGTTCGCTTGGGAAACCGTTCAAGATCCGATCTTCCTCTTGCTAGTCGGTGGTGGTATCATTTATTGGATTTTAGGCGATCTACAGGAAGCCCTCATTTTGCTAGGTTTCGTCTTCTTCATCACCGGGATTAGCCTTTACCAGGAAGGTAAGACTGAACACGCCCTAGAAGCCTTGCGCGATCTTTCCAGTCCTCGCGCCTTGGTGATTCGGGATGGTGAGCGAAAACGGATTGCGGGGCGAGAAGTTGTTCGGGGAGATGTCTTAGTTCTAGCAGAAGGCGATCGCGTTCCTGCCGATGCAATGGTACTATCTTGCACAAATCTTTCAACTGATGAGTCGTTACTCACTGGGGAATCCCTACCTGTTCGCAAAGTTGCTGCCGCCGGTACCGTGGATATGGCACGTCCAGGGGGAGATGAGTTGCCCTTTGTATATTCTGGAACCTTGGTAGTTCAGGGACAGGGAATTGCTCAAGTCCAAGCGGTGGGCGCTCAAACAGAGATGGGCAAGATTGGTAACGCCTTACAAAAAGTCAAGCCGGAACCGACTCCCCTACAACAAGAAATGACTCGGTTGGTAAGCCGTCTGTTTGGCATCGCTTTATTGTTGTGTGTAGCGATCGTTGTTATTTATGGAATCACGCGAGGAGATTGGCTCAAAGGATTTCTCGCAGGTATTACCCTAGCGATGGCAATTTTGCCGAATGAATTTCCGGTTGTCGTGACGATTTTCTTAGCCTTGGGTGCTTGGCGCATTTCTCAGAAACACGTTTTAGCTCGTCGCGCTTCTGCCGTGGAAACCTTGGGTTCCGCAACGGTTCTGTGTGTCGATAAAACCGGGACGCTGACGCTGAATCAGATGGCAGTACAACAGCTATTTGCATACAACCATGCAGAAAACTCTCACCCATATAATTTGGAATTACATTTACGAGAGTCTCTCCCCGAAACGGTTCATGAATTAGTCGAGTTTTGCATTCTGGCGAGCCAGAGAGATCCTTTTGATCCAATGGAGAAAGCATTTAAGGAATTGGGCGTTGGCGTAGCCTCTCCTTCGGAGAATCGCTATCTCGCACATACTGAACATCTGCATGACGATTGGATACTGTTACGAGAATATCCGCTCTCACCGCATCTATTGGCAATGTCTCACGTTTGGCAGTCCGCCGATGGTAAGCAGTATGAAATTGCAGCCAAAGGAGCGCCGGAAGCGATCGCGGATCTCTGTCATTTCACACCCGAACAGCAGACAATTATGGCAACCCAAATCAGTGAAATGGCCAATCAAGGATTGCGTGTGTTAGGCGTTGCCAAAGCCTCTCTTCTTGATGCACCGCCACCATTTTTACCGCCTCATCCGTCGCTTAATCCAAATCATTTACCCGATGAGCAACATGACTTTCCTTTTCAATTTATCGGCTTAGTTGGACTGTCCGATCCAGTGCGTCCAAACGTTGCGGCGGCAATTCAAGAATGTTATACCGCAGGTATTCGAGTAGTCATGATTACGGGTGATTATCCCGGAACGGCTCAAACTATTGCCCGTCAGATTGGATTGATGCAAATGGGAGCCATTCTGACGGGAGCGGAATTGGATCTTATGAGTGACGCTGAACTCGAACAACGCATTCAAAGTACAAATATCTTTGCACGAGCCGTTCCCGAACAAAAATTGCGCTTAGTTAATGCTTTGAAAGCCAAGGGAGAAGTCGTTGCCATGACTGGGGATGGTGTGAATGATGCCCCGGCTCTCAAATCTGCCCAAATCGGGATTGCGATGGGACAGCGAGGCACAGATGTTGCCCGTGAGTCGGCGGCGTTAGTGTTATTGGATGATGATTTTTCGTCCATCGTGCAAGCAGTTAAACTGGGACGGCGAATTTTTGATAATCTCCGTAAAGCAATGGCATATCTGCTAGCGATTCACATTCCAATCGCTGGCATGTCTTTAATTCCAGTTTTGTTTAAGTTGCCGTTAGTATTACTTCCCGTTCACGTTGCCTTTCTACATTTGATTATTGATCCAGCTTGCTCCATCGTTTTAGAAGCCGAACCCGCAGAAGCAACGGTGATGCAGCGTCCTCCCCGCAACCCCAAAGAACCCTTATTTGGCAGGAAAACTTTGAGTTTGGCAGTGCTGCAAGGGGTGGGGATTTTGGTAATTGTTCTCGTCGTCTTTGTGGTTGCACTATATCGCAGACAAGGCGAACTTGATGCCCGTGCGTTAACGTTTACGACATTAATTTTGGCAAATTTAGGACTCATTTTGAGTGAAAGTTCTTCATCTCGCCTCAGCCTAAAAATATTGAAATCTCCTAATGCTGCCCTTTGGTGGGTGATTGGTGGAGGACTGGTTTTTCTAGCGTTCGTGTTGTATGTTCCCTTCTTGCGTCAATTATTTAGCTTCTCCTTTTTACACCGAATAGATTTGGCAATTTGTTTAGGTGGTGGGGCGATCGCTCTGCTTTGGTTTGAACAGTTAAAGTTTCTCAATCAACCCCAACGAGTTATTCAATCTAAATTAGGAAAACCTATCTAAGAAAATCTTCCTCAAGAAGAATACCTTCGCCAATTTTAAAGAGTAAGCTAACAATTCGCGGCGAAGATTCGACAGCACTTTGCCGAGTCGCGTTAGGCAGCAAAAAGATTTACCGCAAACCAAACCGATGAATCCCCAACTCTCCACGTTTTGGAGCTTACCAACGGATCAGGTGCTTCAGCAGATGCACTCTACAACCTCCGGGTTAAGCCGTCAAGATGCCAAACAACGCCTAAGCGAGTTCGGCGCAAACAGCCTCAAACAAAAACACAAATCGAGCGCATGGATGCTGTTGCTCAATCAGTTCAAGAGTCCGATTATCTTGATTCTGATTTTTGCGGCGGTGTTATCGATTTTTCTGAAAGATGCGGCAGATGCCATAATCATTTTGACGATCGTCTTTATCAGTGGGCTATTAGGATTTTGGCAAGAGCAAGGAGCCTCGAACGCCGTCGAAAAACTATTGGCATTGGTGCAAGTTAAAGCAACTGTTTTGAGAGATGGTCAATCTCAGGAAATCCCTAATGAGGAAGTGGTCAGGGGTGATATTGTGTTGCTGAGTGCAGGTAAAAATATTCCGGGCGACTGTCTAGTTTTAGAGTCAAAAAACTTATCGGTGGATGAAGCAGCACTGACAGGAGAAACCTATCCAGTTGACAAGCTAAGTGGCATATTACCGGCTGAAACTGGACTAGCCCAACGTACCAATTCCTTGTATCTGGGAACTAATGTGATTAGTGGAACGGCAAAAGCAGTAGTCGTTCATACCGGAAAAGAAACTGAATTCGGCAAAGTATCGGAACGCCTGAAACTCAGACCGAGCGAAACCGAATTTGAAAGGGGACTGAGCAAGTTTGGCTACTTTCTGATGGAAGTAACGCTCATTTTGGTAGTTCTAATTTTTGTCGCTAACGTCTACCTCCATCGCCCAGTACTGGAATCCTTTCTATTCTCTCTGGCGCTAGCAGTCGGTTTGACTCCTCAACTACTACCTGCGATCGTCAGCGTTAACCTGGCTCGTGGTGCCAAGAAAATGGCGAAAAAACAGGTGATCGTGAAGCGCTTACCCGCGATCGAAAACTTTGGCAGTATGAATGTGTTTTGCACCGATAAGACGGGTACGCTGACGGAAGGAGAGGTGAAAATTCACTCTGCAGTTGATGTGGAAGGGAAAGAAAGTGTTGGCATAGACTCCCCGCAGGCGAATCGCGTTCTACTTTACGCTTATTTGAATGCTGCCTCTGAGTCGGGTTATGTTAATCCCATCGATGCAGCGATTCGTGAATACAAAACATTCGATATTTCTGGCTATCAAAAGCTAGATGAAGTGCCTTATGACTTTAACCGCAAACGTCTAAGCATCCTGTTCAAATATGAGAATACGCATTTAATTATTACTAAAGGCGCACTAAAAAATATTCTGGATGTTTGCTCAACTGTTGAGACTGGTGAGGGGAAAGCGAGTCCCCTTCGGGGAGGCTCCGCCAACGCTATTGCAGATCAGCGACAAAAACTCCACCAACAGGCTGAAGACTTGGGCAGTAAGGGATTTAGAGCCTTGGGTGTGGCCTATCGTGATTTTAATCAAGATTCTTATGGCTGCGCCACGCAAGCTATCAGCAAAGACGATGAAACGAATATGACATTTTTGGGCTACCTCGCTCTTTTCGATCCGCCTAAAGCTGGCATCGCTGACACCCTCAAAGAGTTGCAACTGCTAGGAATCACCCCGAAGATGATTACCGGAGACAGCAAAGCGGTTGCCATGAGTATCATTCAGCAGATAGGACTGCCCCAAGCAAAGGCGTTGACAGGCTCCGAACTAGAAAAGCTCAGTGATGAAGCCTTGATGCATCGAGTACAAGATACAAATGTCTTTGCCGAGGTAGAGCCAAACCAAAAAGAGCGCATCATTATCGCCCTCAAAAAAGCGGGGAATGTAGTTGGATATCTAGGAGACGGCATTAACGATGCCTCTGCCCTTCATGCTGCCGATGTCGGCATTTCAGTCGAGAGCGCAGTCGATGTCGCTAAGGAAGCTGCTGATATTGTGTTGATGGCAAAGGATTTGAATGTCCTCATCGAAGGCGTAAAGGAAGGGAGGGTGACATTTGCCAACACTTTAAAGTATGTATTTATGGCAACTAGCGCCAATTTTGGCAATATGTTTAGTATGGCGGGAATTTCTCTGTTTCTGCCCTTTTTGCCGCTCCTACCCAGTCAGATTTTGCTAACGAACCTACTCACCGATTTCCCAGAATTGACGATCGCAACAGATCGGGTAGACAAGGAATTAGTCAACAAACCTCGCCGGATGGATATCAAGTTTATCCGCAACTTCATGATCGTCTTTGGTTTGTTGAGTTCCATATTTGATTATCTCACCTTTGGGGCGCTGCTGTTGCTGCTGCACGCTCAACCACAACAGTTTAGAACAGGCTGGTTTTTGGAGTCTGTAATCTCTGCGTCGCTGGTTGTGCTGGTCGTTCGTACCCGCCAATCCATTTTCAACAGTAAGCCGGGAAAATACTTGTTAATGGCAACTCTGGCGACCATTGGAGTGACAATAATCATTCCCTGGATACCGTTGGCAACCCTACTCGGATTTCAACCGTTGCCGTTGAGTTTTGTGCTGGTTCTGGGAGCGATCGTGTTGTTCTACGTGACTGCGGCTGAGAATGTCAAACGAGTGTTTTACAGCCACGTAAAATTTTAGTCTCTCAGTTGATGGGGAAGTGTGACTTACACCATATCTTGTTCTTTGTGGACAAGATATGGTTGAAAAAGTAAGTGGCTATTTTATGGGTTCTCCGGGGAATTTACGGTTTGGGCAGGTGAGAACAAAGCTGTGTTGATCCCCTCAATAATTATGACGCTCAATTGGACGACCACTGAAAAGCCGCCAAATTGGTTGTTTAGTCTTGAGGTTGACTTCTGCTGCTAGATTGTCTTGTGTCCAACCCTTGCGAGCAAACGCTCTTTTTGCCTCTTGAATCCCAGTGAGTGATGCCTGGAGCGATCGCTTAACCGTAGGACGAAAACTTGATCCTAAAATCAAGAACTCAAACTTTTATTAACATCTTTCATCCTAGAGCTTTTTCTGTGGTGATCACTCTCTCCTTGGTTAAGGATATACACAATTAAGAAAAAATACTCTAGCTCTAGTGAGATCCTGTTACATATATTAATTTTTGTAATAAACTCAAACCCTATGGACTTATTTTATACATTTTAAACTCGAAGAAATACTTAACCTCAAGCACCCATCTGTCATGCTCTATGAAGTACAGATTCTTCTGCCCTCTGCCCTCTGCCTTTCTTTGTAATTAATTTTGTTTAGCTACTTACCTGTAATGCTTGTTGGGTAGACGATTTGAGAGTGGCAATCTCATTTATTCTCAGAGTAAGTGTCCTTTTGACGCGCTCAATTTGGGACAGTCTACACCCCCAATAACCCCATTTTTTCGTCAACACATACGCCACAGCCAATTTATTGCGAATATTTATCAATTGTTAAATACGTCCATCTTGGGCCAATGTCTAATTTGGGGTAATGGCTAATTAAAATTCTGCTGTTGGAAATCAAGGTTGAATTGCGTCTAGGTTGTATGAGTTGTACTGAAAGCCTTCAAATCGTTACAAAAATCTCAAATTTAGTTGCTTCAAATTAGGATTCAGAGAGTACTATGGATATCTGAAGGTAGCAGCTATTATGCTCTCCAACTCACTAATTAAAATGGAAAGCTTAAAAGCACTCTATCGCTACAATATCCTTGCTACTCTATTCTTATTCTGTTAGCTACCCAAACTCGAATTACTGAAAAAATTAGGGGAGTGCCAAACAGTATGGTAATCAAACACCAAGAAAAAATTATTACCCTTTGGATCGTTTTCTTGTTGGGACTTCTTTTTCACAGTCAGTTGGGATTAATGCCTATTTTTCACGGTCTTAGTGTGGCTGACTCCCACGCACACAGTATAGCAGAAGTTGCCCCGATTATGTGGTTAATGTTGGGCTTTTTTGTGTTCCCGATGGCTGCGATCGTTGCTACTGTGTTTACTGACTCGAGTCGCTACCGAAGCATTCACTTTGGTTTAACCGTATTATATACCGTACTAAATTTTTGCCATCTTGTTGCAGATTTGATGGTGCAACAGATCGCTTGGTATCAGGTTGTGCTTATGCTGATTTTGTTCATCATCGGTCTGTTACTCAACCTTGTTTCCTTCCAGTGGATGAAAGTTCGTCTGGTTAAGAGACCTCCAAAGAATAAATTATCCCAAAAAGAACAAGAGACAGAATTTATTCAAGAATAATGATATATGGGTAGAGGCATACAGATGTATACTTCTACTACAGCCAATTTATATGTTGTAAATATTTTTTTAAATGGAATTACACCACACGAGAGATAAACGCTCAAAAGTTATTAAATAAAGGTTAAAAATAAAATATCTTAGTAAAACTTGTACAACTTATACACCAATCAAACGCTTGGTTAAACATGATTTCTAATCAAAGCAATCAAAATATTATTGGTAGAAGATGTAGAAAGTGATTATCTTAATGATGATAAAATTGGAAGAGTCATGGATAATTTATATAAACATGGATTGAATAATCTCTTTATAGAAGTTGTATTATCAGTGATTAAAAAATTTAAAATAAGTACGAAATATTCACATTTGGATGCTACATCATTTCATCTACATGGAGAATATAACAGTGAAGATAATAAAGAAAAGATAGTGACTTAAGAAAACTAGATAAAAAACTAAAGAAAGAAAGAAAAAGATAAAGTTGAGAAACTGCTCAAAGAATTAAAAAAAGAAGATTTTGAAAGTCCAGAACAAGCGCGATATAAGTTAAAAGTCATCAACAAAAATCTGAAATTATGGGAAATTCAAGAAGTAAAAACTGCCGTTCCCCTGTGTTTCAAGTTTCCTTAACTTGGCAAAAGCATGGCTGGTACGATAATGCTCAAAAATCATCTCTAGTGATGTCGCCATACCTAATAGAAGGACATCAACGAGGCGCAGCATTTGACATAGATTTGGCGATTATTGAAGCTGGTAGTGAGTTTCATCTTTGCTGGCAATACAACACTGATTTGTTTGATGCTGCCACTGTAGAACGAATAGCAGGAAATTATCAAACTTTGCTCTTAAGCATCTTAATCAATCCAGAACAAAGTATCTCATCCTTAGCATTGTTGACCGAAGCAGAACGATACCAGTTGTTGGTGGAGTGGAACAATACTACAAAAGAATATTCACTCGATAAGTGTATCCATCAGTTGTTTGAAGAGCAGGTAGAAAAAACGCCCGATGCTGTAGCAGTGGTGTATGAAGATGAACAACTGACCTACCGAGAATTAAACACCAGGGCAAACCAACTGGCACACTACTTGCAAAAACTAGGTGTGGGGCCAGAAGTTTTGGTGGGGATTTGTGTAGAGCGATCGCCATTAATGATAATCGGATTGTGGGGAATTCTCAAAGCAGGTGGTGCATATCTGCCTCTAGATCCAGCCTATCCAAGCGATCGCTTGGCTTATATGTTGAATGATTCTCAAGCGCAGGTATTGTTAACTCAACGGCAGTTAGTAGACTCAATACCAAATACTGCAGTACAGGTGATCTGCTTAGATACTGACTGGGAGTTGATCGACACTCACAGCGAGAAAAACCCACAAACTGAGGTACAAACCAATAATTTGGCTTATGTGATTTATACCTCTGGATCTACGGGAAAGCCGAAAGGGGTGATGATTGAACATCGATCTTTGGTGAATTTCATTCAATCGCTAAAAGATGAGTATGGGATAAGGGAAAGCGATCGCGTCCTCCAATTTGTATCTATCAGTTTTGATGGCGCAGCCGAAGAAATCTATCCCTGTCTGATCTGTGGTGCAACGCTAGTGTTGCGTACTGCCGAGATGTTGAGTTCTGTCTCCACATTTTTGCAGAAATGCTGGGAATGGAAGCTAACAGTATTGCCCTTGGTAACAGCGTACTGGAACCAGTTAACGTCGGAATTAGCAACAACAAATCAGACTCTACCGACCTCAGTCCGACTGTTGTGTATTGGGGGAGAAACATGGCTGCCAGAAAAATTGAAGCTGTGGCAAAAATGTATGGACGAGCGATCGCGTGTCCATAATTTAAAAGAACTGCTGCTGTTGATGAATGGATACGGCCCTACGGAAGCAACGGGATTGGCAACGATTTATAACTTATCGAAGCTTGTAATAGACGATACACGACCGCAGCAACTGATTGGCAAAGTTCTTGGTAATGTGCAAATTTACATCCTCGATCGCTATCTGCAACCCGTCCCGATTGGTGTAGCAGGTGAATTGCACATCGGAGGTGTCGGTTTAGCCAGAGGTTATCTCAACCGTCCAGATTTAACAGCCGCGAAATTTATTACTCACCCCTTCAATAAATTAGAACGTCTCTCTTACGAAGTTCCTCATCTTGGGGAGACCCCAAGACCGGACTTCGCGCTCTATAAAACAGGAGATTTGGCTCGTTATTTACCTGACGGGAATATCGAGTTTTTGGGTCGAATTGACAATCAAGTGAAGGTGCGGGGTTTTCGGATCGAACTAGGGGAAATCGAAACTGTACTTATCACCCACCCGCAAGTATCAGAAGCAGTAGTGATCGACTCTGATGATATTCCGGGGTCTAAACGCCTAGTTGCTTATGTCGTGACTCGCTCACAGCCGGAAATTAAAAATCAATTGCGTTCTTTCCTCAAACAGAAGTTGCCAGACTACATGGTACCATCTGCTTTTGTGGTTTTGGATGCTCTGCCCCTCACCCCCAATGGCAAGGTCGATCGCCGTGGACTTCCTAAGCCTGACCAAACTAGACCTGACGTAGAAGCAAATTACGTCGCACCCCAAAGTGATGCAGAGCGAAGCATTGCTGCTGTTTGGCAAGAGGTACTTCACTTAGAGAGTATAGGTATCTACGACAACTTTTTTGAAATTGGTGGTCATTCCTTGCTTGCCACCCAAGTTATATCTCGGCTGCGTAAAGTCTTCCAGATGGATCTATCCTTACGCACCTTATTTGAAGCACCAACTATAGCTAGTCTTGCTGAGTATTTTCAGATGATTCATGAGACATTACCAGGACTCGAAGGTTCTTCTAATATTTCTGATGATGAGTACGAGGAGGTTGAAATATGAATATATATAACTTCCTGTATTATCTGCGTAGTTTAGATGTGAAACTCTTTCTTGAAGGTGAGCGGCTACGATGCAAAGCTCCTAAAGGAATCTTGACACCACAACTCCAGGCTCAAATAGCTGAACGCAAAGCAGAGATACTGGCATTTCTACACCAAAATACTCTTTCTGCAATTGAGCCAGTTAGCAGGACAGGAAACCTCCCGCTCTCCTTTGCACAAGCGAGATTGTGGTTTCTTGACAACTTACAGCCCAATAGTGCATTCTACAACATCCCAATCGTCTGGCGTTTTAACGGTCAACTCAACGTAGCTGCACTACAGTCAAGCCTGAACGAAATTATTTGTCGTCATGAAGCGTTACGCACAAACTTTGTAACACAAGAGGATCAACCCGTTCAGGTTATTGCTGCAACTCTTTCTTTGCAACTAGAAATCGTGGACTTGCTTCATCTGCCTCAAGGGGAGCGAGAAGACGACATGCAACGATTGGTTACAGCTGAAGCAGTGCGACCATTTGATCTAGAGCGAGAACCTTTAATACGTGCTACTCTCTTTCAGGTTGACTCAACAGAATATGTGTTTCTGCTAACAGTACACCACATTATTTTTGATGGTTGGTCAACGGGTGTATTCGTCCAAGAGTTAACAACACTCTACACTGCATTCTGTACTGACAAACCCCTCCAAAAAGTTTTGGAACTACCTGAATTACCCGTACAGTATGCCGACTTTGCTGTTTGGCAGCGACAGTGGTTGGAACAAGAGGCGTTTGTACAGTTATCTTATTGGAAGCAACAACTTGAAGGCGCTCCCACCTTACTAGAACTTCCCACTGACAGACCAAGACCTGCCGTACAAACAAACCGGGGAGGTCATCAACAATTTATACTTCCTCGGTCGTTAGGTGAGGCGATCGCCAATCTTGGCAAACGTGTGGGAGCGACCCCGTTTATGACGTTTTTTGCGGCATTTATTACCTTACTTTATCGCTATACAGGGGAAAAGGACATCGTAGTGGGTACGCCAGTTGCTGGTCGCAATCAACCGGAAATAGAAGGGATAATTGGTCTTTTTGTCAATACTTTAGTGCTGCGTACTGATTTGTCAGGCAACCCCAGTTTTGAACAGTTGCTGATTATGGTGCGGGAAGTAGCACTCGAAGCTTATGCTCATCAAGACCTGCCCTTTGAGAAATTGGTAGATGCTTTGCAACCTGCACGTTCTTTAAGTCACTTGCCTCTGTTTCAGGTGATGTTCGATCTCCAGAATGTTCCTATACCATCTTTGGATTTGCCTGAGATAACTGTAAGTTCATTTCCTATAGAAACGGGAACAGCAAAGTTCGATTTGGCTCTATCAATTGAGAATACTGCTTCTGAATTGATAACCGAATGGGAATACAATAGCGACCTGTTTGATGATTCAACGATCGCTCGGATGGCAGGAAATTTCCAAACGTTGGTGACAGGAATTATCACAAATCCCCAGCACCCCATTTCCCAATTACCACTGCTAACAGAAATTGAGCAACATCAATTGTTAGTTGAGTGGAATAATACACAGGTAGATTATCCATTAGATAAATGTATCCATCAGTTGTTTGAGAAGCAAGTGGAGCGCAACCCTGATGCTTTAGCTGTGGTGTATGAAGGGGAACATCTGACCTACGGAGAATTAAACACCAGGGCAAACCAACTGGCACACTACTTGCAAAAACTAGGTGTAGTACCAGAAGTTTTAGTGGGGATTTGTGTAGAGCGATCGCCTTTAATGATAGTAGGATTGTTGGGAATTCTCAAAGCAGGTGGTGCTTATGTGCCTCTAGATCCAACCTATCCAAGCGATCGCCTCGCTCATATGTTGAATGATTCTCAAGCTTTGGTACTGCTAACTCAACGGCAATTAGTGGACTCAATACCGCATCATGAAGCAAAGGTAATCTGCATAGATACCGACTGGGAGTTAATTAGCGACCAAAGTGAGAAAAATCCAGTCACTGAGGTTAAAGCCAGTAATTTGGCTTATGTGATTTACACTTCTGGGTCTACAGGAGCGCCAAAAGGGGTGATGATTGAACATCGGTCTTTGGTGAATTTCACTCAATCGGTAAGAGATAAGTATGGGATAAGCGATCGCGATCGTGTCCTCCAAGCTGCATCGATCAGTTTTGATGCCGCAGCAGAAGAAATCTATCCCTGTTTGACCTCTGGTGCGACGCTAGTGCTGCGTACTTCCTCCATGTTGAGTTCTGTCTCCACATTTGTGCAAAAGTGCTGGGAATGGAAGCTGACGGTATTGATGGTGGGAACAGCATACTGGAACTAGTTAACGTCTGAATTAGCTTCCACAAATCAGACCCTACCTCCATCAGTACGACTGTTGTCTACTGGGGGAGAAAAATGGCTGCCAGAAAAATTGAAGCTATGGCACTCCTGTATGGACGATCGCTCGCATTGCTATAATTTAGCGTCACCGCCGTTGTTAATTAACGGCTACGGTCCTACGGAAGCAACGGTATTAGCCACGATGTGCGACTTATCGAAGCTAGTACTAGAGGATACACAACCACAGCAACTGATTGGCAAAGCTCTTGGTAACGTGCAAACCTACATCCTAGATGGCGAAGTGCAACCCGTCCCCATTGGTGTCCCAGGCGAATTGCATATCGGAGGTGTCGGTTTAGCCAGAGGTTATCTCAACCGTCCAGATTTAACAGCCGCGAAATTTATTACTCACCCCTTCAATAAATTAGAACGTCTCTCTTACGAAGTTCCTCATCTTGGGGAGACCCCAAGACCGGACTTCGCGCTCTATAAAACAGGAGATTTGGCTCGTTATTTACCTGACGGGAATATCGAGTTTTTGGGTCGAATTGACAATCAAGTTAAGGTGCGAGGGTTTCGGATCGAACTAGGGGAAATCGAAACCGTACTGATCGCACATCCGCAAGTATCAGAAGCAGTAGTTATCGACTCTGACGATATTCCGGGGTACAAACGCTTAGTCGCTTATGTCGTTACTCGCTCTAAGCCAGAAATCAAAAATCAATTGCGCTCCTTCCTCAAACAGAAGTTGCCAGACTACATGGTACCATCTGCCTTTGTGATTTTGGATGCTCTGCCCCTTACCCCTAATGGCAAGATTGATCGTCGTGGACTTCCTAAGCCTGATACAGCACGTCATGAGCTAGAAAAAGATATAGTTGCACCGCGCACAGAGTCTGAAGAAATACTAGCCAAAATCTGGTGTGAGGTTCTGCACCTAGAACAAATTGGCATCCATGACAACTTCTTTGAACTGGGCGGAGATTCCATTCTCAGCATTCAGATTATTTTTAAAGCAAAACTTGCTGGACTGCAACTGAGTGCCAAGCAGATATTTCAACACCAGACGATCGCTGAATTGGCAGCAGTGACTAACGTCACCCAGACAGTGAGGGCAGAACAAGGTTTGGTAACTGGGTTATTACCTCTAACGCCCATTCAGCAATGGTTTTTTGCCCAAAATTTCCCAGAACCTCACCACTTTAACCAGTCATTGCTGCTGAAAGTACCGCAAACACTCGACCCCAATCTTTTGTCGCAGGTAGTGCAACAATTATTGTTACATCATGATGCACTGCGCTTACGTTTTGTGCAGTCTGACTCAGATTGGTAACAGATTAACACTAATCCTGATGATACTATTCCTTTTTCTCATGTAGATATGTCTGCAATACTAGAGGCAGAACAAAAAGCTGCGATCGCATCTGCTGCTGATTCCCTACAAACCAGTTTAAACCTTTCTTCTGGCCCAATAATGCGAGTAGCGTTTTTTAGTCTTGGTACTAAAAAAGCCAGCCGATTACTAATAGTCATCCACCACCTAGCAGTAGATGGCGTTTCTTGGCGGATTTTGTTAGAGGATTTGGAAACAGCTTACCAGCAAATCAGTCGCGGTGAAAAGATTCAGCTTCGCCCCAAGACAACATCTTTTAAACACTGGGCTGAGAAACTGAATTCTTATGCAAGCTCAGATATTGCAAACAAAGAACTGACTTATTGGCAAGGCATTTCACGTGCAGAGATAACCCATCTACCAGTGGATTATGCATTAGGTGCGAACACTTTAGCATCTGCCCGCATAGTATCAATGTCACTCTCAGCAGAAGAAACTCGCACTCTGTTGCAGGAAGTTCCCAAAGTTTATAAAACTCAGATTAATGATATCCTGCTGACTGCTCTGGTGCAGACTTTAAGTAAATGGACTGGCAGTAGCTCTGTGTTGCTTCACCTTGAAGGTCATGGACGGGAGGATCTTTTTGAAGATGTAGACTTATCCCGGACAGTCGGTTGGTTTACGACAATTTTCCCCGTACTTTTAGAGTTAAAAGCAACAAATAATCTAGGGGATGCAATTAAGTCTATCAAAAAACAACTCCGTGCCGTACCTAATCGAGGCATCGGCTATGGTGTGCTGCGCTATTTGAGTGGGGATGCAGAGATCACCTCTCAACTCTCTGCAATGCCACAACCTGAAGTAAGTTTCAACTACTTGGGGCAATTCGATTGGGGAATGCAAGAAGATTCTTTCTTAAAACTAGCCCCGGAATCAATGGGAGCAGAACATAGCCAGCAAGAAACTTGTAATCATCTACTAGATATTAACGGACTCGTAGTAGAGAGTCAGTTCAAACTGGATTAGACATACAGCGAAAATTTTCACTCCTCTGCCACAATTGAAAATCTTGCCCAAGATTTTGCAGCAAGCTTGCGATCGCTAATTGCTCATTGTTTATCTATTGATACTGATGAATCTGAAAAACCAGTAAATAATTTCCAGCTTCAGGAAAATAAAGTTTTAGTTCCCCTACATTTATTAGAACTTCCACAGGATATCTCTGATTTACTACCTGACGATACAGAATTGGCATATCCTCTTGCCAGAATGCAAGAGTTTATGTTGCATCATTACTCAAATGATCATCAGAAAATGGGGGTTTATCATGGACAGGAATCATTTGATATATATGATGACAATCTTTCGTTAAATGCCTTTAAAAAAGCATTAGAAATGCTAGTGCAAAAACATCCGACTTTGAGAACCGTATTTATCACTTCTAACGGAAAACCAGTATGTCAGGTGGTTAAAAAGAATCTAAAATTTTCCATCCATGAGCAAGACATTAGCAACATCAAATCGCATGAACAGGAAAATTACATTGATGAGGTTGTAAAGCAAGACAGGCAAAACTTGTTCAACGTTGAAAATCCCCAGGAGCCACTTTTTCGAGTATGGCTTTTTCGGAAAGCCAAGAATAGATTTGAATTCTTAATGTCAATACATCATGCAATTACAGATGGCTGGAGTAGTATTGAATTCCTTAACCAACTTTATGACTTATATTCTGCTCTCAAGAAAGGAGAAGAAATAACAGTATTACCTGCTGCCAATGTGTACAAAGAATTTGTCACTTTGGAGAAAGAGATAATTAGCTCATCAGACGCATCAAATTTCTGGAAGCTTCACTTAAGAAACTATATATATAAACCATTGAAGCCTTTAAGCGCTTCAGTAAATCAAGTAGAAACTGTTGCCGAAGAATACCATTTTGACTCAGAAATAATTGCTGACTTACGTGAATTCTGTCGAAAATTAAAAGTTTGACCAAAAGCAATTTTCTTGAGTGCCTACGTTGACCTAATTGCTACTGTAATGAAAGAAAATACAGTTTCTGTAGGAGTTATTTCTAATGGTAGGACAGAAAGATTATCTGATCCATTCGGAGCTTTGGGCTTGTTCTGGAATATTGTTCCCTTGTGTCAATCAATTATAGGAGATAAAAATGTCCAAATTAAAAATGTGCAAGAATCCCTAATTGATATCGAACCTTATGTTAGATATCCACTTCTACAAATTTTGTCAGACCAACAAGAAATAGAGTTGTTTCTCGCTACGTTTAATTTCGTGAATTTCCATAATGATAAAAATAATTCTGAACATCTTGGCTTAAAAATATACCGGAGAAGGTTACATGACAAGTTCAATTTTCCTTTAAATTATGCTGTGTCAATGGAATCAGTTTCAGGAAATGCAAGCATATATGTGGAATACGATCAGATGTATTTTAGTAGTCAAGATATTCGCTCAATGCTTCAAAATTATCTTGAAATATTAAAAAATACAATAAATAGTGGGTGACAGAAGCTCTATTTATAACTGAATACGGTTCAGTTCAGGCTAAAACTCTTTGTCAAACTCAATTTTTTTAACGAACCGCCAAGAACGCCAAGGACGCAGAGAGAAGAAGGAAATGCTTAACTGAACTGTATTGATTTATAACTGAATACTTGACAAATATCCTCTGAGATTCAAAATCTAAAATTCTATTCCTTATTCTTTCCCAAGATTTACAACACAGAGACTCACAAGATGAAAACCCTACTTATTGACAATTATGATTCTTATACCTTTAATCTTTACCAATTAATTGCAGCAGTCAATGGAGAGTATCCTACTGTAATTTACAACGATCAATTTGCATGGGATGAACTGCAACAGTGGGAATTTGACAACATTGTGATTTCACCAGGGCCAGGTCGTCCTGAGAATCTCAAAGATTTTGGAATCTGTCGTCAAGCTATTCAAAATACCCAAGTGCCGCTTCTAGGCGTTTGCCTTGGACATCAAGGACTTGGTAATGGGTATGGAGGAAAAGTTATTCATGCGCCGGAAGTTCGGCATGGCCGGCTCAGTGATGTTTATCACACTAGTACTGATTTGTTTGCAGGAATTCCTTCTCCTTTCTCTGTTGTGCGCTACCATTCCTTGCTGGTTTCAAATGATCTACCGGACTGTTTAGAAAAAGTAGCGTGGACACAGGACAATCTGGTGATGGGAATGCGCCATCGCTCTTTGCCGCTATGGGGTGTGCAGTTTCATCCAGAGTCAATCTGTACTGAGTATGGACAAACCCTGTTCGAGAATTTTAGACAGATTACCTTCAAATTTGCCCAAGAGCGCGGCAATAGTCAGAAAAAACAGTATTGGATCGGAAATAGCGGGACTGCTCCAATACCTTCAAGTTCTTATTGCCAAAAACAGCAACAGGAATTTGAACTTTGTACGCGCAAGCTGAGTCTGTGTCCCGATACTGAGCAGATGTTTGTGCATTTGTTTGGCAACTCACTAAATGCATTCTGGTTAGACAGCAGTCGTGTTGAAGCCGGTCTTTCCCGCTTTTCCTTCATGGGAGATAACAGTGGCGAAAACAGTCTCCTGATTCATTATCAAGCGCGATCTGCCGTAGGCGGCAGCGCTTCGCTAACGCAAGAACTCACCGTTACCAAGTCCGATACCATCAGCCGTAGAACAGAGGGGATTTTTGACTATCTCCAGCATGAAATTGAACGGCGACATTGCTCATCTGATGATTTACCCTTCGATTTCAACTGCGGGTTTGTGGGTTACTTTGGATATGAACTAAAGGCAGAGTGCGGAGCTAAATTAAACTACCCCTCTACCTTACCCGATGCCATGTTTCTGTTGGCCGATCGCATGATTGTAATCGATCACCAAGAGCAAGCCCTCTATCTACTCTGCCTAATTCAGCAGGGACAAACAGCCGCCTCTGAAGCCTGGTTTGAATGGATCAGACACCAGATTGAGAACCTTCCTCCCCTGTCACCTGTTGTTCCTGAGAAGAAAGAGACACCTGTTATCTTCCGATTAAACCGGTCTAAAAAGACTTATCTTGATGATATTGAGACATGTTTGCAGGAAATTCACGAAGGAGAAACTTATCAAGTTTGTTTAACAAATAAGATTCACACAGACACGACACCCGATCCACTGGCGTTCTATCGTTCATTACGCCGCATCAATCCTGCTCCTTACTCTGCATTTTTGCGTTTTGGCGATGTAGCGATCGCCTGCTCATCTCCAGAGCGATTTCTGCACATCGATCGCCAAGGTTGGGTAGAAACAAAGCCTATCAAGGGAACGCTACCACGAGGAAAAACGCCCAAAGAAGATTTTATTCTGCGTGAAAGATTGTGGAACAGTGAAAAAGATCGAGCGGAGAATCTAATGATTGTAGATTTGCTTCGCAACGATCTAGGACGGGTTTGTGCAGTCGGTACTGTTCATGTTCCCAAATTGATGGATGTAGAAACTTATGCCACAGTACATCAATTGGTAACGACCATTCGCGGTCATTTACGCGCCGATATGAGCGCCACAGACTGCATTCGTAATGCCTTCCCCGGCGGTTCTATGACGGGCGCTCCCAAGCTCAGAACCCTTGAGATTATTGATCGATTAGAGCAGTCAGCACGAGGAGTTTATTCAGGAGCGATCGGCTTTTTGGGATTGAATGGTTCAGCTGACTTGAATATTGTCATTCGCACTGCTGTGTTGACTCCAGAGCAAACCTCGATTGGCGTTGGCGGTGGCATTGTAGCGCTTTCTGATCCTGAGATGGAGTTTCAAGAAACAATGTTGAAAGCAAAGGCATTGATTCATGCCATGATGCTCACAACGCATGGAACCCTTGATCCTGACCAATATTACATCCAGGGAATAGAGACAGAGACTTTTGATAGCTCTAAAAAAGTGCGGGCATAGGTGTATAAACTGTTGAAATCTAATTCCAAAGGGCTTATGTCAATACAGAACGTTGGGATACCTTTACCTATGAGACAGCGAAGCCCGTGGTGGGACAAAACTTGCTGGTGGATAAGTATGATAGCGGGATCGCAGCTTTGCGCTTTGCTGAAGAAAATCCTGATGTATTAGTAGTTGATGAAGTTATTGGCTCTATCCAAACGGCTTGGCTTGTATATGGCCGCCAGCAAAATAGGCAGCAGGGAGTGATTGGGATCAAAAATCCCAAACTTTTCCAATCAGAACTTTTTCATGCATAGGTAATCATATTAAAAAATGTCAGTATTTTTCCCAGAACCTCAAACGATAAAGATTCGCCCAGACTTAGAATTGACTCTTTTCCAGTGTCAAGAAATAGTCATTCAATTAGCTAATATCTCGCCAGGAGCAATTTTTGAGCCTCATCAACATCCAGAAAGTCAAATGGGTATGATTTTTAATGGTTGTGTGGAAATCAATGTCGATGGTAAGAAAGCAATTTTAGAGCCATTTCAGCAAGTGTATGTAGCGGCAGCTAATTGTAGCGAACTGCAAACATAAACGCTTCAAACCGCAAACAAGGCGATTTTGAAACCACATTAAGGTTCTTGTCAGCTTTTGGTGATGATGAAAGGTTACGCGCTTTAAGGCAGAAGGC
>NZ_JABXKH010000181.1 GCF_017115105.1 Nostoc sp. NMS2
GCATCCCAAATGTGCAAAAACCTTGATAGCCCTCATCCCCTAACCCCTTCTCCCAAAGATGGGAGAAGGGGAACTAGAGTTATGTCTCCCCTCTCCCAAAGATGGGAGAGGGGCTGGGGGTGAGGGAAAAGATTTAAGCAATATTGGGATGCTCCCAGTTACAGTAGAGTTAATTTACACTTTGAGCATTTTTTGAGCATCATCACTAATAGCGCTAAAACACCCACTGGTAAAGCTAGGAAAGAGTATCAAAGATGAAACCAGGATATAAAATCACCAACAATACAAATATTCCAATTCTGGGCATTAGTAAAGCTGTAAAATTATCCTTGATTCTGTTTGATGTATGAGTAAACAAGTTCGCGATCGCTCCGAGGATTTACAATTAGGCAGGGACTATTACCGCCACTTCCATTACTTACAATAACGACAGTAATACCAGCTTTTGGGCAAACTCCTAAACAACTGGTGCTAACCACTCGAAATTCACCCCATAATCCCTCAAATTTTAAACGAGATTTTAACCAATTTTCTAAGTCTTCAGAAGCCGTTGAGCTTGATTGCTCGTTTGTACATTGTGAACACACAAGCACCAAGCCAGACTCCCATCGGGGAGAAACGCTGGGAATAGAAGTATCTAAACGGCGAGAATTTATTAAGGGTAAAGGCGATGTCTGCTGAGAATTGGATGCAAAGCTTTTAAAGATACGTTGGAACAATCTCTTAATACGCTGGATCAATTTTTTCATGGACGACCCTACCTATTTCTCTGAATCAAATGACCTCTCCCTGGTTTTACTACGTAAAACCGTCCCTCTCCGAGGCGGAGAGGGATAGAGTTGAATTTTAGTTAAAGGCAGGGAGAGGTTTGTTGAACAGGATAGTGGAAATTTTTCGTTTAATCTGTTCTGGCAGATCATCTAATAATCAGCGTTTCTGAGCAATTTGCTGCAAGTATGCAATTAACTGTTCTCCGGCGGTGTCAATGTGTCGTTTTAGCAACCTGACAGCAGCTTTTGCATCCTGCTTTTGACAAGCATCTAAGAGTTGATAGTGTTCTTTTTGCGATCGCTCTTGGTAATCCATCTGTGCTAATTGTACGCGAACATAGCGATCGCAATTAACATGTAAAGTTTTAATCATCCCTAACAACCGGGGACGTTCAGCAGTGGCGTACAGCGTCGCATGAAACTCCCAGTTGAGTTTTGCCAACACACCTGCATCGGTTGCTTTATCTGTCGCTGACAAAATCACAGCAGCTTTTTCTATATCTGTTTCTCTGAATTTGGGTATTGCCAATTGCATCGCTTTCACTTCTAAGGCGCTGCGAATTTCACAGATTTCTTGCGCCTCTTGTGCTGTCAACACCGATACAATCGCCCCACGATTTAGATGCAGTGTCACCAATCCTTCTGCTTCTAGCTGCTTGAGCGCTTCGCGCACGGGAATCCGACTAACGCCAAACTGAGTGGCGATTTCATCCTGTCTCAGCGATTGTCCTTCTTGAAATATACCGCGCAGAATCGCTTCCCGCAAAGCATCGGCAATTAAATCTGGGGTACTGCGTTGTTGTTGCAGCACGTTGGCCGCTAAGTCATTTAAGTTCATATTGAATATTGTATACAAAATCCAAAAGATTGTATACAATATCCAAAGCAAGTCTTTGAAACATCCCTCAATACTACGGGAGACAGTTATGAGCATCGCATCTCAACCAAACCAAGTTATTATCTTCGACACCACGCTACGGGATGGCGAACAGTCACCGGGCGCAACCCTCAATGTAGAAGAGAAATTAGCGATCGCTCATCAACTAGCTCTCCTTGGTGTCGATGTGATTGAAGCAGGTTTTGCCGTTGCTAGTCCGGGAGATTTTCAAGCTGTCAAAACCATTGCTGAACAAGTCGGAATCCCCGGCGGGCCAATCATTTGCAGTTTAGCTAGAGCCATTCGCCAAGATATTCATGCTGCCGCCGAAGCTTTGAAAGGTGCGGCTCATCCCAGAATCCACACGATGATTTCTACCTCTGATATTCACCTGAAATATCAGTTGAAAAAGTCTCGCAGCGAAGTATTAACGATCGCAGCAGAAATGATTGCTTATGCCAAATCCTTTGTAGACGATGTAGAATTTTCGCCAATGGATGCTAGCCGCACTGAACCAGAGTTTCTTTATGAAGTTTTGTCAAGAGCGATCGCAGCAGGTGCAACTACAATTAATATTCCTGATACCGTTGGTTACTGCACACCCAAAGAAATCGGAACTCTGATTCAGGGAATTCGAGAACATGTTCCTAATATCAATGGGGTGATTCTTTCCATTCACACTCAAAATGATTTGGGTTTGGCGACAGCTAACGCTTTGGCTGCAATTGAATATGGTGTGCGTCAGGTGGAGTGTACTATTAATGGCATTGGGGAACGAGCAGGTAATGCAGCATTAGAAGAGATTGTGATGGCGTTGCAGGTTCGCAAACCATTTTTCAACCCTTATTTTGGTCGTCCGGTTGATGCCGATACACCCTTGACTAATATTAAGACTCAGGAGATTTACAAAACCTCATCCTTAGTTTCTCAATTAACCGGAATGCTGATTCAACCCAATAAAGCGATCGTGGGAGCAAACGCTTTCGCCCATGAGTCTGGTATTCACCAAGATGGAATCATCAAGCACCGCGAGACTTATGAAATTATGGAAGCTGCTGCGATCGGGTTGCCAGAAAATCGCATTGTTTTGGGCAAACATTCTGGAAGGAATGCTTTCCGTAGCAGGCTTAAGGAATTGGGATTTGAATTGAACGAGGCAGACTTGAATAAAGCCTTTAATCGATTCAAAGAAGTCGCTGATAAAAAAAAAGAAATCTCAGATTGGGATTTAGAAGCGATCGTTCGAGATGAAACGCAGATTCAAGTAGAAAGTGGCTTCCAAATCGAACACGTTCAGGTAATTTGTGGTGATTGCACTTGTCCAACTGCAACCATTACAATTGTTACCCCTGAAGGCAAAATCCTCACGGATGCGAGTGTAGGCACTGGGCCAGTGGATGCGGTGTATCAAGTAATCAATCGATTAGTGCAGATTCCCAATCAACTGATTGAGTTTTCTGTTCAATCTGTGACAGGAGGAATTGATGCACTAGGAACCGTCACAGTTCGTTTGAAGCATCAAGAGCGGATATTCTCTGGACAAGCGTCTGATACTGATATTGTGGTAGCTGCGGCTTATGCTCATATCAACGCCCTGAATCGTCTTTATCGTTATTTGCAAACAGAGAGATCCCATTTGCATGAAATAAACTCTGCTGTTGTGTCTGGGTAGATTCAGATTTGCTGAATACAGGCATGAATCGTTGATGTAGAGACGTAAAATTTTACGTCTCTACAAGGGTTTTGGTTGCACAACTAAGTATTTTGTACAAAATCTTAGCGTTTATTAAGGGGCTTCCAACAAATAAATTATCCAATCTTGTGGGGTATTTTTTATTTGGAAGTCCCTAATTGCAAAGGGATGCATTGACATTGCAGAGCAACGCATTGGCATTGCAAAGGGATGCATTAACATTGCAGAGCAACGCATTGGCATTGCAAAGGGATGCATTAACATTGCAGAGCAACGCATTGGCATTGCAAAGGGATGCATTAACATTGCAGAGCAACGCATTGGCATTGCAAAGGGATGCATTAACATTGCAGAGCAACGCATTGGCATTTCAAAGGGATGCATTAACATTGCAGAGCGACGCATTGGCATTACCAAACTTAATGATAATGCTGTACTAAAGTGACTTAAACACGCCCATTTGCCCTAGCCTAATCGTGAGTATTTCCACATCGGTGATGGCTATATGGGGCCCTTGTTGGGTGTCGGCTGGGGTGAACCAAAAAATTCCACTAGAACAAGTCTTTCCCCCAGTTTCCACCACTCCGTTCATCACATAAACATATTCATCGCAAGGATGAGTATGAATAGGAATCGTTGTACCCGCCTTCATTGTCAGTAGGTGTATTGAACCCTGCGATACAGGCTCGGCTAAGGGGAAAAACTTAGCACCAGGAAACTGCTCAATGTCCAGCCATCGCTCAGGATCAATTTGAATAAAGGTTTGTTCTGACATCTTCTTTACCTCTTTGAATACTGAATCAGTGTTCTAGCATTATGTAAATGTAAGGCAAAAAACAAGTAAAACTAATTCTCCCTTGGTAGAAAAACTTGACATCAAAAAGCTTTAATAGTATATTTGTACTATTAAAGCACTTAAGTGTTGCATAAAACTTTAACACTTCCGATTACGCCAACAGGAGAGCAAAATTAATGAGGCTATCTAAGGTAGACTTGAGCAGTTTAGTAGCGATCGCTCACTCTGATGGATATTTGCAGTTGTTGCTCAATCGAGGCGACGAACTAGAGTTTTTGGAAATTCCAGCACCGATACAAGCTTATGAAGGATTGCAAGAACTGAGCGAGGCAATCGCTGAAACAACTGTACTACCCTTTGAAGAAGAACCAATCGCTATGTTACCAGTTAGATCATCAATGGCGATCGCTGTCGGTTACGATCGCAACGAGCAAATTTTGCAAGTTGAGTTTCAAAGTGGATCTGTTTATCAGTACTTAGGCGTAGACGAGGATACTTGGGAAGATTTACATGCCTCTGACTCAGTTGGCAGCTTTTTCAATCAAGAGATTAAAGGCAGATACAGCAGTTTGCAAGTAAGTGAGGTACAAAACGCAAGGCTCACACATCAGATATAAAGAGTTTCTACCTCCTGCCTCAAAACCCGTAACTTTTGTAAGTAGCCCTCAACCTTCCAATTTGAGGGCATAATTTTGACTGTGGCAAGATTTATGCTCCATCTGGGTACACAAACGATAAAAATCTCTTTTCTTATCCTTTATCACCAGTAACTTATTTCGATTTTCAAGATATAAATACGTAATTATTAAGAATTTTTTATACCTAATATAAGCAGTAAAAAAATGCCATTCCAAATAGTGACACTCAACTAAACAAACACTATAGTGATTAAATTAATCAACTGTATTGTGTCAGCAAGTTAGCCAAAAAGTCATTTTCAGCCTGTAAAAAGGCTGGTAAAAGTGAAAAGTTGTGTTGCTCTATCGTGACATAAACTATACCGAAAGTGTCAACTCTCGGCTGATTTTTTGTGCCTTAAAACAGCAAACCTCTGAAAAATCAATTTAGGTAAATAGAAGTTATGGCAAATATCAAGGGTACTAATGCTAATGATGTTCTCATTATAGGTAATATTGCCAATAATAACCTCTCTGGTGGAGATGGTGATGACACACTATATGGTGGCGAAGGAGATAATAGCCTATACGGTGATTTCGGTAACGATATTCTTGATATTTCCTTTTATTCTGGGAAAAACCTTTTAGACGGTGGCTTAGGGAATGATCAACTTTATGCTTCTAACACCACTGGCAACAACACCCTTAAGGGAGGATCTGGAGGTGATTATTTTAACATTAACAATTCTTCTGGGAAAAATCTTTTAGACGGTGGCTCTGAGAATGATTCATTTTCTGCTTCCAATACCACTGGACACAACACCCTTAAAGGAGGAGGAGGAAATGATTATCTAAACATTTATCATTCTTCTGGAAATAACCTTTTAAACGGTGGCTCTGAGAATGATCGACTTTATGCTTCTAACACCACTGGCAACAACACCCTTAAGGGAGGAACTGGGGATGATGCGTTTGATATTTCTTCTTCTTCTGGAAATAACCTTTTAGACGGTTGCTTGGGGAACGATCAACTTTATGCTTACAGCGCTAGTGGCAACAACACCCTTAAAGGAGGAAGTGACAACGACTCCTTCTATTTAAGCGCTCCATCTGTTACCCCTTCTGTTTTAGTGACTCAAACGGTAGATGGAGGTATGGATGACGATTATTTGTCTGTCGATTATAGCAGTGTTACTACTGAGGGAATCACCTCGGCTTTCAATACAACCACTAACCAAGGTTCAATTACGGCTGGGACATATCGAGTTAGCTACAAGAATATTGAACAATTAGATATTTCTGGTACAGCTAACACTGACACTATTGTAGGCAGTAATGGTAACGATTACCTTTTTGGAAATGATGGCAACGATCGCCTGACTGGAGAAAGAGGCAATGATGCTCTGTACGGGGGAGAGGGGAATGATACATTCACCTTCAGTAATTACAACGAAGGTGTTGATAGTCTTTTTGACTTCAACCCGATTGCTGAAGTTATTCAGGTATCGGCTGATGGTTTCGGCGGCTCTTTAGCAGTAGGTACACTCTTAGCTAGTCAGTTTACAATCGGTTCAACCGCGAGTGCGATCGCTCAACGATTTATCTACGACAATGGTACAGGGGCGCTATTCTTTGACCAAGATGGTAGCGGTGGCGCGTTTACTCAGGTGCAATTCGCGCAACTCAGCGATGGATTGTCACTAAGTGCAACTAATTTTGTTGTTGTTTAATTGTACAAAGTCAAAGCGATCGCTCCTACTGGTGGTTAAAAGCTTTTGGTTGGAGGGCGTAAGGGTGCGATCGCTATACTCAATAAATTATATATTACTCAATACCACTCACTATTAATACGTAAAATTACATAGAAACACAATTAACCCAAGGTCAAAAAAAAGTAATAGTTCAAGTAGTGACACTCAACAAAACAAACATTATAGTGATTAAATTAACCAAGTTTGTTGTGTAACTATACTAGCTATTCACCGCTTGTAAAGCTTTTAAAAGCTGAATCACAGTGAAAAGCTCGTTTTACTAATGCAATATAAATTATACCGAAAATCCCAGATTCGGCTAATTTTTTGTGTCTAAAAACAGCAATACCAGCAGGTTAATAATCTTAAGTTTCTAAAACAATTGATTTAAGTAGGTAGAAATTATGGCAATTTTCAAAGGTACTAAGGCTAACGACCTCATCAATGGCGGCACCAGCAATGATGTCATTTATGGCTACGAGGGTGATGACTTCCTCAGTGGTGGAGCAGGTAACGACACACTAGATGGTGGCATTGGTAACGATACATTGAAAGGTGGAGCAGGTAACGATACTTACATCGTTGATATCAGTGGCGATATTGTCAGTGAAGATAATGGCTCTGGTGGTGATGCGGGCGGTATTGATACAGTTGCGTCTTCTGTCGATTGGACATTAGGTAATTATGTCGAAAACCTCATCTTAACCGGGGCGACAGATATTTTTGGTGGTGGAAATGATCTAAATAACGTCATTACAGGCAATAGTGCCAATAATTTAATCCTTGCAAAAGCTGGAAATGACACTGTTTATGGTGGCGATGGTAATGACTTGGTTGGCGGTTGGATTGGTAACGATAAACTCTATGGCGAAGCTGGCAATGACAGTCTCTATGGAGATAGCGGTGCTGACACTCTTGATGGAGGAGACGGAGACGATGTTTTACATGGCCACGTTGATAGCCAAGATGTGGGTTCGCTTCAGATTCTAGGGCTTGATTTTAGTGCTAATTATCTCTACGGTGGTGCAGGGAATGACACTGCTTATGGCGCTAATGGCAATGATTTTATTAGTGGTGGGAGTGGTAACGATCAACTCTATGGCGACGCTGGAAACGACAAACTATATGGTGGCGAGGATAATGATAACCTCTACGGTGGACAGGGAGATAATAGCCTATACGGTGAGGTAGGTAACGATGTCCTTGAAGTTAGTGATTATTCTGGGAAAAACCTCTTAGACGGTGGCGAAGATAATGATAAACTCTATGGTCTCGATACCACTGGCAACAACACCCTTAAGGGGGGAACTGGAGATGATTATTTCGATATTTCTGATTCTTCTGGGAAAAACCTCTTAGATGGTGGCTTTGGGAATGATCAGCTATATGCTTCCAGTAGTACTGGCAACAACATTCTCAAGGGAGGAAGTGGGAATGATTATTTCGATATTATGTATTCTTCTGGGAACAACCTCTTAGACGGCGGCTCTGAGAATGATAGATTATATGCCTACGAAACTAGTAGCGGCAATAATACCCTAAATGGAGGGAGTGACAACGACTCCTTCTATTTAAGCGCCCCATCTGTTGCTCCTACTTCCTTAGCAACTCAAACGGTAGATGGAGGTACGGATAGTGATTATTTGTCTATCAATTACGTCTATGCTATTGCAGGAATTGCCTCAACTTTTAATGCAACTACTAAGCAAGGATCGATTACGGATGGCACCTATCGAGTTAGCTACAAAAATATTGAAGAATTAGAAATCCGTGGTACAGCCTACGCTGACACTATTGTGGGAAGCAATGGCAATGATTCTTTGTATGGATATGATGGCAACGATCTCCTGACTGGAGGGAAAGGCGATGATGCTTTGGACGGTGGAAATGGCTCTGATTTATTTACTTTCAATAATTTCAATGAAGGCGTTGATACTCTTTATGACTTCAATCCGACTGGTGAATTGAGTGACTTTATTCAAGTATCGGCTAAGGGTTTCGGCGGCTCTTTAGTAGCAGGTAGTTTATCATCTGACCAGTTTGTAATCGGTACATCTGCGACAACGACAGCCCAGCGATTTATTTATAACGACAATACAGGTGGACTGTTCTTTGACAAAGATGGTAGTGCTAGTGCGTTTACTCAGGTAAAGTTCGCGCAACTCAGCAGTGGATTGTCACTCAGCGCAACTAATTTTGTTGTTATTTAATTGTACAAAGTCAAAGCGATCGCTCCATAGTACCTGGTAGTTAAAAGCTTTTAGTTGAAAGGTGTGAGTATAGCGATCCTAAATCATTCGTGAAAAATTAGATCCCCGACTTCTCGAAGAAGTTGGGGATCTGGACATCGCGCATTTTCACAACTCATTCATGATTGCTATATAATCATCCAGATATAGAAAAAATAAGCACTTCTAAGAAAATCCATAAGGCAGTATTAGACATTATTCAACAGAAACAGCGTAAGCGCAGCCCGCACTTCGACTTCGCTCAGTGACCGTCGTAGACATCGCCAGACTCCAAAAAAACAGCATAAATTGTTAACACCCTTACCCCCAGATATAACCAAGGTGCTACACTACATCCATGCTAGGGGTGCCTACATAACGAGGCTGAGATCACACCCTTAACACCTGAGTCTGGGTAATACCAGCGGAGGGAAGCTGTTTATTGAGGAATCACAATATGCGGACAGAATGGGTTGCTAAACGACGTGGGCAGGTTAATGTATCGCAAATGCATTACGCCCGCCAAGGTGTCATCACCGAAGAAATGCACTACGTCGCCCAACGAGAAAATCTCCCTGCCGATCTCATTCGTGACGAAGTAGCGCGGGGGCGAATGATTATCCCCGCTAATATAAATCACACTAATCTAGAGCCGATGGCTATTGGCATCGCCTCTAGATGTAAGGTAAATGCTAATATCGGCGCTTCCCCCAACTCTTCTAATCTTCAAGAAGAAGTTGATAAGCTGAATTTGTCGGTGAAGTACGGTGCTGATACCGTGATGGATTTATCCACAGGCGGCGGTAATTTAGATGAAATTCGTACCGCAATTATCAAGGCTTCACCTGTTCCCATTGGTACGGTACCAGTTTACCAAGCTTTAGAAAGTGTCCACGGCACAATCGAGAACCTGACTGCTGATGATTTTCTCCATATCATCGAAAAGCACGCCCAGCAGGGGGTAGATTATCAAACTATCCATGCGGGGATTTTGATTGAGCATTTGCCTTTGGTGAGAAACCGCATTACCGGTATTGTCTCTCGCGGCGGCGGTATTTTGGCGCGGTGGATGCTGCATCACCACAAACAAAACCCACTTTATACCCACTTTCAAGACATTATTGAGATTTTCAAAAAGTACGATGTCTCCTTCAGTTTGGGAGATTCTCTACGTCCCGGCTGCACCCATGATGCCTCAGATGAAGCACAATTAGCTGAATTGAAAACCCTGGGACAGCTAACTCGCAAAGCCTGGGAAGATGATATCCAGGTGATGGTGGAAGGGCCGGGACACGTGCCAATGGATCAAATTGAGTTCAACGTCCGTAAGCAGATGGAAGAGTGTTCGGAAGCACCTTTCTATGTGTTGGGCCCATTGGTAACAGACATTGCTCCCGGTTATGACCATATTACTTCAGCCATTGGCGCAGCGATGGCTGGATGGTACGGTACTGCAATGCTGTGCTATGTAACACCCAAAGAACATTTGGGTCTACCAAATGCCGAAGATGTGCGGAATGGGTTGATTGCCTATAAAATAGCGGCTCATGCGGCTGATATTGCTAGACATCGCCCTGGTGCAAGGGATAGAGATGATGAACTTTCCAAGGCGCGTTACAACTTCGATTGGAACCGTCAGTTTGAATTATCACTCGATCCAGAAAGAGCCAAGGAATATCACGATGAAACTTTACCAGCAGATATCTATAAAACTGCTGAGTTTTGTTCGATGTGTGGGCCTAAGTTCTGCCCAATGCAAACTAAGGTTGATGCTGATGCGCTGACAGAATTAGAGAAGTTCTTGGCGAAAGAGCCTGTAACTAAAAGCTAATTGATAAGGGGCATGGGGCATGGGGCATGAAGAAGAGACAAAGAAGAGGAGGGAGACAAGGGAGAGACTTGTTCAATAATTCCCCCTTGTCCCCCTTGTCCCCCTTGTCTCCCTGCTCCCTCATCCCCACACACTCCCTAACTCAAACGTATTGGTTTAAAACCCAATTTCAATGGTTAGGCTGCGAATCTTTCCTGTATCTGCGCTAGCTTTATCTGCAACTTCCAGAGTCCAGGTTCCTTGGGGACTTTTACCTTTAAAGGCAGCAAGTTTTGGGGTGTTTACCTCATCAAAAGTTGTTTTGATATTATCTGTAGCCCCGCCTTGGCGATCGTGCAGGATGATGGGAAGTATACCTATTTGCACTGGGGGAAGGAGAGTAACTACAAGATCCCCGATATAAGTATGCTCGATGTCTACATTAACTTTGATGGATTTCATTAGGCTGGTATTAGCGATCGCCAACGATAATGTTGATGTTTGCAAGTCGCTAATTGGGATATCTTGCACTGCCTTGAATATGCTAATAGGCGATGTTTGCGCCGGCTTGGCCAATTCTACAGCTTTGAGAGCATTGATTCGACCATAACCGTAAAAAGGGCTACGACCATTGGCATCATATTTACCTCCAGCTTGATCGATGCGATCGCAAGAGCGTTTAATAATATCTCGTACTTCGTCCCAACGCAGATTTTGGTTTCTGGCAATAATCAATGCTGCTACACCAGCCGCACCTGGACAAGCACTAGAAGTTCCGCCGAATTCGTTCGTGTAGTTACCTCCGGCATCACCCAGATTTACATTACCCGAATTATAGCCAAGTACACCAGTGCGATCGGTTGTCCAAATTCCAGTGGTTTGAGAACTATCACCATTGTTACTGGGAAAAGCACACCACACCGCCTGACCAAAGTCACTGTAAGCGCTTCTCGTACCAAAGTCGTTACAAGCTGCCACCGCAATTACCTTTTGGTAACTGGCGTAGCCATCGTTATCCACGCTTTCGTTACCATTGCCAGCCGCGAATAAAATTACACATCCCTTACCGTTGCGTCCTTTATTGGTTGCAAAGTCCATAGCTAGTCTTGTGGAGTCAGGCAAAGGTACTTTCTGGTTGTGTGCAGGATCGTTTGGCTCAAACCAAGTACCATCTGCTGGCCCCCAACTACAAGAAATCACATCAGCACCATTTTGAGCCGCCCAAATAAAAGCATCTGCTTCATCTTGTGACCCCAACGCCGAAGCTAGACGAATCGGCATCAGCTTTGCACCTGGTGCTACGCCTGATGCACCAAATTTACCGTTTCCACAAGCAACTCCGGCACAAGCTGTACCGTGGTTATTGTCGTTTCCTGGTCTGGGATTGTCATTTTTTCGTGTGACATCACGCGGGGCAACAATCTTTCCAGAGGAACGGAATTCTTCATGATCGAGATCCACACCATCATCGATAATTGCAATAATTGCTCCAGTGCCATCGCTTAATTTCCAAGCTGCCTCAACGTTGGCATGGGCGTTAATTACCTTACCGTTAATTGTTGTTTGCTTTAAGTGCCACTGCTGCGGGAAAACCTGACGTTGGCGTGATTCACGCACTAGTTCGGGATGGCACAGTTCAACTGATTCCTCATTCAGAAGTCTCTCGGCGATGTCAAAGATAGCTATACCAGTATTTGCAGGTGCATTGACAAAGTAAGCATTTCGTGCATATTCAAGTTGGCGTTTAATTGTTAAGCCGTAACGTGCTAGAATAATGTGGCAAACGCTTGATTCTTCTTCATTATCGAATTTAACGAAGAGGTTTTCGGTGTAAATTATTGGTTGACTGGAGGCTGGGTCAATGAGGACACGGCCGGCAAATTGGACTTCAGACTCTTGGTTGAGAATTTCACGGGCGCGATCGCGCAGAGCGACACCCTGATTCGGAACTTTCGCTTGCAAAATTTCTACACCCGCTTGCCGAAACCGCGTTTTTAACTCAAACTGATTGAGGATGCTACGAGCTGTGGGTGACACAGGTGCGACTTCAAAAGGTCTTGCACCGATGAGAGTACTGCGGCTTTCGGTACGCACTACAACGTGTTCGTCACTGATCGCAAGTTCATACTGTTTACCGTTTTGTCCACCATAGCGAACCTGAACCATATTTTAATCTCCTAAATATTTTGGGAATTGGGAATTGGGCATGGGGAATGCGGAAACTGCATTCTGCCTGATTTTTAAAGCTTGCCGCACACTACATGCAGTTTGCACTTACGTTTAGTTTATGGATGGTTTTTATTTCATGTGTTATATGTGTATTACGATATCAAAAATATACAGATCAAACAGGATTTAACATTTTTGAGGGGTCTAAGTCCCTCGCTTCTAGCAAGCGACAAGTTTTGCGTTGGGGTTAAAATCCCCATTCCAAAACTTAATTACGAATTACGAACTTGTACTGAGCGTAGCCGAAGTATTACGTAAAGCCTGCGGCATAGCTTCGCTTAACGCGGAGCGTGCCGGAGGCTCTATTACGAATTATTTTAATCTCTCTAAAGTTCATACGAGCCTTCGATTCGTCTTTCCAGAAAAGAGGAATTCAAAGTCAGACTGTTTTACGAATCTTCACTATCACTAGGGACATATAAACCACGTCTATCTTGAAACCTGTAGTTCAACTCTAATGAATAAGGATTTGCCCTCATCCCCCAACCCCTTCTCCCAAATATGGGATTCGGGGAGCTAGAATTTCAAAGTCCCTCTCCCAGGTATGGGAGAGGGATTTAGGGTGAGGGCGAAAACTACGGTTCTCAACTTAGATGAGGTTTAGCTTCCATCCCGATAAAAGATTTGTATTCTATACCACTGAAAACGCTATAACATTATTACAACTTGAGAAAGATGTTTTATTTTCCAGCTGAGTATTTTCTACAGGCGTACTCTTTACCCCTGGTTGCTGAAGTGAAATTTCAAAACGACTATTTTTCTGAGTATCCTGAACAAATTCGGATTGGCAGCGATCGCACTGCTGTATCTTACACTCGGAAGTCTGGGTACTATGCAATACATTATAATCAGCCCAAAACGATCGCACTAGGAGCAATTTTACAACTGAACGATGGTGCAATTGGAGTTTTTTCAGGCGAACCTAATCAATCAGAGAAGGGTAAACTTAGTCCAATTTATACAATAGAACCCAATGGTTCTTTAGCAGTACCAACTGGACTGGTTTTCATCCGCTTTGCTGAAGGCGTTGATGTGGAGTCTCAGCGCGAGGTAATTAATCGAGCGGGTTACGAAGTAGTACAAATCCTTGACTATGCGCCTCACGCCGCTTGGTTGCGTGCCCAATCAGGTAATATTGTTGATGCGATCGCAAAGATTCCTCAATTAGAAGCGATACCTAAAGTTGAGAATATCGAACCTCAGATGCTTATGGAAAGAAGTTTAAGACTAGGACGTTAGTAATTCGTAATTCGTAATTCGTAATTCGTAATTATTTGATGAGTCTATAGAAAAATGTTTAACAACAGCAATAATTACCAAGCTAGTGTTATCTACAGACATGGCGATGTTTTAATTAGACATATTGCTAGCTTACCTGTCGGCGCTCAGAAGCGTGGAGGTGCTACTCTCGCTCATGGTGAAGTTACAGGACATAGCCATCGCATTCAGCAATCTGATGCTGTTCAGTTGTGGGTACATGGTAGTGACCTTTTTCTTGAGGTTAAAGAACCAAGTGCCACTTTAGTTCATGAAGAACATCGGGCAATTGAATTACCCCAAGGGCTTTACCGCGTCTGGAAACAACGTGAATATCGACCTGATGCTTACGTCGAGGTGATTGACTAATGCTCAAGATCATGTCTAATGGACGTGTGCCGAATAAACCAGTTTTGCAGCGCCCAAATCAAAGCCACGAGCCTGTATCGGCTGAACACGCTCGAAAAGTCATCCTTGAGCATCACTCCTGGGATGGAATGCGCGTTTTAGGGCATCTGAATTTAAGCGGTGCGTTGGATCTTTACAATCTACCTGAAAATCTCACCTGTGAAAGTCTTGATATCAGCGACTGTGTAAATCTGACAACCCTTCCCAAAGGACTCCACGTTACCTTTTGGATCGAGTTAGCCGGAAGTGGCATTATTAGTGTATCTGCGGGACATGGTTTTGTCTGGCGCTGGCGAGGAGTGCAGGTGACAGATAAAATTGCCTTTGAATCCCAGTCTCTAACGGGACAAGATATCCTCAATGTTGAGAATGTTGAGTTGCGTCGCGTGCTGATTGAACGTCTGGGATATGAGACATTTTTACAGCAAGTGGGAGGATTGATCCGCGATCGCGATCGTGATACTGGTGGAGAACGTCAACTAGTCTACATTCCTTTTGAGGATGACGAGCCGCTTATGGTCTTGAAAGTCACCTGTCCATCTACAGGACATATTCATATCTTGCGCGTCCCCCCTCACATGCAAACTTGCCATCAAGCAGCCGCTTGGATTGCGGGCTTTAATAACCCAGATGATTATAATCCTGCGATCGAGGCGTAGTTAAATAATTCGTAATTCGTAATTCGTAATTCGTAATACTTCGGCTACGCTCAGTACAAGTTCGTAATTAAGTTTTGTGATGGGGATTTAGACTAGGGTGTTGACTTTGTACCCTTTCAGGGGTTAAAAATTCATGCACAATCCAATCCTTGCTGAGTAAAATTTGCAGGGGGAAAAGTTATTTTTCGCGTTCTTTAAGTAATGAGTAATAAGTAATGAGTAAATACCCATTACTCATTACTTATTACTCTTCAAGAATCCCTGTTCCTTTAGGGCTGGGAGTGTCAAGGGGATTTAAATCCCGACTGATTGATTCTGACTGGAGTTTCGGAGTCTCCGCTCCTGAATTCTTCTTCAATTAAAAGCTGGCATGTTGTCTAATCGCGGGATAGTGCCTTGCTGTTGTACTCATCTCAATAACCAACTCTGTACCTTGACCTAATTGAGAATTACACTTAATTTTACCTTGATGTTTTTCAACGATAATTTCCCGACTAATTGATAGTCCTAGTCCCTTACCTTTACCTACTGGCTTGGTGGTAAAAAATGGTTCAAATATCTGTCTTTGGATATGAGGAAGTATGCCTTTACCATTGTCAGAAATGCGAATTATAACTTTGTGTTTTTTTCCTATTCGTTTGTTATTTGGCCAAACATCATTACTATTGACTAATGATAAATGACTTCTAACAATTTCTGTATGAATAAAAATTTTGGGAGTGAAGGAATAATCATATTTCATCCTTTCTTCTAAGGCATCAATGGCATTAGTTAAGATGTTCATGAATACCTGATTTAAATCACCAGGGTAACACTCAACTAAGGGCAATTCTCCAAAGTCTTTAATTAGTTCAATCCCGGCTCTGTCAGGCTTTTCTTTCAGCCGATGCTGCAAAATTCTCAGAACACTATCAAGTCCTTCGTGCAGGTTAACCTTTTTCATTTGACCTTCGTCAGAGGTTGAAAAATTCCGCAAGGCGAAAACAATTTCTTTAACGCGCTCAGAGCCGGCTCGCATTGACCACAGCAATTTTAAAAAGTCTGTCTTCACGAAACCAAGGTCGAGGCGTTGCAGATGTAGGGCGATGACTGGGGTGGGGGTGGGATAGTAATGTTGGTAAAGTTCAATGATTGTGATTAAATCTTCAGCGTATTGACTCGCAGGATGGAGATTGCCGTAGATGAAGCTAACGGGGTTGTTAATTTCGTTAGCCATATCCGCCACCAGTTGACCGAGGTTAGCCATTTTCTGGTTCTGCAATAACTGCCTTTGGGTATATTTGAGTTCTTCGAGGGTAGTTTCTAGCTGCTGTGATTTTTCTCTAACTTGGTCTTCGGTAGACTGGTGTTGGACTATTTCTCTTTGGAGTTGTTCAAGTAGTTGGTATTGTTGAGTAGCGATCGCTTTATCCTGACTAATGTCCTTGTGTGTCCCCGCCATTCGCACTGGTTTACCGGATTTATCCCACTGAAATACTTTGCCACAAGCCAAAATCCATTTCCATTCGCCGGATTTAGTCAACATTCGCAATTCAACTTCAAACACAGGCGTGCATCCTTGGAGATAATCGTGCAACGCCTGGTGAATTCTCGGTAAATCTTGTGGATGTACAAGTCGCTCAAAGGATTGATGCTCATGAGCGATTTCGTCTAATCCATACCCCAGAATGCCCTTCCACTGGGGATCGTAATAGGTTTTATTGGTTATGAGATTCCAATCCCACAACCCTAAGCCACTTGCTATTAATGCCATTTGTAAGGCGGCTTGTGATTGACAAGGATCTAAATTTTCTGGAGATAAGTCTTTTGATTCTGGGAAACTCTGGGAATCTTGCACTGAAAGTTGAGCTTCCAGTTTATGGGTAGCGGGTTCTTCGATATGCATAGCTGCTGGTACGGTGAGGAAGATGTCCTGTAGCTCTCTCTCTACGCTGTCTTAGCACCCTGACGATCCATTTATGGATAAATCGTCTACTTGGTTGATTAGGCTGTAACTTCGGTTAGAGATATATCAGCCCATATCATCAATTTGGATGGAATTTAGGAAAAGGTAAACAGACGAATGTAACCTCTGTTGCGATCGCCGCGGCCATTTTTTAGAAAAAATAGCTACATTGTGTGCATCTACATTCTAAGATATGTCTAAAAAAAGTAGTTCAAATCAAATATAATCACTTAAAAACTCGAAAAATTTTGTAAAAAAAATTCTATGATTGAATCACGTCAAATGTTTCAGGATACAAAAAGATTGTCAAGCCTTGTTTGTAGCTTTTTTAGGAAAGGGCTGGCTGCTATTCATACAAGGTAGACTACATTGAGTTCCAAAACATAATGGTGTGAGAAAATTTCATGCTGAATTAGAGCCGATGAGTAATGACTATAGATGAAGTAGTATTGCTACTAAAAGCCAGTCAAGCAACCGGTTTAACAACGCTCCAAGAGATTATATTGCGTTCTGCGTGGGAAGGACAAACTTACACGAATATTGCCTGTGAAGCTCACTATGGCGAGGAACGTGTCAGAAAAATTGCTGCTCATCTATGGCAAGTAATGAGTGATTTTTGTCAAGAACCGATAAATAAATCTAACTTCCGCCAGACTGTAGAAAATCACCGTCTTAGCAAAGCACATCAGCAATTAATTAAGGAATTCAACAAAGCAGCGACGGCTATATCTTTAGAATTTCCTAGTGGCCCAGTATCCCTTAATTCCAGATTTTACATTCCTCGTCCGCCAATTGAGGAAATTGCTTACGCAGAAATGGCTGAACCTGGAAGTCTCATCTGCATCCAAGCACCTAAGAAGATGGGGAAAAGCTCTCTGATTTTGCAGTTGCTTGCACGCGCTAACAATCAAGGCTTTCGCACGGTGACGTTAGATTTTCAGCAAGCAGATAAAGAAGTATTTACCAGTTTGAATAAATTTTTGCGCTGGTTTTGTGCTAATGTCAGCCGAGAGTTAGAGCTAGAACCAAAACTCAATGATTATTGGGATGAAGATATGGGTAGCAAAGTAAGTTGCTCTATCTATTTCCAACAGTATTTACTGTCTGCGCTAGAAACTCCCCTTGTGTTGGTATTAAATGAGGTGGATTGGGTATTTGAATATCAGGAAATTGCTGGAGAATTGTTACCATTAGTGCGATCGTGGCATGAACGAGCCAAAGGGGTAGAAATTTGGCAAAAACTGCGTTTAGTTCTGGTTTATTCAACGGAAATTCTTGTTCCCATAAAACTGACTCAATCACCATTTAATATTGGTTTGCCGATTAAGTTACCTCCCTTTACAAAAGAGCAAGTTCAGGATTTAGCACTCCGTCACGGCTTGGATTGGACAAATGGTAACGTGGAGAGTTTGATGGCAATGGTGGGAGGATATCCTTATTTGGTGCGATTGGCTTTTTATCACCTTGTGGGTAAAGGGGGACTAGAACGAGATTTAGAAAAGCTATTGCAAGAAGCACCCACAGAAGCAGGAATTTATCACGAGTATTTAAAGCAATATGTGTTAGCACTACGAGATGAGTCAGAATTGCAAGATGCTTTTTATGAAGTAATTAATGCTACAAGTTATGTGAAATTAGAGCCAGCATTGGCATATAAATTACAAAGTATGGGGCTAATTAATTTAGAAGGCGATCGCAGTAGTCCTGCTTGTGAATTATATCGTTTATATTTCCGACAATATTTGAAGACAAGTGAGAATTTTAATAGCGTAAAGCCCTTACTAATGACCAATACTTCGACTACGCTCAGTACAAGTGACCAATGATAGCCTTTACCAGTTATAGCGGTTCTCGCTTGGGTGCAGTACAGTTTTGACCTCACTTCCATTCGTCTCTCCTAAAAGGAGAGAGGCTTTGAATCTTACTCCCCAACGCTAGTAGGGAAGGGGCTGGGGGTTAGGTCTGTATTTCATGCAATTGGGAACCGCTATAGCTTTAATTGCGCCGACCTACTTACAGCAACTCTGTGATGGAAAATAGCCGTTGTCGATCTATTTTCTGAAGCTTGATTTTTTCGGCGTAGAAAGCTTGATAATAAGATTGATAACGCTCTGGTTCAGCTTCTGGATCGGTTTGTTGCCATAGTTCCAAAAAGTGGCGATAGCGTTTTTCAAGCATCACCAAGTCCATGCAAGCGATCGCAGCTTGAACTACTTGCGGAGTCCGAAGTATTTCTTTTTGGTTTTTTTCATCCACATGAAATAAATGGGCAATTAACCCCATCTCGCTGCTAAATTCTAAAAAATGATCTTGCAAGCGGGAAATTAAATCTGGTTGAGATGCAACATTTCGCGTCTCTACATCACCGGGTGAAATTTCTAAAATCTGTTGCCATAAAAATCGGTGGTGAGAAAGGCTAAATTGCAAATCTCGCTCCTCTAGTTCGGCAATAATCGCTTGACGTTGTTCAGGACAATGTAAGTAGATTCGCAATAACAAGGCTTCTGCGTGTTCTAAAAGACTGCGTTCTGTAGCAAGTGGGGAGACGCGATTAATCGCGTCTGTACTAGGGAGTGAGGATTTGCTACTTCCCCATGCTTTCTTCGCTGATACAGGCTTAGTGTATGCAGCCGCAGCCGGAGCAATTTGAGTTAGCAGATTTTCGACTCGCAGGGGTATAAGTCTGGTATCTCCCAAACTGAGTATTTCTGCACAGTAGGAAACGTAATAATTTCGTGTATCGCTGTTCGCTATATTTTTAAGTAATTTGACTAATTGCTGAGTTACTTGCTGAAAATCAGTAGCCTGTTTCAAGTCCCGATCTTGAATAATTTGCTGAATCTGCCAATCTAACCAAAGTGGCGCATTTTTTAGCAGTTCTCCATAATCTTCTGGAGTGTGGCTATGCAAATATTCATCAGCATCTTTACCATCGGGTAAATTCAGAATTTTTAGCTGAACTTCGCCTTTGTATGCTAGTTCGGCAATTTCACCGATCGCACGTTCGGCGGCATTGGTTCCGGCTTTATCAGCATCAAAGTTGAGTACTAATTGTTTCGATTCGGTATAGCGTAATATTAACCGGACTTGTTCTAAGCTTAAGGCTGTACCAAGTGAGGCTATGGCGTTATTAATCCCAGCAGCGTGGAGAGCGATCGCATCAAAATATCCTTCTACCACCACTGCTTGATCGAGTTGGGAAATCCCACCCTTGGCTCGATCGAGGGCAAATAATGTTTTACCTTTACTAAAAAGTTCCGTTTCTGGTGAATTTAGATATTTCGGTTGTTCATCCGTGAGGGTTCTGCCACCAAAAGCAATGACGCGCCCTTGGACATCGCGGATGGGAATCATCAAGCGATCGCGGAATACATCATAATAACCGCCTCCTTCCCGGCGTGGCTTAATCAATCCCGCTTTTTCTAGGATCTGCGCGGGCAAATGTTTATCTTCCACTAAATAACGATAGAGAGTTTCCCAACCTGCGGGGGCATAACCTAAACCAAATTGCTGGATAGTTTCTTCTTGAAGCTGGCGGTTAGATCGCAAATATTGAAGTGCCTGTTGCCCTTGGGATTGTCTCAGGGCGTGTTGATAAAACTGGGCAGACGTTGCCAGAACTTCATACAACTGCTCACGCAAAGATAGTTGACGCTGCAATTCTTGGCGTTGTTCGGGTTCGAGGGTTTGTACAGGTACTTGGTAACGCCGTGCTAAATCCAGCACCACATCAGCAAAAGAACGCTTTCCCAACTCCATGACAAACTTAATGGCATTTCCCCCAGCTTGACAGCCAAAGCAATAGTACATTTGCTTAGTTTGGCTGACAGTGAAACTGGGAGATTTCTCGTCATGGAAGGGGCATAAACCGACAAAATCCTTTCCACGTTTGCGTAAAACTACGTATTCTGAGACGACATCTACAATATCGGCCCGTAGTTTAACTTCCTCAATTGTGTCTGGGTGCAAGCGGGGGATTTGCATAATTTATTGGGCACTTGTACTGAGCGAAGTCGAAGTATTGGGCATTGGGCATTGAAAAGAGGCAGAGGGGCGGGGGGCGGGGGGCAGGGGGAAAACTCTTCTCCCTTGCTCCCTGCTCCCCATCTTCCTCATCTCCCCCATCTCCAGTTCCTCGCCATTAACTTTGGAGAAATAACAAAGGACAAATGACTTTAGACTTCTGATGGCTATTATATTCTTGTTGCTAGACCAAGAACGATCTATATAATTGCTTACACTTAATTTTATCAGAGGAAATACTGAAAATGGGACGTATTTTTATATCAGCCGCTCATGGAGGCAGAGAAGCTGGAGGGATGGATCTAGGGGCGATCGCAGGTGGTACAACTGAAGCTAAAGAGATGATTTTGCTGCGGGATTTGATTGTGACGGAACTGAGGGCGC
The DNA here is from genome assembly GCF_017115105.1 of Nostoc sp. NMS2. GTDB lineage: Bacteria > Cyanobacteriota > Cyanobacteriia > Cyanobacteriales > Nostocaceae > Nostoc. The sequence continues at coordinate 21,448 of NZ_JABXKH010000181.1, forward strand.
GGAATTTGGAAATTTTGGCAGTTCCCGATGACTTGAGTGCCGCCCAAACCATCACCTGGATCAATTCTCGCGGCCGCCGGGGTGATGTTGCCTTAGAGATTCAATCTGATGCAGCTAACAGCCCTTCTGTGCGTGGGGCTAGCGTCTTTTATATTGCGAATAATAGCGATCGCAAAAGCAATGGTGAACAGTTGTTAGTGGGGTTATTGCGCCGCGTCCCCCAATTACCGAATCGGGGAGTCAAGCCAGATACAGATAGTGGATTAGGTAGTTTAGCATTCTGTCGCCAGACAACGCTTCCAGCTTTGGCAATGCAAGTGGGCTTTCTCAGCAATCCAGAGGATCGGGCTTTGCTGCAAACTCGTCGCCGCGATTTTGCTTTAGGAATTGCCGATGGATTGGTAACTTGGAGTCGTGCGATCGATCCCACTCCTGGCACTCCAGCCGAAGCAAATTATCCGCCAATTAATATTAATATTAATGGCCAAAATTACTCAGAGCAAGGAGTATTAGTTAATGGCAATGCTTACATCCCCATTGATTTAGTAGATCGTCTGCGAATTGACCTTTCCAAAGCGGCTAATGTTAATCGAATTACCTATCGCAAAATAGTTTATATTAAAGCAATAGAACTAAGAGATTTTAATGTTGCAGTCAATTGGGATGCTGCAACTCGGACTGTCAGTTTGCGATCCAATTTGATGGTTTGCCCTGGTCAATTTGAACGAGTGATGTCAAACGGTAATACTTCAGAAGTACAGTTGCAATTATTCCTCAGAAACAATAACGAAAATGCTTTGGCAAAGTTTCCTGATATTCCCAAACTTTATCGGGAAGAAGCAGGGATAGAAGGAGTTAACTATGATATTGCCTTTTGCCAAATGTGTGTAGAAACTGGATTTTTACGCTTTGGCGGTGATATTAAACCTGAGCAAAATAACTTTGCAGGTTTAGGTGCGATCGGTGGCGGCTCAGAGGCAGCATCTTTTCCAAGTGCCAGAATTGGAGTGAGGGCACACATCCAACATTTAAAAGCTTACGCCAGTTTAGAACCTTTGGTACAAGAAGTAGTAGATCCAAGATTTCGCTTTGTTACACGCGGGATTGCAACATTAATCGATCAGCTATCAGGACGCTGGTCAGCAGATTTAGATTATGGTGCAAGGATTTCAGCAATGCTCAAACGATTATATGAATCGGCAGGACTTCTTTGAGTTTTGAGTAACTTGTCATAGCAATTTTTTGAGGCGTTGCCACAAGTAATGATGTTCAAAAAATTTCCGTTTAATTATGTAAAGCGGAAATTTTTTGGATGGCAGCAAAGTATATACGTAATAATTATATTTAGGGTAAATATAGGAAAAAATTCCTGTATAATTCCTAAATATAGGTCAATACAGTTCAGATAAGACCAAAACACTTGTAGAGACGGCGATTTATCGCGTCTCGAAAACCCATAATTTTGTACAATTAGCCCTTAACTGAACCGTATTGAAATATAGGTATTATCTAGAAAAATTATCCTGACAGTAAAGCTCAATTGTGCGAGCAATTATTGAAACAAGTTATTTATGAGTTTTTCCAGTACTAATCGGCAAAGCATCTTATTTCTGGCTGCAAATCCTCAAGACACTACCCGTCTACGGCTCGATCAAGAGTTGCGGGATATCGGGGAAGGACTGCAACGCGCTCAAAAGCGTGACCAATTTCAGCTAGAGCAACGGTTGGCAGTTCGTCCTCGTGATATTCAACGGGCGATGCTCGATATTAGTCCGCAGATTGTCCATTTTTCAGGACATGGGGCGGGGGAACAAGGGCTAGTCTTTGAAGATGAAATCGGTAACGCAAAGCTTGTGAACGGGGAAGCGTTGGCAGGACTGTTTGCACTGTTTGCTGACCAAATTCACTGTGTTGTACTCAACGGCTGTTATTCAGAAGTGCAAGGGAAAGCGATCGCTAATCATGTTGATTATGTAATTGGCATGAACCAAGCAATTGGCGATAGAGCAGCCATCGAGTTTGCAGTAGGATTTTATGACGCGATCGGGGCAGGTCGTTCCATTGAGTTTGCCTACAAGCTAGGGTGTGCCGCAATCCAGATGGCAGGTATTGCAGAACACTTGACCCCAGTGCTGCTCAAAAAATCCCCATCTTCTGATGTCACCGTTCAACCCACCTTGAATACTGTTGTTCAACCTCCAGTTGAGCAATTACAGAATACACCCATTGATGTCTTTATCTCCTATTCCCATAGAGATGACGAGCTGTTAGAAGAATTTGTGACTCATCTGGCTAACCTCAAACGCCAGGGTAAGATTACTGCCTGGTACGATCGCGCCATCGAAGCGGGAGAAGAATGGGAAGCTCAAATCAAAGGGCAACTGGAATCTGCTCGGATCATTTTACTGCTGATCAGTCCCCCCTTTATGGGATCAGATTATTGCTATGACATAGAAATGCAAAGAGCGATCGCCCGCCACAATCAAGGCACAGCAAGGGTAATTCCGATTATTCTCAGGCCTTGTGATTGGAAAGATTCGCCATTTAGTAAACTCCAGGTTTTGCCAAAAGATGCTAAACCCGTAACTCAGTGGAGCGATCGCGATGCCGCTTTTCTAAATGTAGTAGAAGGGATTCGCAAAGCGGTTAATTCTCTGTAAAATTACGAATTACGAATTTTCCTACCCTGATTTGTTTCTCTTCTAAATCTCAATACCATCTAGTTATACAACTCTTGCAATTTTTTAAGGCAAGTATGGGTGCTAAAAACAAAGCAATATCAGCAGATATTTCAGACATTAACTAAGGAGAATATATGCCTTCGCTTAAGCGTTTAGAGGCAAAACGTGAAGACCTAGAAGAGGAATATGAAGAAGTTCGCAAAAAGTTGAAATGGTTCAAGAAAGAAAGAATCACCAAAACTGATTCGGAAGCAAAATATGAACTAGAACAACGAATTGAGGAGTACGAATCAAGATTACAAAAAATAGATGAAGAACTCGAAGAGTTAGAAGAGCAGATTAATCAACCTCAACGAGTGGAAAACTCTGATTTAGAAAAAAGTCAAACTTTTGATTTATTATACAAATCACTATTGAAGTTAGGGTACTGGGAACAGCACAACCTCTTTGAAGAGATTGCTGGAAAATACTCTCATGGTGTGTTTTTGATCCAAGGCTATTCTAAAGACTATGGTCAAAGATGGTTACTAAATAGATTGGCTTCAATTATCCCCAATATTTTGAAAGGAAAAAATATTGTTATTGACTTAAATAGAACTTCATCAAGGACGGATATCTTAGCAATTTGGGATGAATTTGCAGGTCGAGTTGGATTACCTGAAAAGAGTTCAACTTCTCAAATTACAGAAAAAATTTGTGAATTATGGAAATCACAGAATGTTTTAATTGCTTTTAACAATGCCGATGAAACAATTAAAGAAAACTTGTGTGATTTACTTAACGACTTTTGGGCATCACTTGCTCAGAAAATATTAGAAGAGAATTATCAACAAAACACATTCAAACTACTCATCTTTCTCATAGACTATCAAGGTGTAATATCTCAGTGGAATGTTGGTTTTGTCGATAACTATAATTCAGATTGGCAACCGAATGACCCTCTGGGATTACCTGCAATCCATCCATTCTCAGATAAAGATTTAAGAGATTGGTTAAATTATCAGAGTGATTTCTTACCTTCAGCTATCTCTGCTAATAAGACAGAAACCGTTAGAGTGCTTTTAGAAAAGCAGGGAATTCCAATGCCAACTTTACGAAAAATTTGCGATCTTTGTGGTTGTAATTGGTTTGAGCAGGAGGGCAAATGGTTACGTCTCTAAATTCTAATCGCCTTGAATATACTGGCACTAAGCAACCAAAGCCAGGGGATACATACAAAGGTAAACTCATCTATCCTTACCTACCCAGCCAAAAATTAGTGGATGTTGTAAATCTAGCGATTTACTTAGGTCGTCCATTATTACTCAAAGGAGAACCTGGATGTGGTAAGACTCAACTAGCTCTTGCAGTTGCTTATGAGTTAGGACTAGATTTTGAGGCTTTGTATGTAAAATCGACTAGTCGAGCTAAAGATGGTTTGTATGTTTATGATACCGTTGGTCGGCTACGAGATGCTCAATTAGCGGCATCTGATTCTTTAACTATACAAGAAAAACAACGCTTTGATGATCCAACATCTTATATTCGTTTAGGCCCATTAGGTAGAGCTTTTATTAATCCTAAGCGAACGGTAGTTTTAATCGATGAGATTGATAAAGCCGATATCGATTTTCCCAATGATTTATTGTTAGAACTCGACGAGCAACTGATTCAGATTGAAGAGGTGCGAGAAAAGGGGAAAGAAAAAGAGATTAAGGCAGTCAATTCACCAATCGTTTTTATTACTAGTAACGACGAGAAAGATTTACCTGACGCTTTTTTGCGGCGGTGTTTATTCTATTACGTCCATTTTCCCAGCTATGAACAAATTGTGCAAATTGTCAAATGTCGATTTCCTGATATTGCAGATGAACTGACAGATACAGCTGTTTCCCGTTTTATGAAATTACGGGAATCTATGGAGGGTGAAACAGGTAAATTCAGTAAGAATGTGAGTACGAGTGAATTACTAGATTGGATTAAGGCGCTAAAGCGAGATTCATTACAAGAAGTATTAAATAAGTTGTCGGGGGAAGCCCAACTGCCTTACTTAGAGGTATTACTCAAAAGTTGGGATGCCCACATTAATTATTTGAGGTTAATTAGCGATCGTGAATGAGCCAGCATTATTAGAACTATTCACCTGTTTAAGGAAGGCAGGTTTTCCCTTGGGGTTGGCAGAATATCATCTGCTGCTGGAATCTATTAATGCAGGTTTTGGGACTCGCGATCGCACTGCACTAGCCCAACTATGCTCTGCCCTTTGGGTAAAATCCCAGCGAGAAGAGGAAATTTTTCACGATTATTTCAACCAAATCATTCCAGAGCGCCTGGAACCAGACTTTTTTGAAAGTAAAACAGAGGATATTAGCTCAACAACCAATCAACAGGAACAACCGACTTTCAAGAGACGTAAAACGGCTCGAATCCGGCGTTTTATAATTTTAGGGCTTGCGGCCAGTGTTGTGGCGATCGGCAGCGTGTTTCTCCTCAAAAAGGAATCACAAGTTAATACTTTAAAGTTCAGCGGCACTAATTTTTTTGTTCCTTACTTCGTAAATATAGGTGAAAAGGTAGCACATATCAAAATTACCCGCACTGGTAGTAGACATGGAGCAGTCAGTGCAGAATTGAATGTTGGAAAGAACTGTCGCCCAAACGAACCTAACAATACTTCCCTAGTCAGTGATATTCCCCAAATTGTTCAATTTAAAGATGGTGAATTAGGAGAAAAAACTCTCCTAATTCCCATTTTCAATGCAGGGAAGACTGATTTTTTGCAGAAGGAAATTCCCTTATGCTTGATTGACCCTCAAGGTAAAGTTCAGCTTGGCGATCCCAATAAAGCGATTTTACTTATTCAAAATAATGATTATTTGAATAATCTATTATATTATTCTGAATATCTTAACTTACTATTAATTATTTTTACCTGTATTATTCTGCTGCTTGTTGCTTGGAAGATGTGGAAAATTCAAAAGACAGCCTCTTTTGCAGATGAGGCGATCATTCCTGAAACATACACCAATTTACCCAAAACGATGCTGTCTCCTGAAGTCATTCGGACAATGGCTGACGAGATTCAAGTTGCTAAAACAATTAGGCAATCGGACAACCGACTTAGCGAATTCCCCCTCATCGTTAACGATTTGCCTGTCACCCATCGACAAATGAAGCAAGGGTGGCGTTATCTGCGTCAGTTTAGTCGTGAGGGGCCACCCATAGAGCTAGATATGGAAGCCACTATTCAACAGGTTGCCCAGTACGGAGTTTTATTAAATCCTGTGTTGGTTCCACGACGTACCAACCGCATAGAACTTCTGCTGTTAATCGATCAGGATGGTTCGATGGTTCCGTTTCACCACCTTTCCCAAGAGTTGGCAGATACAGCATTGCGTGGAGGGCGTTTCAGCCGGGTTCGGGTTTACTATTTTCACAACTGTCCAGATGAATATTTATACCGCGATCGCTATCATTTAGAGGCAGAATCAATTGATGATTGTTTGTCAAACTTGCCTAAAACCAGAACAGTTTGCTTGATTTTCAGCGATGCTGGCGCTGCTCGTGGTGGATTTAGTTCTAGGCGACGGCGGTTGACAAAATTCTTTTTAAAAGAGTTACGGCAGTATGTACGTTATACTACCTGGCTCAATCCGGTTCCTCGCGATCGCTGGGAAACTACAACCGCCCATGACATTGCGGCTTTAGTTCCCATGTTTGAGGTAAATCGTCAGGAATTTTACAGAGCGATCAATGTCTTACGAGGACGGCATCAACCTTTGGGGGAGGTACGCTAAGATGACGAATTCTAGTGCTTTGCTGCCTGAAACGCGCTTTCACGAAATTGAGCAGGCGATCGCATCATTTCAAAAACGATTTACCGAAGCTCATGTATATTTAGCCTATCATGCTGCCTTGCCCATCGCTCTCACGCCCCATTTGACCTACTGCCTCTGGGCAAATTTTCCGATGGATATCGCAAAGCAAGACTTGAAGATACCCTGGATTGCAGTAGCCGACTTACTCCTCTCTCCACTCTGCAAAGAAGTCGGACATGAACTATATGAGATGGATGCAGATTTACGCAATTATTTATTAGACCAAATGATTCAACATCCTAGCTTCGGTCAGAAGCGTGTTGAGGAATTAGCCCATTTTCTACTGTCCTACGTACAGCGAGAATTGAATGATTCTAAATCGTCTACACAAACTCTGGCTCAAGCTCAACGTTGGACGGCACTTGCTTATGTTTATCCTGAAGCTGTCGCCCATGATTTGGCCATAACACTTGCCGAATTAACCCTCAGCGAAAAAACAGAATGGCTGCGGCTGACATCATTAACAGAAGCGATCGCCACTCCTTTGCATCAAGCTCATTTTCAATCTCTGCTAGGATATCTTCAGGGGATGCGCCAACTGGCTCGTGGCAATCATATTCAAGCAGAATCAACCCTCAAATCTTTGCCAGCCCATAATAATCAAATTGTCGTCGCCGGAGTCACTTTACCCATTCCTGAATTCCAAGACTCTAATTGGCATATCAACCCGATTGCATTCAAAGCTACCTCATTAAGATCATTTAAATTTGAAACAGCTAAACTGATTCGTCAACCCCGATTTATGCGCTTGGGTTCACGCTGGATAATCGAGCGACAAGAACAACAAGCAACCCTATTTTACGAACAATTAGAGCGACAAGTTAATCTAGAAATGGTGCGGATACCAGAAGGCAACTACTGGATGGGAACCGCACAAAAAGAAGGAGACTACCACGAACGTCCTCAACATCGAGTCACCATTACCTCCTTCTTTTTAAGCCGTTTTCCTGTGACACAAGCCCAGTGGCGGGCAATTGCCAAGACTACCAAAGTCAGGATTGAACTGAATTCTGACCCCTCCGACTTTCAGGGTGATAATTTACCCGTGGAACACATTACCTGGTTTGAAGCGATCGAATTTTGTGAGCGTTTGCAATTACAGACTGGAAAACCCTATCGTTTACCTAGCGAAGCCGAATGGGAATATGCTTGTCGAGCAGGGACAGAAACCCCATTCTACTTTGGTGAAACGATTTCTCCTCAACTTGCCAGTTATGACGGAAGCAAACGATATCGTTCCGGCCCAAAAGAGCGATCGAGCAAACAAACTAGTGAAGTAGGTTCTCATAATGCAGCCAATGCTTTCGGGCTAGATGAGATGCATGGCAACGTCTGGGAATGGTGTGCCGATCACTGGTATGACGACTACACAAATGCACCAGCAGATAGAAGTGTCCGAATTACTAACAACCGGGCTTCACCTAGAGTTATCCGAGGTGGTTCTTGGAGCCATGAACCTACTATATGTCGTTCTGCCTATCGTAACGGGATTCCTCCTGACAATAAAGTGCTGACAATTGGCTTCCGAGTAGCGGTATCTTTGCAAAAAGCGAATCTCAAATGAGCTTGTAATGATGAGGCATATAGCAATCCTAAATAATTCGTGAACACAAAGATACCCGACTTTTTAGAGAAGTCGGGTATCTGAGCCTGACGATTTTCACACATCAAATAGGATTGCTATATTTATTGCTTTTCGTTACAAAAAGCTTCACAAGAATTTCTCAAGCAGTACCCTGACGGGTACTATTAACGCTGAACAGAATGTGGTAAATAATAGATTTATATCTAAAAATGAGGTAATCAAATATAACCTATGAGTATCCTTTCTGAACTTCAAAGCAAAAAACTTGGATTGCTTGAATTAATATCATTAGGCTTCAACTTATATATTAAAAAAAATCGGCTCTTTCTTGGTTTGTTTTTAATATACCTGCCTTTTTCTATTATTTTAACCGTATTATCAAACTACTTATTATTTCATGGCTATATTTTATACTTATTGAGTTTAATTTCAATTTTTTATATCTTTGTATATTCAATTTATAGTGCTACTCTTTGTATTCTTACAGAAAGTTGTGTTCTTCAGGAAAATATTCAACCTAAAACTGTAATAAAATGGATATTGTCGCACATCTTACCCCTGATTGGTTTAGAGATAAGATTTTTTATCACTTCCTATTTACTTTCTTTCTTGCTATTCGTTCCAGGCATTATTTACTTTATAAACAATGACTTCTCCTTTCACGCTTTTATTCTCCGAGGTCAAAGAGGTAAGGCAGCATTTCTATACAGTAGAACATTAGTTAAAGGAAATTGGTGGAAGGCGTTTTTCTTTGCATTATTAACTTATCTAATCAGTGGGGGCTTGCAGACAATTTTTTACAAAATTTTCAATATTACTGTTGCAAACTCTTCAATATTAATTACTGTTATATCCAGTGCATTAATACAATTAATTTTTCTTGGATTTGGAATTTGTAAAGTTTTGTTCTTTCTTAACTTAGAGTTTCAAAAACAATAACAGAAGAAAAAAAATTTAATTTGTACGTCATAATTTAAATATGGCTGAGTCATCTGCCCTAACTATTTTATTTTTAGCAGCAAATCCAGGAGGAAGCTCTCAGTCGCGTTTAGAGCAGGAAGCACGAGATATTAGTGATGGGTTACTAAGAGCAAGACATCGCGATCGCTTCAAATTTGAGCAACGATGGGCGGTACGTCCTAGAGATATTCAACTAGCTCTGCTAGAATGCAATCCTCAGATTGTTCATTTTGCTGGACATCGCAACACTACTACGGAAACAGAAATTGAGCCAGAAGAAGGATTAGTATTTGAAGATGATACCGGACATACTCATCTTATTCCTGCCAATGCCTTAGCAGATTTATTTAAGTTATTTTCAGATCAGGTAAACTGTGTTCTCTTGAACGGTTGTTACACCGAGGAGCAAGCAAAGGTAATTGCCCAACATATTCCCTACGTAATTGGGATGAAACAATCAATTACCGATAAAGCGGCTCTAGATTTTGCTCTGGGATTTTATGATGCACTAGGATCTGGTAGGTCAATGGAGTTTGCTTATCATCTGGGCTGTTCAGCAATTCAAATGGCAGGACTGTCTGAACATTTGACTCCTATTCTCTATAAAAAAACAGAATCTAATTCTATTTCTGCGCCAGATGATTCTTCTTTGCTAAATGCTGTTTTAGAAAACGGTACAACTCGAAACATATCTTCAAAACGGCATATTCAAGAAAAGCGCGAAGACTTAGAAGAAGAATATCAGAATATTCGTAAAAAGTTGAAATTTTTGAAGCAAGAATGGAATATTAAAACTGATTCAGAAGCTAAATATGAGCTTGCACAACGAATTGAACAGTATGAAGTTCAGTTGCAAAATATTGAGGAATTGCTTGATGAGTAAAAAGTTGCGCGATCGCAGTCTGCTATGGCTCTGCTTGAGAGGACAATAGACTCATGAAATTTCAGTGGGATTCAAACAAAGCAGTTAGTAATACCAAAAAGCATAGTGTGTCTTTTGAAGAATATGAATCAATACAGTTCAGATAAGCCGAAAACACTTGTAGAGACGGCGATTTATCGCTTCTCGAAAACCCAAAATTGTTGTCAGTAGACCAATCTTTCGAGATTCGGCTTCTGTTAATGAGGCGTTGCGATTGCTTGCAAAAATTGCGAAGGCAACGGCAGCATAACCAAAACTTACCTAAACAATAGCCGAAACCTTGATTTTTAGGTAGGGGCAATTCATGAATTGCCCCTACTTAAAGCGCAGCTTCACACATCTCGCTGATATTCTTCTAACAATTGCGGAATGTGATCGTACCCATCTACACCGATAACCGCAATAATTTTAGGGCGATGTTGCTGTAAGAACTCTTGGAAAGCTTCTGCCCCGATTTGCCCCTGCAAAATTGTTAGTAACCCTGCTGCTTGCCGCCACTCATTAGAAGCAATTTGCTCTAAAAGATACATTCCCAAGCAGCCTGTGTAAACGGTTTTTTCTGAATTTTGGAGATGATAATAAGCTTCTGCTAAATAAGCTAAGTTCCGCCCTTGGAGATACAAATCGCCGGAAATTTGTGCTGTTTTAAAGCCATCTTCAAGATATTTAATTGCAGTTTGGTGTTCTCCAATTACTAGATAAGCGATTCCTAAGCTGCTGACACATAAGGCTTTACTTTGAATATCGCCTAATTTTTCTGATAATTTTAAACCTTGTTCTAAATAGTTAATTGCGGCTTCATAAGTTTCAGGTTCTAGATTTTCCAGTTCTTGAGCCTGCATAACTTCGCTGTAACCTAAATTTACTAGCGCGTTTGCCTCTCCTGTGCGATCGCCTGCTTGCCGACTTAGAATTAATGCTCGTTGACTATAGTTAATTGCCTCAGCATAATTTTGCTGTTGCACGTAGGTACGGCTGAGGTGATTGAGATTGGCAATTTCACAGGGGCGATCGCTTGCATTCCTGGCTATCTCTAACGCCTGCTGATGAAAATCAATTGAGCGCTGGTATTGCCCCATAGCACGCTGAGAATAACCTAAAAGGGTCAAAATTCGCGCCTTTTCTTGGGTTCCCTCACCTCGTCGCAATGGTTCATCCAGATAATCGAGGGCATCTCGCAAATAAGTGCCAGTAAAAGAGGCAAATATCCCGCCGTAAAAGGGAAAATATGGGCGCTGGGCAAAGGTTCGCAAAATCTGGAGCATGATTTGAGAACAGGCATCGCCGTACACTGTCCCAATGCTCCCAAAACCACTGGCTAACTGACTCCAAATCACTGCAAAGGTCAAAAAAGTGGAAATGGACAACTTCGGCCCGGCTTTAACATCGTAAGCTTGTTGGTCAAACCAGTTAATTAGTCCCCGTTGCAAGAACTGTAATATCAATGCCATTTCCACCCAATCTCTGAGGGTGATTCCCCGTTGTCGCTGGGCAAATTCAATTGCCGATTCTTCCATTGCCAAGGTGCGAAGTAGTGCTTGGGGTAACTCACTATTGAGTTGTTTCGCCCAACTTGCCCAAGGGCCACGTTCTCCCGGTACGCCGCCAAATCCTAAAGCTTCTTTTTGCTCGTACATCCAACTGAGCAAGTTGTCTTGCAATCTTTGCCAAGAAGCTAAACCACGGGTAATACCTTCGGAAAACTGTTCTAAATCAGCATCTGCCTGGGCAAATTGCTGTAATGCTTTTGATAATTGCTGTAGCTGTTGCAAATTTAGCGGATACTTCTGATTGGGGTCAGTAACCCGGATAAATGTCGCCAGTCGCTCGTCAGCCGGAGCTGTGGTAATTTCTGTAACTGCGGAAGCGATCGCTTCTGTTGCTTTGTTTTGCTCTTGCCAACGTTGCCATTGACTTTGAATAGTCTTAATGGCTCTCAAACTGCGAGTAGCTTTGGCTTTCTTGAGTTCGTCTTTTTCACCATCTACTTGGCTTTGGAGGGCATTCAGGCGATCGCTCAAAGCTAACTCAAATACTTCCCCTGTACCGGAGGTAATTCCTTTAAGCAGCATTTGGTACACCATCTCAACAGAGCTAATTTTGCCCTTGAGGGTGGTTTCAACAATTTCATCGATTAAGGCAAGATAGCGATCGCGCAATGGCAGAGAATCTGACACTTTAGCTACTAAGAAACGTCACGTCAATTCTAATTCTAGTCCTTGGATGAGGGAGTGGGGGAGAGGCAGGGGGGCAGGGGGCAAGGGGGAGAATTAAATAATTCGTAATTCGTAATTCGTAATTCGTAATTACGTTTTGTGATGGGGATTTAGCTTACGTGTTCAATTCGTTCTGCTTGTAGAGGCAGGGGACTTAAACCCCCAAACTTTGTTAAAAATTACTTCTTTCCCCTCTGCTCCCCTGCCCCCCTGCTCCCCTGCCCCCTGCTCCCCTGCTCCCCTGCCCCCTGCTCCCCTGCCTCTGGCAACTACAGCTGCTAACTCGGCTGGATTGACTGGCTTAGGGACGTGGAGTTGGAAGCCTGCTAACAAGGCTTGCGTGCGATCTTCTGCCCTAGCATAAGCTGTCAGCGCCACTGCGGGAATCCGCCCTCCTCGATCTGTTGGTAACGCCCTCACTTGCCGAATTAGTGCATAGCCATCTTCTTGTGGCATACCGATATCGCTCACCAATATATGGGGGTGAAATTGTTGCAAAGCAAGCAGGGCATCATTTGCAGATGCAGCTGCTATGACTTGTGCCCCATACTGTCCCAAAACTGTGGTGAGTAAATGACGCGCATCTGCCTCATCATCAACAATTAGCACTCGCAAGTCATCTAATCTCGGCAGGTAATTATTAGCCTCTGGGATATCTACGAGAGATGAAAGCCGCTCTGCTGTATTAGCCTCTACATAAACAGCTTTCATTGGCAGATTGACAATGAATGTCGTACCGTGTCCAATTCCTGGACTTTCGACAGAGACTGTGCCACCGTGTAATTCTACCAAGTGACGGACGATCGCTAATCCTAATCCTAGTCCACCATGCGATCGCGTGCTGGAACTGTCAGCTTGACAAAAGCGTTCAAATACATGGGGGAGGAATTCGGCAGCAATTCCCGCTCCCGTATCACTCACCCGAATTTGCACGGCAGATTCAATCTGCTCTAATTGCACATCAACTCTTCCGCCTTTGGGTGTAAATTTGACGGCGTTGGAGAGTAAATTCCACACAACCTGTTGCAAGCGGTTGCTATCACCCACAACTACCCCGACTTCAGGATCGAATCTACATTTGATGTTAATCTCTTTAGCCTCGGCTGCTGGGCGTACAATATCGATTGCCGCCTCTACAAGTGGTATAAGTTTTACCCGATAAATATTTAGATGCAGTGTGCCCTTAATAATCCGTGACACATCTAGGACATCTTCGATTAGTTGCGTCAGGGATTTAGTGTTACGCTCAATTGTCTCTAGCGCCCGCGCCGTAGTAGCCTCATCAAACTTGCGATTTCTTAATAGCTGCGTCCAACCTAATATGGCGTTTAAGGGTGTGCGAAGTTCGTGGGAGAGTGTGGCGAGAAACTCATCTTTCATCCGGTTTGCTGCTTCTGCATCGGCGCGTGCTGCTTGTTCGCGCTCAAGCAATTGTTCGCGTTCTTGCTCTGCTTGCTTGCGATCTGTAATATCGAGCATAAATCCATGTAGTAGCTGCGGCCCATTCTCATCCCGCACAACATTAACAATGTCATACAGCCACACAACTCTGCTATCAGCAGCCAACATTCTGTATTCAAATTCGTAATTATTTAGTGATATACAAGATTCTTGGCAATACTGAATAACCCACTCTCGATCTTCTGGATGTATATGTTTTTCCCAGAAATTATCGATGTACCAATCTGATAATGGATAGCCAAGAATCTCAACGGTTTGTGGCCCTACATAAGTAAAATTTCCGGTAGTAGCATTTACCTCCCAAGGAATCATGCGGACTTTTTCGGTGAGTGTCTTTAACCGTTTTTCGCTCTGTTTCAGAGCTGCTTCTGCTAACTTGTGAAGTCTAATATCTGTGATTAGGGCAAGCTCTACCTGTTTGCGTTCGCTTAAATCAAGTACAAAAGAGATAATATCGTTAGGATTATTTTCTAACAAAGCAGAACCTAATAGAATGGGAACATGAGTCTTATCTTTGCGGATGTATTCGTTCTCAAAAGGCTGACACATACCTTTGGTTTTGAGTTCTGCGTAGGCGTAGCCCGCCGTAGGCATCGCACTGTTGTTTGCTTCAATATACTGTGGTGAGATCATATCGCGCCATCGAACCCGCCCTGCAAGTAAATCTTCTTGCGAATAACCTACCATTCGTAAAAAAGCATCATTAGCTTCTGCGATCGCCCCGTCCATATTGGCTACAATTACCCCAATAATGTTGGATTCTACCAACTTTCTAAACTTTGCCTCACTCACTTGTAACTTCTGCAAACTCATTTGAAGATGTTGTTTTGCAGTGCGTAACTCTGAGTTCACTATGCTGATGAATGTTGTTACCACGACAAACAAGCCTAACCGGATTATGCTGTCTAGACTCGCAACCAAGAGCGAAAACACTGGCTCTAAGAAAAAATAGCTGACGGCTAAAGTAGACAAAGCAGTAGCCAGTAACCCTGCTTCCATGCCACCATACCAGGCACTAACCGCCACGGCAGCAAAAAACAACAGAAAAATTGTTGATTTCAGTAGTGGCTGTAGCAGTAGTGTTAGTAACAATGCGCTACCAACAGCCAATAGTGCCACAGCATAAAGTTTAAGAAGGGAACGCATTCCTTTCAATGTGGATTCTCCTTTTATGCAGCTAGCCAAAGGATTATTCCCAAAATCCGCTAGACATCGCTCAACATTTATTATGCATTGGAATAATACACATCAAAGCAGTTATTTGCTGTGAATCTATCTAAAGTAGTAAAACTTAGTTTTAGCAAAGGTTAAATAGCTGATAGCTGTCGCTCTAATTATATAGTTTTGATTTTTGAATATCCGTCAAAAAGCATAGGCAGTTTAAGTTTTTAAA
This sequence comes from Nostoc sp. NMS2, assembly GCF_017115105.1. GTDB lineage: Bacteria > Cyanobacteriota > Cyanobacteriia > Cyanobacteriales > Nostocaceae > Nostoc. The sequence goes on from NZ_JABXKH010000181.1 coordinate 36,523, forward strand.
TTAATTTCTTTGAGGATATAAGTCATCATTTCTCCTTTGCCCTTAACCTGAATCAAACCTCGTTTCTCCAATAAGTATTTATCTTTTAAAAGCTGATAAGTTACTTCACAAACCTGGATACTACCTGCTATCCCATGTGATTCCATTCTACTCGCAGTATTTACTGTATCTCCCCAGAGGTCGTAGGCAAACTTTTTCAGCCCAATCACCCCCGCCACAACTGGCCCTGTACTAATGCCAATACGGATGCGAAATAATTGGTTGTTTTCTGTATTGAAAATAGCTATCGCCTTTTGCATATCCAACGCCATATTAGCTATTGCTGAAGCATGGTCATTAGACTGATTTGGCAATCCGGCAACAGCCATATATGCGTCGCCAATAGTCTTGATTTTCTCTATGCCGTGAAGTTCTGCTAATTGGTCGAACAAACAGAATATTGTATTTAATAACTCGACTAATTCCGCAGGAGATGTCCGAGTTGAAAGCTCTGTAAAACCGACAATATCGGCAAATAGTACTGTAACTTCTAGAAAACTATCAGCAATAGTTGTAGGCTGTTGTTTTAATTGTTCTGCAATCATCCCTGGCAGAATATTTAGTAACAGCCGTTCCGATTTTTGCTGCGCCAGTTCCATTGCTTTCCGGGCGTAAAATTCTTTTTTTCGCAAGCGTTCGTATAAGAATACAGAGAATACACAAATTATGCAAGTCCAAAAGAAGTATAATCCTTGTTCAGCATAAAAAGCTGATGGATTTTTTAATATGGGATTATACAAGAGATATAAGGTGAAATAGCAAATTATTGTTCCGAGTTGAGATATTAAATGCATCCACCATTGGACTGGTATAATTGTAGCCTGAGTGAGAAACATCAGAGTCCAAATATTGCTTCTAGGTTCCAGATTATTAAACAGCAAAGCTATATCAATTTGGACAACACAAGTTACAACCCAGCATAAACTCAAAAAAATTAAATCAGGATGGCGACGACCGATAGGAGTTTTACATAAACCCCAACAAATAAGTGTGAATAATTCTACTATAATCCCAATTTTAAAAGCGAATATCTTGTCTTCCAGGTGTGAATTTGCCCAAAGGAAAAAAGCGATTAAAGTCAAGCCAGCTAACAGTATAATCTGCGCCTGCAATTCCAGCCGTTTTAGCATAAAGCTCTGTCGCTGTTCTTTATACGATTCGGCAAGGTTATTGTTCGTTTGCCGATGGGACATTCCGTGACTAATGAGCGCATCTAGTTGGGTTTTGTCCGAGTTAATTGGATGAATCATGCACTTTTTACGTTATTAGTAATCAATGGACTAAGAATTTTAGATTTTAAATACTTCGACTTACCTCGGCTCCGCTCGGCATAAGTCGCTCAGTACAAGTTTTGGATTTTAGATTGGAATTTAATCCAAAATCTAAAATTGAATTGCCCAATGCCCTGTTTGCTCAATAATTATGGCTCGTACCCCTACACTAAATTTTGATCGTGGCACATTAGTTTTACATCCACCACCACGCGGCAAAGGTTGGATGGATTATGCTACGTGGGATGATAGAGTTGAAAAATTCCGTATTCCAGCAATTAGATACCGATCGCTAGTGGAAGCACTACAAGCGGAAGATGTGAATTTTGTCGATGAGGCCAAGCAATTTTATCCTATAGATTTGGTTCCCACTCTGGAAATGGAACCCTATCCCCACCAGACTGAGGCGCTAGCAGCTTGGAAACTGGCGGGTAGGCAGGGAGTCGTTGTGCTTCCCACGGCGGCGGGAAAGACTTATTTGGCGCAAATGGCGATGCAGTCAACGCCACGGACGACGCTGATTGTAGTGCCAACTTTAGATTTAATGCATCAGTGGTACGCACATTTGGTAGCGGCTTTCCCTGATGCTGAGGTGGGATTATTGGGGGGTGGTTCGCGAGATCGAACAGCTATCTTAGTTGCAACTTATGATAGTGCCGCAATTCACGCCGAAACCTTGGGAAATAAATATGCGTTGATTGTTTTTGATGAATGTCATCATTTACCGACAGATTTTAATCGGGTGATTGCTGAATATGCGATCGCACCTTATCGCTTAGGACTCTCTGCTACACCAGAACGCACTGATGGTAAACACGCTGATTTAAATATCCTTATTGGTGAAGAAGTATATCGCAAACGCGCCGAAGATTTAGCGGGGAAGGCTTTAGCAGAACATGAAATTGTCCAAATTAAGGTAAAGTTATCGCAACTGGAGCGAGAAAGATACAACCAGTTAATTCAAACCCGCAACGACTTTTTGAAGCAATCGAAGATTTCTTTGGGGAGTCTGCAAGGTTGGCAAATGTTCGTGCAAATGAGTGCTAGATCGCAATCGGGACGGAGAGCTATGTTAGCACATCGAGAAGCGAAAGATATCGCTTTGGGTACTGATGGGAAGTTGCGAATTTTGATTAATTTATTGGCAGAACATTATCCGGCACGAATTTTAATTTTTACTGCTGATAATGCGACAGTTTACCGCATTTCTCAAGAGTTGCTAATTCCGGCAATTACTCATCAAACTCCTGTGAAGGAACGGCATGAGATATTAACCAAGTTTCGAGAGGGGAAATATAATACTTTGGTTGCTTCTCATGTGTTGAATGAAGGGGTTGATGTGCCGGCGGCAACTGTTGCAATTATTTTATCGGGGACGGGTTCGGCTAGGGAGTATACTCAGCGATTGGGAAGGATTTTACGGAAGGGAAATATTGAGAATAAGCAGGCGATTTTGTATGAGGTGGTGGCGGAGGATACGAGTGAAGAGGGGACTTCGGCTAGGCGAAGAGGGGAGAGGAATAACGAACCGCCAAGCCGCCAAGGACGCAGAGAGGAGAAGAAGGGGAAGTTGCAGGTTGTTTATGGGAGTGGGAAGGAACGGAGTTTGAAGGCTGCGGAACAGTTAGAAATTAATTATTCAACCCAAAATCCAAAATCTAAAATCCAAAATTCAGCAGATGTTACCGACAGATTTACTGATGCATCGCCAAAACGGGGAGGAGATCATTCCGAAGAGATTGAAGATTGATCAAAAAACTTCGGAGTTGGCGATTGAGTTAATTAATTATTTTCAATCAGCAGTGGGGAAGACTCAAGGTGTGCTTGAGCGACAACTGACTGATTTTGAAGGAGATTCTACAGATTATCGGGTGAAGCGGGGATTGGCTTATATTCTCAAAAGCAGTTTTTGCACTTTTGAGGTGGTTAGTCCTTTGGAACCACAAATGTTAAGAGAACGGGTGTTTTCGTTGGCTGCAAAGTCTGTTTCTAGTCGGGAATCAACACAAGTTACTCTGAGTAAAGTTGCTGATGAGTTAACTCAAGAACTTGAGCGGGAAGTTTTATTAGAACAGGTTCGGAATGGACTATATGCTGATTTATCTGAAAATAAAATTTTGACTGTTTTTGATGCACCAACAGCGCCAGATTTGTTAAATAGATATAACTTATCTCAGGTGCAGGGCGTGTTTTATAAGGCCAGTCAACTGGTGTTAAATGCTCACCGCAATGTTCCGGGTGAATATAAGCTGTTATTTCGCTATCTGAAGTTGTTTCAATTGATGGCTTATATTGAAGGTGATGCTGACCACGGGTTTACCATTACCATTGACGGGCCGACGAGTTTGTTTAATCCTAGTACGCGATATGGGTTAGCGATCGCTAAACTTATTCCCGCTTTACTTCACGTTACTAAATGGAGTCTTTCGTCCATTCTCCAAACCCGCGATGCTTATACAAATACTTGGAAAACTGGACGTTTCACCCTCAATTCTGAATGTGGTTTGGTATCCCACTATCCACCAGGGAAGCCCTACGATAGTATGTTAGAAGCATCTTTTGCTGATAAATGGGATGCGTTGAAAAGTGGTTGGGCGTTAGAACGAGAAGTTGATTTAATACCAATTCCTGGTAGTGTGATGATTCCCGATTTTCGCTTGGTGCATTCTGATGGACGCACTTTCTTATTAGAAATTGTTGGTTATTGGCGACCAGAATATTTACAAAAAAAGTTTTCTCAGGTGCGACGAGCTGAACGTGATGATTTGATTTTGGCAATTTCTGAGCGACTTAATTTAGAAAAGGCGGGAGTAAAATTAAATGATGTCCCCGCCAGAATTGTTTGGTTTAAAGATAAGTTATTGCCGAAAGCTGTGTTATCTGTGATGGATTAATTAAGGGGAGTGGGGATTAGGGATGGGAGCATCCACTTTTGGCGGATTGCCCTCAGACTAGAAGTCTGGGGCTATACAAACCAAACCCGCCTTCGCGGGTTTCAGAGAGTCCGCGAAGGCGGACTTCGTTTGTGTAGCCGCGATTTCCAATCGCCCGGTGTTTCTTCCAAAAGTGGATGCTCCCTTAGGGATCGGATATTGAAAATTAAGCATAGAAAAGCTAGTGGTCTATCGCATTAATTTTGATGGGTTGTGAGATTATTTACTTACACCCCAAACTATCTCGTGTTGACATACCCGTAACCGGATTTACCCCATCTGCCCTTTCACACAGCAGCGACACTTGATAACGGTCAATCAAAGCATCGGTAAAATCAGCACCAGTGACATCAGCATCAAAAAAGCGGCTGCGGGTTAAAGTTGCTTCAGTAAAGATGGCATTTTTCAGGTTAGCACCATCCATAGTGGCGCGATCGACTAAAGCGCCGCTTAAGTTCGCGTCTTCCAAATTTGCTTTTAACAAAACTCCTTTAGTAAGAATTGCGTTGGTTAAATTCGCTCCTTGGAAATTTGTCCCCCGCATTTCTGCTGCGACAAAAGTCACACCTGCTAAATCAGCATTAGAGAAATCACGATTTTCTAAATTTATATTGTTGTAGTTAATTGTGTTTAGTTGAGCAAAAGCCGGTTTGGGATTAAGTATTATCCAGCAGAATGCTAGTATCAGAATTACAATCAAACCTAAAAATCGCAGTAAAATCTTTTTCATAACTTTATTATTTATCCTTCGTCCTTTGTCATTAGTCCTTTGTCCTTTGTCCTCTGTTAGTTAACAATGACTAATGACTAATGACTAATGACTAATGACTAATGACTAATGACTAATGACCAATGACTATTTCCAATCTTTACCAATCCGAATTGTGAGGTCAGATTCTAAATCACCAATCGCTGACACCTCAATTTGACCCAAGCCTAAGACTTTTTGCAAATCAACACCAACTCGCCGATTGCCTTTTTGGACAATAATCTGAGTTTGACGTTGGGTATCTGGCCAATCAGGCACTTTGTAAATATTAGTAAAGCCTTTCTGTTTCAGATAAGCAATAACTTTTTCAGTTAGCTGAGGTTGATTTGAGGCATTTTGAATAGCAATTTTGAGGTTAGGAACCTGACGCATATCTGGTTTCAGACCAGGTACATTTACCCCAACATAATCATTCAAGAGGCTCTGTTGTCCAGTCATATTTAGCCAATAGCTATCAGGGTCTTTGCTAAAACGGCTAAACGTACCAGGCAGCACCGTCATTTGGAAATTATCTCGATCTAGGTTGAGGCCAAAGTTCACCAACGCCATCATTTCTTCCATCTTCAGGTTGGTATCAAAATATTTTCGCATTAAGCGAGTTAATTGAGGCAACCGAGGTAAGATGGTAGGACTATTTAAGCGTTGCAGCAATGCTGCTGTTAGTGCTTGCTGACGCTGCACTCTCGGCAAATCTCCCAAACCTGGTTCGCGGAACCGGATAAACTGTTCTGCTTGTTCGCCGTTGAGGGTTTGCCAGCCACTGACTAAATTAATTGACAGCCGACTGCTGGAGTCTTTATACGTCATTGATTGGGGAACAAAAACCTCTACCCCGCCTAACTGATCGACTAACTGCCGTAAGCCGCTAGTAGAAATACGAATATAGCGATCGATTGGGGCGTTGTTTAAGGTACGGCTAACTACCCGTGCTGCCAAGACTGGGCCGCCTTTGGCATTGGCATCAGATACCTTAGTTAATCCCTTTTCTCCCTTTTCTGGGATGGCAATCATCGTATCTTTAGGAATGGAAAGCACCCGTACAGATTTTTCACTAGGGTTAAGCCTTACTAACAGCATGGAGTCGCTTTTGCCAGCAAAGCTTTCTGGTGAACCATCAACAGTACCGTTAACTGGTTCAATCCCCATAATTAAGATATTCATGGGTCGTGAAAGCTGATACTGGGAAAGTTTGCTCCACAACTCCCCTGGTAGCGGTATTTTTAACTCGTCTTTAGCATTAGTTCCTAAATCTTCATCTGTTCGATCGAGGTTGCTCCACAAAGGAGTCCACAGTGCTAACGTCGAAACTAGCAGCCCAGATAAGATGATGCCGATGACAACCGTCATGATCCACAGCAACCAACGAGGCATGGTTAAGCCCAGTCTCTCGTAAAGCTGATTGGGAATCGCGCCCACAGATTCGACGACGCTACGGTTCGGATTTGCTGGCTGGTTTAGTTCGACATCCTCCTCCTCTGAGTCGGCTACTGGTGCAGGCGTTACCTGATTTTCCGTGCGTTGAATTTGCTGCGATCGCACCTCAGTTTCAAATTCTACTACTTGCTGAGATGTAACCGGATTTTCCGACCATTCGACTTGTTTTATCACAATTATCTCCCCACTCAACCACTCCCTAAAAGTATGTTAATCCAAGCTACAGATATTGCCAGTGGAAAGGCTCACTGTAAACTTATAATGTTCTTCGGTAGGCGTGTATGACAACATGAATACTTTATTGTTCCCCGTAATTCTGGCAGGTGGTAAAGGTGAACGTTTTTGGCCCCTAAGCCGCAAAGACCGACCTAAGCAATTTTTAAGTCTTGATGGTAGCTCTAGAAGTCTATTACAAGCAACCGCCGATCGATTGATTGAACTCGGTGGCGGGTGGGATTCCTTGTGGGTTATCACTTCTAGTCAGATAGCTGAAGGCGTAAGACAACAACTACCCGATTTACCAGTTGAAAACTTGCTGATTGAATCGGAAGGCAGAGACACTGCCGCAGCCGTTGCTTGGACAAGTTTAGAAATCAAACAGCGCTATGGAGAAGACGCTGTTATTGGCTTTTTCCCTGCTGACCACTGGATTGCTGACGAAGAAGCGTTTGCCCACACATTAAGCGCGGCTACGCAACTGGCAGCAAGCACAGCAGCGATCGTTACACTGGGGATCAAGCCTACTTTTCCATCAACCGGTTACGGCTACATTGAACAAGGTGAAAAGATAGGTAGCTTCAATGAGTTGCCAGCTTATCACGTCAACCGCTTTACTGAAAAGCCCGACCGCGAAACGGCAGAGACTTTTTTATCTACGGGACGTTTTAGCTGGAATAGTGGAATGTTCGTTTTTCGGGCGGGGGTTGTTCTCAAGGAACTACATACCCATGCTCCAGAAATTATCGAACCTTTAGAACAACATGGTCCTGATATCTATCCCCAGTTGCCTAAGAAGAGTATAGACTATGCCTTAATGGAAAAGACAACTCTAGCATACGTTTTGCCAGTTGATTTTGGTTGGGATGATTTAGGAGATTGGAATGCGATCGAGCGGTTACTCAAAACAGAAGAGAATCCCAATGTAGAACTCGCTACCCACGTAGGGCTAGATACGCAGGGGGCGATTATTTATGCCTCAAATCCAGAGGATGTAGTTGTTACAATTGGTTTAGAGGATGTGGTGATTGTGCGCGATCGCAATGTCACTCTCGTTGTCAAGAAAGAACGTACCCAGGAAATTAAGCAGATCCTTAAAATTCTCCAAAGCGATTCCCGATTTACTGACCTGCTATAAAAGTTAGAACCCTTGGCAGAGGCTAAAAAGTCTATTTTCCCATTATAACTTGACTGTCTGTTCTTTTATCTGACAGCTATGGACATTATTAGCTTTGATCCTCTCGCCAAGACAATGGCCATCAAGTCTATTACAGCCTATCAAAAATATATTTCTCCTTCCAAAGGATTTAGTTGTTCCCATCGCTTATTACACGGTGGGGATTCCTGCTCTAATTACGTCAAACAAATGCTGAGTGAACAGAAACTCCACGAAGCCGTACAATCATCCATAAAAAGATTCCAAGACTGTGGCGCAGCTAGCAAAACTTTAAAAGCTAGAGCCAACCTCGGTTGTATTGTCATTCCCTGCTGCTTACCTCTTTAACTCCCTGCGTCTTTGCAGTTATTTACAAAAATGTTCCTCACTCAAACTGTTCCCCGTCAACGAGAAATTCTGGAAGTATTCCTTCGCAATGGCTGGGACTATATGCGAAGGTTGCTTACTGGTGGCAAAGCTGATGAACCCCAGCTACCTACACCTGCGGTTTTAAAAAATATCCTAGTAGATTTGGGGCCAGTTTATGTTAAACTCGGGCAGCTACTTTCTACCCGTCCAGATTTACTCAGCGCCTCCTACATTGAGGAACTATCAACTTTACAAGATGAAGTACCGCCAGTCCCTTGGTCAGAGATAGAAATAATCCTTCGCAAAGAATTAAAACGTCCACTAGCAGAAACCTTTAGCACAGTTAACCCGATCCCAGTAGCGGCGGGATCAATTGCCCAGACACATCGTGCTACATTAGCGGACGGTCGAGAAGTTGCTCTAAAAGTGCAACGTCCGGGAATTGATCTGACTATTGCCCAAGATATTGCTTTAATTCAAGGTATTGCCGATTTAGTGGCGCGGACTGAGTTTGGGCAAACCTACGAAATCAAATCCATCGCTGAAGAATTTACCAAAGCCTTAGAAGCCGAGTTGGATTTTACACGGGAAGCGGGTTTTACAGACCAACTGCGGCGCAACTTATCTAAAAGTCGCTGGTTTGATCCTACGCAAATAGTGGTTGCGGAGATTAACTGGGAATTGACCACAGAAAAATTACTGGTGATGGAATGGTTAGATGGAGTACCATTCCTGGCGGCGGATTTGGACAACAATAATAATGGGAAAGACCCTACTGTAGAGCGTAAAGAAATAACTACTTTGTTATTTCGGGTATTTTTTCAGCAACTATATATTGATGGCTTTTTTCACGCCGATCCCCATCCAGGAAACTTGTTTTATCTCAAAGATGGGCGGGTTGCTCTGTTAGACTGTGGCATGGTGGGAAGACTCGATCCCCGTACACAGCAGATATTAACAGAAATGTTGTTAGCGATCGTTGATTTAGATGCTCAAAGATGCGCCCAATTAACTTTACAGTTATCAGATTCTGCTCAACCAGTTATTTTATCACGGTTAGAAAATGATTACGATCGCATGTTGCGAAAGTATCACAATGTCAGCTTAACGCAAATAAACTTCAGTCAGATAATTTATGAAGTTTTACAAGTTGCGCGTAACAATAAAATTAGATTACCTAGCAATATGGGATTGTATGCCAAAACCCTAGCGAATTTAGAGGGTGTGGCGCGGACATTCAACCCAGAGCTTAATTTTTTCGATGAAGTTAAACCATTAATTACAGACTTGTTTCGGCGGCAACTATTGGGCGATAATCCAGTGCGATCGCTATTACGAACAGCCTTAGATATTAAAAGTCTCTCTCTGCAATCTCCTCGCCAAATAGAACTGCTCTTAGACCGAGTTACCTCAGAAACCTTACAGTGGAATCTATCGCTGCGAGGTTTAGATGGCGTGCGGCGCACAATGGACGATGCCGCTAACCGACTCTCTTTTAGTATACTGGTGGGTTCGCTGATTATGGGTGCAGCAATTATTTCCACGAGAGCGCAGACAAGTCAGCTATCTTTTTTAAGCACCATCCTGTTTGCCGTTGCTAGTTTATTGGGTTTGTGGTTAATTATCAGTACACTGCGATCGGGACGTTTGCGGTAAAACCATTTTAGATTTTGAATTTTGGATTTTGGATTGAAGGAAAAATCTCAAATCTAAAATTGAATGACTTCTGCTATAAACAGCGCCAAACACAAATGATTTGTGTGTGTTTACCTGTGTAAGTAAGTGGGTGTAAATAATTAAAGGTTTGTAGTAAAGGCTTCAGCCCTTACAGGAAGCTATTTAGTTGATTTAATATTACGTAAAATAGTTTTATTTATTCTTGCCCACTTACTTATCGCTCTTTCATCACTCTCAGAAAACAATAATCGAAGCAGAAAACTGAAACTATGACTAAATCAAGATTTGAGGCTTTATTTTCTAATATAAATTCAAAAATGTAGCCGAAACCTGGAAAGTGAAGTCTCGTAAGCCTTGCAGCAATTTCTTTCTCCAAGAGTGATAGAAGAGCGTTATAGCAATTCCCAGTTAAGTGAGGTACAGATAATATTTTGAAACGCAAAGGGACGCAAAGTAAAGCGCAAAGGTACGCAGAGATTTGTACCTCAGCAGACTAGGAAACGCTATATATAGGACTCGTATTTGATTTTTGAAAAAACTCAGTACATATCTATTCCCTTCTTTCCTGTTCCCTATTCCCTATTCCCTATTCCCTCCCTACGCAAGTAAGTTCAGTAATCAAATAGGAATTCTATAACTGTGTTTCTAATATAGAAAATATGTCAATCATCGTTGCTGAAAATCTGAGTAAATCTTATCCAGTGGCGGTTAAAAGTCCGGGTATTAAAGGTACAATCACCCACCTTTTCCGCCGCACCTACCGCTCAATAAAAGCAGTTCAGGATGTTTCCTTTGAAATTGCCCCTGGTGAAGTAGTGGGGTTTTTAGGCCCAAATGGTGCAGGCAAAACCACCACACTAAAAATGCTCACGGGGTTGATTCATCCTTCTAGCGGTACAGTCAAAGTTGCTGGACAAATTCCGTTTCATCGTCAAGAAGCATTTTTGCAAAAAATTACCTTGGTGATGGGGCAAAAGCAGCAGCTAATTTGGGACTTACCAGCGCTGGATTCTTTGAGAATTAATGCTGCTGTATACAACATCTCTGATAAAGAGTTCCAACGACGGGTAGGAGAATTAACAGAGATGCTTTCTCTAGAAGGCAAACTTAACCAGCCAGTACGAAAGCTATCTTTGGGTGAACGGATGAAAGCAGAACTGCTAGCAGCACTTTTGCACCGTCCCCACGTATTATTCTTAGATGAACCGACTCTGGGACTAGATGTAAATGCTCAAGTGGCGGTACGCGATTTTTTGCGCGACTACAATCAGCGTTATCAAGCTACAGTGCTGTTAACGAGTCATTACATGGCTGATATTACAGCTTTGTGTCAACGAGTGTTGGTGATTCACCAAGGAAGCCTGATGTATGACGGTAGTTTAGATGGACTACTAGAACGTTTTGCTCCTTACCGGGAAGTCCACATAGAGTTAGCCCAACCCCTACCGATAGAAAAACTTATGACTTATGGAGATGTGCAACTCTTAGAAGGGCGATCGGTTCATTTTATGGTATCTAGAGAGGCGCTCACCCGTACAGTATCGAAAATTTTGACTGATTTAGAGGTAATTGATTTAACTGTCACTGAACCGCCTGTAGAAGAAGTAATTGGCCGAGTTTTTCAGGCAGGTGTTGTGTAGCGATCGCTGCCAGAAATAGAGTTGCCAAGGGGAGAATGCACTATAAATGAAAAAGATGATTAGAAAAGCCATAACTTTGCTGTCAGTATACTACGCCTATATGGTTGAGTATCGAGCAGAACTAATCTTATGGGTTTTGGCTGGATCTTTGCCGATTATCCTCATGGGTATCTGGATACAGGCAGCACAAGGCGGGCAGTTTGGGCTATCACCTGTGGATTTTGCCCGTTACTTTATTACGGTTTTCATCGTTAGACAATTCACGGTTGTTTGGGTAATTTGGGACTTTGAAAAAGAGGTTGTAGAAGGCAAGCTTTCGCCCAAGTTACTACAACCACTTGACCCAGTATGGCATCATGTTGCAGGGCATATTTCTGAAAGATTTGCTCGGCTAACGTTTGCTTTTTTATTAGTAGCATTATTTTTTCTTCTTTATTCCCAAGCTTTTTGGGTACCAAGTTTGAGTAGATTTTTGCTGTTTACATTGGCAGTGGCGCTAGCTTTTGTTTTGCGGTTTACGATTCAGTACACCTTTGCTATGTTCGCCTTTTGGACAGAACGGGCTAGTGCTTTAGAAAATTTTTGGTTGTTGTTTTATCTATTTTTATCTGGTTTGATAGCACCTTTAGAGATTTTTCCAGAACCTGTGCGGAAAATAGTGATGTTTACGCCTTTTCCCTATTTAATTGATTTTCCTGCAAGTCTTTTGGTAGGGCTACCTGTGGATATAGGGCGAGGATTTTGGTCAATGTCTGGTTGGATATTAGTGTTTTTGGGTGCGAATCGCTTTCTTTGGCGTGCGGGTTTGAAGAGGTATTCTGGGATGGGAGCTTAAATAAGCTAACATTCAAGAAAAAAATCCCATCCAATGATTTGGCTAAGTACAGCTTTGCGTCAAACCGTGCAGAATTGAGGATGATGGAGCGCAGAGAGTACGCAAAGGTTTTATGTGTGGCAATTTTTTCGCTACGAATTTATAAAATCATCTACTAAGTTGAGGAAGTTTGAATAAGCTAATGAGCATTCGAGTTGCATAACCAGGGCGCTCATGTTGCCCACCCCACAAGATATTGAGAAAATTTTAATATGCTTTAGCCATAGGGGATGTAGATGACCATAGTTTTAGTTTATGGCTAAAGTGGCGATATATATGATGGGCTAAACCTATACATTCATATACTTTATAAATTACTTGGTATCGTCTTAAACTTTTCTGCCGTACCTAAAGAATAATCTTCTAACTTAAAATCAGCAAAAGGTTTCTTTTCTAACCTATCCCGTAGCGCTTCATCGAGAATTACACCTGCGGATTTCTTTTTAACACCAATAATTATAATACTTGTCTGATATTTAGTTAAATCCTGAATTGTCTGACAATCACTCCGTTGAAATTGTCCCAAATTTAATATTCTATAACCTTTGACGGTTGGTGTATTAATAAATATTTTTTTTACTAAAAATTGAATTTGTTTAGAACGTTCTAAAGCAATTCGCTGTTGAACTGCTATATTACCCTTACAAGAAGCTGTACCTACAGAGATAATTTCACTGGGTTCATCCATTATCTTTTGTATCCCTTCTTGTTCTAAGTTCAACTTTAAAAGGTCTATACTAATAATTTCATCATTATATTTAAGTTGAAAATTGCTACCTAAAAGCCATTTATATTCTAGTGATAAAACAGCTATATTAAATTCGGCTCTCCTCCCCTGGCTATCTCTACCTTCTTGATAAGAAAAATAATCGATATTACCTTTTTTTTCGGGAGATTGCCCATAATTTGACTTCACAGTAAATTTTGAGTTTCGCGTTGCTAAAGCCACTATACTAAGTAATCCTAATATCACTAGTAACCCTGCAAAAAATTTCAGTAGTGGTACTTCTTCTGGCTCTTTCTGTGGGGATGATAAAGTTTTAGGAATTGGCGGGGACAACTGCTCTGTGTTCAAATCGATTACTAAATTAATATTTTCAGGATTAGGTTCTGTTAGCTGGGTTTCAACAACAGAGGCAGGAGGAATACTATTTTCTGGTTCCTGCTCCGACCACAAAACGCTTGGCTCTGAATCCTCCACTTCTGCAAGTGGCAGAGGTTTAGGTGGGGTTGAATCGTCATCTGAGCAGAACTTTTTGCCTTCTTCAATTTGTTCTAGGCGCTGCAAAATTTCTTGGGCATTAGCAGGACGCTTTTTTATATCTGCTGCTGTCAGCCAATCAATTAAATTCAATAGTAAGGGTGAGATATCGATGGCATGATTTTGCCAGTGCAATACATTTTGTTGAACATCATACATATCTAAGGGATGGTGTCCCGTTAGCAAAAATATAAAGGTGCGTCCCAAGGCAAAAAAATCTGATTGCGGTACTGCTTGACCATTCATTTGTTCTGGAGCGCTGTAGCCAGATGACATAAGTGCTGTCATCCCGTCACCATTGCTAAGTTGGTCTGGTTCGGTTCTGTCAATTTCAGTGGCTGTGCCAAAATCAATCAGTACCAAATCTCCCCAATCCTTCCCAAGGGGGGATCTAATCATGATATTAGATGGCTTAATATCCCGATGTAGGTATTGTTTACCATGCACTAAATCCAAAATTTCCACTAATTGTTTTAACCAAGTTACAGCTTGTTCTTCGGAAATGGGGCGATTCTGCTGTAGCCACTGTACTAAGTTGTACCCATCGATTTTTTCCATTGCAATGCAATGTAACACTAAACCATTTCGGGTTTGATACTGAAAGTAACTATCTTCTTTGGGAATGCCGGGATGCTTGAGTTGTTCCAACACAGTTACTTCGTGCTGAAATAGTTTTACTGCTTTGGTGTTGCCTGATAAATCCTCTTTGAGTATTTTGAGGATTTTAGGGGTATCTTGTTCGCATGCTTCATAAACTTTACTAAACCCTGTTTTGTCACTCAACAGGCACGTCACCCGATAACGCCCTAGCAATTCCAAATGGGAACCACAACTTTGACAAAAGCGGTTTTGTTCATTATTATTTGGGTGATTTGGTGTAGGGCAAACGGGATTGATACAAAGGCTCATGAGTGGGGAATGGGGAGATGAGGGAGATGGGGGAGATGGGGGAGATGGGGGAGATGGGGGAGATGAGGGAGATGAGGGAGATGAGGGAGATGAGGGAGATGAGGGAGATGAGGAGCAGGGAGCAAGGGAGAAGAGTTTTCCCCCTGCCCCCCGCCCCTCTGCCTCTTTTCCATGCCCCAT
>NZ_JABXKH010000035.1 GCF_017115105.1 Nostoc sp. NMS2
GAATTAAATCTTACCCTACCTCGGATGGTGTCACTTTGTTTCCAACAAAGATTGCTGATCAGGCAAGTCCTCTTGTCAATAGGCTTTGAGACGCGCTAACCCTGATTAAACAACGCTTTGATGAATCGGCTAAACGCTTTGAAAAACCAGAATTAGGTATCAAGGCTGAGTTGCATAACCTTATAAAATTTACCAATTACTATCTACGTCTTAATTTTGATGATGAAGAACAAGAACTAAAACTAAGGCATTGGTTTCAGCGATTAAAAAAATTGGATTTCACTACTTGTCATATATTTCTCCTGAATATTTATTATGAATATGAGGCACAACACTTATCTATTCAAGATTTTGAGAAAATCCTACAATATTTAGAATCTTACTTTGTACGCCGTTGGATTGTTGGGATTCCTACTAGAGCTTTAGGAATAACATTTAACAATCTGTATAAGCAAGTAAAGGAAACAAATCCTGAAGATTTAGTAAATGGGTTACGTCAAGTTCTAATTAGTTTCGATAAAGCTCAAGTATTTCCTGATGACAACTTATTCTGTCAGCATATCATCAATGAAGCTCTATATAATCCTAAAAGCTCGACAGCAAATGAACGTGTGAAGTTTTTATTAGAAAGTATAGAACAATCTCTGAGCAAGGAGCGTGTTGATACTCAGCCTATGAGTCTTGAGCATATTATGCCCCAAAAGTCACCTTTACGTAAAGAATGGCAAGAAATGCTAGGCGAAAATTATAACAAGGCTCATAAGGAATGGCTTCACACTTTGGGTAATCTCACGTTAACACAATATAACTCTGAATTATCTAACAAATCCTTTGAGGAGAAATTGAAGATTTTAAGGACTAGTAATGTGACTTTGAACCAATATTTTCATAAGGTAAATGTTTGGAATGAAGAGGAAATCAAAAGTCGCGCTGAATCTTTAGCTAAGATTGCGATTAAAGTATGGCCTCGATAAAAGAAATTGTATGCGATCGCACCTTTGCACTTCGCACACAGACCTAACCCCCCAACCCCCTTCCCTACAAGGGAAGGGGGAGAAATCCGGCTCCCCTCTCCGCTTCGGAGAGGGGTTGGGGGAGAGGTCAATCCATGCGATCGCTGTAAACTGTTAAAGTCCAATTCGTCTGAGATTACCACCTTGTTCAATGAAATTTTGCAACAAATGCGGGATAAAGTTTCTTCTCGTCAGTATTTAATGACGCTACACGCTGAAGAAGAAATGAGTGATGACAATCTAACAATCTATGACATTGAACAAGGTATGCTCACAGACGAAATACTGGAACGTCAAAAAGATAAAGTGACCACAGAATCGAAATATCACATTAGAGGTTTAACTCTTGATGTAGAAGAAGTCGAAATAATTGCCAAGCTAAGTCCAACTGGAACACTTGTTAACATTGCTGTATACATACCCTAAGACCAGGAAAGCGGCAAATGCTGTGTGATATTTGTGGAAGTGAAGGTGTCAAAATCCGCCAAATTACTAGAACCTATGGTAAGGGTAAAGACCTGCTAGTAATAGAAAACATTCCAGTGATAACCTGTAATCATTGTGGCGAAAGTTATTTAACTGCTGAAACTCTTCACAAAATTGAACAAATCAAAACCAATCGTAAAAAATTAGCTGTTGAACGTCCTGTGGAAGTAGCTAGTTTTTGATCGTTAATATTTGCCAACCAAAATTAAATATTACTCAAGATAAAGCTATACATTATACAACAGGACAATCCGTCGTAATCAAAGATAAAGATTTGCTTTCTTCACAAGTTCCTCAAATTTTTTTGCTATAAATATAAATATAGAGTGAAAACTTTTAAGAAATTTAAAATTCAAAAGTCGCTAAACAGAGTTGAAGGATTAGTCATTTTTGACAATCCAGCATTTGGAAATCTGAAACAGTAAAGACCAATTACCAATGAAATAGGAGGTCTATTATGATGTTTAAAAAGATTCTAGTTGCATTAGATCGCTCAGAAATAGGACAACAGGTTTTTGAAGAAGCATTAAGTTTAGCAAAATTAACACAAGCTAGCTTAATGCTAGTGCATGTCCTATCTCCAGAAGAAGAGGGTAGCCCTTACGTACCTATGATGTCTAATTTTGACTATTATCCAGGATTGAGCAGTCAAAGCTTTGAGTTATACCAAAAGCAGTGGGATACCTTTAAAAAGTTGGGAATCCAGATGTTGCAATCTTTCTGTGCCCAAGCTAACACAGCAGGTGTAAGTGCAGAATTTACACAAAATGTTGGTAATCCTGGCCGGATTGTTTGTGATTTAGCCCATAGTTATGGCGCTGACCTAATTGTTATGGGGCGGCGGGGTCATTCTGGACTAATGGAACTATTTCTCGGTAGTGTGAGTAACTACGTTCTTCACCATGCTCCCTGTTCGGTTCATGTTGTGCATCTTTCAGTTGCTGTTAAAAAAGATGAAGTTGTCAAAAAAACTACAAGTAATTTAAGCGTTAACTAACTACTACTTTGTCAAGCTAGTTTTGGACATTCGTAGTAAGGACTTTAGTGCTTAGAAAAGAAGGACTAAAGTCCTTACTACGAACTTGCTTATACCAATTTTTTATGAAGCTGCATAGAATTCGATCCCCCCTAGCCCACGCCAGTCGCTCCACTTGGGGTCTCCCCAAATGAAGCAAGTGGCGTGGATTTAGGGGGATCAAGATATGTGCAACTTCACATTAAATTGGTATTACCTATCAATTTAAACTTGACTATGTGGTTTATTTTCATCTACCCAGTTACCTCAATCAATGACCTCTGTGAGTCAAATCTCCACAGACTATCCTTAACTGCACGGTATTAGGCTAAAATTGAGCGTAGGCGTAGCCCGTCGTAGACATCGCTTTTTCAGTGAAAAAGAAAAAGTCCGCTACCCAAAATTACAGTTGAGAGCAAAAAGTGGCTCTATGAAAGAAGATACCATTGAGATCGCTGGTTTTCATGCTCATGTTTACTTCGATGCTGCGAGTCGGGATGTAGCTGCGCGTGTACGTGAAGGATTGGGCGCTAGGTTTGACGTGCAACTCGGACGTTGGTTTGATAAACCCATTGGGCCCCATCCAAAAGGGATGTATCAAGTTGCTTTCTTACCGAATCAGTTTGATAAAGTCGTTCCTTGGTTAATGCTTAATCGTGAGGGATTAGATATTCTCGTCCACCCTGAGACAGGCGATGCTGTCGCAGACCACGCGGTTTATTCTCTATGGTTAGGAGAAAAGTTAGATTTGAATATTGAGTTTCTTCGACAGCTTAGTTCGACTTCATCTAATTAAGGGAAGTAGTAGTCTGTCAAATTCATTTTGACGGTTAGAGAGACGCGATAAATCGCCGTCTCTACAGGGAATTTATCCATCAATTATTTATTGACAGACTAGTACCGCTTCGCGTAATTCGTAATTCGTAATTCGTAATTACCGTTGCGTAAGGGTTTTAGACATTTTGAATGGTCTGTTTATTTCCGCCGTACTGTACTAGTACCGCAAGGCGGAATTAAAAATTAAAAATTAAAAATGAATACAGCGTAAGCGTTTCGTTGATTTGGAATGGGTGGTTTATTTCCGCCGTGCTGTACTAGTAGCCCACTTTGTTGGGTAAAAGTTCTGGACTGAGGCGTGAAACTTGATTATGAGGACTAAAGTCCCCACTACAAACCTTTTCTGGCCCGGTGATGCCTTATTTGATGTTAATCTTCATATAATTCAACCACGGGTAAACCTTTTTTGGGAATACTGCTGAGAAAGCGTTCTCGAATTGAATCTAAAAAGGATTAGCCTCTATCATCACTTCTGGAAGTGGAATAAACTCTGTTTCATCTGACACGTTAGCAAAGCGGCGATCTCGCCAATCGGCTTTTGCTTGCTCTATCCGCTCTGGTCGGCTAGAAACAAAATTCCACCATTTGTAGCGTGTACCCAATGGTTCACCACCAATAACAACACACCGAGCAGGAGCAGCAGCAGAAACCCTGATTTCATCGACTGGTTCTAGGATGGCAAGGCGATATGGCTCTAGCGGTTGCTCATTAATGCTCAAACCTTCTGTAACGCTGTATACTGCCATCTCTGAATAACCAGTGGGGATAGTAAAGTGAGCATTGGCAGACAGTATTACATCTAAATAGAGAATAGGTGAGAAAACTTTGACTGGTGAGGTGTACCCAAGTGCAACTCCTGCAATGAGTTTGATGATAGCGCCATTCTCTTCCCAGGTAGGAAGGGTTTCAGCAGGATAGTGAGTGAACCTTGGATCGATTTCTTCGTATTCTACAGGCAAGGCGACCCAGGTTTGAATGCCATGAATGGTAGCTTCATTTTGACGAGCGATGTCGGGCGATCGCTCTGAATGTACAATCCCTTTTCCCGCCGTCATCCAGTTTACAGCACCCTGTTGAATTTCCTGCACAGTGCCTAAACTATCGCGGTGCATCAAAGCACCATCAAAGAGGTAAGTTACGGTGGCGAGATTGATATGAGGATGTGGTCGAACATCGATGCCTTTGTTGGGTGGCAAAACAGACGGGCCAACATGATCGAAGAAGATAAACGGTCCAACCATTTGACGATGAGAATATGGCAAACTGCGGCGAGCAACAAACCCACCCAAATCTTTAACTTCAGGTTCAATCAGTTGAAGTATTGCCATAGGTGATGGGGAGTAATTGGTGAATGCTGGAATTATTATAAGTAGATCCACCAGAAAAAAGCTAACCTTTATGAGTTATCTATTTGTGCGATCGCCTCCGACCGACGCTTCGCGCATCGCTCTTCAGAATCTACCAGTCGTTTGGAGACAGTATTCCAACTTGTTTGAACTTTAGACAAAAGCGATCGCACTGATGACTGCATTCAAGCGAATATGTATCTCGTAAGGAAGCCTCTCATAGAGAAGAGAGAAAAAATCGAAGCTGTTATGAAATGACAACTCAACTCAATAGTACCCTCAAGGGTACTATTAAATACATTTTTTAGTTGATATCGTAGCTTTGAAATACAGCGATGGAGGCAATCTTTCCTCTAACTAGCATTAAAAATTACAGGTTCAAGCGTAATTACAGCCACAAGTCTGGTGAATAAGTCGCTCTAGGTTTTATTCCAGGTACAAATTATCTTTATCAGCTTCAGCACTCAATATTTGTGCTTTGAATACATGAAGCTACGTAAATACATTAGTTATGTCAATCATTTATCCACTAACACATCTAAGTCTTGCCTTGATCGAATGGGTGTTAATAGGCTGGGCAATTCGTCTGTGGCAGCAATCAACCAGCCTTGCCATGATTGTGTTGCCTATAGTGCTGGTGAGCATTAGCTATGACAATCTCATTCTTTCAATAGGAAGTCTGATTGGTGAAGGAGAGCTTTTGAAAACTCTCAGTATGCTGCGCTTTCTATTACATTATTTGGTTGTACCGCTATTCATTGTGATTGGTGTTGAACTCGCTCACCGTGCCGGAGCTAGTTGGGCTAATAGGGTAGTGCGGGTTTTATCTGCGATCGCTGCATTGGGACTTGCAACAATAGATGTTGCCACCCATTATATAGGGCTGGAACTAGTTCCAATAGAGTTTGCGGGAATTCTACGCTATCATGTTGCCAACTTGAGTGGCCCGCCAATTATCACGATTGTAGTTAATATATTTGTCCTACTAATTGGCATTGGTATTTGGTTCCGATTGAAATGGCCTTGGTTATTTTTGGGAACGTTGCTTTCCTTTTTTGGTAATGCTTTGCCCTCAGATGCAGTAGGTACACTTGCTGGTAGTGCATCTGAAATTGTCATGGCTATAAGTTTACTGTTAACTGAGGAGTTTTCCCAAAAAATCAGACAAAGTATAAGTATTTATTCGTGAAATAAATCTAATCACCCCACCCATTCAAGCATTCGCGTTCGGCATCGCTCCCTCACAGACAATTTTTACAAAAAAGCCCAGTCATCTTATAACTGGGCTTTTAGCTATCTCAATCAATTATTGGAGGTAGAGCAGTTCTATCACAATCAATTAAGCAGCAAGTTGATCTAGATTAACCTTGACAACTTTGTTCTTTTCTTGCTCGGACTTAGGCAATGTCAAATTCAAAATACCATCTTTATAATCTGCGGTGACATTAGTATTTTGAATCCGAGCAGATAGAGGAATTACACGTTGGAATTTACCATAGTAGAATTCGCTCTTGGTAGTGCCATTGTTTTGGGTTTTGGTTTCAGACTTGCGTTCACCGCTAATGTGAACAGCATCTTCAGTGACTTGAATATCTAAGTCTTTAGCTTCCAGTCCTGGTAGTTCTAGCTTCAGATAAATCGCATCATCAGTTTCTTGTAGTTCAGCAGATGGAGCTTTGATCGAGCCTTTTTCAAACCGTGTAGATGGGACTTTAGTATCTCCCAATAAGCCATTGATGTAACTTTCTAAAGTGTTCAATTCTTGTGCAGAGTTGTAACGAAATAACATATTGATTTATCCCTCGTAGTAGTTTTTTGCTCAATCAACTTTGGATTTAAATCCTTGCTTTGATTTCTATAGTATTATGAACTAACAACTCTGTAAATTCGGTTATTATCACAAAATAATTGATGATTGCCGTACCAAATTAGGCAGTAAAAAAGATATTACGGTTTACTCTAATTTCTCGGTTCGGTAAACCGAATAAGAACTATTAATACCAATAATAATCAACTAACTAATCTCCTGTTAAAGGGGAGTTGCTTTGACACTAAACTTTACTTTCTTCAACCCAAACGGTTGCTCCCATAGCTCCCAGTTTTCTTTGTTAAATGGGTTGCACCACTTCAAAATTAAGTTCAATTTCAATTCTTTTAGTAATCTTTGCTTGTATGGGCGAGTACCAAACTCATTAAACTATCTATAATGCGATCGCGTGACAATGACATCATTTCTTTACCATATAGCATTTCCTGCACCATCACATAGGATACCAGTGAACCAAAAAAGATTTGTGCTGTTGCTTCTGGGTCAGTAATGCCTAATTCTGGGTGAGAAGCAAAATACTGACTCAGCATTTTCCGTCCACGCTGAATCACGGTTTGAGTATATAATTTTGCTAGTTCTGGAAAGCGTTGCGACTCGGTGATAATCAAGCGGAATAGTGCTAAGTATTCAGGATTTTCGGCAACTTTTGTCAGATAAATTTCAGCAATTTCACGTAACAAAATTGCTGGCTCACCATGCAAATCTTCTGCACAAAAAATCCCCTGAAAACTAGCAATTGTTACCCTTTCGATCAACGCCTTGAATAATCCTTCTTTATCTTGAAAGTGGCTGTATATTGTCTGCTTAGATACTCTAGCTTCCGCACTTACCCGATCCATACTAGTTCCAGCATAGCCATCCCTCAAGAATATCTGCATGGCTCCTTGCAAAATTTGCTCCTGTTTTTGAGTCATGGCTCTTAAACGAGATAAAGTTTCAGGTTGGGAACCAGAGGGTTTGGGCATATATGAATCGTAAATTTTTTGGTATATCTCTGGAAAATCATACCATACAGTCTAGTATGATATTCGCAGTAAGTATTTAATAATAAAAATATTCGGTGATACCATGTCTCAGACTGCCTCGACATCTCCAGAAGGGATTATAAATGTTCCAGTGCCAGCATCTAAGCAGAAACGGAAAAAACTGATTTTTTTGTTACTAGGGTTGCTAATTATAGCAGGTGGTATTATTTATTTCCTGTGGCATAGTCAACAACAAGGTGCAGCAAATGTACTGAAAGTGAGTGGCAGGATTGAGGGTTACGAAACTGAGATTGGGGTGAAGCGTTCGGGAAGAATTGTTTCAATTGCAGTCCGGGAAGGGGCAGCAGTAAAAAAGGGGCAAGAATTAATCAAGTTGGATGACAGTAACGACCAACTGCTACAAGAACAACTGCGGGGTGCTGAGGCTAGGGTTGCATCTGCTCAATCTGATGAACAGCAAGCAATTTCCGATGCTACTCAAGTGGAAAGTGGGATAGAACAAATTGATAGCCAAATCAGTGAAGCAAAACTTAATTTTCACCAATCTCAAGGAGATACCCAAGGAAGAGTTCAACAGGCACTATCTAACGTAGCGGCAGCCAAAGCACAATTATTACAAGCGCAAGCACAAACAAAGCAGGCACAGGCGGAAGTAAAATTAGCGAAAATGAACCGCGATCGCTATGCCAAACTGGTAACAGAAGGTGCTATTGATCAACAACAATTTGACCAAGCACAAACCACCTTTGACACAGCAGTAGCCACATTAGAAGCACGAAAAGCAGCAGTAAATGCTGGACAGGAACAATTACGCGCTGTTGTCGGGGCATTAACTCAAGCTAAAACTACAAGTTTCAATCCTGGTATTCGCAATGCTCAAATAGAAGGGTTAAACAGAAAAAAAGATCAGAGTTTTGCTCAACTAAAATCTGCCCAATCAAAGGTAAAATCTGCTCACGCCAAAGTAAAAGATGCCTTAGCATCAAAGCAGCAAATTCTTACCCAAATAGAAGATTCAAAAAAAGACTTAAATGTTGTTAGTCCTTTAGATGGGGTCGTAACTGCCCGCAGTGCAGAGATCGGGACTGTAGTTAGCAGTCAAACCAAGATTTTGACAGTAGTTGACCCCAAGACAGTATATTTGCGAGGTTTTATTCCCGAAGGCGATATTGGGAAAGTGCGCTTAGGACAAACAACCAAAATCTTTCTTGATTCTGCGCCAGAAAAACCCCTCATAGGCAAAGTTATTGCTGTCGATCCTCAAGCCTCTTTTACTCCAGAAAATATCTACTTCCAAAAAGATCGAGTCAGGCAAGTAGTAGGCGTGCGGATTCAGTTAGAAAACCCTTCTGGCTGCTTTCACCCAGAAAACCCCTACTCTGGTTCAGATTTGCCCTGTGCCAAAATTGGAATGCCAGCAGATGCAGAAATTATGTTCCAGGGTAAAGAGGTGAGCAGATGAAATTATCGACTCCCAACCCACTGCAATTATCTAGTCACTCAACCACTACTATTAAAGTTAGTAATTTACATAAACATTATGGACAACTAGTTGCTGTCCGGGGAATTGATTTTACTGTCAATCAGGGTGAGATGTTTGGGTTAATTGGCCCTGATGGTGCTGGTAAAACTACTACCTTTCACATCTTAGGTGGGGTGATGGAAGCGACGGCGGGAGAAGTGCAAGTATTTGGCCAGCCTGCAAGGGACGCACGTTTAAGGACGGGATATCTCACACAACAGTTTTCCTTATACTTGGATCTCAGCATTGATGAAAACTTGCGTTATGCGGCGGGATTGCGCCAAGTGAGCGATAATTTATTGCGGGAACGCCGCCAGAAATACTTAAAATTAATGAGTTTGGAGCAGTTTGGCGATCGCTTAGTCGGTCAACTTTCCGGCGGTATGAAACAAAAGCTGGCGCTGTGTTGTGCCTTGGTTTCCCAACCGGAAGTGCTGTTATTAGATGAACCTACCACAGGGGTCGATCCAGTTTCCCGACGGGAATTTTGGGATGTATTAGCAGAACTTTCTGCCGACGGGATGACAATTGTTGTCGCCACACCCTATCTAGATGAAGCTGAACGCTGCGATCGCGTCGCACTGATGTATAGTGGTCAAATTCACGAAATTGGTACACCCGCAGCATTACGCGCCAATTTAGGCTTACATCGCTTAGAAGTCAGAACAGCAAATCTAGAGATAGCCGAGAAACTTCTCTTGCAGAATATGCAGACAAATATAGTCGATGTGCAGACATTTGGCGATCGCTTAGATGTTCTCGTTCAAGATGTGACTCTCGGTGAAACCCAAGTGAATCAACTATTACAACAGCATCACCCCAGCATTGAACGTGGCGAACCCACCCTAGAGAACGTCTTTGTCACCCGTCTACGACAACAAGGTTCAGCACCAGCATTTTTGTCCTTTCCTCGTTCTCGTGGAGGAAATAGGGAACAATTCAAACCTCAAAATTATTCTTCTCAAATCGCTATTTACGCCCACAATCTCAACCGTGTATTTGGTAACTTCCAAGCAGTCAAAAACGTTAATGTCGAAGTCCGCTATGGCGAAATATTCGGGCTTTTAGGTGCGAATGGAGCCGGAAAAACGACTACCATCAAAATGCTGTGTGGATTACTAGCAGCTAGTGGCGGTGACATTTCCCTTGGTGGTGAAACAGGAAATCTGCGTAGCCGTGACTTACGGCGACGCATCGGTTATATGAGCCAAAAATTCACCCTCTACGACGATCTGACAATTCTGCAAAACTTAGAGTTTTATAGCGGTATTTACAGCGTACCCCGCAAACTTAGGCGAGAAAAGATTGATTGGGTAATTGCTACCTGTGGGTTAGAGGGACAAGAACGGATGCTTACCGGACAATTACCAGGTGGTTGGAAGCAGCGAGTAGCTTTTGGCGCTTCTGTCATGCACGAACCAGATATTTTATTTCTAGATGAACCGACATCCGGGGTAGATCCTTTAGCTCGTCGTCAGTTTTGGAAGCTGATTAATGACTTTGCCCGCAATGGTACAGCTATTTTGGTGACAACACACTACTTAGAAGAAGCTGAACAGTGTAACCGCATGAGTTTTATGGTAGCCGGGGAAATCGCCGCCGAAGGTTCACCTAGTTCTATCAAAGCTTCTCAACCAGGACAACTTATAGAAATTATCGTTAACCAAAATCAAGCTGCTTCCAAGATACTTAAACAACGTCTTGATTCGTGGCGTGTCTCCATTTTTGCCGATAGTTTACACGTTGTTCTTGATAACCCGGAAGCAGAAATTCCCCAAATAACTCAGCTTTTAAAATCCGCACACCTTACGATTGAATCTCTGCGTCCGATTCCCTTCTCTTTGGAAGATGCTTTTATTGGTATCGTTGAACGTGCGGTAGGAGATTAGGAACATGAAAAGAATTTTTTCCCAATGTGTGAAGGAAATAGCGCAATTTCGGCGCGATCGCTTAACTTTAGGTTTAGCATTTTTATTGCCATTTTTAACTCTATTGATTTTTGGGTTTGCGATTCGTTTAGAAAGTAAGGATATTCCTCTGATTGTCCAGGATTTTGACCGTACAAATTTGAGTAGCAGTTATATTGAGCGGTTGTATGCCACCAATCAATTTGTACCTAAGCAATGGTCAGGTGGTAATCCAGTACGAGATGCAATTGACAGGGGTATTGCGAAAGCGGCAGTGGTTATTCCTCCCCAATTTAGCCGAGATATTCAAGCAGGTAGAAATGCTAGGGTGCAAGTATTAATCGATGCCACAGATGTTAATAATGCTCGTGTAATGAGAGGTAGTATTCAAAGAGTAACTAATTTCTTCATGCAAGACCAAGGACTACAACCAGATACAAATATTATTACACCGCGAATCCGCTTGTGGTTTAACCCTGGTAGATTGGAGTCGCTGTATATTGTGCCGGGAACATACGGTGTCGTGTTGTGGATTTT
The DNA here is from genome assembly GCF_017115105.1 of Nostoc sp. NMS2. Taxonomy (GTDB): domain Bacteria; phylum Cyanobacteriota; class Cyanobacteriia; order Cyanobacteriales; family Nostocaceae; genus Nostoc. The sequence goes on from NZ_JABXKH010000035.1 coordinate 11,478, forward strand.
TCCCTCATTGCTAACAGCGATCGCAATGGTGCGTGAAAAAGAAAAAGGTACAATTTTACAAGTCTATGCTTCTAGCATTAGTGCAACTGAACTGTTACTTGGCAAAGGACTGGCTTACCTGCTAATTGCTATCACAGAAGCTTTAATAGTCATGGGATTAGGGTCAATAATTTTTCATGTCGGCGTAATTAGTAACCCCATTACTTTATTACTGGGAACTCTACTATTTTTAATAGATAGTGTTTCCTTTGGTTTACTTATAGGTGTACGCACCAGTAATCAAAATTCCGCAGTGCAAATTGTTTCTCTTGTCGGTTTTATTACATCTTTATTGCTATCTGGTTTTATTTATCCCCTGAGTAATATTCCTTTTCCCCTTTCACTAATGCCTAACGTATTTCCCGCCCGTTATTACATTGATATCACTCGTGATGCTTTTGTGCGTGGTACAGGATGGACGGGAGTTTGGTTTGACTTACTCATGCTCGCAATTTTAGGATTTGTATTTTTCAACGTCGCGCGTCGGCTTTTAAGTCGAATGCAAATTAGTCAATAGTCATTAGTTATTAACCATATATGAAATATATTTGGCAATTATTTGATAGTCCATTTTGGTCATTAGTGCGTAAAGAAATTAATCAAATTCTGCGAAACAGGCAATTGGTTGTTTTATTAATTGTGCCACCAACAGTACAATTATTGCTTTACGGATTTGCACTTAACCCGGATGTCCATAATTTACGACTGGGTGTAATTGACTATGCCAATATCTCCGCCAGTCGAGAACTAGTTTCAGCAATGACATCCAATCACACTTTTAATATAGAAACTGTACCAACCAGTGAAAAAGATTTAAGCTGCCAAGTAGAAGAAGGTAAGCTAGATGTAGGGCTAATAATTCCACCAGATTTTCCCCGCCAACTAGCCAAAAAATCAGCAGAAATTCAAGTATTCATCGATGGAGTGAATGCAAATACAGCTGGAATTGCTGCTAACTATGTTAATCAGATTATCCAACAATATAATTTCAACTTAGTACAGGGTCAAGTCAGTCCGCCAGTTTCAACCGAAGTCGTTTTTCTTTACAATCCTGGACTCACAAGTAGTTGGTTTTTCGTACCGGGAGTTATGGGTTTAGTCCTGACATTAATCGGCACATTAGTATCAGCAGTAACCGTTGTGCGCGAGAAAGATACAGGAACTTTAGAGCAATTGTTAATGACTCCCTCTAGTAACTGGGAAATTTTATTAGCTAAAATTATACCGTTGGCATTCCTGCTCATGGGAGATGTGCTACTAGCTTTAACCTTGGGAACAATCGTATTTAGCCTGCCCTTTCGTGGAAGTTTCCTGCTATTTCTCGCTTTATCAAGTATATATGTATTTGTGGGAATTAGTTTAGGCATTATGTTGGCAACTATTTGCGGTTCTCAACAACAAGTATTACTCACATCTTTTTTTATAAATTTACCAATGATCCAAACTTCTGGAGCAATCTCTCCTATTGAAGCCATGCCTCCTTTATTTCAATTCCTCTCTCTATTTAATCCACTTCGTCATTACATTACTATTGTTAGAGGTATTTTACTCAAAGGAGTTGGTTTAGATGTGCTGTGGTTGAATGTTCTAGCATTGCTTGGTTTTGCTGTTGTTTTATTAACTATTAGTGTTCAGAAGTTTCGGAGTCAGTTGAGTTAAATTTGCTGTAGTAGGTAGAAGTAATGAAATTATCAGATTTATCAGCAGAAAGTCTAGAAAAAATTAAGTTAGTTAGATGGGATAGGATTATTGAGAAACATGAAGGCCCAGAAAATTGGGAGTCTGTTTTAAGATATGAAGAACCAGAATTTATTGAATTGGAAGGATGTCCAATATTATTACCTGTAGATAAATCACATCATCCTAATATCACCATAATACGTTGTATTTGGAGCGCGGACAAAAATTCTATAACGCTTTTTTTGTCTGATACTACCTATGATGATGACCCTTTCTTCTCTGGATTTATGGCAGTATGCGATCGCTTGAAAGGTGAAAAATTTTTTCTAGCAGTTTTGTATCATGAATGGTTTATTATTGAAAGAGGCGAAGTTTTTGAATAATCATTTTTAATAGCAAGAATTTGGGCATTTTATCATTCAATATGCTTGGTTTTATGAAAAATTGTAGGTTGGGTTAAGCAAAGCGCAACCCAACAAAGCCGCAGAAATGTTGGGTTTCGTTCCTCAACCCAACCTACGCAGTTTAAAGTTTTGGCGCTAACCCAAGCGTATTGTTTTATAATTTATACCAATTTAATGTGAAGTTGCATATATATATATTGATCCCCCTAAATCCACGCCACTTGCTTCATTTGGGGAGACCCCAAGACCACAGTGGCTCCCCTTAAAATGGGGGACTTTGATAGATGTTTTTCCGGTTCCCCCCTTATTAAGGGGGGCTAGGGGGGATCGAATTATATGCAGCTTCATAAAAAATTGGTATTAGGCTATTTTTTCATCAATATCCCTGCCGTGAGTTCGCCCTGTGGACGCATCTGAGCCACAATTGAAGCTTAATTTTTCAGTTATTTTTGTAAGATACTGTTCAAAAAAATCCATTATTTAATAATAATCAATTACTATCTCATTAATTCTGACAACATTTGCTCAAGAATATCTTCCATAATTTCGTCGTCTAAGGAGTGCAAAGTTGGTGGGCCACCGAGAAATTCTTTGATAGTGATCTTCTGCTCTCTAAAATCCTTAACAAAATCCCGAATTTGAGAAATAGCATTTATTTGAGATTCTATTGTTTCTACCATCAAAGCCATAGAGTCAATGCCTTTTTTAGCAGCTTTACGAGAATCGCTTACCATACTTCCCTCTGGAGTATTTTTTGCTAAACGTAGTTCCCGTTTCAAGTTTTCATATTGAGTGAGGAGAATTTGATTTTGCTGTTCAATAGTTCGACATTTTCGAGTTAAATCATCCTCGCTATTACAATCAATAACTTCTCCCACTTGCTGAATTCGCTCAATTTCTAGAAGTTTTGCCAAATCTCCTTCTTGGTAGGCTTTATTGATTGATTTCATGATTTCTGTATGATATATCTGTGTCTCGCTGTCTCTTGCCTTATCAGGGTGAAAGATTTCAGCTAATTTGAGAAATGTTTCCCGAATTTTTCTCTTATCCTCTGTTCTAGCTACAGAGGGAGATTCTACAGATTGTTGTGCTTGCCAATATTGATGGCGACCTTCAGCGGCTTCCTCTGAAAAATCTGATTCGGATTCGGAATTATTAAATGGTTCGTTTAGCTCTGTATTGAATTGTTTACGAGCTTTGGGACTAATAATGCCTGTCAACTGGAGTTGAAGGTAAACTGCCTCTATATTTTTGATGGTTTGTTTCCCAAACTTTCTAGTAGTAAAAATTTCCTCAAATAGAGCATGAATATCCTGGTCTAACTCAGCCATCTTTTGGAAGTGGGGACTAGCTTGATGAAATATTTGTGTGGCAAAACTTCGCATTTGCTCGACAAAGTTGTTCAATTCCGTTCGCTTTCTCTTAATCTGTTTAAGTAGCGATTTGTGTTCTGTTTCTAAAAACTCCAAGCGGATATGTAATTGAGAGAGGGCTAATGGAGTTACTTTAGTTGATTGTAATGGAGGTGATTTTTTTCGAGCCATGAAACACGTATATAAGTTTAAGGTTTAAAATATAACTGTCAAAGTAGTTGGGTCAATGCGAAAAGAACGTATCTAGTGATGATACATGAACTGTGACTGCTTTTTTTGTCAAGAATTACTGTAATGGACATAGGTAAGACAATCTAGATTGTTACGCTTGGGAAGCGTACCATGCCAGAAAAATTATAAAATATCACGATAAAAATGACACCAAAAGACGCACGACAATACGCACCAGCAACTGAGCGCAACCGAGAACCAATTCTAGAAATACTTTTGCAGGTATTGCCGGAAAGTGGCACTATTTTAGAAATAGCAAGTGGTACTGGTGAACACGCAGTCTTTTTTGCGTCCAGGCTAAGTCCTCGTCTGTGGCTACCAACAGATGCAAATTTAGAGTTACGAGCCAGCATTAGTGCATGGACTGAACACAATGCCTGTGATAACGTTTATCCACCGCTTGAGCTAGATGTTAGAGAGCCAGTTTGGGCAGTGGAGAAAGGGGAAGTAACTCAGTGGCTTGATAGGGAGCCAATTGTCGCCATCGTCAACATTAATATGATTCACATTTCACCGTGGTCAGCGTGTGTGGGGCTAATGGCAGGGGCAGGCCGTATCCTAAAGGCAGGAGGTATCCTCTATTTGTATGGGCCCTTCAAACAAGATGGAGGACATACAGCAGCGAGTAATGCAGCTTTCGACGAATATTTACGCACCCAAAACCAAGAATGGGGTGTGCGGAACTTGGATGATGTAGTGGCAGCAGCTAGGGCAGAACATTTCATCTTGAAACAGATTTACCAAATGCCAGCAAATAATCTTTCAGTAGTGTTTGAACGTTCTGCTAATGAATAATTCCTAGAAATAATTTATTACACTAACAAAAGAGATATTGCCCACCCCACAAGATTTTTATTTAATTTGATTATTCAACTTAGATGCTTTTCAGCTTAACGAACTTTGGGGGTTTAAGTCCCCTGTCTCTACAGACAGCGCGTTTTGGGTCGGGGTCTAAATCCCCGTCACAAAACTTAATTACGAATTACGAATTACGAATTACGAATTATTTAACACCCTACAGAAATTTTATTTTTATTTTATAAATAATCTCTTAACCAGGTGGGGCTGCTTCTTCAAAGGGACGAATAATTGCTGGGGCTGGTGTAACTTCTGGTTTAAAAATTCCCTGTAAAGCTTGTTCTAAAGTTTGGGCCATGACAATCCGGTTTTCGTAAGCCACAACTACCCGCACCAAAGTTGGCAGACTATTCTGTGTGGCTTCTAAATAGATTGGCTCGACATAAAGCAGCGATTGCTCAATGGGAATTACTAATAGATTGCCTTGAATGGCTTTCGACCCTTGGCGATTCCACAGGGAAATTTGCTGAGAAATTACCGGGTCTTGGTTAATCCGCGCCTCGATTTGTTCTGTACCATAGACCAGCCTTTCTTTTGGAAAAGTATATAACAATAACTTACCGTAATTAACACCATCCGATCGCGCCGCTAACCAAGCGATTAAATTAGTTCGTTGTCTGGGAGTATACGGTAGAAACAAAATAAACTCTTCTCTACGAGAAGCTTCGCCAACAAAAGGTGCAGTGGGTAGAGTAGTAATCAAGTAGTATGGCTCTACAGGACGGGGTTCACTGCCATAGATTTCATTAGGAATCTGCCACTGGTCTTCCCGATTGTAAAATACCTGGGGATCGGTCATGTGATAGGTCATCAACCGCTCAGATTGAATTTTGAAAAAGTCCACCGGATAGCGGGTATGACTGCGGAGATTAACAGGCATTGTACTGAGCGGTTTAAACATTTGGGGAAATATCCCTGACCAAGTGGCAATGATTGGATCGCTCTTATCGGCAATATAAAAATTCACACTGCCGTTGTAGGCATCAACTACTACTTTGATAGAATTACGAATGTAGTTGATCCCATCGCTACCAGTGTCTGAATAAGGATAGCGATCGCTCGTCGTGTAGGCATCAATAATCCAGTAAAGATAACTGGGATTACTGGGGAAATCTTGATTAGCAGCAGCAGCAACTAAATAGGGGTCGCTATCAAATTTCAAAAAAGGTGCGATCGCTTGAATTCTTTGCTTGACATTTCGCCGCAGTAACAATTTTGTCTCTGGCGAAAAGTCCTGCGTCAGCACCATCTGCCAATCTTTCAAATACATGGCAAATAACCACCGTCGCCATGCTGAACCGATTTCAACGCCACCCAGACCATCATAAGAGTTGTAAACATTGTCACTACCACTCGGGTAGTCTAACTCTCTAACTCTTGTGCCAGTCATGACGTAGGTATTGGCTATTTCACCGTAATAAATTCGGGGTTGACCAATGGGAATGCTTTTACGAATGGCTGCACTAGAAGTTGTGAGGGCGCTACTATCATCACTAATATCTTTGACAAAATATTCTGGTAGTCCACCAGGCCCAACTTTATTAACTGGGCTAACAGTAAACCCGAAACCGTGGGTATAAATTAAATGGCGGTTAACCCATGTTTGAGCTTCTTGTGGTACAGCATTGTAGTCTAATTCTCGCGCGGCAATCAGTACTTGCTGCCGTTCTGTTGCTTCCTGCTTAGGTTCTGATGGCTTTTGGGGGGCTGATGCTTGGGGTGAAGTTACATCTGTTTTTAGGGTATATCGATCGATATCAGCATCGGGAAACCGATAATATGGCCGAATTTGTTGTAGCTGACGGTTAGTTTCTAAAAGTGGTCGCTGATCCCAAAGGCGAATATTCCGAATTGTCAAGTCATTCTTTTGAATATCAGCTTCAGTCAGTCTTCCTTGAGGATTGAAGCCTCTGGCATCGATTGCTTCTAAATCGAACGCTTGACGAGTCAAGGCGATAGTCCGTTGAATGTAGGGTTGCTCTCGCTGCAACTCATTAGGTTCGACAATTAAATATTGCACCACCGTAGGTAAAACAACGTCAGCCGCTACAACTAATACTAAATAAATCCCCAACCCGGAAAATACCAAGTGACGATACTGAGATTTGGGTTTCCAGAAAAACGTTCGCCAAAGTAGGTAAAAGGCGATCGCTACAGCCACAACGCACAAGACAGTATAAGCTGGCAACTGGGCTGTCACATCTGTATAGCTAGCACCATAACTTACACCACGGCTAGAATACACGAGTTCATAGCGGCTTTGCCAATAACTCAAAGCCACTACCAACATCAATAAACCACCCATACCGAATAAATGACGCTGCTGCTGGGGCGAAAAACCAGGGAAAATCCCCTGACTCAAACTGTCAGCCGACAAAAGATAAGTGAGGGTAACGGCGACGAAACCATATAAACATAATCCCATCAGCCAGAGTTCTAGCAATTCCCAAACGGGTAAGGAAAATACATAAAAGCTGATATCTCGACCAAATAAAGGGTCAGTGCTGTTGAAAGGGGTGGGGTGGAAATATTGCAGCACCTTTGGCCAGTGTTGGAATAGGATGAATGCAAAAATGGGACTGAATATAACCGCGATCGCAGTTAATAAAAATTGAGGATAGATTAAAATTGCGATCGCTATTCCCACAATTAAGCCGATATACCAGACTTGAGAGACAATTTGCCTCAAGAGTTGCCAGATTGTCTCTAGTCGAAATAGGGCAGGAATGGGTAAAATACCCTGATTAACTGGAGAATGCCAGTAAGAAAGAGCAATTTGGCCATAGTGAGCCAGCATTAACCCGATCAACAAGCTCAGTATCAGAATTAGGGGTAATAACCCGCGCAATCTCAATTTTTTAAATTGCGGCGCAAATGTCCGGGTTTCGTTGCGTCTTGGATAATGAGGACTGAGAAAATTTGTTAATTCACTGGTGAGTTCTGCTTCCTCACGCCTGACTTCCTCAATCTTCAGAGACTGAGAATATTTGAGCCGTTGTGCTAAAGCCAGGTTTAGCAGTAGATAGGCAGCAGTTACCCCAGCCACCACTACCCACAAAACACCACGAGTCACTACCTTTAACAGAAATACTTGGAGGTAGCCGACTTCCTGAAACCAAAAAATATCTGCTCCCATGCGGGAAGCGAGATCCAACAGTAGCCACAGCCCCAATAATAAAATTAATAGTCTAAAGCCCCATTTCCAGATCATTCCGTGGCAGCCAAACTATCTGTAAAGCCAACTTTACCGCATCAAGGAAGGTATTTGGTACTTTCCCAAAAATTATCACTACCTTCCACAATAGCTGAATTCAGCAACGCCTAAAAGTTTATATTCTTCTCACCCCAGCAAAAGAGAACAATTAGAGTCTCTGTTGCTGGAGTGATATTTTCACTAAATAAAGTTGAACATCCTGTAAATATTAGCCATTGATTATTGCTGCATCGAAGGTGTGGGAAAAATTCTGCTGAATATAGGAAGCCGTGGCTCTGGCTTCGTTGCAGTTATATTGGCATTAGCAGCAGAAGAGTTATTACTTGCCTCAGACACGATAGTTTGTTTGTTATTAGTAGAATTGGCAGAATCACTCAATGGAATAGCCGAAGGTGAATTTGAAGATACGGAACTAATATTATCAGTATTTTGACTGTTGGGCTTTACCGAAGTTTGACCTTGACATGGAGTAATGATGAAAATCGAAGTTGTTCCTAATGCCAGTATAAGCAAATGAGAAAAATATTGTTGCATAAAGATTTACAAAATGGGTTGGTAAATATTCAAACTTTCAAGTAGTTGTGCTTATTCTTAGTTATAAATAAACCGTAGCTTTAGTATGTTGTAAAGCATGGCAATGTTAGCCTATAAAACCTGCTTTTCGGGTTTTATAAGTAAATGGATACTAGCACTTGCTAGTACATTAATTAGCTGAAAAAGCTTAAGCGTACCAAATCAAATACCCTATAATTTAAGGGTAATGTAAATTTCTCTTTAATAAAAAGAGAGTGGTTATTTCAAGACTGCTGAATCAGTCTGGTAGATAGTTAGCAAATAGATACACCTGAAAAGCTGACGTTTTTTTATCAACTAAGCCAGCACAACTATTCATACTTTAGTTGTTTTTCACTTATTATTAAAATAGGAATACTACGGATTTTTTGATAAAGTTAGTTTATAGAGAATCAACTCTTAACTCGCATATTTAAGTAACTAAAGTAGAAAGTATATAAATTTTTAATAAAACCTGAGCTTTATGAAGTAGCTTCTGTAAATAAATATATGGCGTTTCCTAATCATACAAGGTACATCATAGGCCCCTATCGAAGAGCGGGGAGCAGGGTGGTTTCATACGAAAAAAGAAAAATACATAAGTCTTGATTTTTCATGTATAACCATAGATTTTGACCCCTCTCCAAACCTCTCCCCGAAGCGGAGAGAGGCTTTGAAAGCTAGTTTCAGTTTTTCTCTGGTTGTATGAAACCACCCTGCTATCGAAGAGCGGGGAGGGGGTTGGGGTGGGGTTTTTGTACCTCACTCAACTGGGAACCGCTATACATACTATTGGTTTATTTCTAGACATCCTAAAGCAGCATCCCGTTTTTATCAGACGAACCAGCCAGCAATCAAGTGATAATTTTTTGATCTTATGTCGATATTTTAAGCTTTACAATCACCACCTGAAACTTTCAGAGCATCTGGGGATTCTTACAAGTTAGACTAGACTTCTCTAGTTAGGAATGGCGACATCCACGCCCTATTTTTCTGAAAATATATGAAATTTAGAACCTTCAAATATCCTTTCGCACTCATGCTAGTCAGCTTCAGTTTTTTGCAGACAGCTGATGCTCAAACTACTGTAGCTGAAATCTCCAAGCTATCTCAAGAAGTTTCTGTACTTCGGAAACAAGGCCCAAGCGGGTTACAACTATTTCTCAAATCTCATGCGAATACGCTAAATATTAATTCTTCAGATGCAGTTCTACCTTCCCCTGCACTCCGGGTAGCTTTAGACGAACTCTGTCAACAACGAGATTGTTATGCCTCTGGTCTGTACTGGTACACTGACATAGAACAAGCCAAGGCTGCTGCTAGAACCAGTGGTAAACCTATTTTATCTCTGCGGTTGCTGGGTAGACTGGATCAGGATTTGAGTTGTGCCAATAGTAGGTTTTTCAGGGTAGCGCTGTATCCGAACGGTGAAATTTCTAAGCTGCTTCAAGACCACTTTATTTTGCACTGGCAATCAGTACGCCCTGTACCCAAAGTAACTATTGATTTTGGCGATGGACGCAAGTTGGAGCGGACAATTACAGGCAATAGCATTCATTATATATTAGATGGGTCGGGTCGTCCAATTGATGCAATTCCAGGGTTATATAGTCCCAAGGCATTTTTACGTCAGTTACAGCAGGCTGAAGTAGCGGTAAAAAATTATAGCAAACTTGCAAAAAGCGATCGCAAGGCTTTTTTAATAAAATACCACAGCGATCGCCTAAATTCTATCCAAGCCCAATGGGTTGCAGATTTATCCCGCCTGGGTATCCAGTCTCCCCCTAAGTTGGTGAAAGTTCCGAGCAATCCCAGTCAGCCACCTACAGCAGAAAGAGCAAGTTCTCTAGCAGTTTCTAAGATGAGAGTTGAAACGCCAATGCTAAGTGCTTTTCAATCTGATGCTGAACGGAATCAAAACGCTTTAACTGAAATTACCGACCAGGAAGTTTGGAACAAAATCGCTCAACTCTATGCTGCCGATGTCAAGCTAGATCAAAATAGCATCTCTTTAATCAGAGCTAAAAAGTCTCAGTCTGTCAACACTAAAGAAGATAATTTGCCGATCATAGTGAAAAAATTTGAAACCACAATGGCTTTAGATACAGTCAGAAATGAATATATGCTACACAGCCAAATTCATCAATGGTTTATGCAAGGGAAGCAAACAAGCAGTGTGGAAGCGCTCAATGAGCAAGTATACGCCCAACTATTTTTAACTCCTAGTTCTGACCCTTGGTTGGGGCTTTTCCCCAGCGATAGCTACAGCGCTATTGATAATGATGGCATCCGTTAAGTTAATACAGCAGAGTTTAAATATTTACACTGAGTAGCACAGTGCAGTTCAATTACTTTAAAAGCGCTGTAAATTGAAGTAAATAAAAGGGAGTGACGAGATTTTATAGTATTGACACCTCACCCATCACTCCTTATAATTTGCGCGTTGATTAGCTGTTACGCATTGTTAAATTACATCAGCTTACTGCTTCATTTATCCTCTAACTAAAGAGGCGGATAATTGTTAAGTTGTTATGTTGTTTTCTATACAAATATTTTTAACTTACCAAACAGAATTCAGTAACCAGAATTCTGTTTGGTATTTTGTACCACTGGCAGACTTAAGTTTTATTGTTGCCTCTGTTAGAGAGTTCCATAATGGATTTGAAAATTGAAAGGCTCTGATTTACTACTTTTTAAAGAAGTTGGGAATGTTATTGTGAAATTTATTACTAATTAATGTGTTCATAATCACAAAGAAAGTTAACTTAGATTATATATCTTTGGTAGTAGTCGCTTGATTCCTGTGATGGAAGTTGGAGAAAATATTATCAGTTATTCTAGATAGTATTGAAAATAATTATCATTAGTGCTAAATCATTCATTGGGGGAATGACAAAGTGGGTTAAAAATAGTGAGAAATTAAGTTTGAGATCGGGGTTTTTCAGGTTATGCTGTCCTATCTAATTTGTTTCCTAGTAATAATTTTTACTGGCTTATTAGTTTGGTTATAAATGAGCATAATCTTAGGTCAGCAAATTTGGCTCTCGTATTGGCTGAGTTTACCAAATTGTCCCACCAAAGGTAGAAGTAATAATTAGCAAAATACCGTAGGCTTTATTGTAACAAAGCATCTGGGTGGCTACAGTCATTAATGGACACTCTGTAATTTCCTACTAATAGATTTTTTTTGCTCAACCTCTGCAAACAAGTAGCGGGAATTTAAGGTGAACATAGAACAATTTATCCAACGCGCAGAAATATTGCACAAGCGTTTAGCAGATTTATACCAAACTGCTAGTGTATTACCTTGGATTCCACCGGATCTACTGCCGCAAGCTTTAAAGGAACTCTATAATACCTTAAAGATAGTACAGTTAGCGGCACAAGAACTGTATCAGCAAAATGAAGAACTATTACAAACACGGAATTGGATAGAAGCAGAACGCCAACACTACCAGGATTTATTTGAGTTTGCGCCAGACGGCTATTTAGTGACTAATACAGAAGGAATCATTCAAGAAGCTAACCATACCGCAGCGAAGTTGCTCAATGTTTCAAAGCATTTTTTGGTGGGCAAACCAATGATTAACTTTGTTCCTCTAGAAGAACGTCAACAGGTTGGCAGCGAACTTATCCAGTTATCTCAATCAGACAGAGTTAGAGAGTTATTGCTACGCTTGCAAAAACGTTATGGTGAGTCCTTTGATGCAGCTTTGACAGTGACAGTTGTTCGCAATCAGCAGGGTAAGGCAATCTCTCTGCGTTGGATGGTGCGTAATATTAGTGAGCGTCAGTACTTAGAATCAGGAATAGTTAAGAATGACGGCGACTTATTCAACGATCGTCACGTGCATCAACATTCTAAAGGAGAGACTATTCTCCTCAATCCATTAGTAATTTGGTATGTTTCTCAGGGTTTGGTCAAACTCAGTACCTACTGTGAAACGGGTGAAGAAGTGTTGATAGGATTGGCAACGGCAGGAATGGTTTTTGGTTCTAGTTTGACTTCTCTAAATATCTACCAAGCAACAGCCTTCTCTGATGTTAAGTTGGTATCAATTTATGCGGCAGAGATAGAGGCTTCTCCAAATCTGAGCCACACGCTTTTACCAAAAATCAATCAGAGGTTACGGCAAACAGAATCTTTTTTAGTTATTTCTGGAAGGCGACGAGTACAAGAGCGCTTGCACTATCTATTAGAACTTTTGAAACGAGAAGTGGGTGAAACTGTGCCGGAAGGAACTCGCCTCAGTGTTCGCTTTACTCACGAAGATATTGCTAGCGCCTGTTGTACTACCAGGGTAACAATTACACGATTGATGGGCAAATTACAAGAAGAAGGTATTATCAGTTTTGACTCAAAGAAACACATTATTTTGAAAGATTTCCATTAATTACAGATGGGTATCTGGTGAGGAAATATGACCTAAATGTACACAAAATAATGTATATGTGATTTAATGCGTATTGCTAAAATTGCGATGCCTAGTTTGGGCTACACCTACGCAGTATGTCAAAGGAGCTATGCATACACTTGGCAACACAACTCTATCATCGGGCTACATCTTAGCACTGGACTTAGGTACAACAGGCAACCGCGCTTTTGTGTTTAACGCAGATGGTAAGATTGTTGGGCAGGCATACAAAGAACTAACTCAGTATTATCCTCAGCCCGGTTGGTTAGAACATGATCCTCAACAAATTTGGCAGGATACGTGTTGGGTGATAGAAACCGCCATTAAGAATGCCCAGATTGTTCCATCTACGATCGCAGCTTTGGGACTAACTGTACAGCGTGAAACCTGCTTGATTTGGGACAAAACTACTGGTAAGCCACTCCATAGAGCGATCGTCTGGCAAGATCGCCGCACTGCTCCCCTTTGCCACCAGTTACAAGAGCAAGGCTATGCTGATGAAATTTACGATCGCACCGGATTAATTATTGATGCCTATTTTTCTGCTACCAAACTCAGGTGGCTATTAGATCAGTTTACAGATGTTGACCTGAAGAATGTCTTAGCAGGCACTATTGATACCTGGGTGCTGTGGAATCTCACAGGTGGAAAAGTCCATGCTACTGACCACAGCAACGCCAGCCGGACAATGTTGATGAATCTCAAAACCTGTGAGTGGGATGAGAATTTACTAAATTTGTTTCAAATTCCGGCTCATATTCTGCCCCAAATTCAGTCTAGTTTAGGAGTATTTGGAGTTACTGATGCTACTTTGTTGGGCGCTGAAATTCCCATTACTGCGATATTGGGGGATCAACAAGCGGCTTTATTTGGTCATGGCTGCGATCGCCCAGGTTTGATGAAATGTACTTACGGAACTGGTAGCTTTTTGGTGGCTCACACAGGCGATCGAATTGTGCGATCGCACCATCAACTTATTTCTACGGTGGCATGGACAAAAGCAAATCCAAGCGGAGAATTAGATGTAGGCTATGCCTTAGAAGGTAGTATGTTTACTAGTGGAGCTTGTATTCAATGGTTGCGCGATCGCCTGAAGCTGATTAAAACTGCTGCTGAAAGTGAAATGATGGCAAATCAGGTAACAGATAATGGCGGAGTCTACTTTGTGCCTGCATTTAGTGGGTTAGGCGCACCTTATTGGGATATGAGCGCTAGGGGAGCCTTTTTCGGCATTACCGCCAGTGTCCAAGCAGAGCATCTAGTCCGTGCCGTGTTGGAAGCGATCGCATATCAAGTTTTGGAAGTAGTGCAAGCAATTAATTCATCTAGCAGTAATCCAGTTGGTCGATTAACCGTGGATGGCGGAGCTTGTGAGAATAATTTTTTGATGCAGTTCCAGGCTGATGTATTAGGTATTCCAGTTGAACGACCGATAATGCGCCATACGACCGTTCAGGGTGCAGCATTTGCAGCAGGTTTAGCTGTAGGATTTTGGGAGAGCTATGAAGCACTGGTGCAGCAACGGCAAATTGAGCGTGTGTTTGAGCCGAGGAGCGATAGGCCATTATCTAACTTTGGTACTTGGCAAAAAGCAGTGAAACGCACTCTCACTTGGGAAGATTAGCCATTGAAGTAAAGGACTTTAGCATAAGAGGGGGAAAGCAAAGAAAAAAATAACAATTTATTACAATCAAGCAAATTGATAGAGAGTGTTAATTATCATGCCTTACAGTCAATTCACCATTGACAAAGTGAAACAAGATTTTCACCTGACTACTGTAGAAGGAGTCCGCTTTTTCCCAGACTCGATTGAACCCATTACTCCAAGTTTCAGACTACAAGGTATTTTAGAGGATTTACCGTGGGCGATCGCAGTTGATACAGAAAAAGCTCGTTCAGAGGCGATAATTAATCCTGTATTGCTAGAAGTACGACGCATCTTCAATTCCTCAATTAGTGTGTTTTCAGGGGAAGAGTTTAACGTTGATGCGAGTATTGGACTCAACGGTGTGTGTGACTTCCTGCTTTGCCGTTCATCTGAACAATTAACGGTGGAAGCACCTGCAATTGTCATTGTTGAAGCGAAAAAATCAGATTTAAAATCTGGATTGGGACAATGCATTGCAGAAATGGTAGCTGCACAGCGATTCAATCAAGCCAGGGAACAACCCTTAACAGCTGTCTATGGCACTGTCAGCAGTGGAACCCAATGGCGCTTTCTCAGACTAGAGGGGCAAACAGTCACAATTGATTTAATGGATTATTATCTTCCTCCTATCGAACCAATTCTGAGCTTTTTGGTGTGGATGGTGAAAGCAGGGTGAAGGAGGCAGGAGGCAGAAGGCAGGAGACAGAAACTTGTAAGTATTAATCAGTCAAAATATCATTCACATATAAAAACCGCATGACTACTAAACCGAAGATTTTTATTGATGGAGAATCGGGAACCACAGGCTTACAAATTTACTCACGCCTTAATCAACGGGATGATATCGAGTTAGTTAGCATTGAGGCATCTAAACGTAGGGATGCAAGTGAGCGAGCTAAACTAATTAATGCCGTCGATGTTGTTATTCTCTGTCTACCTGATGATGCAGCCCGCGAAGCTGTTAGCTTAGTTAGTAATACTAGGGTTAAGATCCTTGATGCTAGTAGTGCCCATCGCACAGCTGATAGCTGGGTATATGGTTTTCCTGAACTAAATCCAGGACAGCGAGAGAAAATCGCCAGCGCCCAGTTTGTTAGCAATCCAGGCTGTTATCCCACAGGATTTTTAGCCTGTATCCGTCCTTTGATTGCTAAGGGACTTTTAAAAAGTAATTTTCCCATCACTGTTAATGCAGTATCAGGTTACTCTGGTGGCGGAAAGAATCTCATCAAAGAATACCATACATTTCATGAACAGCAAACCGGGGCCGAGTCACTACATCCATACGGCATCTACGGTTTGCAGTTTGGGCATAAGCACGTTAAGGAAATGCATTATTATTCAGGGTTAGCATCGCCGCCACTATTCGTACCTTCAGTAGGAGATTTTGAGCAAGGGATGCTAGTTCAAGTGCCTTTGCTGTTAGGAACTTTGGATAATCCACCATCAGGTGAGGTAATCTATGAAGCGATCGCTGATTACTACCAAGATGAAAAATTTGTGCAGGTTGCTCCATTCCAAGATTCTACTCTGCTGCGAGACGGAATATTTTTGGATGCGATCGCCATGAACGGTACCAATGTTGTTCAGGTTTTTGTATTCGCCAATGACACCAGCAAAGAAGCATTGCTAGTTGCTCGTCTCGACAACTTGGGCAAAGGCGCATCAGGAGCAGCCATCCAAAACCTAAACATCATGCTGGGCTTTCCAGAAGAATTGGGATTGTCATGAAAAGCATTAGGGAATGGGGATGAGGGAGATGTGGTTCGACTTCGCTCACCAACCGGGAGATGAGGGGGAGCAGGGAGCAGGGAGCAAGGGAGAAGAGTTTTAAGAGTTTTCCCCTTGCCCCCCGCCCCTCTGCCTCTTCCCAATGCCCATTATCTTGATTCTTCTTTCAGCGCCTCAAGCAATTGAATTACATGATGCTCAAAGCCTCTATTTCGATCTTGAACTGATTCAATCAACGGTTTATCAAAAAGATTAATGACATTATTACCTAATTGAATACCTAAAGGTTTTAAATGCCCACCATCTAAAGTCTCCACAAATTCTTGGGGCGGTCTTTTCAAAATATTAGTAAACCATTCACAGGTTAATTTAGCAATCTTATCAGACTGAAAACAGACTAAACCCATGATATTAAATAACCCACTATCCTTGATTAAATTCTTGGTTTCTTCAGGGTTTGGTTTCACACCCCAACCAATATTATCGATGATATCGGCTAAAAATTGAGGGCGAATTGCGCTGGCTGTATCGCTAATATCAGGTGCTAATAGGATAGAAACTTGCCCTCTAATAAAGACACTATTAATTTTAATTTCCCGACCTACGTAAGTGTAAATTAGTTTCCGAACTTCGACAATTTTGCGTTTAAGTTCCTCAACAAGAATGTTAATATCTTTAATGATACTTTCTATTTGTGACTTATCCGAAGTATGAGATAAGAGATTCCGAATAAACTTTTCCCTATTTGGAAGATCATCTGGCAGAGCAGTAAATCCTTCTAACAGGGAAATATATTTACAGCCAAGGCTATGTCCAATCCAAGAAAAGTTTTTATCATCTAGATAGGCTTCATAATCATATCCCTCAACACTTGCCATCCTCACAAGCTCTGGCAAAATCTCATACTGCTCTCTCATCAGAAAACCAGCTTCTACATAATGGTTAAAAGTAAAATTAAACGGTAGAAGAATAATCGTGTATCCCTGATTAAATAAAGATTGAAGTAGATAGCGATAAAAAAGCATGGGGCCAAATGTACCAAAGAAAGCCCCTGCAATAAATTGAATTACCCCTTTAGGCTGTGGATGCAGAGCAACCCAACTGTGAGAAACGGGTTTAAATCTCAGTTTTAAATTTGTATTTACCATGACTTATCAATGAGTTCATCTCATTTTGCTAGGTGTATACTTAATCTCCAAACTGATTTTGCTGCTTTTCGGATTCTTTAAGAGATATTTTCCCAAAACTGAGATACTCATTTTAAGAGATCGTAATTATTTCGTTTAGCAGATATCCCTCCTCTTTTGACTCTGGGGAGAATTTTATTGCTTAAATGACCCCGTTGCGATCGCTTGAATCTATAACTAGCAACTTGGGTTAGTATCATGTGTGTCTATAAATTGACCAAAATTATGTTGAAGCTTATAAAGCCGTAGCTTGACAGGATGATTATTTTATGGTTAATAAAACGGACATGATAAGTAAGTTTGCGCGAAAAAACCCAAATATCTTACGAAACGTAAATGGCTTAAAACTCTTACCAATGACCAATGACAGCCTTAGCCAGTTAGCTATTAATAAAAAGAAGTGGCAAAGCCACTTCCTAATTCCCAGGTAGAACCTAAGTTATGAGTATAACGACTACAAAAATTTGAAATAGTATAAATAAACACCAATTAGCTGAATATCTGTATTTTCCTTGTTTTCTGGGTGAGGAAATTGTGATTTCGATGCGCCAAATAACTGTATATTTACATAAGTCTCATGATTACAATGCAGACTTAAGTGTAACTTTTTCTGGTGGATAGGCAGCGCGATCGCTATCAATCAGTATATTTCCTATAGACGTTGCATTTTTGACTGTGACAGCTAAATCTGCACTTACGCCAATGAGTATGTGTAACCGTTGGTAAACCTTTGGTTCGTCATCCGGTGGGTGAAGAATGCGATCGCATTTTCTACGCTATAACTACAAACCCTGACGAAGGTTAAGTTTCGTTCCTAAGAATGCGATCGGGTTTTCCAATACAATTTCCCGATTCCCGATTTTCCAAAATTTTTATTTCATCGCTCTAGTTGCATTTAAAATTGCCAGCAATGCTACTCCAACATCAGCAAAGACAGCTTCCCACATTGTCGCTATACCTAAAATGCCCAATCCAATAAACACAGCTTTAATTGCTAAAGCAAAGCCAATATTTTGCCAAACAATTTTGCGGGTTTTTCTGGCAATTTGTATTGCTTCTGCTACTTTTGATGGCGCATCTGTCATGATGACAACATCAGCAGTTTCGATGGCTGCATCTGAACCTAAACCACCCATTGCCATCCCAACATCGGCTCTAGCAATCACTGGCGCATCATTAATACCATCCCCAACAAAGATAACTTTACCATGCTTGCCGGCGGTGCTGAGTAATTTCTCAATGGCATTGACTTTTTCTTCTGGTAATAACTCTGCTTCGTAAGCATCTATGCCTATCTGTTGGGCAATCTGGGAAGCGATCGCTTGATTATCTCCTGTCAACATTACTGTTCTCTCTACACCCATTCGCTTGAGTGCTTGAATAGCGTGTCTCGCATCTTCTTTCAGTTCATCAGCAATGACAATATAACCAGCGTAAATATTATCCACTGCTAAATGAACAACTGTTCCCTGTAGCTGGCAATTATCATAAGCAATATTCTCTCTGTGGAGTAGGCGATCGCTTCCCGCTATCACTAACCTATTTTCAACCTTGGCTTTAATTCCATAGCCTGCAATCTCTTCATAATCTCTCACCTCAAATTCATCAATCTTCCCACCATAAGCCTTAAGGATAGATTGAGCGATGGGATGATTGGAGTGTGATTCTACTTTGGCCGCTAATTGCAGCAATTCTGCTTCATTATAGCCATTATGTGCTACTATTCTTACTACTTTAAATACGCCTTGAGTTAACGTTCCAGTTTTATCAAACACAACTGTATTGACTGCATTTAGAGTATCTAAAAAAGTAGAGCCTTTAACTAAAATACCCCTTCTAGCTGCACCTCCCACACCTCCAAAGTAACCTAATGGAATACTGATAACAAGTCCACATGGACAGGAGATAACTAGCAAAATTAAGGCACGATAAACCCATTCTGAAGTACTTGCACCAGAAATTAATAAAGGCGGTAATATTGCCACTGCTAGAGATGTAAAAACTACTATTGGCGTATAATATCGGGCAAATTTAGTAATAAATTTTTCTGTCTCTGCTTTTTTGCTTTTGGCATTTTGCACTAAGTCTAAAATCTTGGCAATAGAAGATTCATCAAATCGTTTTGTTACTCTAATGCTGAGAACACCCATTTTATTGATCGTTCCAGCCAAAACTATTTCACCCAGCCTCACTGTTCGCGGTACAGATTCTCCAGTTAATGCAGATGTATCAACTTGCGAATTTCCATCTATAATTTCACCATCTAAGGGAATCTTTTCCCCAGGTTTGACGACGATAATATCTCCAATATTTACTGTTTCTGGGCTGACTTTTTTTAGTTCCCCCTCTATTTGGATATTTGCATAGTCTGGACGGACTTCCAATAAGGCTTTGATGGAACTACGGGAACGACTAACAGCAATATCCTGGAACAATTCGCCAATTTTATAAAATAGCATGACTCCGACAGCTTCGGGTAATTTATGAATTGCGATCGCCCCTACTGTCGCTACTGTCATCAAAAAAGTTTCATCAAATACTCTACCTCTAAGTATATTGCGTCCAGCAGTTTTTAAAACACTCCATCCGCTCAATAAATAGGCAGGGATGAAAAGCAGATATTCACCTATTGAGTAGAATGTATTGTGTAATTGATTTTCAAAAATTACACCAGGCACATATAAACTTAAAATTGCTATTAAAGGCAATACCTCATTTTTTAGATTGAATTCTCCACCGCGATCGTGATTGTGGTTATGGTTATGATTCTCATCATGAGTATGGTTATGAGTCTCATGACGCTCGTGTTCACAGTTGCAACAACCTGAAGATTCGGAATGTATTTTTTGCTTCATCTTTTGTGTTGAGGCTAGTAAATTAATTCGTGTATGAGCCTTTTTACAAATGTAATAAAAAAAAGAGCTTTTTACAAGTTGAACATTTAAGAATGAGAATCTATATCAGATTTTTTGTTAAATACTTATGCTATCTTTTGGTTCAAATTAAGATTTATAATTTTGTCAGGATAGCTATAGCAATCCTAAATCATTCATGAAAAATTAGATCCCCGACTTCTTCGAGAAGTCGGGGATCTGGACATCGCACATTTTCATAACTCATTTAAGATTGCTATATGGCAGTTATCAATTTTGTAGAATAATCTAAGATATAATTTTTGTTCGTAGTGAGCAATTTATCACTCTGCATAAGATTTCAAAGGTCTTGATCTACAAACTTCAAACCTGTTTGACTGCTTAATTCTGCTATGACAACTACTTTGCGATCAAACTGGGTAGTATATGGAACTTTCTTGAATAACAAGTGTCAAGCTAGCTATTCTTAGTGAAACCCACTTGAAGTTTGAAAGTGAATCGAATACCCTAAGCTAGTAGACAATTTTCTCAAGGAAATCTATGAACAAAAAAATTCTTCTGAATTTGCTTTCCACTTCCTCAATCTTTGTGTCGATGATGTCTACGCTGGTGGCATTTCATCCTGCCCATGCTAGTGGTAGTATTACACAGCGATTGATGCACACAGAAGATGGTCGTACCTGTATCACTAACCCACATGGTGGAAAAGACTTTGTGTGCATTCGAGATTCAGAGAGAAAGCAACCGTATACATCATCTGCACGTTCCTCGACCATTGTCACATCAGTATCAGATCAGAATATTGCCATGTTGAATTTTACTGACGAAGAAAGTGATGCTGCAATTAAGACATTTGGCTGCGACTGTCCATTGTGCATAAACTCTTTGCGTCAGTTGCGCGGTACTGGAAACTTGGTGTATTAGGGTTGAATAGCGCTTATAGCGACTACAACTTCTGTTAAATAGATGTGATTAATTACGTATAGAAGATATACGAAACCAAAAAAGCATTTTTAACTACGTACCACTACTATTAAATCTAAATTCATTCTTGGGGCGGTTTGTAGGGCAATTCAGGTCATCTGGAAAACCTCTCTCTAAATCTCTCTCCTAAAAGGAGAGAGACTTTGAATTTCCCCCTTCCCGCGTCCTACGGTGTACACATAAGTCTGCTCACCTGATTCCATATCGTTTTGATCCCCCCTAACCCCCCTTAAAAAAAGGGGGAACTAGAATCAAAGTCCCCCAATTTATCGGGGAGCCACTGCGGGAACAGGGGTCTCCACCGCCGCAGGATGCGCGAAGCGCTGTAGTGGAGCATCTGGCGTGGTTTCCCCCATGAGCAGGTGGCATCGATTTAAGGGGATCTCCAACGATTTTGGTTTTCTATAAAGATGTGTGTACACCGTAGCTTCCCGCGTCGGGAAGGGGGTTAGGTTTTTGGTGGACTTTTCCACATAACCTGAATTGTCAGCACAGTTTGTAGGGGCAATTCATAAATTTCCCCTACAATGTCTAATTTTGCGTAAGTCCCGAAAAAAAAGACGCACAGAACTCTGTAGCTAAAAGTGTCCTGTTTATTCAACCACCTCATTTACAGGGAATCTATCAATCAACTGCATCGCCCGATAAGCATTACGCTGGAAAGAGTCTGGCAGATGGGGAACGTGGGGTATTTGTGATAATAAATCCAACGTCCGGCGGAGAATTCTCACTACATCGCCTTCATCCAAGGTGGTGTTTTCGCAGAGTTCTGTCCACTCCATTCCTAGCGCCCATTGTTCTACTATGGCAATTAACTCAAACTCCAACCATATAGGCAGCGCTACGTTATACCGCCGTTGTAGTTGAAACATTTGGCGACGAATTCCCCGCAATTTTGCTAAGGCTTCTGCAACTTCATTACTAAGCTCAAAGTTAACCTTGCTATCTGGACGGGGTGTTTCCATCACCAAACCGGCGGCGGCGGCGGCTAAATGGTGGGGATCTAAGTTATCCAATTCACCACTAGCGAATACTAAACCCAACCACAATTCATTCTCACCCCGAATGGCGGCAGCAATTCGCCCTAATTGTGTAGGCACTAAGTTATCTAAAGCGCCAAAGTGTTGCAGAATTAAGATTAAATTGAGAAATTCTTCCCAATGACGTTGTGAATGTTGCTCTACTTGCCCTTGCAACTGTTCGAGTTCGGCTTCTAGTTCGACATAGCGGGCCCGGCGTTTGAAAAGCGTGGCAGCATTGCCTGATTGATGTAGGGGATGAGCTTCTAATTGCTCTTGGACAGCAGTAGTACGACTGAGTTGTTCTGCTACTTCTGGTGCCAGATGCAAAGATTCTACCGGATTGGGAATACGCACTGCGATCGCAAAGCTTTCTTCGTTACCACGACGTGACTGTCCTGGTTTTAAGGGCATCTCTGGCGGTGGTAGTATATCCGGTGACACCTCAATTCGCGGCAATTCTGCATATAAATCGACTACATCCCCTGCGGTTGCCACATACCAGCGATTATCATGCCCCAAGCATACCAAATAAGGAGCTTGACCAGAACCAGGCGATTTTCCCACCAATACTGCGGTTACGGGTGAAGACACTGTGATGTTTTTGCCTTTGAGACTCAACAGAGTTCCTGACACTGCAAAGTCCAACATCATCCCCAATTCTTGTTGTCTATCTGACTGCGCTTGCTCTTGCAGAGTTTTCAATATCTGGCGTTCGACTTTCAGACGTTGCCGCAATTTCTCATAAATAGCCAGTTCATTTTCATCAACTGCGGCGATTTGCTCATGTAGTTGAGCTAATTGTTTTTCCAGTTCGGCAATCTCATCGTATTCTGGTCTTAAATGCAATGTCGCCATGTACTGCCCAAAACTGCGCTCTATCAGTTCCCTAGTTTGCTCTAGGGTATGCGTTTGCAGCAAGTTGAGTACCATGCCATAACTGGGCGTAAACTGGCTTACAAGTGGGTCTGGCTTGGATGTTCCCAAATACGCCGCTTCTTTGGCTCCTTCAAAGGGAGTTTGGACTGTCACCACATGACCTTGTTTATCCATGCCCCGGCGGCCTGCTCGTCCCGCCATTTGCAAGAATTCGGAAGCATTTAACAGGCGGTGTCCGGTGTCAGTCCGCTTGGAAAGGGTAGAAATTACCGTTGTCCGGGCGGGCATATTAATTCCCGCGGCCAGTGTTTCCGTGGCGAATACTACTTTAATCAGCCCTTGCTGAAATAGTTCTTCTACCAGTGCTTTCCAAGCAGGCAAAATTCCGGCGTGGTGGGCAGCAATTCCCCGGTATAGGGGGGCAATTTGTCCAGAACGCCCAGCTTCGGGATTGCGGGCTAAAAATTCATCAATTTGTTGCCGCAAAATTTGGGATTCTTCATTATTTACCAGCCATAAATCACCCACTTCTGCCACCGCTTTATCACATCCCCGGCGACTGAAGATAAAGTAAATGGCTGGTAGCATATCCCGTTGTTCTAACTGGCTCAAGGTAAAAATTATACCAGGAGCTTCCGGTCTACCACTTCTTCCCCTGTCCCTTTCTCCCCCTTTCCCCTTCTTCTTCTGAAGGCGGGGGTTAATTTTGGTTTTGCTATCATTCAACAGGGGAAATAACCCTTTGGGATTGCAAAAGTGAAATTCTAAGGGAACTGGGCGAAAATCGGAGTAAATCAGGTCGGTTGGGCCGTGAACGCGATTTAACCAATCGGTTAGTTGATCGCTATTTGCAACCGTTGCTGAGAGGGCTGCCAGTTGCACTTCCCGGGGACAATAGATAATGGATTCTTCCCAAACAGTACCGCGCTGGCGATCGTTCATGTAGTGGCACTCATCAAGGATGACTGCTTCCACGTCTACTAATGAGATGCCGACTTGCCCGATGGGTGTGCCGTATAGCATATTTCGGAAAATTTCTGTGGTCATCACCAAAATCGGTGCATCCCTGTGAATGGAGGCATCTCCAGTTAACAGTCCGACTTGATCAAACCCGAATTTTTCTCGAAAGTCACGTAATTTTTGATTCGATAGTGCTTTTAGGGGAGTGGTGTAAAATACACGTTTTCCTCTCGCTAGGGCGCGATAAATAGCGTATTCCCCGACTAATGTTTTGCCCGAACCTGTGGGCGCACACACGACTACTGAGCGTCCAGCGTTTAGGGACGCGATCGCTTCTTTTTGAAACTGATCCAGATCAAAGGGAAATATAGACCCTAAGTCAAGTTCTGGAGACGGCGCAGGATAATTCACTCAATCACATTTGCAACCAGATTGTTTACTATACTAACGTTGGGTATTAGTCATTAGTCATTTGTCATTTGTCATTAGTTTTTCACAAATGACCAATGACTCTTTTTTATTTTCCCAGTTCTTGCGATCGCTCTGTGGCAGCTTTTACTGCTTCAATCAAAGCTGAACGAAATCCTGCCTGTTCTAGTTTGGCAATCCCGGCAATGGTTGTACCACCAGGACTAGTAACGCGATCTTTCAGTTCGGCTGGGTGCATTTTGGTTTCATGTAACAGTTTCGCTGTTCCCAGTACGGTTTGCAATGCTAGTTGATTGGCAATTGCTCTAGGTAAACCTGCGGATACTCCGCCATCAGCAAGTGATTCTACTAACAGCGCAACGTAAGCTGGGCCGCTACCAGATAGCCCTGTGACTGCATCCATCAGCCCTTCTGATACTTCTACAACTTCACCCACGGCCGAAAAAACTTGCTGTGCTATTTGGTGATGCTTGGCATTGGTATATGCACCGGAACAAATGGCGGTAATTCCTGCTCCCACTGTTGCGGGGGTGTTGGGCATTGCTCTGATAACTGGCAATTGCACAAATGCAGCTTCTAGCTGACTTAAGGGCACACCCGCCAAGATGGAAATAATCAGGGGTGAGTTTTCTCTATTAATAATATCAATATCTGCTAATTCTTGAGCGATCGCGCTAAACACCTGTGGTTTCACTGCCAAAAAGACAACTTCTTTGGCTTGAGTGAAAACCTCACTATTATCTGTCGTCACAGCAACATCGTATTGCTGTTTCAAAAAATCTAGCCGTGAAGGTAGCGGTTCGCTAACTATGACTTCTGATGATTGATAAATTCCACGCGCGATAAGGCGGGATAAGAGCGCTTCTCCCATTACCCCACCACCAATTAACCCAAATTTTATAGTCATTAGTCATTAGTCATTAATTATTAGCCATTGGTCATTAGTCGTTTGTCATTTGTCACCATGAGCAAAACCCAGGACAAATGACAAAGGACAAAGGACAAAGGACTAACTACTAATTTAACTTTATTGTGCCATCCGGTTAGTTTCGTTGCCCCAGGTTTGATTTGGAGTACCTGTAGGACGAGAGGGACGTGCTGGGGGTTGTGGTACTTCATGAAGAACGCCACCTTGGGTGCTAACTTGGACACAGCTTGGTGTAAACAAGAAGATGCTCTCACCGATGCGCTCTTGATGTCCATCTAGTGCGTAAGTACCACCTGCAACAAAATCTACTGCTCGTTGAGCTTGGTCTGGGTCCATGATTGTCAGATTTAATACCACTGACTTCCGTTCTCTCAACGCTTGAATTGCCTGGGGCATTTCTTCAAAGGTGCGTGGTTCGAGGACTAAAACTTCCGAAATTCCGTTAATTGCTCCTGGCATACCAATCACATTCCCCATTGGCTTTGAACCTGCTGCGATATCATCTCCCATTGTAGGCACTGGTTCCCGCCAGCGTCGATTCTGAGCGGTTGCGCTCTCTTGTGGGGCTGGGGGTTGAGGATTTTCTTGCTGATACAGATTTTGATAATTATTATTATCTGTTTCTGGTTCTTCTTCGTAATATTCGTATTCCACTTGCTCATTTAGACCTACAAAGTCTCTGAGTTTGGAAAAGATGTTGTTCATTGTCTGTGTACTCTCCTGGTGCGAATAGCCTGTATTGACTTGGCTTAGGATTTATTGAGATAAGAGCGATGCCTACGGTGGTAAAATACGCTACATCGGTGGATACTTCAGCAAGTATATTGCTATTTGTAGCCCATACTACGGGTTTTGGCGATGAACCGACACTTATTGGAAAGGTCTGTGCATCGCCTAAACATAATAATGAGTCAAGATTATATCCTAAGGTTTATCCGAAGGAAAGTTCTTTTTACCCCATTTTCCCTTGGCGATTGCTCTTGTCAATACTATATCCTTTGTTTCTAATTGCACCAGTCTCTGACAAAATTCTTGTCATCAAATCCTGATCTTTATTAATACTGACCTGCAAAGCTGACGATCGAGGGCTAAGAGCGATCGCCAAACAATATTGTTCCTAATCGTACCATCGTTGCGCCTGCTTGCACTGCTAGTTCGTAGTCGCCTGACATACCCATAGATAGGTGCTGCATTTTAATGTGCGACCAGTTTTGTTCCTGGATTTTCTTTGCTAGCTCACGATTGAGATTAAACACATTCAAAATTTCGGGATCATTTAATCCTGATGGCGGGATTGTCATCAAACCTTGAATTTGTAAACTTTTGTATTGATCGAGTGTGGGTAAATCAGCCAAAAGTTCTGACACACTCCAACCAGACTTGTTAGGATCGGGGAGGATTTTCACTTGCAGGCAAACCTGGGGACTCACTCCTAGCTGTTGGGCTAATTGATCTAAGCGCTGTGCCAGCTTCAAATTGTCCACAGAGTGAATCCAAGGGAATTGTTCGATGGCTTTTTTGGCTTTATTGCTTTGCAAATGTCCAATAAAGTGCCAGGTAATATCCGGTAAGTCTTGCAACTCGGCTTGTTTGCTGGCGGCTTCTTGGATGCGACTCTCTGCAAAATCACGAATTCCTGCGGAGTATGCAGACCGAATGGCCTGAGCAGAAACTTGTTTGCTAACAGCAATCAATTTGACTGAAGTTGGCAGAGAGGAACGAATGGAAAGAATACGTTCGGAAATCGAACTGTTCATTGGAAGGTGCGTTGGAAAACCCTTTGAAGCTGATCGTACTCCTGAGAATGCCCACTGCGCCGCAGGGTACGTAAGCGATTTTCCAACATCATTCTAGCCTCAGTCCGTCCTATAGGCTGGAATTTGACACCTTTAACGTCATTTGCGACCAAAAAAAACAGGCGCTGGGCATAAAGTGTGGTGAACAAATCCTGGGTTTCATCAACCATACAGATTTTGTAGAGTAAACCCCAAGTTGGATGGTTTATGTAAGTTTCTGCGTTTTCTGGATTCATTTAAGAGTCAAGGTGTAGTCAAGGTGGGAGTATATATATCTTTTCGCAGTGAATTCCAAACATTCAGACGATAATACCAACATTCGTCAGAATATTTGCTTAAAATGCAAAACTGCGGTTACGAAGACCTTGATCTAGTTTTTAATTGGCAGATGAAGCTAGTGGTAGTGAAGCGAAATGGTACAACAGAAGCCGCAAAGCGTGGATTTAGAGAGTAGAGGCTGTTTGAGAAACATCACCATCTGCTTTGGTGACTTCAATTTACCAATCTGTGGGGATAAGGTACAAGATAGTCCCGATCCTGTTGTTAAAAGTTCGACGTGGCAAGGGAAAACACCCTTTGAAGTTCCCAACGGCAACAGCGAACTTTTCAACTTCTTTCCATACTGCCACAACTGTGGCTAAATGGCACAAAATAGCTAACTTAAGTGGGCATTGGGAATTGGCCAAACAGGACATGAAGAAGAGACAAGGGAGACAAGGAAGAGGGGGGAGACAAGGAAGAGACTATTCAATAATTCCCCCTTGTCCCCCTTGTCCCCCTCATCTCCCGGTTGGTGAGCGAAGTCGAACCACATCTCCCTCATCTCCCCATTCCCTATGCAAAATTAGACCTGAGTTCCTATAGCTAGCCGTATTCCCCAGAATACAATTAAAGTTGCAATAGCAAGCCAGTCACGCCCTTTGAATCGTAAGTCGTGCCACTGGACTCGATGCTCGTTGGGACTGGTAAAACCCCGCACCATCATTGCATTCGCCATTTGATCGGCTCGTAAGAGCAGATTTTCTAACAATCTCTCTGCGACTGTCATCCAAACTTTGAACCCTCCTTTCAATCCCAGCTTTTTCCAATTAATTGCTCTTGTCATCACAGAGCGAAATAAGTTTTGTACTTCTTCTAAAACTAGAGGAATAAAGCGCAAGGACAAAGTTAAAGTTAAAGCAATTTCTGTGACAGGCAACTTGAAGCGTCGTAGGGGTTGCATTAAGCTTTCTATACCAGATGTGATTTCTTCTGGTGCGGTTGTTAGCAGATAGAGGTTGGTGCTATAAATTACGGTAAATATAATTGTACTCAGTCGTACTGCCAAATCCAAGGAACGGCGAGTTACTTTGACCGGGCCTTTCTGAAATAGGACATAGCTGTATTTTTTGTTATTACTTGCTTGCTCTGGAACAATATTCTTGGAGAATGCTGGCTGGGTTAATATTTGTTCATTAGCTGGTAGGCGTGGCTGATAATCTACACCCATTCCATCAGGACTGATGGCTCCGATCGCTAAGACAAAAAACGATAGCATTAATAGCCAGCCCATTTGTTGCTGCCATACTCGCCGGGGAATTCTGGCAATCAAGGTGGCAATAATCAATAGTACCACCAGCAGCACCCGCCAAAAGTTGTTAGCGAAAACATAGCTTGTTAAAAAGCTCATCAACCAGGCGAACTTGACTCGCGGATCGATTTTATGCAGCCAAGTTTGGGGTTGTTCTAAATAAAGTCCAAGTGGCAGCGATCGCAATAAATCCATTTTAGAGTTAAGAGTTGAGACGCGATTAATCGCGTCTGTACAAAGAGTTAAGAGAGGCGATTCATCGCGTCTCCTAACTTATTTTGACGCGAGTTGCTCTATTAACATTACCAATTTCGGCATCACGGACTTTCTTACTCCGCCACAATAATATAATTGGCGTGCCTTTAAATCCTAGCTGTTGGCGGAATTGGCGTTCAATGTAGCGACGGTAGTTGTCGTTGAAGCGTTTGGAATCATTGACGAATAGTGCGATCGTTGGTGGTTGGCTACTTACTTGTGTACCATAATAAATCTTGCCCTGACGACCACCACGGGATGCTGGCGGTGAATGCCAACTTACGGCATCTGTTAAGACTTCGTTAATAACTGATGTGCTGACACGCCGTTTGTGTGATTCAGCCGCCGTTTTCACTAATTCAAGAATCTTTTCTACCCGTTGTCCTGATAAGGCACTCACAAAAATTGTTTCTGCCCATTCGGTAAAATGTAACCGTGATTGCAGAGTTTTTTCGTAGTCGTAGATTGTGTAAGAGTCTTTTTCGACAGCATCCCACTTATTAACGACGATGATGCAAGCTCGGCCTTCTTCGATAATCCGCCCGGCTAATTTTTGGTCTTGCTCTGTGACTCCATCTACAGCATCTAGTACTAATAAAACCACATCAGCGCGGCGAATCGCTTTGAAAGCACGGTTAATACTAAAGAATTCTGTGCCGTATTCGATGTGTTTCTTTTTGCGAATCCCGGCGGTGTCAATTAAGCGATAGGTTTGTCCGTCTCGTTCAATGACGGTA
Source organism: Nostoc sp. NMS2 (assembly GCF_017115105.1). Taxonomy (GTDB): domain Bacteria; phylum Cyanobacteriota; class Cyanobacteriia; order Cyanobacteriales; family Nostocaceae; genus Nostoc. The sequence goes on from NZ_JABXKH010000035.1 coordinate 41,240, forward strand.
TCAATAGCATCGCGGGTTGTGCCGGAAATTGGGCTGACAATTGCCCTTTCTTCGCCAACAAAAGAATTGAGTAAGCTCGATTTGCCTACATTGGGGCGGCCCACAATTGCCACTTTGATTTCATTAGTTTCGGGGATGTCTTCAACAGCAGGGATGTGATTAACTAACTCGTCGAGTAACTCTCCTGTGCCACTGCCATGAATCGCGGAGATGGGGTATGGTTCGCCCAAACCCAATTCCCAAAACTCGGCAGCTTGCATTAAGCCTTGGTCTGGGGATTCACATTTATTTACAGTTAGTAGCACAGGTACGCGTTGTTGGCGCATCCATTCGGCGATTTCTTGGTCTGCCGATGTGGGGCCTGTTTGACCATCTACGACAAAAATTGCAGCACAGGCTTCTGCCAGGGCTGTCATTGCCTGCTGGCGAATTAGTGGTAAAAATTCGGTATCATCATTAAAGACTAAACCACCAGTGTCTACGACTAAAAATTCGCGACCATTCCAGAAAGCTGGTAGATAAGTGCGATCGCGTGTCACTCCCGGTTCATCATGGACAATCGCCGTTTGTTCCCCGGCGAGTCGATTAACCAGGGTGGATTTGCCCACATTTGGGCGTCCGATAATTGCAACAATTGGCAGTGCCATAAAACCAGGGTAAGTGAGAGACGTAGTATATCACGTCCTTACATTTTACTCACTTTAAACTTAAAGTTTTAATAATTTCCCAACCTGAAGAAATTGTTAGAGGACTAGTACCGCAGGGCGTAATTCGTAATTCGTAATTCGTAATTCGTAATTCGTAATTGCTGTACCGTAAGGGTTTCATTGATTTGGAATGGGTGGTTTATTTACGCCGCGCTGTACTAGTGATTCAAACTCCATCGCTTAGGCAACAAGTTGAATAGGGGAATACCCAAAAAATCATGCGTTTTGATTTTGGAGGTTAAGATATGTGTCGTAGTCGTGCATCAATTCACTTCTAACGCCCCCAAAACTTTTAAAGTTGCTACCTCTGCTTCAGTCAACCCCATCACTTCAGTAATAATCATCCCTTCATACGGGCGGGCGGGTCTGAAAGTTTGCCAACATTGCCCCGTAGTAATATCCCAACAGTTGATTGTTTCATCCAGGCTACTGCTGAGAAGAGTTTGCTCGTCGTGGCTCAGACTGAGTGACCATATCCAATTTTGGTGATTCTCTAGTGTAGCAAGGCAGTCTCCAGTAGCCATATCCCAAATCTTGATGGTGCGATCGCTACTACCGCTAATCATGCGACTACCATCGGCGGTGAAGAGAATACAAACAATTTGGCCAGTATGTCCCTGGAATATCCGGTGACAAGTTCCGGTGTGAATGTCCCACAATTTCACTATCTGTTCATCACCAGCAGTGGCAATGTATTGACCATCTGGACTGACGGCAATTGCCCAAACGCGGTTTGAGTCTGCCTCCCAAGTATTCAGACATTTTCCTGTTTCAACATCCCACCGTTTAACTATCTTTTCATGGCCACTACTGAAGAGAGTTTTGCCGTCAGGGTTAAAAGCGATCGCTAGCACAGATCCAGGATGCCCCTGCAATGTTTGCCAACATTCGCCAGAATGCACATCCCAAATCTTGATTGTATGGTCGTGGCTGGCACTAGCAAGTAAGTTATTGTCTGGACTGAAAGCAACTGCCCAAACCCAACTCCCGTGACCGTGCAAGGTATTCTGACATTTTCCTGTATGAGGACTCCAAAGTTTAATAGTACGGTCGGCGCTGCCACTGGCGAGAAATTGTCCGTTGGGACTAAAGGCAACACAAAAGACCCGATTGCTGTGTCCGTATAATACACGAAAAGGCTGGAGGCCATGCTTTAACTGTTGCGAGGCATTGAGGTTGACATCCCAGAGTTTGATTGTCTGGTCTTCATGTCCACTGGCAAGAAGGTTTTGCTGGCAACTGTGGGCGATGCCATAAATCGCATTTCTGTGTCCTTGGATGGTTTTGGTACACTGTCCAGTTGAAACTTCCCAGACTCTAGCTGCATGGTCATCCCCACCGCTAGCGATTAAGTGTCCTTGGGGATGAAAAGCAATTGACCAAATCCGGTTTGTATGCTTTTTTAGGGTATCCAGACATTTTCCGGTATGTATATCCCAAATCTTCACAGTTTGGTCATAGCTACTACTTGCCACTTGATCTTTTTTGGGGCTGAATGCTACTGATGTGACAAATCCTGTATGTCCTAGCAACGTCATCACACACATCCACACCCCAGTCCGCAGATCCCAAAGTTTCACCGTTTGATCAAAACTGCCACTAACTAACCTTTGCCCTTCTGGACTAAAAGCGATCGCTTTTACCCAATGCTGATGTCCCTTAAGGGTTTGTACGCAGTATCCAGTTTCTAGATTCCACAACTTGATTGTGTTATCTTCACCAGCTGTTGCTAGGGTTTTTCCTGTGGGATGAAATGCGACACTCCACACACACTTGTCATGTCCTTCTAGAGTTTGCACGCATTCTGCTGTTGTCATATCCCAGATTTTAACTGTGCGATCGTCGCTAGCACTGGCCAGAAATTGTCCATCAGGACTAAAAGCCAAGGCTATGACGATGCTGGTGTGTCCATACAGAGTTTTAAGATATTTTCCTGTGGTAGTGTCCCAAAGCTTGATAGTATGATCTTGACCGCAACTCGCTAAGACCGGATGCACAGGGCTAAAAGCAACACTCCACACCCAACTGTTATGTTCTTTACAGCTAAAGAGTTGTTTGCCGTTGTTGGCATCCCAAATATAAATTTCACCGTTGGTATCACTGGTAGCAAGACAACACCCATCTGGACTAAAGACAACGCTAGTAATACCGCTAAAGGTCGCAGCAAAAACACATTCTCGAAATGTTGTTTGAGTAAAGTTAACTTGATGTAAGTTGAGCGATGCCTGGGTTGGGCTACGCCTACGCAAATCGCAGTCACGAATGTTGAGACGAGAAAAATCATACCTTGTCAAATCGGTTTCTAATTGAACCAACAAATTCAGCAGGTTGCCGCCACCATATCCAACTGTATCTACAATTTCATCTTGTAATTTATTAATCAGTCTGCCAAGTTTATCCTGAAGCTGACGAGTAGAACCAAGGGTTATTTGCAGTTGCTCCAAGATCGGCCGCACAATCAGGTGAATTTGACTATCGCGGATATAGTCTTTTGCCTGGGCTTTCATCAAGGCATGACTCAGCAGATATCGCGGCGATTCCGTGACAATTTCCTGACAGACTTGCTCAATCAAACAATCTGTTAAGTATTCCATGACGACGGGTTGCTGTGTGAATCCGCCTGTGTTATTTTCAATCAAGCTACGCCAGGATAAAGACTCTAGAACTTCTATTAACTTAGGTTTAGATAGTGGTGCTGCAAGATTGGTTTGCAATTCTACCACAGAAACACTTTCCCGATGAATCGCCAGCCAGTACATGACTTGTTGCTCCAACGCAGAGAGTCGTTGGAATTGCTGCTTTATGAGATTGCCAATACCATTAAAGACCGTTGTCCCTTCGCTAAAAAAGCGGGAAATGCTGCCTTCATACAAGTCCCGAATTGAAGTTGCAGCAATTTTCAACGCTAGGGGATTACCACGGTAACATTCAATTAGTTGGTGAGTTTCGTTGTTTGTACTTAATAGCCCTTTGAGGGAGAGAATTGTTTCTCCGGCTGCAACTTCTAATCCTGATAGAGCAAGAGTCCGAACTGGCAAACCATCACCTTCGAGAGCAGCGACTTGGGTAGGTTTTTCCCGACTGGTGAGCAGAATACAGCTTTGATGTTGAGTTTCTCCTAATCGCCACAAAAGTTCACCATAGGATTCATAACCCTCACGGTAACAACCTGTCTGCTTGCCATGTTGCAGCAGCGTGTCAAAATTATCCAAAATCAGTAAGCAGCGAAATTTCCGAAGGTACTCGATTAAACAGGTGATTTGCTCGTGAGGGTCAGGGGGCAATGCGATCGCTTGTTGATTGGAAAGGATTTTTATGCAGTCCGTCAGCTTGTCATCAAAAAAAGGTGCGTGCCGGAGCGATCGCCAAATGACATACTGAAATTCTCCCTGCAATTGTTCTGCTAACTTCACCGAAAGCGCGGTTTTACCCATGCCACCCATACCTAACAGTGTGACTATACGAGTGCGATTGCCCACAATCCATTCACTCAAGGTTTCTAATTCAGTGCTACGTCCATAGAAACGGGAAACGTCGATCGCTTCTCCCCAATCGATGTGAGGCGTGGAGGTTGGAGATTTGTTTGCACCATTGTGCTGCTGTACAGTTCGTTTCAGGACACCGTGGAGATTATTCTTGGTAACTTTTTCACCCAAAGCTTGAGAAAGCGATCGCCATAGTTGCGAACCAACATCTTTGATGTGTCCGGGGTCGTATATGACTTCATCGGCCATTTCTAGGTAAGTTTTCCCTTGCCAACTGTGGCGAAATACAAGCTCTTGGGCTTTTGTTAAGCGTCCTCGTTCCAATAATTGCTCAACGAGTGCGATCGCTTCTTCAACCGTCATTTATTCCGTAGTAATACAGGTTAACTACAATATTCCCACGATAAATTTGATTTTTTTGCAAAACTTTACGTAAATCTACCAAAAAGACCCGACAATAATGAATGTGTTATTTTAACTAATTGATTAGATTGGAATCCTCACGCCTTCAGGCTGAGGAGGATGTCAAATATAACGCCATATTTTAAAAAATAAAAAAGGTAGGAAATCCTACCTCTTACCCAAAAAAAGCATTTTGTAACCAAATACCAAATTCAATATCACACAAGCTTTTGACAAATCTATTGCAAAACTATGACGAGGATATGACGTTTAATTTGCAATTGACTTCGCGATTACTCCCAGTTGCAACCCAGGCGGATAGCTACCTTCTTCTTTTATCCGCTTGATTTCTGCGTCTGTGAGCCGCAAATTTAACTTTTGTGCCAATGTTCGCACAATATCACCCCGGTCAATTACACCCGCTACAGCACCAGCAGGAGAAAGTACGGTAATTCGAGGTAACTGCTCATTTTCCAGCTTGTTAATGACCTCAGCTATGGTTGTTGCTTCAGTAACAGTGGGTATTTCTGTTAGGGGATGCACAATGCTGTGTAAGGTTTGGGTTTCCCATTCACTTCTTTGGGTTACACGAAAATCGTCAATGGAAACCAAACCCCGGTAACGTCCATCAGAAGCAGCAAAATAAACCTGTAAGGGTGCGGTTTCCAACAAGTATAAATCGGCAAAGGAGCGCAGTGTCTGGTCAGCATCGATAACCCGAAAATCACGAGTCATGGCATCAGCCGCCACCACTTTAAGTAGGCTTTCTTGCAACGTAGTCATGTTGTCATAAGTGTTAGCGTTGCGGACAGCAAACCAACCTAACAGCGCAATCCACAAACCAAGTGCTAACTCCCTTGTCAAGAAATCTACAACAAATCCTAAAGCGATCGCACTATAACCCAAAATTTGCCCAGCCCTAGCAGCCCAGTGTACGGCTTGAAAACGATTACCTGTTATTTGCCATAGTGCTGCTTTTAACACTTGCCCTCCATCTAGAGGTAAGCCAGGAATCAGGTTAAATAGTGCCACCACTAAGTTAATTCTCGCCAAATCTCCAACCATGACACTGAGTGGGCTAGTATCAGGGATTACGAGAACTCCGAGACTGAGCAGGAAAAATAGGATGATACTCACCAATGGGCCAGCGATCGCTACTTGAAAAGCTTTGAAAGGAGTTTTAGATTCTTCTTCAATAGCAGCAATCCCGCCAAACAGAAACAGAGTAATTGAATTAACTTTAATACCTTGCGATCGGGCTACCAAGCTATGCCCCAATTCATGTAGCAACACCGAACCAAATAACAGCAGTGCCATAATTATTCCAGCACTCCAAGCTATAGCAGTCCCCCATTCCTGGTAAGCTACCCCAAAGTTAAGGGTTGCCAACCCTAAAATCACAAACCATAACGGGTCTAAAAACAGGGGAATTCCAAATAAAGACCCAATTTTCCAATTTGTTTGCATCACATTGTCCTAAAACTAGATATCGCTAGTAGTTCCTATACAGAAATACTTGCGTATATACTTATACGTATATTTCTGAGCATCAATTCGGTAGTGCCGAGTTCCGAAATGCTCTTATTTCTAGAATAGACAATTAATGCCTGCGAGCAAAACTCTGAAATTGGGAATTGGGAATTGGGCACTAGTACTGAGCGACTTGTGCCGAGCGAAGTCGAGGTAAGTCGAAGTATTGGGCATTGGGCATTGGGCATGAAGAAAAGACAAGGGGGACAAGGATGAGGGGGGAGACAAGGAAGAGACTTATTCAATAATTCCCCCTTGTCCCCCTTGTCCCCTTTGTCCCCCTTGTCCCCCTCATCTCCCTCATCTCCCGGTTGGTGAGCGAAGTCGAACCACGTCTCCCTTATTTCCTCTTTTACTCCCTACTCCCCCTTTTGAGTGTGTGAAATGGAAAAAACCAAATTCACTAATTTTGTATTTATCACGGCGTTATTTGTAACGCCGTGATAAATACAAAGTTATAGACGACCGATGTTAGTCAGTCCTAAAACGATGCCAACGCCAATAATATGACCAAAAGCCATCGCACCAACGAATGTTGGAATACTAATCGGCAGGATAGGGAACTTGGGTCCAACTAGGGGTTTTTCAATCCTAGTACTTAGTAAAACCATTACTAAGCTGCTAATGCTGATGATGATTCCTACTGTAGGATTCCACGCAGGGGTGGCGGGAACAGATGCAGCTACTGCTAGTAAAATAGAGGAAATCAAGCTTTTGTCTCCTGAATGGAAAAGTTAACGTAGACCTCAAGATTATAAAATTACACGGCCCAAAAGTTTTTGAGATAGTTTAGACTTTTCAAATGATTATTCTAAATTTTTTGTTATATTTTCATGCGCGTTAAAATTTGCGGTATCACTCAACCACAGCAGTCTATAGCGATCGCTTCTCTGGGCGCAACGGCACTAGGATTTATTTGTGTACGAAACTCACCTCGCTACGTGACTACATCTCAAATTCGGGCAGCCGTGGCAGAACTCCCGGCAAATGTTGACACAATTGGAGTTTTTGCCAACGCTAGTATCTCTGAAATCAGCCAGATAGTTGTTGATTCTGGGTTGACGGGTGTTCAGTTACACGGAGACGAGTTACCAGATTTTTGCTACCAATTACGTGAAGCTTTACCAAATGTCGAGATTATTAAAGCACTTAGAATTCGTAGTCTTGAGCATCTGGACACGGCGGCTGATTATACAAAATACGTAGATACTTTACTACTGGATGCCTACCATCCCGAACAACTTGGTGGTACAGGTAAAACCTTAGATTGGAAAATATTAGAGCAATTTAACCCCAATTGCCCTTGGTTTTTAGCTGGGGGATTAACAGCAGATAATATTGTGGAAGCTTTAAGTCAGGTTAGTCCTAGTGGCGTTGATTTATCTAGTGGTGTGGAACGCGCACCTGGAGATAAGGATTTAGATAAAGTAACCAAGTTGTTTGAGAAATTGGGGAGATGAGGGGCATGAGGGAGTAGGGGAAGCAGGGGGAGCAGGGGAAGCAGGGGAAGCAGAGGAGACGAGGGAGATGAGGGGGACAAGGGGGACAAGGGGGACAAGGGGGAATTATTGAATAAGTCTCTTCCTTGTCTCCCCCCTCATCCTTGTCCCCCTTGTCTTTTCTTCATGCCCAATGCCCAATGCCCAATACTTCGACTTACCTCGACTTCGCTCGGCACAAGTCGCTCAGTACAAGTGCCCAATGCCCCATTCCCCACTCCCCACTTGTTAAAAGAACGCTGCTTGGTGGCGAATCAAGTTAAAAAATTCTTCGCGGGTTTTATGCTCCTCTTGGAATACGCCAACCATTGCGCTAGTGACAGTCCAAGAACCTGGTTTCTGTACGCCCCGCATTACCATACACATGTGGCTAGCTTCCATCACAACGGCTACGCCTCGAGGTTCTAGAATGGTCTGAATTGCTTCGGCAATTTGGCGGGTTAACCTTTCCTGGACTTGCAAGCGACGGGAATACATCTCAACAATGCGGGCCAGTTTGCTCAGTCCTACAACTTTTTGGTTGGGGATATAAGCAACGTGCGCTCTACCCATAAATGGCAGCATGTGGTGTTCGCACAGACTAAAAAAATTAATATCTCGCACTAGTACCATCTCGTTATGTCCTTCATCAAAGATGGCATCGTTAACGAGTTCTTCAAGGGATTGGTTGTAGCCACTGGTAAGAAACTGCATTGCCTCGGCCACTCGCTTTGGTGTTTTGAGGAGTCCTTCGCGTTCAGGATCTTCGCCAACGCCCAATATTATTTTCCGCACTGCATCCTTCATTTCCTCTATCTGTTCCTCTTTTGGTGGGAACACATCAGCTTGTCGCCCGTTATTTGTATTGCGATCGGGTCTAGGAATTATGGCTTCTGCCAAGTCGGTAATCAGAGGCGATTGAGAGTAATTGGAACCGTTGGAACTAGCAATAGTCATGATTCAGTCTTGGTTATGGTTTAGTCATTGGTCATTAGTCATTAGTCATTGGTCATTTGCAAAGGACTAATGACAAAGGATAAATTAAAGTGCGCCAGCACTGGGCATTAGGGTCAATTCGTCAATAACTGCCTGTTGTGGTAACAGAACTGTGTGGAGAATTGACTGAGCCACTATTTCCGGGGTTAACATCTTGGAACGGTCTAAGTTGACATGGACTGTTTCTGTGTCCCAAAGTTCGGTATTGACTGCACCGGGGGAGATGGCTGTGACACGAATGCCGTGGGTGCGCTCTTCTTGTGCCAGGGTTTGAGAGAGGGCTATCAAACCAGCTTTGCTGACGCTGTATGCTCCCCAACCGGCAAACGGTTGCTTGGCGGCAATTGAAGCGATGTTGATAATTGTGCCTGTGCCCCGATCGCGCATTGAGGGTAAAATTCCTAAAATGCACTGAAACACGCTGGTCAGATTCAAGTCAATTACCTGCTGCCAACCTTCTAGGGGAGTTTCGCTCAAAGTGGCTGTATAGGCAAGGCCCGCACTGTTTACCAGAATGTCTATATCACCAAAGTCAAGGGCGATCGCTTGGATCTTTTCTTTTACTTCCAAGATCCGCGCTAAATCTACAGCGTAAGCTTTTGCTTCCACCCCAGTATGCTGTACAGCTTCTGCCACCGCCTCTAACTTATTCAAAGAACGGCTGACTAAGGCGACATCTATTCCCGCTTTCGCAAAGGCTAAAGCCGTTGCTTTCCCAATTCCACTACTGGCCCCAGTAATCAGGGCGCGTCGTTTTTGCTCAACACTCATCCTAAACCTCCAGGAGACCCCACCAAAACTGTACTCAGTTTGGTGGTGGGA
>NZ_JABXKH010000114.1 GCF_017115105.1 Nostoc sp. NMS2
TGTATAGCCCCAGACTTCTAGTCTGAGGGCGATCCGCCAAAACGGGATGCTCCCGGGGATCTTAACCGAACCGTATTGGATGCTTATAGATATAGCGGTTTTCGGTCTAGTGAAGTACAATTTTGACCTCTCTCCTAAAAGGAGAGAGGTCAAAATTGTTCCCCCTTCCCGCAACGGGTTGGGGGTTAGTGGGTTAGGTCTATTTGCATACCTGTACCTCACCAGATTGAAAATGGCTATATCTGCATTGTGGCTTCATCGCTCATCTGAGTACATATAGAGCGAAAGGCTTCTTTTGGAATTAGCTAAAGTCCTTACTTTACAGCACTTTTCATGTATTTGAACCACATCTGTTGTAGGGGCAATTCATGAATTGCCTCTACCGCGTGTAGTTTTGCGTAAGTCCTAAAGAAGAGAGGCTACAAGCGAGGGTTGGGTCTATTCTTGTTAGCTCACGCGATGTGCAACTTATTCTTAGAACCCCACTTCCATTCCTCTCCCCGAAAGGTCAAGAGGCTTTGATTCTTACTCCCCTTACCTTGTAGGGAAGGGGCTGGGGGTTAGGTTTGAAAGAAAGTTGCACACGGCGCTAGCTCTCTATTCCATACAATTGAGAACCCCTATACACCACCGTTACGGTAAAGAATCATGAATGGGGAGGGTTGTATTTCAATCAATTGAAGTACGCTATAACTTAACCATATTGGCTTACTCAGGCATTTTAAGCTGACATCTTTATAATTCTTCAGATAAAAACCAAGCACAAATTCAAAATCTGTGTAAATATAAAGAAAAGCTTAAGAGGTTACAGACTCATGGTGACTGCGAAAATGATGCAACAGCTTTGGGCTGTAATCGAGTCCACCCAGGTCAACACCCTGCTCCATTTTGACGATGCTGCTTTAGTACAATTACTCCTCCAGCAGTTAAAAGCAAAGCAGGTTATTGATGCCCAGGCAGATAGCAGCCTCAATACTTATATAAAATCTAAACTCCCTCTCATTCGTGATACGGCTGAAGGTCGATTATCCTTCGGGCAAGGCGGCAATCATTAGCACGAGAAATCGATTGCTCACTGCCAAGCATACGCTCAGAGTTCAAACAGTTGAATATTATGAATCACTGGCTAGTAATCGCCCTAGTAGCTTATCTAATTGGAGCCGCAATTGAAGGGGTGAGTACAGCCAGCCAGCTATCTCGTTCAGTGCCAGAACTAGCTAAAAGTACAGAAACTCACCCTTCAGAGTCTGCCACTGGGACTAACTCGACTTGGCGAGTTGTGGCCGCCGTCGCTTCAGTAAGTATCTGTGGAGCTTTTTTCTGGCCTTGCCGCCTCATCCACCGTTTAATGAAAGGGAACGTTAATTCTTAAACTTAACCCTTGGCTGAAACAGGGAAAAAAATATATCTATTTGCAGTTGGTAAATTATGCAGTTTGTTCTGGTTCTGTCGCTGTCTTTTGTCCAATTTTTGGCTCAGTACCAGCAAACAGTCGTTCAATATTAGGGCGATGGCGCAAAATTACATATAATCCACCGGCAATCCCAAACAGAATATAGGGTAACGGTTGATGCAAAATTACCATAAAAATGGAACCAGCGATCGCACCTACAATTGAACTCAAAGAGACAATCCGCGATATCCCCACAACGACGGCAAACACACCGGCTGTTGCTAAACCTACTTGCCAACTCATGGCCAATAAAATCCCCAAGCTAATAGCAACAGATTTACCACCAGTAAAGCCCAAAAAAATCGATTTACTATGTCCCAGAATTGCAGCTAACCCAGCTAAGATAACTATCCACGGTTGCCACACTTGTGCATCTACCGTTGGGGGAATATAATTTTGAATTGTGAATAACCAGTAAACTAGAGCGATCGCTAATACTCCCTTCAAGGAATCAAGTACTAAAACGAATGCTCCTGGCCCTTTCCCCAAAGTTCTTAGTACATTAGTTGCGCCAGTGGAACCTGAACCAACTTCCCGAATATCAATACCTTTTAACTGCTTCACAGCAATGTACCCAGTGGGAAAAGAACCCAGTAGGTAGGCTAAAAGCACAATTACGCCGCACAGAGTTAACCAGATAGCCATAATAAAATTTAAAAATCTAGAGAAATATCTCTTAATACCATTTCTTGAAAGAAAATGCACCTATAGCAATTACACAGAACTACATACTAGTACCGCTTCGCGTAATTCGTAATTCGTAATTCGTAATTCCCGTTGCGTAAGGGTTTTAGACATTTCAAATGGTCTGTCTATTTCCGCCGTACTGTACTAGAGAGGCAATTAATGAATTGCCCCTACATAAATAAAGTCCAGTCTCACATAGAATTGCTATGCCCAATGCCCAATGACAAATGACCAATGACAAATGACTAATTAAAAGTCATCATCATAGTTTCTCACGGTTTTGGGGTCAGGAGCAAAAGCTAACCACAGAGGAAATTGCAGCAGTGACAAACTGATTTGCTCCTCTGAATCGTCAATGATAATTAAGGGTAATTGATTGGCTTTCGTCAATCGGTCTGCTTTCTGAGCGAGAGCATCAGATGCCTCAAATAATACCACACCTCGGTCTGGGCCGAAATCTGGGCGACCGATTCCCAGACAGTCTTGCAAGCCGCGCCGCCATTCACCTAATCGCTCCGGTGTATTAGCTAAGACTAAAGTACGAATGCGATCGCCATACAGCTTGTGTAATATCGAAATTGCAGCTGAGGCAATCAGAATATTTTGTAAGCGGCTACCCATTGTCCGCAAACCACCCCGTCCCCCTTGGGTAAAAAACCAGTTCGAGACTCGTTCTGCATGGATTGGTTCAAAGGTTCGGCGTAGTTGCCATGCTGGGCCGTAGTAATCTGGTTTATTGCGGTATTGGTCAATTAGGCGGCGAATTTGCTTTGTAGTATCTTGAAACTGCTGTTGGGCAAATTGCGGTATTCCAGGTTGGGGTTCAACAGATTTAGCCTCTTTTACAGGTGGTTTTTCTCGTTCCACCACACTTGGCGTTAGTTGCAACTGTTCAGCCGCAACAGCCAAATCTTGTAAGCTACCCGTGAGATAGTCTTTAAAACCCTGCACCCGAATTGCCAAGTCTTGGGATGTACCAGCAAAAGTGGTTCGCATCTCGTTGCGGATACGTTCTTGACGGCGTTCTAATTGTTCTACAGAAATTTGCAGAGTTTGTTTGCGTTGTTCTAACTGTATCAGTGACTCTTGCACAATTCGTCCCAGTGAGGTTTGAGTTTCACTTACTTGTGCCTGAAGGTTTTTGTAAGAAGCTTGCAGCTTAACTATTTCCTCCTTGAGGGCTGCTTCAGCGCTTTGTAACTCTGCTACGCGCTGCTCTACTTCTGTATATAACGAATGATTTCCTGATTCTATTTCTGACCCCAGTGTGGTACTTTCCGGTTCCAACTGCGCTACAAACTCGCCATTTGAATTTTCTGTTAGCTCTACTGTAGTATCTACCACTTCTGCATTGGAGATGAGTGGCTCAAAAGTTGCGTAGTTTTCTGATGAGCTAACTCCTGTTTCTCCCACTGACTCAACAGATGGATTGACTGGATGTTCAACTGCATTGTTTTGCTCTTCTTTTTCTGCCAACCGCTCATCAATTGGTTCTGGGGTTTGAGATGCCTCTGGGTTCATAAACAATAGTGTAATTCCTATGACGCGAATAAATAGCTTTCAGAAATATTACAATTAACTTGCTATAAAAGTCCTGAGTCACGAGGGCTGAGTTATGAGTTGAGAGCAAAACGACTCAGCACTCGTGGCACTCAGCACTAAATACGCGGACAACGTTGTTCTAAGCAAGTTTTCAAGGTGTTGGGGTCAAATAAAATCGGCAAAAAGTGAATACTTTTAATTTCTTTAAAGTAAAACAAAATGGGGACTCCATTCCAGAAGACCCGCCAGTTTTGCCATTCCCGGTAGGGAAAGCGCCGAATCAATTTTTCACTTCTGTAAATATCTAAGTCGGTAACGGTAAATTGCAACCGCAGCGTTAACGCCTGAAACATGAGAAACAAGCCAAACAGTGTGAAAACAGCGCCTATCCACGGTTGTACCAACAGTAGTGGAATAGCGGTAATCACCAATACTATAGGTATATTGTAACTAGGCTTGAGTTCCACAGTTGATGTGGAGTTAGGAGCAAATGAACTGGTCACAGTTTTAAATCCTGCTTTATTAGTAGGCATATCTCTTATTTTAGGAGTCAGAAGTAGAGACGCGATTAATCGTACAAGAGTGACGCGATTAATTGCGTCTGTACAAGAGTGAGGAGTTTTAACTCATAACTCTTAACTCCTAACTCCTAACTCCTAAATACTCACTCCTGACTTTTATAAGCCTTTCAAAAATGCACTGCCAAGTCCTTGAAACATTAACCAAGAAAGAAAGAAGTTGCTAACAAATATAATCAGCAAGGCAGTCACAACAGCAGTTGTGGTTGACTGTCCTACTCCTTTGGCTCCTCCTGTTGTCGTCAACCCCCAACTGCAACCAATTACGGCGATTAAAATGCCAAAGCAACACGCCTTAAGCATGGCGCTAATAATATCCCACATCCCAAGAAAGGTACGGGCTGAGTCTAGAAATACCGTATCAGATAGGTTGTAGACATTTGTCGCAATTATGAATCCTCCGAACATCCCTGTTATCAATGACAGAAGGGTTAAAATTGGTAGCATTAAACAGCAAGCAATAACGCGGGGAATAACCAGATAATCGATTGGATCTGTTTTTAACATCAACATGGCATCGATTTGTTCTGTTACGCGCATGGTACCGATTTCGGCTGCAAAGGCAGAACCGACTCGCCCTGCCAAAACCACTGCTGTCAACACGGGAGAGAGTTCTCGTGTCAACGCTATAGAAAGCACTCCGCCGATAATGTTTCCTGCACCAAAGTTGATAAATTCCCGCGCCACTTGAATGGTAAACACCGCGCCGACGAAAATAGCCGTCAATAGGGCAATAAATAGGGAATCTGGCCCAACTGCTGCCATTTGTTCTAAGGTGTTGCGCCGATGGATTTTGCCTCTCAATAGGTGAACTAGTACTTGTCCACCCAGAAAAATCGCTGCCAGCAATCGCTGACTCCATTCTCCTAAACTGGATTTGGATGTAGTCTGGTTCAATGTTCTGTAGCTAACTCGGTAACTGCCTTAAGAATAGCGGAAGTCGTTGGGATAGGGAATGGGGAATGGGGAATGGGGAATGGAAAAGAGGCACAGGGGCATAGGGGATGAAGAAGAGACAAGGGAGACAAGGAAGAGGGGGGAGACAAGGAAGAAGACTATTCAATAATTCCCCCTTGTCCCCCTTGTCCTCCTTGTCTCCCTCATCCCCCTGCTCCCTGCTCCCCATCTCCCGGTTGGTGAGCGAAGTCGAACCACATCCCCCTCATCCCCCTAACTCTCCGCTCCTACGGGGCTGAATATTAACTTAGATTAAAGATGCTCTCAGAAAATGAAGCTGTTATTAAACGTACTGCAAACCAATAGATGGGTGCTAATCTTAGTTTTAATCTTGATTTTGCAAGGGTTTTGGAGATTTAAGGCATTTTTTATATCCCCAGCACGGGCTGTAACTGGTAGCCGCTTCTTTTAATGAAAACTTAAGATTCTTGACAGATTGTCTGCTTAGGAGCGATCGCACGTATTGTAGAAAATGACAAACCGCTATCTAGCTATTGTCATCTCTACTCACGGAGTTTGTCATAAATGGCTATTTTCATCAACTTTCTCCGCTCCTTACTACTTACAGTCATATTTAGTTTTGTCGCTCCCATCTTTCTCGTTGGCGGTGGACTGCTGCTTTTATCCCTTATCGGTTCCTTTCCAGGTTTACAACATTTAACTGAAGCGATCGCTACTCAGATTATGCGTTTTCTTGCCACCTTTGGCAGTGGGACTCCCTTACGGGGATTATTTGTAATTAGCTTGACCTGTAGTTTTGTTGGGTCACTGTTTGATACGTATGTTTACTATCGGTATCAAATTTTACGAATAGACTCCTGAATGATGTGAATAGTTTCGTCAGGTGTTCATGGACCGTACAACAAAGGAAAATTGATATTTCCCACAATGAAAGTACTACTGGCCTTAACCTAAACAGGGATTAGTGTTGCTGAATGAATTTTTATTAATTAAATTGAGTACCGAAAATATTAATTAAATACCTATTATTAATTAGTTATTAGTTATTAATTACTGATAATTGTTCCGTATGCCCGACTTTAGGAAACCAATCTTAAAACAGTCAAAAAGCTAGTAAAATAAGGGCTTTGAAACTTTTAATTATGCAAAACAGCTAAAATAGTCTGTGCTAAACCACCACATTGGACGCTAAACTAGAGTTTGGCATTTTGTGTTGGTTGCAATCTTTAAGGAATTTATTACCATTCATTGAGAATATCAAATAAAACTCACTGCAAAATATAAAAACTTCCTTAAAATCTTGATAAACACAATGCCTGCTCATGTTTCTTAACAGAGCAGAGGAGGTCGTATGACCTCTGGGGATCTTATATTGAGTTTATTACGAGGAATGTTTATAGCTCATGATTTGGCCGTTTAAGCCCAGGTTTAGAAAACAAATTGCGCGGATTGAAATTACTGGTGCGATCGCCGGTGCGACTCGCAAACGCGTCTTAGAAGCACTGAAAACTGTAGAAGAGAAAAAGTTTCCGGCATTATTGCTGCGGATCGATAGCCCTGGCGGTACAGTCGGAGATTCTCAAGAAATTTACAGCGCCCTGAAGCGTTTGCGCGAAAAAATTAAAATCGTCGCTAGCTTTGGCAATATTTCGGCTTCTGGAGGTGTCTACATCGGCATGGGAGCGGAACACATCGTATCTAACCCAGGTACAATTACGGGTAGTATTGGTGTGATTTTGCGTGGAAATAACTTGGAACGCTTGCTAGAAAAAATCGGTGTTTCCTTCCAGGTAATTAAGTCTGGCCCTTACAAAGACATTTTGGCTTTTGATCGGCAGTTGACTGAACCAGAAGAAAACATTTTGCAAGAGTTGATTGACACAAGTTATCAGCAGTTTGTCCAAACGGTAGCTGATGGCCGTTCTTTAACAGTAGAAGCTGTGAAAAGTTTCGCCGATGGTCGGATTTTTACTGGACAGCAAGCCCTAGAATTGGGTGTTGTAGACCGCCTGGGCACAGAAGAAGATGCCCGTCGCTGGACAGCAGAATTAGTCGGACTTGATCCAGAAAAAACTCTCTGCTATACCCTAGAAGAACGTAAACCCTTATTGAGTCGCCTTCTGCCAGGAAGTCGTCAAGTTTCATCAGGAATTCGATCTGGAATTGATTGGCTCGAATTTGAAGTCTCTACTAGTGGTTTACCGTTGTGGTTATATCGACCATAAATGGTTGTTTGTCATTGGTCATTTGTCCTTTGTCCTTTGTTCAGAGTCAAGTCAAATGACCAATGACCAATGACTAATGACTAACGACCAATGACTAATTTTAGGAGGATTTTGGCGTGGAGTGGCAAATGCGGGCTATTCGTGGAGCAACAACTGCTTCAGAAAATACTGTTGAGGCAATGCGAGAGGTAGTGACAGAACTACTAGATGAACTGGAAAATCGGAATCAATTCCAGCCGACAGACATGATTAGTGTGACTTTCTCAGTGACACGCGATTTGGATACGATTTTTCCAGCTGCGATCGCTAGATCGCGTCCTGGTTGGGATAATGTGGCCATGTTGGATGTGCAGCAAATGCACGTCGAAGGCAGCTTACAGCGCTGCATTCGGTTCTTAATCCACGCCTATCTGCCAGCCTCCGCCTCGGTTCATCATATTTATTTACGCAACGCCGCTAGCTTGCGTCCCGACTGGAGTTTGCCCCAATCATTACAAACTTCACAGCCAGCAGTTAAGTCAAAAGTGTAAAATTACATAATAATTACGCAAAAACAGGTAAAAAAGACACACTTCACCAGGTTTCGGGTTCATCCATCAAATCAAATACTTCTTGTTCAACAACTCTCGAACTAAGAATATCTAGAGCATCCTGGTCTGCCAGTTCAATAATCTCTGCAAGGCATTGCCGCACTTGTTGAGCAATATCAGGTTCCCATTGGCGTAGTTTTTTGTCGAGTTCTTGGACTAAAGCATCCATGTTCAAGTTCCCTTTACTGTTGAGTTCCTGAAACCACTATCAAATTATTCGTTGTATTCGGTTGAAGTTCTTTGGAATGTTCTGTTTGAGTGAATTCGTCAAACAATTTGAAAAACTGCTCTAGTGCAGTGTGTTCATCTTGGGAGAAAAAGAGAATAATCTGATCCCAAGTCTGATTGGAAGTTAAATTGAATCTCTGCTGAATCCAAGTTTGAAATTCTGAAAATTGCTGTTCTTGTTGTGTTTGAGGGATTCCTATCTGGCGACGGGCAAAGCAATAACCTGCCAGAAAAGTGCGGAGGTTAGAAATGGAAGCTCGTCCTAAATACATGGCAGGACGTTTCTTTATATTGCAGATTAGGTCATATAAATCAACCATCTGTCCCTCTAGCTTAAAATTCGGTTTCGGTGATTTGGAAATTGCCGCCTAAATCTTGGGCAGGGCAGTATAGATTATTAATCCAGTTTACTCTGGAAATTCCTTCGGGGTGGATGTTGTCAAAGATGAGTTCTTGTTCATCAATTTCAACGGCGATCGCTTCATGTCGCCCATTGATAGAGATGTTTTGTCGGAGGCGTTCATGGTAGATGTTGCAGAAAGGGTCTTCTGTGCTACCTGTAAAGAGGCTAACCTGTTTACCAGAAATGTTTTGATCACTGAGGAATTGGCGCAAGGCGATCGCATCCATCACCAACCAAAATTACTGATTTGGCTTTGTTTGGAGAGCGATCGCATTGACTGTGAAGGCTAGCCTTACTCATGATGTAGTTTTCTGACGCAGCGATCGCCCTCTGCAAAGGTAAAATGGAATATATGCTGAGATTTCCAAGACAACCAGAGCTAGGATCAGAAGGTAGTCTGTAGCTGACAAGCTAACTATATGACATCCACATCGCGTGTTGTTCATAGCGACCCCGATATATTGGGGGGAACCCCTGTTTTTGTTGGTACTCGTGTGCCAATAAAAACCTTGCTCGATTATCTAGAAGCAGGTGACTCACTGGATGAGTTTCTAGATCACTTTCCCAGTGTCAGTCGTGAGCAAGCGATCGCCGCTCTCGAATTAGCAAAGGAAATGCTGACCGCCTATGCGAATTCTGCTTGATGAGTGTGTTCCACGACCCTTGAAGCGTGAACTCACTGATTATGAGGTACGCACAGTTGTAGAGATGGGATGGTCAGGCAAAAAGAATGGCGAACTGTTGCAACTGATGATCCAGGAGAGTTTCAAGATTCTCCTCACAATAGACCAAAACTTACAATATCAGCAAAACTTGCAACAGGCTGGAGTTGCGGTCGTTGTTCTGGTAGCGTCTAGTAATCGCCTACCTGATTTACTTCCATTGATACCCAGTGTTCGCACTGTCCTAGAAACGATCGCTCCCGGTGTGGTTGTTGAAATCGAAGATTTTTAACAAGTTCCTCGGGTTTAAGTCCCCCGGTTCTGTAACCAGTAAGTTTTGTGTTGGGGTTAAATCCCCATTACAAAACTTAATTACGAATTACGAATTACGAATTACGAATTATTTTAAGGCGATCGCTTCCTCCAACAACTCTATTCTTTTTGATGATGAAACCTAATTCCTAAAAAAATGTCGTAAACAAACTCAAAAAAGTCCTTTTTCTGCAACAATCCTGAACTTTGATAACACCCTTTCTCATCTAACAGGGGCTTCATCACATAGTATACAGGTTGATAATTATACCAAGGAATAGAAGGCCACAAATGATGAATTAAGTGGTAATTCTGTCCCATAATTAGGATATTCAGAACTGGGTTCGGGTAAACGCGGGCATTTTTCCAGCGATCGCGCTCTGCAAAAGGACGATGGGGTAAATAGTCAAAAAATAATCCCAGTGCTATCCCCACTACAAAAGCGGGTATAAACCAAAAATTCAGAATATAACCCAAAAAGTTATACTGCACTGATATATAAACGATTACACCGACAATCAAGCGGCTGATGAACCATTCTAGTAGTTCGTATTTCCGCCACAGTCGCCGTTGAAAGAAAAATACCTCATGGTATAAAAAGCGCACTGCAATCAGCCATAGCGGGCCACCTGTAGAGACATAATGATCCGGGTCGTCCTTGGGATGGTTGACATGGCCATGATGCTGTAAATGCACTCGCGTAAATACTGGAAAAGCAAAAGCTAGCATCAATGCACTACCATGCCCTAACATCGCATTCATCACTCGGTTGCGATGGGCTGATTGATGACAAGCGTCATGAATAACCGTCCCAGCACAATGCAAAGCAATAGTGTTAACGCTAAAGCACAGCCAGTGCGGCCATTCCCAAAGCCAGTAACCAAAGTTAGATAACACCAGCATTGCTACAGCTACCAAAAACAGCAATAGCGTGGGATTAAAATCACCAGGAGGCGCTAAAAATTCCTTGGGCGGGATTGTCAGTGGCTTTTGTGCCTCCGATGCGATCATCTCTAAAATTGACTCCTTCTTAACCAAACATTACAAATATACGATAAATATTAGGAAAGGATAAAGTTTTGTAACCTTTTGTATAGCAAGATTTATCTACATCTTTGCATATCAGCAGATGAATAACGCTATGATTCCAGACGAAGCCTAGTCTTCACTGATAAGTGGGGTATGACAATTGGCAAAAAGTTGATGGGATAAACTCTTTCGTTGGGAGGATGGATACAAGATTGATGTACTATGTCTAGTCTATCCCACAGCCTTTACTCTCCCATAAAACCTCTCTAACTGCTTATATCTATTGGTATAGCAGTGACTGAAAAGGAGATGCAACTTAAGTTACGATGACTTCCCAGATAGCTCCCTCACTTCAGCCCCTATGCAATTAAGAGATTCTCTGCGCCGGACAAAAATTGTCGCTACTATTGGCCCCGCCACTAGCAGTCCTGAAATGCTCAAGGCGATTATTGAAGCGGGAGCCACGACGCTGCGGCTAAACTTCTCCCACGGAACTCATGCCGACCATCAGCGTAGTATTCGCTTAATTCGGCAAACCGCTTTTGAATTAAATCAGCCAGTGGCTATTCTCCAAGACTTGCAGGGCCCAAAAATTCGCTTGGGGAAATTTGACAACGGGTCTATAGTTTTGGCAAAAGGCGATCGCTTCACCTTGACAAATCGCCCAGTTGTCGGTACTCAGGAAATTAGCTGTGTCACCTACGATTATTTAGC
This sequence comes from Nostoc sp. NMS2, assembly GCF_017115105.1. Classification (GTDB taxonomy): domain Bacteria; phylum Cyanobacteriota; class Cyanobacteriia; order Cyanobacteriales; family Nostocaceae; genus Nostoc. The sequence continues at coordinate 11,342 of NZ_JABXKH010000114.1, forward strand.
CGAAGAAGTCCCAGTTGGTGCAAAAATTCTCCTCGATGATGGACGAGTCGAAATGCTGGTGGAGGAGATTAACCGGGACAAAGGTGATTTGCATTGTCGCATCACCGTACCTGGCAAACTTTCTAACAATAAAGGCGTAAACTTTCCCGGCGTTTACCTGTCAATTAAGGCAATGACCGACAAAGACCGAGAGGATCTGATGTTTGGTCTAGATCAAGGTGTAGATTGGGTGGCACTTTCCTTTGTCCGCAATCCGCAGGACATGATCGAAATTAAAGAACTAATTTCCAGTACAGGCAAGCAAGTTCCAGTAGTTGCCAAAATTGAAAAACATGAAGCCATTGAACAAATGGAAGCAGTTCTGGCTTTGTGTGATGGCGTGATGGTTGCCAGAGGCGATTTAGGCGTAGAATTGCCAGCAGAAGACGTTCCCGTACTCCAAAAGCGGCTAATTGCTACAGCAAATCGCTTAGGGATTCCGATCATCACCGCTACCCAGATGTTAGACAGCATGGTGAGCAATCCCCGTCCCACTCGCGCCGAAGTGTCGGATGTGGCAAACGCGATTTTAGATGGCACTGATGCGGTGATGCTCTCCAATGAAACTGCTGTGGGTAGCTTCCCTGTAGAAGCAGTAGCGACGATGGCGCGGATTGCCGAGCGGATGGAGCAGGAAGAAGCCCAACACTTAAACTTGCGCTCCGTAAGAGATTCCCGCCGCTCCATTCCTAATGCGATTAGTCAGGCTGTCGGTCAAATTGCCGAGCAACTAGGCGCAGCAGCGATCATGACCTTAACGCAAACTGGGGCAACAGCTCGTAATGTCTCTAAATTCCGTCCTCAGACACCGATTTTAGCAGTGACACCCCATGTAAATGTGGCGCGGCAGCTACAAATGGTGTGGGGAGTAAAACCGCTATTGGTGCTAGGATTACCTTCCACGGGCCAGACATTTCAAGCTGCAATTAATGTGGCTCAAGAGTTGAAGTTACTGTCTGAGGGAGATTTAGTAGTGATGACTGCTGGCACACTCCAGGGAATTTCCGGCTCCACAGATTTGATTAAGGTAGAGGTGGTGACGGCGGTACTAGGTCACGGAATTGGATTAGGACAAGGTTTAGTGAGTGGTCGCGCACGGGTTGCTAATACTGGGATGGATGTTAGTAACTTTAATCCTGGAGACATATTAGTTGCACCCCGCACTAGTGCCGATTTTGTTGAGGCTATTCGTAAATCTGCCGGGATTATTACGGAAGAGGAAAGTCTTACAAGTCACGCGGCGGTAATTGGCTTACGTCTCGGTGTGCCAGTGATTGTTGGCGTGAAGCAGGCAACGCAGGTGATTCGAGATGGAGCGATTATAACGCTGGATCTGCAACGGGGTTTGATTTACTCTGGAGCGGTGAGAACGCCTTAAGGCTGGGGAATGGGGAAGAAGCAGGGGAGCAGGGGAGCAGGGGGCAAGGGGGAGAATAATAATTTTACCTCTTTCCCCTCAGCAAGAGCAGCCCCCTGCCCCTCTGCCTCTTTTCAATTCCCAATGCCCTTATTAAACAGTTGCGATCGCAACTCCCAGCCATCCAGCAAAGTTTTTCTGCTGTGTGGAGTTTGGATGATCGACAGGTTTTACCTGATATCGAGTAGGATGTGGTGACGCGAGGGTAATGGAATGAGTACGCAGTTCGTCTTGGTGGAAAACTGTAACTTGGATGGTATCGTTTGGTTGGTAATCTTTCAGGCGATCGCTTAAACTACTCGCCGTTAACTTAATCCAGTCAATTGCTAACAACTCATCACCTGCATCAATTCCCCCTATTTGTGCAGGTGAATCAGTTTCCACAAACTTAATCATCTCCCGCCCATTCTCTGTATTTATTCTCACACCCAGGTAAGGTTCTTCCTGCTGTTCGGCTACCAACCGTAAGCCAAAGGGTTCTAAATACTGATTGAAAGGCAAATCATCAGTACTATCAATGTAGCGTTTAAAGAAATCAGTCAAATCGATTCCAGCGACAGATTCTATGACTTCCTGCAACTGTTCTGGAGTATAGCCAATTTCATCTTTCCCGAATTGCTGCCACATTTTCAGCATCACGTCATCGAGGGAACGCTGATTGTCGTGAGTGGAACGAATTAGTAAATCCAGCAACAACGATACCATTTCTCCCTTTAAATAGTAGGAAATTTGAGAATTACCACTATTGGCATCGGGGCGATAGAGTTTAATCCAGGCATCAAAACTCGACTCGGAAACTGGTTGTACCTTGCGCCCCAGTGTCGTTTCATATCTGGTAATTTCTTTACTCAAGTTATTTAAATACGACTTAACATCAAAAATTCCCGCCCGCAAAGGAATTAACAAGTCATAGTAACTAGTAGTACCCTCACAAAACCATAATGATGGTGTGTAGTTTTCCTGGTCATAATCAAAAACCTCTAATGCTTTTGGGCGAATTCGTTTGACATTCCACAAGTGAAAGAACTCGTGTGCAACTAATTGGATAAAGCGATCGTACTTTTCCTGAGTGCGAAATCCAAAACGTTGGTAAATTAACGAGCAAGAGTCCTTATGCTCCAAACCGCCAAAAGCTTGGCTAAATAAATGTAGCAGAAACACGTATCGTTCATAAGGTAAACCGCCGAACATCAGCGCTTCTACCTGAATAATTTTTTGGATATCAGCAATCAACTGCTGAACTTGGTAATTACCTTTCCCCCAAATTGCTAATTCATGGGGTTTTCCCAAGACCTCAAATTTATACAATTGGTGGCAACCAATCTCAAAAGGAGTATCCACCAAAGTATCAAAATCGCTAGCCCAGAAAGTATTTGTTTCCTCACCCACGGGAGGTAGAGCAGTAGTTACCTGCCATTCCGGGTGTGGTGGTACAATGGTGACGCGAATGGGTTGCTTATCCCAGCCCGGTATTCTAAAAAATAGTGCTGCACCATTGAAATAACCGTGGGTAGCATCCAAGTGATTTGTTCGTACCGATAGTTCATTGGCAAAAATGCGGTAACGTACAGTTAATTCTGAAACACCCGTTTTGTCTACCTGCCAGTGATTTTTACTGATTTTCCGCCAAGGTAAAGGCTTATCTTCTGCAAAAGCCACAAAATCCTGTAAATTCTTGGCATATTCCCGAACTAAGTAGGAACCGGGTGTCCATACTGGCAATTTTAAATCGAGAATCGGCGAGGGGTAATCGACAATGCGTAAAGTCACCTCAAACAGATGGGTTTCTGGTTGAGACATTGCTACTAGGTAATGAATCGTCGGGCCGATTTCGTGGATGTATGCGTTGGGACGAGTTGCTGTTGCTTCAGTCATCTTGTGTGCTGAGTTAATAATCGATAGGTAATTTCTCTCATGATGACAAATTTGGATGTTAAGTTTCGGCTTTTATTGGCTGCGGTAGTCAGAACTTAGTTTATTTGCCACTTTGCAACCGATCGCCTACTGCTCAAGCTATCTTTGCAACTTCTAAAATATTTGTATTAATTTTCACACAGTTTAGGTAAGGCTAAGACTCTTTATCAAAGTCAAATTTTTAACGAACCGCAGAGGCGCAGAGGAAACAGAGAAAAGAAAAAATGCTTAACTCAAGCGTATTGGGCGATCGTTTCTTGAATTCGGGCGATCGTTTATTAAATTCGGGCAATCGTTTATTGAATTTGGGCAATCGTTTATTGAATTTGGGCGATCGTTTATTAAATTCGGGCGATCGTTTATTAAATTCGGGCGATCGCTTATTGAATTCGGGCAGTCGTTTATTGAATTCGGATAAATCTCAATAAATTCACGCAATAAATAAAATATTTTTTGTGCTAAATATTTTAAACAATACTGAATATTGCGGGTGCTAATCACCCCGATTTTGTTTATCTTAATGGTGTAAAGACAAGGATATAAGTCAGTTTTTATCCTAGTGCATGATTAAGAAAAGGAAAGTTATTTATGTCACGTCCAAAACGTGGGTCTAAAGTACTTGATAGGGCACAGCGTCGGATTGCCGCTTTGAAATCGATTAGTTCCACCTTAGATTTAGGTAATGGAGTCAGTATTGACACCTTTGCCGCCGCCATCAAAAAAACACAGGACAAGTTGGAAGTTTATAACTCCAGCCTCTCCACTGTGGATCTAACTCAGGGAGCCTTAGAATTAGCCGAAAAGTCGCTGATGGAACTAACAGAACACGTCTTAGTCAGCGTAGCTGCAAAGTATGGCAAGAATAGCGATGAGTATAAAATGGCAGGGGGCGTTCGTCGCAGCGAACGCAAGCGTCCAGTGCGGAAGTCTAAGCAAGAGGTTGTTATTTGATAAAGACAATACATTTGGGTTTTTTTGACACTCTCCCGATTTGAATTCGGGAGATTCTTAGTTAGGTGGTGAACCAATCGATAAATACAGCACTTACGGCAGCTATGAGGTACATTCCCAAATCTGAAAGCTTTGATAGGAGAGGGCAAGGAAAAAAACTGTATTGCATAATAGCCGGAAGCGCTGTATTATATTGGCTCTCTTTTGGGCGATCGCTTAACTCACGCTGAATATGATAAGGATAAATGGAAAAATGACCTGTACTTTTAGGCTACGCAAATAATCTTCTGTGGGTGGAGAATATTTAAAAAGCGATCGCTTGAGTTTTAAAGAAATATGGCGTAGAAACGCTGCGGCTTGTCTTCAGACATACACTCGGCAAGGGAGTTGTTGAACGTGAATTTTTCTCCTAAAGCAATTCGATTTATTGTTGAGGCGCTCGAATATCGAATTGAAGCTTATCAAAAGCAATTAGAGACAGAAAATTTGAATGATGATGAGGCTTCAGATATGACCAATGACATGATGTTTTTGGAATCTTTGTCACAAGAATTAAAGAAGGAACTCTCAACAATTGCGCCATCGGTTTTTTAATGCGTTTAATAGCGAAAGAACAAACAATCGCTCACCGTTGATCCGAAAACGTAAGATTTTAGACTGTGGCTTAAAGGTGCGTAGACGCCCAGAGGCTTGTCGTTTAGATATTTCTTATCTTCGGATACAACCGCTACAAAATCCTGGCTCTTGCGTCCCTTTTATGGTGATTGAGGATTGATTGTAACAAAACCCTTGGGGGGCAAGGGTTATAAAGAATTATGCGGCTGTTTTGAATGAAATGCTTATAGGATAAGGCTTTCAATGATTTTGAACCAGATTTTCCATAAAAATAACCGAAGAGCCAAAATCCTTTGCTAGTTGACTAGCTTAAACTATGGTCGCGTAAAAACCCACTGTCCTAGCCATCCTAAAACTAAGCCTATACCGGAAGTGCCAAGCAAAATAAAAAAAGTATGAAAATTACTAAAGGATTTTTGTAACTGTTCTCCAGCAGCGAGAACTACAACCGCAGCCACAGCCCCAGCCCCAGCCCCAGCAAAATTCCCAGTTTTAGCCCAATCCCAAGCCCCAGTCACAGCCCCAGCCACATCCACAACTACAGCCATAGCCCCACCAGCCCAACCCCAAGCCCCAGTCCCAGCCCCAATAAAAGACAAAACTAAACCCCCACCTAGAGCAAAACCTAAACTCACACGCCAAGCCATAGCCCAAGCCACAGACTCAACCCCACTCCCTGCCTCACTCCTACCAATTATCACAACCAAAAATATAACCACAAACAGAACCAAAGCCCAAACATATCCAGCCACAATAATATCTCCAGCCGCAGCCCCAGTCCCAGCCATAGCTATAGCCACAGCCATAACCGCAGTCCAAGTCCCAGCACCAGGCCAAGGAACAGTCAAGAACGGAGCATGAGATACAGTTAGGAGGTAGCCTATCAATCCATAAAGTACTAATAAACTAGTCAAGCAACCCCAAAGGATAGTTAGTTTAAGGGTTGCTTTTGGTGCTTCTAGCATTGCCAACCATGCGTGCATTGACTGAGGGCGGTCTTTTGCCTCCAGCGCCATACCCTTGAGAATTGCTTTATTTAATTGATCGCTGATGCTTGAATTAATTTGTTTAGGTGGAGTCAGAGGAGCATTATCGAGCTTGCGAGCCAGAGAAGTTGTAGGGCGTTGACCTGTCACCCCATAATACAGTGTGGCGGCCAGACAATAAACATCAACTATTGGCTCTCGACTGCCTCTGCTCATCTGCTCATAGGGTGCAAATCCCTCATTACCCGCAATGCCCTTTGAACTCAAAGTTTGAGGCACTAATTCTTTAGCAATGCCAAAGTCAATCAAAACCGCTTTGCCATTACTCCGCAACATGATATTTCCGGGATGGGCATCTCTGTGTACTAAACCTGCCTGATGCACCACCACTAAAGCTTCCCCAATCTGGCGGATACAGGGTACAATCTCTATCTCTGGTAACGCCCCTCTGCGTCTTACTGCCTCAAATAAATTTTCTCCCGGTACAAAATCCATCACCAAGCAGTGGATAGTACCTTCCTTAAACAAGTCAATCACTCCCACAATGTGAGGATGTGGGTCTTGAGACAAGCGTGCTAGTGTTCGCCCTTCTTGGATAAATCGGTCTATATACTTGTCATATTCTGGATCGTGGCTGAGATGTTCATTGGGTGTCTTGATGACAACTGTCCGGTTTAGCTCAACATGCAATGCCTTATAAGTAATCCCAAATCCCCCCTGTCCAAGGACTTTATCAATTACATATTTGCCACCTTGTAATCGTTGTCCAGTTGTCCAAGGCATGAAAACCCCTAAATAATTCGTAATTCGTAATTCGTAATTCGTAATTCGTAATTCGTAATTAAAACAGTTTAAAAAAGCTGGATATGGGTGTTTTCTATGACTTAAGTGTGTTTCATAAATAATACAGTTTTGCAGAATTTTGCACAACACACAATGAAAGTTGAGCTAAATCTACGGTGTTTTTGTAGATGATGGACTGGGAGACTGTGACGGTTGATTAGATGGGTTGAAAATAGGAATCCAAGAAGGTATGGCTGCAAATAAGCTTACAAAAGCAGCGATCGCAGCTATCACCACTCCCCAAATCTGGATTTTTCGCTCCCAATTTGAGTTGGTGTTAGAGGATACAGTTGAGACAGGCTGAGGAGTTTCCCCTGTTAATCCCAAAGAGTCGAGCCATTCTCGCATTGATTGAGGACGCTGCTTAAAATCTAGCTTCATACCTGTTAAAATTGCGCGGTTGGTGCGATCGCTAATCTGAAGATTGTGTTCTTTCGGAGCTACTAAACGAGCGTTATCTACCTTCCGTTTAAACACATCCACTGGGGTTTTTCCAGTCAGAAGCACATAAAGAGTTGCCGCCAGAGAATAAATATCGCTATATGCCCCTGTTGGTTTAGTATGTTGAGCATAAAGCTCAGGGGGTGTAAATCCCTCAGAAGTTTCCTTAGTTCGATTTGTGGTTAAGATGTGGTCAAAATCCAGAGCTAAACCAAAATCGATTAGCACCGCTTGCGGTTGTCCTTCTCGCACCCGCAAAAAGATGTTTCCCGGATGTACATCTCGATGAATCAATCGATTTTCATGCACAACTATTAAAGCTTCACCAATTTGCTGAATATACCGTAGTGCCTCTTGTTCAGAAAGAATTTGTTGGCGACGGTCAGCTAAACTGACTCCATCTACATATTCCATTACCAAACACAAACGGTCTGCTTCCTCAAAGGAGTCTACAACCTCCACAATATACTTATGCTTACATTTTTGAAGCTTTAAGGCTTCCCGCAAAAACATTGTCTTTAGCCGTCCGCGCTCTAACTGGTTAAGGGAATTTAGTAAATCATCATTTAAAGTTTTAATGACTTGGCGATCGCTATTCCTATTTTTTACCAAATAAGTAATACCAAACCGTCCCTTTCCTAATTCTTTTTCAATAGTATATTTGCCACCTTGCAATTGATCACCTGCTACCCAAGCCATCTTTGCAACTCCCAGAATATTTGTATTAATTTTCACATAAGAAAGCCTAAAGAACTGGAACCTAGCTTTACAAAAACAGTGCTATGTCTCAGAATAAGACTCTTTGCGTCTACACTTGCTAAACTAATTTTAAATCTTGAATAAAAGCAGAGAAAAAACAACCATAGAATTATGGCTCAAATCTTAGTTGAAAATTTAGATCCTATTATTCTACAAAAGCTAGAAACTCTTGCCAAACAACACGGTAGGTCTTTGCAAGAGGAACTAAAGCAGATCCTACAACAAGCGGCTGAAAAAGCGACACATTACCACACTGGCGGCGACATGGAAAGAACTAGAGAAGCTGTAGTACGCGCTCAAGTTAGATATACAGGAAAAATTTTCAGTGATAGTACTGAACTTATCCGCGAGGATAGAGAACGGTGAGTCAGTATGTTTTAGATGCTAGCATTGCTATAAAGTGGTTCATTCCTGAAGTCTACTCTGATGCAGCTAGGCGTTTAGTAGCAAGTAATCATACTTTCTTAGTTCCAGATTTTTTCTTCCCAGAAGTGGGAAACGTCTTGTGGAAACGAGTCCGTCGTGGTGAAGACACGGCTGAAAATGCAAGACAAATATTAGCAGATTTAAATGCAGTTCCTGTAGAGGTGTACTTATCTCAACCTTTAATGCTACTTGCTCTAGATATTGCCCTTCAGACAGATCGTGCAGTGTATGACAGTTTATACTTAGCCCTTGCTATTACTCAACAATGCCAGATGGTAACAGCAGACGAAAAATTTTACAATGCACTGAGAAGCAGTACTTACATCAGTCATCTTTTATGGGTGGAGAATATTTAGATAGCCTTGATGTAGCCTACCGCAGGTATCTCCCTCCTTCCACTGCTAAACTAAAAAACAACCCTTAACTCCTGCAAAGGTAGTCTTATGACCTCTGCAACCGATCCATCCACCGCCCTTACCCCGTTCCCAGACCATACGCAGCTACCAGAGTCTGACGGTACATTCGTGAAAAACTTTCAGGAACATCCCCAAAGCATTCTCCTAACAGACTCTATTAAACCGATATTGCAAAAACGTCATCCTGATGGGCAATACTGTATTGGTCAAGATAGCGGTATCTACTGGCGCATCACTGACCCCCCAGAAAAAGGTGCAGAAGCACCCGACTGGTTCTATGTAGGGAATGTACCACCTACTCTGGATGGACAAACGCGGAGGTCTTATGTATTATGGCGAGAGTTTATTGCCCCATTAATTGTATTAGAATTTGTTTCTGGGGATGGTACTGAGGAGCGAGACAAAACTCCTTGGAAGGGGAAATTTTGGATTTATGAACAGGTGATTCGTCCTCCTTTCTACGGCATTTATGAAGTGAATAAAGCCAGTGTGGAAGTTTATGAATTAATTGGTGGACAATATCAGTTATTAACAGCAAATGAACGGGGACATTATCCCATACATCCTTTAGGAGTTGAGTTAGGGATCTGGCAGGGACAATATTACAATATGGAATTACCTTGGCTACGCTGGTGGGATTTGCAAGGTAATTTATTGTTGACTGGCGAAGAAAGAGCCGATCGCTTAACTGCTCAATTGCGATCGCTAGGTATCGAACCAGAGGTTTAAGTATTTGGTTTAAGGGTGCGATCGCACCAATTGTCGATTTCTCTGGGAATGGTAAACAAGACATCCTGCAAAGGTAGTCTTATAACAGCACAATTGCGATCGCTAGGCATTGAACCAGAAGCATAAGTCTTTGGCTATCGCTTAAAACTTGTTAGTCGGAGCTTTGCTGCTTAACATTTTCCGATGGCCCCACATTTGCAATTTCATAGCCAGTGGGATAGCTGGGGATAGGAGAGTCAATATAAAAATTAGGGTGATTCCGAGGTGGGAATAACCGGATTAATTTAGCTCGGATTCTTAGTAGACTTACCATAGCCGATCGCAGCAATGGCGAGGGATAGGGAAAACCAAAGGCATCGAGCATTGTGTCATCCAGTAAAGCGTAGATACCTGGCTTGATGGAAGAACGCATCCACGAAGGAAACCAACTCAAAAATAAATCGCGTGTAGCTTCCCCAACTCGACAATTTGTATCTGAATAGCGAAATTTTTGGCGTTCGTAGTCAAGGTTATAGCGCTCCAATTCTTCGTAGGTTTCAGGGATATTCTGAATCTGCATTTGCTTACCTACTTCTCGCCAGAAGTAAAAGGACGCTAATTTTTCTTGTTCGCACATCAGCCGCCAACCAAACCGCGAATTCCAGCGAATAGGCTCGAAAATGAAAGTTGAAAGTACATACAGGAAATCGTTGTTGTCAATCTTGAAGCGTCCGTGGAGTGCATTCATGCGTTGCAGGGCTTGTTTGCCGCGATCGCTATCATAACCCCACTTAATCATCTCTCCAACAATGATTGACGTATCATCGTAGCGTTTTTGCGGACAATGGGTAAATTCTCCTGTCTGATTCAGCAATTTAGAAATACTAGGAACGCAATAAGTTCGCATCAAAGCAACTTCAAGCGATCGCGTCATATCCCAAGGAAACTCATAGCCATTCATCAAGTTATAAATCCGGCAATGATCTTGCACTGGATCAAGTTGCTGAATTAAGTGAAAATTTTTATAGCGATTGAGAAGCATCTAAAATTTCCCTGTATTCAATTCAGTTATCAAACAGAATTCAGGAGTCAGGAGTCAGAATTCAGAATACAGGAAAGGTATTCTGACCGAAAAAGCGGATGAATAATCGGGGTTTTTGCACCTCTACAAAACAAGAAAATTTGGTGGTGCAACAATTCAGTACTTCGGCTTACCTCGGCTCTGCTCCTGAATTCTGACTTCTGAATTCTGAATTCTTCTTCATTTATTCACATCCAGCAACCGCGAAGTTTCTAACCGACTCATCCACTTCTCTAAATAAACTCGATTACCTTTCTCCTCATTTGGATCTTTCGTGTCCAAAGGATGAGGCATCAGTCCCAAAATTGTTGCTGTGGTAACACAAAACATCGATTTTTGGAAACTCATGCAAATTTGTACCCGCAAATCATCTTCACCCCGAAGACTGCGACGATAAATTTCATGCAAATACTCTGGAAGATAATGACGCATATCTTGCATCAATAATGTGGGAGGAATACCTGCGCCACCGATAGGTAAAGGATCGGCATACAATGCGCCATATTGAAATCGCGTTTGATCTGGGGGAATTTGATAACCTTGGGCGTTATATGAAACTGTACCGTGGAAAGGAGTTCCCCGGAAGAATACTGCTTCTACATAAGGTATGGCTGTATCTGCTAAGAAGGTCAAACCAACGCTTTTGGGAATGATTTCATAGACTTCACCCCGAATTTTGACGGCGTAGGTAATTGGGTTTGAGGCATTTGCCACTAACCCTGCTTTAATGTGTTCTACAACTTCGGAAATCGATTTTATTTTACCTTTATCGTAGAGGTCTGATAAGCTGAGGAAAATATCAGCCATGACTCTCCAAAATTGACCTAAACCTGTATAGTAAGCAGAGACACGCAAGTGTTCTGTTAAGAAATCTGGAAACAGTTGGTTAATACCGGGAACTAAGGGATTATTTTTAAATTTTGCGGCAATAACGGCTTGCGCTCTTTCTTTAAATTCTATTGTATCTAAATATGTATCTAGTCCGCCGCCACCGTGCCACATCATGCCTTTCATGCAATATTCGGCATACTCAAAATTAATTCGATCGTGCCACCAGTGACGGAGTAATTTCTGAAAAGAAACCTCTCCATTAAAGTATTTAAAAAATGGGAAAAATATTAAAAACTGATGCTCGGCAATATAGTTAAGATTTTTTGAGTAGGCATCTAAAACTACGCCATAGCTTTTAAGAATACCAACAACTTCTAATACATTTTCTGGACTATCAAGGAGTAGTGCTTCTCCTTTTTGCAGACGTTCAATATACTCAGCTAAGGGATTATGAGCCGCTTTTTTTTTAATAGTTACCATTACCATCTCTCCAAAAAGTATAGGGCATGGGGCATTGAAAAGAGGCAGAGGGGCAGGGTACAGGGGGCAGGGGGAGAGGGGAAAACTTTTCTCCCTTGCCCCCTGCTTCTTCCCTATTTCCCATTCCCTACTCCCTAATCCTTAGTCCCCATTGCTTTCTCCAAGGACACTGCTACTACTACGTTTTGGCTATTTACCATTGCTGTAATTGTTGGTTCAGTCCAGCGTGCTAACCAAGCAGGTTGAATGCCGAAAATCACAATCAGCACTCCTAAAATTGCAGCTGGGGCGCGATCGCTCCAATACACCCGTGGTAAGTTAGTAACTTGGGCAGACAAGCGGCCAAAAAAGGCGCGGTCGAGGAGTATTAGGAAGTAAACCGCAGTTAAACCGGTACCAAGCATTGATAGTAGGGTTTGCACTGGAAAAACTGGGAAGCTGCCCCGAAAAATGATGAATTCGGAAATAAACCCGACCATTCCTGGTATCCCAGCGCTGGCCATAACTCCTAAAACCATAAGGCTACCAATTACGGGCATACCCCGTTCTGGGTTCAGCAATCCTTGGAGAACATCTAAATTTCGGCTTCCGGCTTTTTTATACACAACCCCTACCAGCAAAAACAGCATTGCGGAAATCAAGCCGTGGCTAATCATCTGCATGACAGCACCTAACACGCTTAATGGTGTCGCCGCCGCCGTCGCTAACAGCACATAGCCCATGTGTCCAATGGAACTGTATGCTACCATTTTTTTCATATCGGTTTGAGCGATCGCGCAGGATGCACCATACAATACACTCACCACTGCCCAAGTCGCTAACCAAGGAGCCACATAAGCCCAAGCTTCTGGTAACAAGTTCATACCAAACCGCAGTAAGCCGTAAGTTCCTAACTTCAACAATACCCCAGCCAATAGAACCGAAATAGGTGTAGAAGCTTCAACGTGAGCATCTGGCAACCAAGTATGAAAGGGAACTAAGGGAATTTTAATCCCGAAACCGATCAAAATCCCCGCTAGCAGTAAAAGCTGTGTCGCTAAAGGTAAAGTCGTAGCGTTTAAGGTGGCAAGTGCAAAGTTAGAGGAACCACTCAGCCAAACCATGCCGAGGAAACTTGCTAAAATTAAGATTCCCGAAACGGCAGTATAAATAAGAAATTTTGTAGCCGCATAACCCCGCTTTTCCCCACCCCAAATAGCTATCAACAGATATAGCGGAATTAGTTCCAATTCGTAAAATAGGAAAAATAACAGTAAATCCTGTGCCAGAAATGCTCCAGTTACCCCAGCGCTTAATAATAGTACCAAAGAGTAATAAAATTTAGGACGCTGTAGAGATTCATCGCTGCTGTAGATGGCAATAGAAGTTAACAGTCCATTCAAAGCCAGCAGTGGCAAAGATAAACCATCGATTCCAAGGTTATAGTTTAAGCCTAAGACATCTATCCAGGGGACAGATTCAGCAAATTGTTGAGTGATTTCCCCAGGATGGAACTGAATTGCTAGTACGATTGTCCACAAGAAAGCAATAATTGCAAAAACCAAAGCCACCCCACGGGCAAATTTCCCATTGATACCAGAGGGCGAGAAACCAATTAAAGCTGCACCGATTAACGGCACTAGAATTAAAACACTAAGCATAAGCAGGTATGGAGTGGGGGAGATGAGGGAGATGGGGGAGATGGGGGAGTGGGGAGTGGGGAGTGGGGGAGATGAGGGAGATGGGGGAGATGAGGTAGAGAATAACTAATGACAAATGACAAATGACAAATGACCAATGACAAACATCTTTAAAAAGGCAATTTATCTAATAAACCCGATGACCAGCTGATGAAAAAACCCAGGATGCTGACAACTGCGAGGATGGTCAACATATAGCCCTGAGATTGCCCAGAAATGCTGTACTTTAAAGTTTGTCCGCCAAAGATTGTTGCAAACCCAACTAAGTTTACTAGACCATCAACTAAATAGCGATCACTCCAAGCAGAAATTTTAGATAGCAGTGCGACTGCACTCACCACCGTTACCCGATAAACTCGGTCAATATAAAAATCATAACCTAATAAGTCTTGCACAAATCTCCACGCCAAAAACCTGGATCTTGACCAAGCTTTGTGCAGATAAACTGTAGACCCGACAACTACTCCCAGCACGGTAGAAGTAAACAACGCTAATGCTACTAACCAATTAACACTTTCCCAATCTGGTAGTAAGTACCATTGCTGTAGCATCAAAGGTAAAAGTAGAGTCAAGACTGTGAGAGTCACCATCGGGAAGGCCATTTGCCAAGCGACTTCTGGTGTGCGTCGGGTCTTTTGTTGCGGTTTCCCCCAGAAGACTAATCTGAATACTCTAGTTAAGTTCAATGTTGTCAAGCCATTGACCAATAATAAAACCCCAATTACCCAAGGGCTAATATTCACGAAACCGTCAGCCCATGCTAGCATTGCCCAGAAGCCTCCCAGTGGTAACACTGTTACCATGCCCGCCGAACCGACAATAAAGGCGGTGGTTGTGGCTGGCATCCGTGACCACAGTCCGCCCATTTCTGTTAGGTCTTGGCTTTGGGTGGTTAAGATGACTGAACCGGAACTCATAAATAATAATGCTTTTGCGATCGCATGAGTTAACAGCAACATCAAGCCTACACCCCCTTGTTGTAATCCCACTGCTAAAAACACTAACCCCATGTATGCACTGGTGGAATGAGATAGCGATCGCTTAATGTCAATTTGAGCTATAGATACTAATGTCGCCCCAATAGCTGTCACCGTACCCATGATTACCAAAGCATTCAAGGCAACTGGCGACAGTGCTAACAATGGTTGAAATTTATACAGTAAATAAGCGCCACCAGCTACTACCAGCGAGTTTCGCATTACCGAAGCAGGATTGGGCCCTTCCATCGCCTCATCTAACCACAGGTGCAGTGGAAATTGGGCGCATTTCCCAGCCGGCCCAGCAATTAATGCCAAACCCAGCAAAGTTGATGTCACTGGGCTTAAATTAGCTGTTTGTGCCCACTCATACAAATCCGAAAAGTTCAAACTACCAGCTAAGGTGGAAAGTGTCACCACAGCCATCAGCAGCAACAAGTCTCCTACCCGTTTAGTCCAAAACGCATCTCGCGCCGCCGTCACTACTAGCGGTTGAGCATACCAAAATCCCACCAGCAAGTAAGTCGAAAGCGTCAGAACTTCCAAAAGGGTATAGCTGAGAAACAAAGAATCACTGATTGCTAGACCAGTCAACGCTGCTTCAAAAAATCCTAGCAGTGCAAAAAAACGCGCCAGCGACCAGTCTTTTTCCATGTAACCCAGAGCATAAACTTGTGCCAGAAAACTTAAACCTGTAATTAAAACTGTCGCCCCAATACTGACTGCTGAAAGTTCCAAGGTAAACGATAAGTCTAAATCAGCAGCTTTGAACCACGGCACCAGTAACTTTTCTGGTTCTCTATCCCAGATATTTTTAAATACAAACAGACTATGGACAAAAGCCACAATAGTTGTCAACAAGTTTATGTATGCCGCAGGTCTTGGCCCGGTTCGCTGAATTATTCCTATTCCCCAGGGCAGCGTCAAAATTGCGCCTAATAAGCTATATAAAGGCACAAACCAACTTGTTGAAAATAGAATTTGATCCATTTAAATTTACCTTGATGATTCAGCCTTTATTTTAAAAAATCTTTCAGACAATTATTTTTTAAAAAAATTAATTTAGTGAAATATCAACATTTTTTTACTATTGTTTAAACTAAATTATCCAAAGTATTTTTACTTTACTTTTCCCTACTAAACTTCTATAAAATATAACTTTACATACGCAAAAGCATTTACTTGCCTTAACCTCACCTCTGTTTTTACATTTGTATTTCTACTTTGAGCAGACTAATTTATACGATATATTTGAAAAGATTATATACTTTTCAAATATATCGTTGTACATACAGAGAAATCTGAGGAAAGATAGATACAGCAAAAGATACAGCCGCCGCTCCTCCCTCGTCAGATAGAATTAGCCTTGGTTATGAATGTCGTATTGTAAATGTAATAAAGAAATTATAAAGCATAAGTGGCTGCTCAAGTAATTCAGTAAACTTTAATTGCTCAGAAGCCTAGATAAATTTTTGTTAAGTTTTTTAAAACTTTCTTATCATAAACTATTATAGTAATTTATATTGCCAGGAACGCCAAGCTTTCCTATGCTTAATTTGGAAGTGTTTTCTTAGCTATAAGATCAGGCTCTCCCCGTCAAAAAATTCAGACGACAGTACAGATTGCATTAATTTTGTAGGAGTTCTGCGATGCCAATTGCAGTTGGAATGATTGAAACGAAGGGCTTTCCAGCAGTAGTGGAAGCTGCTGATGCGATGGTGAAAGCCGCCCGTGTCACCTTAGTAGGGTATGAAAAAATTGGTAGCGCTCGCGTCACCGTGATAGTTCGGGGAGATGTATCGGAAGTGCAAGCTTCCGTAGCTGCTGGGGTTGAAGCGGCAAAAAGAGTATTTGGTGGTGAGGTATTATCTACTCACATCATTGCTCGTCCTCACGAGAACCTGGAATACGTGTTGCCGATTCGTTACACCGAAGCTGTGGAACAGTTCCGTACCTAAAAGCTCTTTAAACAAAGTAATTAACGCTCTTTGCCTTTTTGAGCATCACTTTTGTCCAAGCTAAAAACTTTAAATAGGGATTAAAACTAATGTCAATTGCAGTGGGAATGGTTGAAACGCTGGGCTTTCCAGCAGTAGTGGAAGCTGCTGATGCGATGGTGAAAGCTGCTCGTGTGACTCTAGTCGGCTATGAAAAAATCGGCAGTGGTCGAGTTACAGTCATTGTCCGGGGTGACGTTTCGGAAGTGCAAGCTTCCGTAGCTGCGGGTGTTGAATCAGTGAAGCGAGTCAACGGTGGACAAGTACTGTCTACTCACATCATTGCTCGTCCTCATGAAAACTTGGAATACGTCCTACCAATTCGTTATACAGAAGACGTAGAGCAATTCCGGGAAAATGTGAACGCAATTCGTCCTTTCGGTAGAAGACCGTAATTTGTAATGCAAGTCGCCAAAGTTCGCGGCACAGTAGTTAGCACCCAAAAAGATCCAAGTCTGAGAGGTGTGAAACTACTGTTGTTACAATTTGTAGATGAAGACGGAAATATCCTCCCACAATATGAGGTAGCAGCAGATAGTGTGGGAGCAGGTGTAGATGAGTGGGTACTTGTCAGTCGTGGCAGTGTTGCTCGTCAAGTTATTGGCAACGAACAGCGACCACTAGATGCAGTGGTAGTGGCGATCATAGATACAATTTATGTTGAAGATCGCATGATTTACAGCAAAAAAGATCAATATCGATAGTCATTTTGTCATTGGTCATTGGTCATTGGTCATTAGTGGATAACAAAGGACAAATGACAACGGACAAATGACAAATGACAATATAGGAGGAATCTCGCAATGGCAGTCCGCAGCACGGCAGCACCCCCAACTCCGTGGTCAAGGAATTTAGCTGAACCCGAAATCCATCAAACTGCTTTTGTACATTCATTCTCCAATCTGATTGGGGATGTACGAATAGGTGCAAATGTAATCGTTGCTCCGGGGACTACGATTAGAGCGGATGAAGGTACACCTTTTTATCTTGGTGAAAACACTAATATTCAAGATGGTGTTGTCATTCATGGGTTAGAGCAAGGCCGAGTAATTGGCGATGACCAGGAGAAATACTCGGTATGGGTAGGTAAAAATACTTGCATTACCCACATGGCTCTAATTCACGGGCCAGTTTATGTAGGGGATAATTCCTTCATTGGCTTTCGCTCAACGGTGTTTAATGCCAGGGTGGGTGCAGGTTGCATCGTGATGATGCACGCTTTGATTCAAGACGTAGAAATTCCCCCAGGTAAATATGTACCTTCGGGAGCGATAATTACTAGCCAGCAGCAAGCCGATCGCTTGTCAGATGTGCAAGATCAAGATAAAGAATTTGCTCATCATGTGGTTGGGATTAATCAGGCGCTACGAGCTGGTTATCTTTGTGCTGCGGATAGCAAATGTATAGCACCCATTCGGGATGAGAACGCTAAATCTTATACAGGTAATGGTATTACTGTCTTAGAGTTGGAAAGGAGTAGTGAAGTGGCGAGCAATAGTTTGGGTGCAGAAACAATAGAGCAGTTACGCTATCTATTGGAACAAGGGTATAAGATTGGTACAGAACACGTAGATAAAAGACGGTTCCGCACGGGTTCTTGGACTAGCTGCCAACCAATCGAACCCAGATCCCTCGGTGAAGCGAT
This sequence comes from Nostoc sp. NMS2, assembly GCF_017115105.1. GTDB lineage: Bacteria > Cyanobacteriota > Cyanobacteriia > Cyanobacteriales > Nostocaceae > Nostoc. Next base: position 29,547 of record NZ_JABXKH010000114.1, read on the forward strand.
CGCAGCATTAGAGAGCTGTGTAAGAGATCATAGCGGCGAGTATGTCCGCCTATTTGGGATTGACAAAGGTAGACGACGGGTATTAGAAAACATCATTCAACGCCCAGATGGTGATGCTAAACCAGTTACCAGCTTTAAAGCTCCTAATACTAGTCATAGCAATGGCAGCTACAGCAGCAGTAATGGTAACGGTAGCGGCTCTAGCAGTGGCAAAATCAATGGCGAAACTCTAGACCAAATCCGCCAACTTTTGGCAGGTGGTTACAAGATTGGTATGGAACACGTAGATGAGCGCCGCTTCCGTACTGGTTCTTGGACTAGTTGCAAGCCAGTTGATGCAACTTCTACAAATCAAGTAATCTCCGCTTTAGAAGAATGTATATCAAACCATCCAGGTGAGTATGTACGTTTAATCGGCATTGATACCAAAGCCAAACGGCGGGTATTAGAAACCATTATTCAACGTCCAAATGGTCAAGTAGCCACCTCTGGTAGTCAGAAATCATCATTTACTAGCAGCAGTGGATCTGGGAGTGCTACGGCAACAGCTACCAGTACCCGGTTGAGTACTGAAGTAGTAGACCAACTGCGGCAATTATTGGCTGGCGGCTATAAAATTAGCCTTGAACACGTAGACCAACGACGGTTCCGTACTGGTTCGTGGACTAGTACTGGTCAAATTCCAGCCTCCTCAGAAAGAGAAGCGATCGCCGCCGTAGAAGGACACCTTGGCGAATACCAAGGGGAATATGTGCGCTTAATTGGTATTGAACCCAAAGCCAAGCGTCGGGTATTAGAAACGATTATTCAAAGACCATAGTGGGGAATGGGGAATGGGGCATTGGGCATTGGGAATTGGGCATGAAGAAGAGATAAGGGGGACAAGCAAGAGGGGGGAGACAAGGGAGAGACTTGTTCAATAATTCCCCCTTGTCCCCCTTGTCCCCCTGCCTCTCCTGCCTCCCCTGCTCCCCCTGCTCCCCCTGCTCCCCTGCTCCTTCATCCCCACTCCGGCTTCCGAGGTTAAAATTTCCATGTCTGTGCTGTCACTGCGCCTCAGCAATAACTTTGATTCTTACATTAGTGGTGAGGTGACTATTCATCCAAGCGCAGTACTTGCACCTGGGGTGATCCTCCAAGCGGCTGAAAACAGCAAGATCATCATTGGGCCAGGGGTCTGTATTGGCATGGGAGCAATTCTCCAAGTTCATGAAGGAACCATAGAGGTAGAAGCAGGGGCAAACCTGGGAGCCGGTTTTTTGATGGTTGGCAAGGGCAAAATTGGAGCAAATGCTTGCATTGGTTCAGCAACAACAGTTTTTAACTATTCAGTTGAACCTGCACAAGTAGTTCCACCTGGATCGATTTTGGGAGATACCAGTCGGCAAATTGCTCAAACAAATCAGCCGGAACCATCCACGAATCACCCCACGGCTGCAAGTGCGCCACCGGAGAAGGAAGAGGAAAATGGCTCAGGGGAAGTTAAAGAAAAGGTAGTTTCTTCAACTAACTTCTCAGCTGCGGCTTTTGTGGATTTTAAACAAAATAAGTCGATTTCTTATTTTAAATCTCCCGCCACTCCAGAAAGCCAGCCTCCTGCCGTGGAAGAACCAGCCAAGGATGCTGAACTCCCCTTGCAGGAACCCACCCAAGAGTCTACAAAACATGACTCAGACCCCAATCAGCTAACTACAGAATCCCCTAACGGTTTCGGGACTCAAATTTATGGACAAGGGAGCATAAGCAGACTGTTGACTACATTGTTTCCCCATAGACAATCCTTGAGCGACCCAAACTCTGACGATTAGTCCGAGTAAGTGTTAATTGTAAGTTGTCGGCTTTGTGATTATCTGGGAAAGTTCAAATGGAAACATCTAATCAACCGTCTATGAATACCATCCAGGGAGCGAGTCATCGAGAAACCTTTCAGGACACTGCTTTGGGCTTAGTTTCTACCCGCAGCTTTCCTGCAATAGTTGGGACGGCGGATATGATGCTGAAATCAGCAGGAGTTCACCTAGTTGGGTATGAAAAAATTGGTAGCGGCCATTGTACTGCGATCGTCCGGGGTGGCATTGCTGACGTGCGTCTGGCTGTAGAATCGGGTGTGCAAACGGCTGAACAGTTTGGTCAGTTAGTTTCTAGCTTAGTAATTCCCCGACCTTATCCTAATTTAGATATAGTACTTCCGATCACAACCCGTTTTACTAAATTGATGGAGGAGGGCAATTCTAGCCGTCTGAGTAATCAAGCAATTGGTTTGGTCGAAACGCGAGGATTTCCAGCGATGGTAGGCGCGTGTGATGCCATGCTCAAAGCTGCTGATGTTCATTTAGCAGCTTATGAAAAAATTGGTGCGGGTTTGTGTACAGCCATTATTCGTGGTTCCGTAGCAAATGTAGCGGTAGCTGTGGAAGCGGGAATGTTTGAGGCAGAACGCATTGGGGAATTAAATGCAGTGATGGTAATTCCCCGTCCGCTAGACGAAATGGAGCTAACCTTGCCGTTAGCAAGATGCTGGATAGAAACACAGCAGCCTTTAAACTTGCCAGTGAATATTAAAGAACAAGTTGCCGAAATTGAGGTACTAAGATTACCAGATTTAACTAAGCTACCTACAAAAATTGCAGAAGTTGCCGAAGAATTATGGAATGATGAATGATGATAGATGAATTTGGGAAAATCATCATTCATCGGGAATAAGTGGAAGGAATCTTACGCTTTTCTTGTTGTTCTGATAATAGCTTCTTAAATCCATAAATAAAATACCTTTATTTATATAGAAATAATAGAGTTCTATCTATGATTAGACTCATAACTTTCTATGAGCATCGCCATACCATTTGCAACTGTTCAGTAATACTAGTTTTATATCGATGAATAGCTATATACAGGAGAATAACCTTTGAAGCAAGCGACGCTGCACCAGTTAAAGGTATTCGAGGCGGCGGCACGACACAGTAGCTTTACTCGCGCTGCTGAGGAATTGTTTCTCACTCAACCTACCGTTTCTATGCAAATTAAGCAACTCACAAAATCGGTAGGGTTGCCATTATTTGAGCAAGTGGGGAAGCGGTTGTATCTCACCGAGGCAGGACGAGAATTATTTGCCACTTGTCGGCAGATTTTTGAAAATATAGCCCAGTATGAAATGAAGGTGGCAGATTTAAAAGGGCTAAAACAGGGACAATTACGTTTAGCAGTGATTACAACAGCAAAATATTTTATCCCACGTTTGTTGGGGCCATTTTGCGAACTTTATCCAGGGATTGATATCTCTCTGCAAGTAACGAATCACGAACAAATTTTGGAACGGATGAGTCAGAATCTGGACGACTTATATATTATGAGTCAAGTTCCAGATAATATGGATGTGACTTGCGAAGCATTTTTAGAAAATCCTTTGATAGTCTTTGCACCAATTAATCATCCGTTATCCAAGGAAAAAAATATTCCGATCCAACGCCTGTCTAACCAACCTTTTATTATGCGAGAACCGGGTTCAGGAACTCGTCGTGCCGTCCAAAGCCTATTTGAAGAACAAGGGGTGACAGTAAAAGTCAAGCTGGAATTGGGAAGTAACGAAGCAATTAAACAAGCGATCGCAGGTGGTTTAGGAATTTCGGTTTTATCTCGTCATACTTTACTATTAGACGCTTCAGATTTTAGTATTTTAGATGTCCAACACTTTCCAATTCAGCGAAATTGGTACATGGTTTACCCCGCAGGTAAGCAGCTATCTATCGTCGCTCGTGCCTATTATGACTATCTCCTGGCTGCTGCAAGGAATTTTGTAGATCAAAACACTAATACCACTTCTAGTACACTTGAACCAATTAACGGGTAATTACGAATTACGTTCGCGTTCGCGTAGCGTCTCGTAGAGAAGCGGGGCGTAGCCCATTACGAATTACGAATTACGAATTACGAATTACCCCAAGGGGTTGACTGTTAGACCGGGAAACATTGACAATTAACCAGCAGAATCAATTAAAAATGGGGGAAAACTGGCAATGGTTAACCCGGAAATACCATCTTGGCGCAAAACAGTACAAAGCGAGATTGTAGCTGTAACAGTGTATGCTGACAGAGCATTGGTTACACGACGGGGTGTAGTTGATTTAACAGGAATTGAACAGGAATTAGTAATTACCTCAGTGCCAGAGACTCTAGAAACTGAGTCTGTCAGGGTTAGCGGTACAGGGACAGTGGCAGTGCGTTTGATGGGAGTGAGTAGCGATCGCATTTACACCACTGAACCGGCGACAGAGCGAGTCGCACATTTGACAAGGCAAATTGAGCAGTTAGAAGCAGAAAAACGCCACCTGCAAGCCCAAGTGGATGCTTTAGTATTACAGTCTAGTTTTATCGCCGGGTTACGTGAAAAAACAGAAGAACCCTTTGCCCAAAGCTTGTCTCGGAAAAATCTTAGCCTGAGTGAAACTTTAGATTTTTTGAACTTTCTCGGAAGCCAGTATAGTGAATATGCGATCGCATCTGGAGAGTGCAAAACCCAACAGCAGGAATTAGACAAAGAACTGCAAGCACTCCGCGCCTCATTACAAAAAATCCAAACACCCCATCCCAGAGAGAGTTTGAGCATAGTTATAGGAGTTGAAGTTGCAGGTGAAGGTAAATTTGAATTAGAGCTATCCTACCTAGTAAATCGCGCCAGTTGGACTCCGCTTTATGACTTGCGCTTTGACACTACCGGCGATATTGTGCATCTGGGCTACCTTGCAGAAATCACTCAAAGCAGTGGTGAAGATTGGATTGGTGCAAATCTCACCCTTTCTACCGCTAAACCAGGATTAGGTACTCTCCCACCTAAACTTGAACCCTGGTATATTGATGCGCCACGTCCACAAATGTTACGACAACGAAAATTTGCTGCCCAGCCGCCACTGCTGCCTAGCATAGCAGAACCGCCTGCTTCTGCTGCCAGAACCGATTGGCAAGCAGAAGGCGAAGTTGCAGAGGATGATCTTATCCCAGCAGAAATCGTTACAGCAGAAGTATCTAAAGAAGGGAGTGTAGTTACCTTTAAATTGAATAGTGGCGGTAACATTCCCAGTGATGGCGCACCCCATAAAACGACAATTTTCAACGATGATTATCCTTGTAACTTTGATTATGTGGCAATGCCGCGTTTGGTAAGTTTTGCTTATCTGCAAGCAAATGTGAAAAATAATCCCAATGGTGCGACTTTGTTACCAGGGAAAGCGAATATTTTCCGCAACAATGTTTTTATCGGGACAACTCAATTAGAGAATATTGCACCAGGGCAAGAATTCAAACTGAATTTAGGGATTGATGAAGGTTTGAAAATTGAGCGCGATTTAATTGAACGCCTTGTAGATAAAAGATTAATTAGCAACCAGCGCCGGATTACTTATAGTTATCGCTTGATAATTACTAACTTACTTGACAAAGAAGTAAATCTGAAAGTAACTGAACAATTACCAGTTAGCCGCAACGAGCAAATTAAAGTTCGCCTCAGCCGTAGCAACCCACAAATTCAACTGGGTGAAATGGGGATTTTAGAATGGTTGTTAACTCTTCCACCACTGGAAAAAAGAGAGATATATTACCAGTTTAATGTTGAACATCCGCCTGATTTAATGGTTGTTGGGTTAGATATTTAAACAACATCACTAACGTGGCTTAACCCCTGAACCAATTAGCAATCTTCTTACGCCCACATCTCCAAATCCGGCACGACAACAATAGTTATTAGATAAAGCTTATGAATACGCCTAAAATTTTTGCTGATTTTCATAATGCTGATAATCAGGGTCGCTTACGTCTAAACTGTATTGGCACAGTTGAAGACCTAGCTCGTCAGAACATTGAATTGCAAGACGGAAAATTGCTCACATTGTACAGTGAGGATTTAGAAGTAGAGGGAGTGGTACAGTATTCCACTGAAGAAAAGTTATGGGTTGCTACGATTGATTGGAATGCAATTAAGCAAATGGATGACCTTGCAATTCAGGCAAAATATTAAATGTGTTAGTGTGGCATAGTCAACAACTGCACCGCAATGATTGGTCAAAATAATTCGTAATTGATAGTTCGTAATTCGTAGTTGTAATAAGTTCAGGATTGTACCCAACACTTGATTATTGACCACCAAATAGGAGATTTTGATGGTTGCTCTATCCCCTTTAATTACGAATTACGAATTACGAATTAGTAATTATTTGTCAATGTGTCAGATAAGTTGCAAAACCCATCTGCGAAGTATAATTAACAGAATATCGGTCAGAAGCGATCGCCTTGGCGTAAATCCTTAATTGAGACTTGGTTGTGAGGTTGTCATCAAAGCAGCGATCGCCTAGCTGCAAAACTGCGAGAATTAAATATAGATCCAGATGCTATTTAGCTTCCACACCTAAAGTACCTAGATACTCGCCGCCATGTCTATCGCCCAAGATTTAGAAACCCCGAAAGATGTTATATTTCCCCCAGGGGATTTATATAGTGACGAACCGCCTTTGGAAACTGACTTACATCGGCTACAAATGACTCTGCTAATTCAATGCTTAGAGTGGTTGTGGCGAAATCGCAACGACTTTTATGCATCGGGTAATCTCACTATCTACTACAGTCCACGCCAACGTAAATCAGAGAACTTCCGGGGGCCAGATTTTTTTGTGGTATTGGGGACTGAACGCAAACCGCGTAAAAGTTGGGTTGTCTGGGAAGAAGATGGCAAATATCCTAATCTAATTATAGAAATTCTCTCAGATAGCACAGGCGATACTGACAAGGGACTAAAAAAACAAATTTACCAAGATATTTTTCGCACACCAGATTATTTCTGGTTTGACCCAGAAACGTTAGAATTTGCAGGGTTCCATTTACTTGATGGTAAATATCAACCTTTAGAACCAAATTCTCAAGGCTGGTTGTGGAGTCAACAACTAGGTTTATATTTAGGTGTTTATCAAGAAAAGTTGCGCTTCTTTACTCCTGGTGGAGAGCTAATTTCGACACCACAAGAAGCTGTACAACAAGAGAAACAACGCAGCGATCGCTTGGCAGCAAAACTGCGAGAATTAAATATAGATCCAGATACTATTTAAGCTCCTCGCTGTCTTGCTTGTGCCTATTAACACCAATGCTATGGATCTTCAGGAAAAACCCATTTTGGCGGTTCCGTCATTTTTTTCCGCAGACGTTCTTGTGCCAATTCCAACATTTTGTCTAGGGGAGTATCTTCAATAAATTTTGCGGTTGCCTCTCTATACTCGATGTTGGGGCATTTATCCCCTAAAACACACCCGTTAACACAGGCTACAGCGCAGTTAATTTTTTGCTCCACAGTAAATTCCTCTCTTTAAAACTTATGAGTTATTAAGTTGTGAGTTCTAATATTCACCCCTAACTCTTTACTCTCAGGCATTATCCTCTAGGTAAATTTTACCTTGCCAGTTGCTATCCTATTAGTCTAAATACTAGCCCTTTCAAGGTGGGTAAAAATATAGCTCAAAAAATCCCCTTTTCATTTCTTACCTCTGTGTTCTCTGCGTCTCTGTGGTTAAATAAATTACTTTTAACCGCAGAGGCACAGAGAGCGCTGAGAAAAAACAATCTTATTTTACGAGTCACCTTGAAAGGGCTAGTCTAAATACTTACCATTTAGAAAAATATGAGTTATGAGTTATGATTTTTACTCCTAAACTCTCATAAAGGGCGCTCATGTCAGAAGTCTTTGCCACTACTGGAACTATAGCTGCGATCGCAACTGCTGTTGTCCCCCAACAGGGTAGTGTTGGTATTGTGCGGGTGTCGGGTTCTGAAGCAATGGCTCTAGCCCAAACTCTCTTTCACGCACCAGGGCGGCAAGTTTGGGAAAGTCACCGGATTCTCTACGGTTATATTCGTCATCCCCAGACGCGACAGTTGATAGATGAAGCCCTATTGCTGATTATGAAAGCACCCCGTTCTTACACTCGTGAAGATGTAGTGGAATTCCATTGCCACGGGGGGATAATGGCAGTGCAGCAGGTATTACAACTGTGTTTAGAAAATGGTGCTAGACTAGCCCAACCCGGAGAATTTACTCTCCGCGCCTTTTTGAATGGGCGATTGGATTTAACTCAAGCCGAAGGTATTGCTGATTTAGTGGGAGCTAAATCGCCTCAAGCTGCCCAAACTGCCTTAGCTGGTTTACAGGGAAAATTAGCTCATCCAATCCGTCAGTTACGCGCCAACTGTTTAGATATTTTGGCAGAAATCGAAGCTAGAATCGATTTTGAGGAAGACTTACCTCCGTTGGATGATAAAGTCATAATATCAGAAATCGAGAAAATTGCCGCCGAAATAACGAGGTTATTGGCAACGAAAGACAAAGGTGAATTGCTCCGCACAGGTTTAAAAGTGGCAATTGTTGGGCGGCCAAACGTGGGTAAATCGAGCTTATTGAACGCTTGGAGCCGGAGCGATCGCGCGATCGTCACAGACTTACCTGGTACAACCCGCGATGTGGTGGAATCTCAGCTAGTTGTCGGGGGAATTCCCGTACAAGTGCTAGATACAGCAGGGATTCGGGAAACAACAGACCAAGTGGAAAAAATTGGTGTCGAGCGATCGCGCCGTGCAGCCAATGCAGCTGATTTAGTTTTGCTTACCATCGACGCTTCAGCAGGTTGGACAGAAGGCGATCGAGAAATTTACGAACAGGTACAACACCGTCCGTTAATTTTAGTTATTAACAAAATCGACTTAGTAGAAGAAAGGGAAAGAATAACTCTTCAATCCAAAATCCAAAACCCAAAATCTAAAATTGTCACAGCAGCATCTAAAAATCAAGGTATTGATACTTTAGAAACAGCAATTTTAGAGCTAGTTAAAGCAGAAAAAATCCAAGCTGCTGATATGGATTTAGCCATTAATCAAAGGCAAGCAGCAGCATTAACCCAAGCTAAAATATCCTTGGAACAAGTACAAGCAACAATTGCCCAGCAACTCCCCCTTGATTTTTGGACAATTGACTTACGCGGTGCAATTCAAGCACTAGGAGAGATTACTGGAGAAGAAGTCACAGAATCAGTTTTGGATAAGATTTTTAGTAAATTTTGTATTGGTAAATAAAGAGTATAGGACTTACGCACACTCTACGAATTCTTGGCGTTCTTGGCGTCTTGGCGGTATGCCTCCGGCACGCTACGCGAACGATAAATTAAGCTTTTTGGCAATTTTTGCGTAAGTCCTGGAGTAGATTGCCAAAAGCGAAATGCAACCCACATTTATACTAATCTTTGTGAAATTTTACTGTTATTCAACTTAACCTGCAATTGATAACTAAATGTACATCTCAATTCGCCAAGCAACTATACAAGATACGGTGACAGTCTCAAATGTGTTGTTAGAAGCAGCTTTATGGCTCCAAGAGCGTGGTGTACCTCTGTGGCGTGATAGTGAGGTTTCGCCAGAAAATATCTCTGAAGATGTTGCCAACGGCTTGTTTTTTATTGCTGAATTGGCAGGTGAACCAGCTGGTACAATCAAGTTTCAGCTTGAGGATTTACTTTTCTGGCCTGACATTTCTCAGGAAGAGTCAGCATTTGTACATCGTCTTGCTATTCGGCGACATTATTCTGGTGGTAAAGTCTCTTCAGCACTGCTGGCTTGGGCTGTTGAACACGCACAAACATTTGGTAAACGTTATTTACGTCTAGATTGCGATGCTTCGCGTCCGCGCTTGAGAGCAGTATATGAAAACTTTGGTTTTCGTCATCACAGCGATAGACAAGTTGGTACTTATTTCGTCTCTCGCTACGAATATGAAATACCTCCACAAGTGATCTAAATTGACATGTCTTTTATCGGTGAAATTAATCCTGTGAATACATTGATTGTGGGAGCAAGCCAAGGTATTGGTTTAGGTTTTGTGAAAAAATTGCTAAAAGATGACAGAATAGCCAAAGTTTATGCAACTTATCGCCAACTGGAATCAGCCACCGATTTAATAGCTCTTGCAGACGAACATTCTGAACGATTAATCTGTTTGGAGATGGATATTACTGACGAGTTGCAGATTGTTGAAACTATTCAAAAAATACGTAATCAAGTTGACAAACTACATTTGGTAGTCAACTGTGTAGGGCTTTTGCATGAAGATACTTTGCAACCAGAAAAAAGCTTAAGACAGATCAATTCAGAAAATTTGCTGCGCTACTTTCAGATAAATAGTATTGGTGCTGTCTTGCTGGCTAAACATCTATTGCCTCTATTTCGTCATGGAGAACGCAGCGTGTTCGCTAGTATTTCTGCTAAATTGGGCAGTATTAGCGATAACAAACTTGGTGGATGGTATGGCTATCGCGCTTCTAAAGCAGCACTCAATATGTTGATGCGAACTGCGGCAATTGAGTATAAAAGAAGTTGTCCAAAAGCATTAATAGTGACATTGCATCCTGGTACAACTGATACGCGCCTTTCTCGTCCTTTCCAGGGAAATGTATCTGCGGAAAAGTTGTTTTCAGTGGAACGCACCGTTACTCAATTATTGACTGTCATCGAACAGCTTCAAGAAGGCGATAGTGGACAATTTTTCTCGTGGGATGGAAGCAGATTGCCTTGGTAACTGCGTTACGCTGGTGCTAGTAAAATGTAACCAAAGCCTATGAAGTTTTTTGTGCCAGCAGCCAAGGATGATATCAAAGCAGAGCAGGTGTATAGTGCTTTTGCTCGGTCTGTCAAAGCAACAATAACCGAAAAGCGTATTTGGAAGTTACAGTGGCGCGATCGCGAAATTGATATGGAATGCGAGGTAGGTAAACCCTTACCATCCTCTTATCAAACGGGGAAAGAGCTAGTTATGGCAATCTTTGAGTGTGAAAACCTTTATAAAATTTGTACTCTTACCCGTGGAGGAGTAAAGGGAGAACCTATCTTGGTTGGCAAAAACTCTGTATCCTCAGCAACGTATTTTTCAGATAACTGACTCTGTATTTTAATATGCGATCGCTCTAGTAATGTAGTAGATAAAATCAGCACACCCTAATTGTCAAGGTATGACTAATATTCAGATTTCCTTAGCTGAGTCGATGAAAGTCTTTGTCGAAGAACAAGTAGCTAAAGGCGGTTATAGTTCAGCCAGTGAATATCTTCAAGAGCTAATCTTTCAAGACCAACAGCGCAAAGGTCAAGAAGAAAAACACGCTCAGTTGATAGCGAAGCTTCAGACACAAGATCAACTGAATAATGAGGAGTTTGAACTAATTGCAGATAACTTAGCTGACGAATTTACGCTATGTGTTAAGTCAAATTTACCAGTGCTGTCAGATTATGCTGTGACTCGTGAGAGTATTTACGAGGATCATCCTTAACAGTGGTATACCTCATAGATACTAATATTCTACTGCGTTTTGTTGATCGCACTCACCCACTACACCTAATAATACGAACTGCGATCCGAAAACTGCGACGCGGATGTAATCGAAGATTTGACTCGACGGTTGATAGAAAGAAAGTTGTAGTTAGGATACTAAGAACTAGGAAACTGTAACTCACCGCTTCCCCGTCCTAAGTGCGCTGTCTGGGGTGGTAAGTGTCGCTCCAACCAATCTGCCAAATCGGCCATTACCTCTCGATAATTGAGGTCACGCTGAATTTCATGATAGGCTCCTGGATACTCAATTCTTAGCTTATCTGTGCAGTTTACCCGTTGATAAAAGATATCACTCCCCGCAGGTAAAGCCACTCGGTCTGCGTCACCGTGGAGAATCAATAATGGTAATTGCCAATCACCTGCGTGAGCATTAATCCAATCAACTGTTGCAAAGAATTCTGTAGCTAGACGGGCAGTCGCAAGGGTATGTCGCAGTGTATCTTGAGTGTATGCGGCTAAAACCTGCGGATCTCGTGAACCAGCACTGAGATCAATACCTGTATTTAAGGTGAAACGCGGCCACACTCGTGAGAGCATTTTTCCTAAAAGCACCCGAATCGGTGGAACTCCAACTTTCCCCAAGGTTGGCGCAAGAGCGATCGCACCTTGCAAAACTGATGCTTGTTGGGGACAGCGTAGAATATAATCTAAGACAATCGCCCCACCTAAACTATGACCCAAAAGAAAAATTGGGCAGCCAGGATTCTGAGTCTGAATTAACTGTAAAAAGGCTCCTAAATCTTCTCGAAACTCACTCCAAGCGTTGATATAGCCTTGCTGACCTTGTGAACGTCCATGACCACGCAAGTCTAAGCCATAGACGGCATATTGCTTGGGTATCAAATGCTGAACTATATTACTGAAGCGATCGCTGTGCGCTCCCAGTCCATGCACAATGGCTAATATTGCCCGTACTTTACCCTCTGGATGCCAGCTTTGGTAATACAGGTTAAGTTCTCCAACACCTTGAAATCTGCCTTCTTTATGAAATACGATGCGATCGCGATCGTCAATCATCTGGTTAATTTTTTAAGTATCTTCCCAGCAAGTTACTAAGATGTCAACCCCTTCCCTACAGCACGCTACGCGAACGAGGAATTCAAAAAAGTCTCGTAGAGAGTGTCATTACGAATTACGAATTACGAATTACGAATTACGAATTACAAATTATTTCCCCTGCCACATCTGCCGTAACGACTGAAAAATCTTTACAAATCTCTCTTCTAGCCAGAGCATAGCATAATCAACCCATTCCAGAAGTTGCTCTAAAGGATGCTTCTCATAGCCTGTTGAAGTTGCTTTGATTTCTATCCAGTCTGGCTGCGCCTCAACTTGACTACTTTGATGAAACTGCCGTTGCAAAATTTCCCCTTTACGACTCTCGCGTTTAGTTTGGGAAATGTTGGCTTGGGTTTGTTTTGCAGAGGCAACTTTTCCAGATATTTTTCGGCTTGAGGCAAGATTACTAGTTGCTTGTTTCCTTTGCACCAAACCAGATCCGATTTTAGGTTGTTTTATAGTTAAATTCTTTTGTGGAAAATGCCTTACTGATAAACTTGCCGCTAAAGCAGGATTTTTTACTTGAGAATGTGTAACTGAATTTTCAGTAACAGTTTCAGTGTCTCCAAATAAATCATTCCATGTTAGCCAAGGATCAACAGCTAAATCCTGGTTCTCCAAAAGAGGGCTTTTAGACAAGGCTTTTCTAAAGCGTGATGAGAATAGTTTACCTGGTAATTGCTCATCACTATTTGTTGGTTCAAGTGTTTTTCTATTACCAACACCAAAAAAGTAATTAAGCGCCGCCTCAATCAAAGCATTAATATTCAGTGTATGAGTTTCTAAACCATCAGCAGTGGTTGCAATTTCTCCTCTAGCCGCTAATTGCTCTTTGCCATAAAGAAATATATTTAACTGAGTTTGGGCAACTTGAACAATTTCCTGGCTACGTTCTTGCACAGGTACTAAAGCATTTGACTCCAACTTAGCAACAGCTATATCTAGAAATGCTAATAATCTTTCAGTATTAAGTAAATCTTTTGATATGCCCTCAGCCAAAGCTGGAATTTTGGTTGTATTTTCGTCTGTGAGTTTTGCTAATAAACGGTCAATTTGTGGTAACAGCTCCGTTTCTTTTTTAGCTATAATCAACCGCCAAGACTGCCAGTAATTAGCAACTTCATTAATAATTCGCTCTTCTAACCTTGCCTGCTGCTGGGGTGTCAAAATATCTAGAATTTCATTTTCGGTAGTAACAAGTACTAAACTCCGATTTATCAAATTTGTGGCAATTCCCCGCACTGCTGGAAGATGCTGTTTTAGAGCGTTATCTAACTGTAAGGGTTTGATAATCTCCGCTTTATTCTCTGTAATACTTGAATATTGTATAAAACTAACGTTATTTGTCGAGCTTTTATCAACAAACTTCAGCCGAAAAAATCCCAAGAAAGCCAAGGGATTGAAATGTTCAGATGTTTTCGTTGGAGTGGAGGCGGCTTCATCTGATAATAGATAATTTACTGCTTCTAGTACTTCTTGAATAGGACTATCAGCATTTGGAATTTCAGGCTGGAAATCGGTATCATTTGGTTGTAACTTTAGTCTAGTTGGTGGTTCTTTGGTCTGTAGCGTTTTCCCAGATGATTCAGATGACTGAAACAGTAGATACACTGGGTAAAGTAGTGCCTCCACACCCCACTTAGTGGCAACTTGCAAATGCCGGAAGGTGTGTTCCCACTGTTGTGTCACCCGCCGAGATTGCTGGTGGACAAAGTTAAACAGTCTGCTTTGATAACGACCAGAGGAACCAGAAGACATAGTAGTAATTTTTTAGTTCAAGTCTTGTTAAGTTGTGAGACTCGCGCCAAACACTAAAAACAACCAACACCTCATATTAGCGAATATATGACCCCGACTGTCTCTCAATCTCATACCAAAATCATCTCACAAGCAATTGAGCAACTGCGCTCTTTTTGTCAAGTTAATCTTCAGTCTAGCTGGCTATACCAGGAATCTGACCTGATTATTACTGATGTTGTCGCTGCTGATTTGTCTCATTGGCAACCTGTTCAGTTGAATGCTAAAGAACATATCGCTTGGATGGGAGGGAAAAAAGTACTCTGGCTAGTGCAAAGGTTGGTAGTGCCCCAAGATTTACAGGGTTATCCTTTAGCTGGGTTATCTTTGCGGCTGGCGCTGGTTTGGTGGGCAGATTCTGCTGAGATTTATGTGAATGGGGAGTTAGTACTAGAGGGTGATTTATTTGATTGTTCGCCGAGAGTGCTTTTGAGTCAGGGGGTGAAGCCAGGGGAAGAGTTGATTGTGGCTTTACGGTTAGTGAGTCCGGGACATTGTGATGGTGCTTTAGTGCGATCGCTCCTAGTTTATGAGTCTACTGTTGATAATAATCCCGATCCGGGTTTTGTGGCTGATGAATTAGCTGTGGTGCAACTTTATTTGGAAAGGTTCGCGCCGGAGAAGTTGGATGTTTTGGTGCAGGTGGTGGGGGAGATTACGAACCGCCAAGACGCCAAGGACGCCAAGGAAGAGTTAGTAAGGTCGTTACGGCAAAATTTAATTCAATCCAAAATCCAAAATCTAAAATCTAAAATCTATTTATTGGGTCATGCTCATTTAGATTTAGCATGGTTATGGCCTGTGAGTGAAACTTGGAATGCGGCGCAAAATACTTTTGAGTCGGTTCTGAAGTTGCAAGAGGATTTTCCTGAGTTAATTTTCTGTCATTCGACTCCCGCACTTTACGCTTGGATTGAAGAACATCGCCCGGATTTATTTCAGGCGATTCAAGCACAGGTAGCTGCTGGACGTTGGGAAGTTGTCGGCGGAATGTGGGTGGAACCGGAACTCAATCTAATTGCTGGTGAATCAATAGTCCGTCAGCTATTGTATGGTCAACGATACATCCAGGAAAAGTTTGGCCAGCTATCAACTATGGTGTGGGTTCCAGATACTTTTGGTTTCTGTGCAACTTTACCGCAGTTTTTCGCTAATGCCAGAATTGAGTATTTTGTCACCCAGAAGTTGCGGTGGAATGATACTACTAAATTTGATTATGGGGCTTTTTGGTGGCGATCGCCAGATGGCAGTGAAGTCTTTAGTTTGATGTCTGCACCTATCGGTGAAAGTATTGACCCAGTTAAAATGGCATCCTACGCTCTAGAATGGCAATCCCAAACTGGTTTATCACAATCTCTCTGGCTTCCCGGTGTCGGCGACCACGGCGGCGGTCCCACCCGTGATATGTTAGAAACCGCCCAACGCTGGCAAAAGTCGCCTTTCTTCCCAGATTTAGAATTCACGACAGCTGAAAAATATTTACAACAAATTGTAGAGACGCGATTCATCGCGTCTGTCAGTAATTATGATTCTCCCCCTGCTTCCCCCTCCCCCTCATTCCCCTCATTCCCCATCTGGAATGACGAACTATACTTAGAATTCCATCGCGGTTGCTACACCACCCACGCAGATCAAAAACGCTGGAATCGTCGTTGTGAAAATTTATTGTATGAAGCTGAACTATTTGCTACCTTAGCAACCATAAGCTGTGGTGTGACATACCCGAAAGCAGAAATCGAAGCAGCTTGGAAGCAGGTTTTATTTCAACAATTTCACGATATTTTACCTGGTTCTTCAATTACCCAAGTTTACACAGATGCCTTACCCCAGTGGCAGCAAGTGGAACAAGTCGGAACGAAGATATTACAGAAATCACTTTTAGCGATCGCATCTCACATTATCCTATCAGAACCACCAAAACCCAACAGTTTGCCTATTTTCGTTTTCAATTCTCTCAATTGGCAGCGTTCTGAGGTAGTCTATATAGCCTTACCCACACCACAGAAATGGCACATTTACGATACTTCTGGAAAGCAGCTTGTCTCCCAATTATCTGAACCATCAACCCTACTATTTCTCGCCACCGAAATTCCACCCGTAGGTTACCGCATATTTTGGCTTTCCCCCTCATCCCCCTCATCCCCCCCATCCCCCCCATCCCCCCCATCCCCCCCATCCCCCCCACTCCTCCCAGACTGGATTTTAGAAAATGAATTCTTGCGGGTTGTCATAGATCCTGATACTGGAGATTTATCAAGTGTTTTTGATAAAACTTATCAACGAGAACTTTTGAGTGGTGCGGGAAATCAACTACAAGCTTTTAAAGATAGCGGTCAATATTGGGATGCTTGGAATATAGACCCCAATTATGCCCAACATCCCTTACCCTCAACAAATCTTCAATCTATTCAGTGGCTAGAACAAGGGCCAGTGCAAAGTCGTGTGCGCGTGGTGCGTCAGTTGGGTGAATCGGAATTTTGCCAAGACTATATTTTGCAAGCTGGTTCACCTCTACTGAAGATAGCTACTACCGTCAATTGGCAAGAAAATCATGTATTGGTGAAAGCTGCTTTTCCTCTCAATATCGAAGCAGACTTTGCTACTTATGAAATTCCCTGTGGCGCGATTCGCCGCCCAACTAAACCGCAAACTCCCGCAGAAGAGGCAAAATGGGAAGTCCCCGCTTTGCGTTGGGCTGATTTGACAGGAGAAACACAAGAGGGTATTCACGGAGTTAGTTTGCTGAATGATTGTAAATACGGTTACGACGGCAAACCAAATCAACTGCGCCTAACACTGCTACGCAGTCCTAATTGGCCAGACTCAGAGGCTGATAAAGGTTTTCACGAGTTTACATATACTTTGTATCCTCATGCTGGTAGCTGGGAATCAGCCCATACAGTACGGCGTGGCTATGAATTGAATATACCGTTGCAAGTGATATTAAATCCACTCAGCACTCACAACGGGCTAAATGCCCCGCTAACACAATCCAGTGCTATTAAAGGGGTGAGTTTCCTAGATTTATCAGCTGAAAATTTAATCTTGATGGCGTTGAAGCCATCTGAAGATGATTCACAGCAGTTAATTCTGCGGTGTTATGAATGTCACGGAGAAACAGCCGAGTTATCTTTGCAAAGTAATTTAGGGTTAAATCTAGGAGATACAGTAGATTTGTTAGAGCGTTCCTCTACTACTGAATTCTCATCTCAGCAACAAATCTTAACAATACAGCCTTGGAAAATCGCCAGTTTCAAGGTAATACCAGCGATTAATTCCAGGCTGGAGTGAGCCACTATTGCTCTGTCAATTTTCCACAGACCAATGACCAATGACAAATGACCAATGATTTAATCTTCGTGGTCGTCAAACGGATCGTTCAATTCCTTACTAGGAGGGCCAAAAGAGGTATAAATTGAAATTCCGGTGATGGCAACCACCACGGCGGCCATAGAAATGCTAAGAACTATTGCGGGTTCCATAATTGAGGGATAGATGATGAGTGCTATTCTTATAGAATATTACAGAAGATTAAAAAAAGCTTTGGCAAGTAATATTAGGTGAACTATGGCACAAAGAACTAGGTTGGGAGATATCCTGAAACCACTTAATTCTGAGTATGGAAAAGTGGCTCCAGGTTGGGGTACTACCCCTGTGATGGCTGTTTTTATGGCGCTATTTTTTGTGTTTCTGCTGATTATTCTACAACTTTACAATAGATCGCTGTTGGTTCAGGATGTAGTAGTCGATTGGCGGAGTTTAGGACGCTAACAGATACACCGCTATCAAGTTTGGATAACAAGTTAAGTTACACCCGGTTCTTCCGGGTTTTTTTGTCAATGGTCAGTGCATACTAACTATTGAGTAGACTACATAATATATGAGTTTCTGTAGTGGTTCTATAGTTTACAGGAGACAAAAATGAATATATTTGGTATCGGTCTGCCGGAAATGGCTGTAATTATGGTAGTGGCACTTTTAATCTTTGGCCCAAAGAAGCTGCCTGAGATTGGCCGGAGTGTGGGCAAAACAATTCGTAGTTTCCAAGAAGCTTCTAAGGAGTTTCAAACCGAGTTTCAAAAAGAAGCAGAACAGTTAGAAGAAGCTGTAAAGACTACTGCTGAATTGGAACCTAAGCAAATCCACCCTGCTAAATCTGAGCAGGATACCGCTAGTTCTTCCCAACCTAGTTAGGAGAGTGCTGCATATCAATTGATTTTAGGCAAAATGACAGAAGCCGTTACGCAACCAGCTTTGGTGATTCCCCAGCTAATTGTCGGACTGGGGAATCCAGAAAGCAAGTACGACCACACACGCCATAATATCGGCTTTGCTGCTGTAGAGGCCCTCGCCCGTTCTTGGCGCATTTCCTTAGCAGAAAACCGCAAGTTTCAGGGTGAGTATGGCGAGGGTATGGCCCCAGATGGAGGTAAGATTCGCTTGCTAAAGCCGTTAACTTATATGAATCGCTCAGGACAGTCAATTCAAGCGGTGACAAGTTGGTATAAATTGCCGCCTGAGTCAGTGCTGATAATTTACGACGATATGGATTTGCCCTTGGGAAAAACTCGGCTGCGCTTATCTGGTTCGGCTGGGGGACATAACGGTATGAAAAGTGCTATCGCACATCTTAGTACCCAAAACTTTCCCCGTTTGCGAATCGGTATTGGTAAACCCAAAGGTGCAGCTAATAACGATGATTCTGATGCTGTCTCCCATGTACTGGGGCGATTTTCTGCCGCCGAAAATCAGCAGATGTTTCTTGTACTTCAGTTCGTAGTTGAGTGTATTGAACTCAGTCTCAAGCAGGGAGTAGAAAAGGCAATGAATGTTTGTAATAGCCGCACCATTAATAATAATTCTGAGTCTTAGGGGTAAGTTTGGTAAAGGGACTTCCAAATAAAAAAAATAACGCCGTGTGCAACTTTCTCTCAAACCTAACCCCTAACCCCTTCCCTACAGGAGCATCCCAATGCAAGCTTAAATCTTTTCCCTCACCCCCAGCCCCTCTCCCAAACATGGGAGAGGGGAGACATAACTCTAGTTCCCCAGATGTAATAGTTTTGTCTTTAATAGCAGCATAAGTTTGCAATACTCGCATTCTT
>NZ_JABXKH010000079.1 GCF_017115105.1 Nostoc sp. NMS2
TTAAAAATAAGGGTGGATGATTTTTATCCCACGAGAGTCATAAAAGAGCGCTAATGCCACCCTTTGGATCAATTAATCGGCGGGATCTGATTCGTTGTCTGAAAGATGCAGGTTTTGATGGGCCTTACCCAGGTGGTAAGCATCAATATATGGTAAAAGGTGAATTAAAGCTGACAATTCCCAATCCGCATCAGGGAGACAGACATCAGCCCAAGCTTACTAAATAGAATATTACGTCAAGCTAATATCAGCAGAGATGAATGGGAAGCTTTATAAATTATATGTATATACGCGATCGCTCATGAGACAATAAATACTAGATTTTAAAGTCGGCACTCTTCACATCGTAGTAAAATCAAACTCACTACTAATGTCATCCCAGTAATGCTAAAACATGGTAAATGACCTTTTGGAGCTTTTATAGAGAAGATAAGGTTATCAAACCATACAGTAGGAATTTCTTCAAATAAATCTATAAAAAACAATAATTTCTGCCTTCCATTTTAGAACCCAACCATCCTACTTCAGAGCCAAAACGACACCAAGCTTCCCAATCTGGCTCCTTGTTTCCCCCCATATTTTGCCAGATTTTGGCTTCATAAGTTCTGCTAAATCCACCCTTACCCAAAAGTCGTATTACCCGAAAACGGTTTCTGAATAATGATGTGAGTATTTGTCCACACTTAATGTAAAACTTATTATCATCAGGATTAAAGGGATCTGAACAATTGGAATTAGAACTAGTAAAGCATATTTGGGAATAAGCAGATGGTGTCTATTAAGTTTTCCCATTTTCTGCCAACTGGGTTTCACGAATCTTTATATCTTTGAGCAGATTTACTTCTAGTGGTGTCTACAGTCTCAAGTTACTTTTGCTAGCGTAGTGATATAAGGTTTATCGCTCCCCAGTATGCGGCTGGAGGCAAAAGGATTAATATGGCTCATTTAAATCAGCGTCGCTCCCAAAATGTCAACGGCGATTTTTATGTAGATACTACCTGTATTGATTGTGATACCTGTCGCTGGATGACTCCTGAAGTGTTTTCTCGTGTTGATGAACAGTCGGCGGTTTATCATCAACCAACGAATGAAGCGGAAAGATTAGCAGCGCTGGAAGCACTTTTAGCTTGTCCTACTAGTTCTATTGGCACAGTTGAGAAACCAAAAGATATCAAAGTTGCTCAACAACAGTTTCCAATATTAGTAACAGAAAATGTTTACCATTGCGGCTATCATTCTGAAAAATCTTACGGTGCTGCTAGCTATTTAATTCAACTTCCAGAAGGTAACATTTTGGTGGATTCTCCCCGGTTTACGCCGCCTTTAGTCAAGCGTTTAGAAGAACTGGGGCCAATTCGTTATATGTACCTCACTCATAAGGATGATGTGGCAGATCATCAAAAATTTGCCGAGCATTTTCAGTGCGATCGCATCCTTCACACTGATGATATTACTGCGGATACTCGCAATGTGGAAATACAGCTAACTGGTTCCGAACCATTTACTTTAACTCCAGATTTATTAATTATCTCAGTTCCCGGTCACACCAAAGGGCAAACTGTCCTACTTTATAAAAATAAGTTTCTGTTCACTGGCGACCATCTCGCTTGGTCAGAAAGCTTGCACCAACTGGCTGCATTCCACGGTGCCTGCTGGTATTCTTGGTCAGAACAGACTAAATCAATGCGTAACTTGGCTAATTACTCTTTTGAATGGGTGTTACCAGGTCATGGGCGAAGGTTTCATGCTGATAGAGATACCATGCGCCAGCAGATGCACAAGTGTATTGAGTTAATGGAATCTTTGGATTGATATTAAATAACTGACTTTTCACCTAACAGGCTACGGTATACACACATCTTTGTGCTGGGTGCAAAATGTGGTTTGATCCTCCTAAATCCCCCTTAAAAAGGGGGACTTTGAGGGGTTTTTGCCCTCTTTTTTAAGGCTACGCACATAGTCTTCTAAAGCTGCCCCACATCTTGACCTGCAATGCTAGTGCATCAACCTGCAATGCCAGTGCATCAACCTGCAATGCTAGTGCATCAACCTGCAATGCTAGTGCATCAACCTGCAATGCTAGTGCATCAACCTGCAATGCTAGTGCATCAACCTGCAATGCTAGTGCATCAACCTGCAATGCTAGTGCATCAACCTGCAATGCCAGTGCATCAACCCGCAATGCTAATGCATCAACCCGCAATGCTAATGCAATACCGTAGCTTTTTAGAAGATAGATTTAGACAGAGGTCAGACTCTATTGCATAGAAACAAGAAGCACTATAACCTGAGTTTTAGCACCCTTTTAACCAAACACGGATTATGAAAAAGCTGATCAACAAGCCGGAAGACTTTGTACGGGAAAGTCTAGAAGGTATGGCGGCGGCTCATTCCGATTTAATTAAACTGAACTACGATCCGACTTTTGTCTATCGAGCCAACGCACCTATTCCGGGTAAAGTAGCAATTATTTCTGGTGGTGGCAGTGGACATGAACCAATGCACGCTGGCTTCGTGGGCAAAGGAATGCTGGATGCAGCTTGTCCTGGTGAGGTTTTCACTTCACCGACTCCCGACCAAATGCTAGAAGCAGCAAAGCTTGTAGATGGAGGCTCTGGTATCCTTTACATCGTCAAAAATTACAGTGGCGATGTCATGAACTTTGAGATGGCAACGGAGTTAGCCCGTGGCGAGGGTATCCGAGTCCTAAATATTTTGATTGATGATGATGTAGCAGTTCAGGATAGCCTCTATACCCAAGGACGGCGGGGTGTGGGAACAACAATACTGGCGGAAAAAATTTGTGGCGCGGCGGCTGAGGTAGGGTATGATTTGCCACAAATAGCAAATTTATGTCGCCGAGTAAATTTGAATGGGCGGAGTATGGGAATTGCTTTAACATCTTGTACAGTACCCGTTAATGGAATGCCGACATTTGAATTGAACGATCGCGAAATCGAATTAGGTATCGGTATCCACGGTGAGCCAGGAATAGAACGTACAGCCCTCAAATCAGTAGATGAGATTACCGAAATTTTGACGCGATCGCTCCTTGAGGATGCAGCGTACAGCCGCACACTGCGCGAGTGGGATGAAGATAAAGGAGAATGGGTAGATGTAGAACTTACAAATCTCCCATTTGCCAAAGGCGATCGCTTATTAGCTTTTGTCAATAGTATGGGTGGAACCCCGATTTCCGAACTGTATATTGTTTACCGCAAACTCGCCCAAATCTGCGAACAGCAAGGATTGCAAATTGTGCGAAACTTAATCGGCCCTTACATCACATCTCTTGAAATGCAAGGTTGCTCCATTACCCTGCTGAAATTAGATGATGAGATGATCCGATTATGGGATGCACCAGTCAAAACACCAAGTTGGCGCTGGGACTAATTCGTAATTCGTAATTCGTAATTCGTAATTAAAGACAGTTTCAGACTGTATATTTAGATAACTACACCAAACAAAGCCATGTGCCATGTATAGAGGGAGCATCCCGAATGTCTAAAAGCATAGGCTGTCATTGTGAACGTGATGACAATCTATCATCTTGAAAAATTTACTTACATTGGGATGCTCTCTGTATAGATGAGGAAAACTTAAACCCTAAAATTACGAATTACGAATTACGAATTACGAATTATTATGTTGAGTCAGGCGCAGATATTACAATGGTTGCAGGCTTATGCAACTGAGATAGAGCAGAATAAAACCTATTTGACAGAATTAGATGCTGCGATCGGAGATGCTGACCACGGTATAAATATGGATCGCGGCTTCAAAAAGGTAAGTATTCAGTTACCAACTCTTACAGACAAAGACATCAGCAACATTCTCAAAACCGTCAGTATGACTTTGATTGCTTCCATTGGCGGTGCTAGTGGCCCTCTCTATGGAACCTGGTTTTTACGAGCTAGTACAGCAGTAGTAGATAAGCAAGAATTAACAGAACAAGATGTGTTAGGGCTACTCCAGGCAGGCTTAGACGGGGTGCTGCAACGTGGCAAAGCGCAACTAGGAGACAAAACAATGGTGGATGTGTTATCTCCGGCTGTAGTCGCTTTTGGGCAGGCTGTAGGCGAAAGGAAGGGAACGCTGGAAGCGATGCAACAAGCTGTAGCAACAGCCCAAAAGGGGTTGCAAGAAACTATACCTATGCAGGCGAAAAAGGGACGGGCTAGCTACCTGGGGGAACGGAGTATCGGACATCAAGATCCAGGAGGGACTTCTGCTTATTTAATGTTGAAAAGTTTGTTAGAGGTGTTGGAAAGTAGCCAAACAACTGACCATTGAAAATTAACAATCTGCACAATAACTATTGCCAGAAATCAGTGACATTGTATCCCAGTTCACCTAATATTTGCCGCAGCAGGGGTAAACTGAGTCCTATTACATTGCTGTGACAGCCTTCAATTTTTTCAACAAAGAAACTACCAAAACCTTCAATGGCAAAGGCTCCAGCACACTTGAGGGGTTCACCTGTGGCAACATAAGCAAGAATTGCGCGATCGCTCATTTGAGCAAAGTAAACTCTTGTAACTTGAGACTTGACTATGGTACGGTTTTGCTCAAGGTCAATTAAGGCGTGACCTGTATATAAGTCGCCAAAGTTACCTTGCATTATCTGCCAACGCGCGATCGCTTCAGAAGTATCTGGTGGTTTGCCGTAAATTTCACCATTTATGGACAAAACTGAATCACAACCCATAACCAAAGCTGATTCAAACTGCGGGGCTACAGTTTCCGCCTTATATTGGGCAAGAGTTTTGACCAATTGTGCTGGTTCACTTAACTGAATTTGCGACTCGTCAAAGTCACTGGCTCGAACTATCGGTTCAATACCAACAGTTTGCAGCAAGCGGCGACGAGCGGGGGAAGCTGAGGCAAGTACAAAAGGTGGAATTTTCATGAGATTTATAAAAAGCTTGTTAATTGGGTATGGGGCATTGGGTATTGGGCATTGGGCATAGCTCAAGAATCAATAGTTCTTCTTCCCCTGCTCCCCCTGCTCCCGATTCCCCACTCCCCAATTAATAGACAGAAAAAGAATTTACAACCTCATCAATCATTCCTTTAACTCTCTGCCAGCGTTTTTCAGGAATTGAGGCGTTGAGGGTAAAAACTTTACCACGGCTAACAGCGACGCTGGCGATGTTGTGCCGTTGTTGTTGATTGGGGAGTTTAACCTCATACTCTAAAAGGTAGTACGTTTTACCGTCTACTTCTCGTTGTGCGGCATTGACTAATTCAGCCGAACGACCAGAGTCAGGAGGCGCAAGAGCAGCTTTTCCCAGCTTATATCCTACTTCTGTTGGGGTTCCCAATTCTGATAAAGTTTTGCCTTCTGGAACTGGGCTAATCACAACAGAAACATTTTCGGACACCTCAATCAAATCGTGTAAAACCACATCTGGGCCGTTGGCAACTTTAACTTGCAGCCAGCCGTTAGGATATAAAAACTGATAGCCATCACTAGTGTCTACAAAGCTTTTGAGTCCAGCCGCAGCCGCTACATCAGAATTACTCAGGCTGAAACTCAACACCAATAGCAAAATTAATACAATTCTTTTCCACATTTATCCGAGTTCCTTTGGGCTGGGGACAACACCAGTCTTGCATCATTTCTCGTTTTTATTCTCCCACCAACCGGGACGCTTCGGATGACGCATTTCGGGTTGCTTAAGCGATCGCCTGTTTTTGGAAAGACTGTTTCTAGGACTTACGCACTGTACAACATAATCATAATGATTAAGTTGCGCGATCAATTTTTTGCACTTCTTCATCAGATAGTTTCACATTGATCGCTTGTACTGAATCTTCGATGCTGTAAACCTTGCTAGCACCAGGGATTGGCAAAATAGCGGGTGACTTGGAACGCAACCACGCTAGAACGATATTATATACTGACACGCCTTTTTCTTTAGCTAACTTAGCGATCGCAGGAATATCTTGCAAATCCTGATGGCGACGTCTACCACCAAAGGGACTCCAAGGCAAAAATGTCAATTCTTGCTGTTCGCAATACTTCAACACGCCGTCCTTTTCTGGCTGTCGTTGCCAAGGGCTATATTGATTCTGCACCGAGACAATATCTACTACATCTCGCGCCTGCTTAATTTGTTCAACGGAAAAGTTAGAAACTCCCACAAACCTAATCAAACCTGCCTCCACTGCTTCTTTCACTGGCGCAAGGGATTCTTCAATGGTGTAATTAGGATCGGGAGAATGGTATTGCCAAACATCAATGGGTTTAGCACCACCTAACGCCTCAAAACTGACTCGAATTGTTTCGCGCAAATGTTCTGGGTTGCCGTTGCTTGTCCAGTTTCCATCGGGACGCATCAAACCGCCTTTAGTTGCCACAATTACTTGGCTAACATCACCTTTGTAACTACTAAGTGCCTTATGAATTAATCGCTCATTGTGGTGTTTTTCTGACTCATCTTTGCAGTAAGAGTCGGCAGTATCAATAAATGTAATACCCAAATCCAGAGCATGATGAATAACTTCGATTGATTGCGATTCGGGAGGGCGATTAGAGATTGACATGGGCATACCACCCAAACCGATCGCACTCACAAAGACACCAGTTTTTCCTAGCTGTTTGGTTTCCATGCTTCTAGCTATAGCTTTCTGCCCCAATTATCTCCCAGCTAGTCAAAGCTTTTTTAGCGATTTATCATAAATCCTCCCTAGTACTTAGATTTGGTGATAAGTGAATGGGCTACAAGGGGAATACTCTAGTCAGGGGTTAAATATTTTATATACAAGCACTGATGAAAATTGTAGAGGAAACCCGTACCAGATTGCAGCTAAAGCATCGACCACTCGGATATTGGGTTAGCGGGTGGTGTACTTTTATTGTCTGTTTAAGCTTTTTGATTTACTGCTTAGTTTTTGATTTTGCTTCACTTCAAATAACTTGCGATCGCCTCTCGCCAAGCAAAATTAATTGTGAATTGAGACGGTTTAATTTGCTGGGAAGCATGGAGAAACTCAGAATGTTTGATCCCAGTGAAGCATACATTCTCACAAAGACTGGCAGCAAAGGGTCGAAAAGCTATCAGGTTATAATTGTGACTCCATTTCAAGATTTTCCTCTTTTATCCCATCTTAGCTATGAAGAGAATCAGGAATTTACCTTGAAAACCAACGATTTTATCAACTCTGGTCAAACTTCTCTATTGGTACAGCAAAATCAGCGAAATTATCTATTTTTCTTAAGTTTATTTATATTAATTATCATGGCGATCGCTGCTTTTTTTGCAACATCACCTGTAACTACCTGCACCTTCTATAAGAGCATCGATCAGGTCTTTATCGAACGTAAAAGTCTGCGTGGCAATCAAGTTATTGAACATCCATTAGAAAATATTCTGCGTTTTGATATCCAAGAAAAGCAATATAAATACTCTAAGCTTTATCGGGCTGTAATTGTGCTGAAATCTTTCAAAGAAATCCCAATCAATCCACAATACACTGATGAAAAAAGTATTAGATACGTAGTTTCTAGGATACTCTTATTCTTAAGATTTTAACAAAAACTATCCCCACTACTTACCACTAGCTCATAGACTAAAGTCATAGATCGCTGACTTATCTAGGAAGCTGGGGATATTCTCTATCACAAATGATTTAGGATTTGCTATATAGACACGGAAGTTCGAGATTAATTAAGTTCGAGTCACTTTTACTGAAATTTTACAGCATTCTTGCTCAACTACAAATACTCACTTTGTCAGTTTGTCTATTTAAGCTATGTTTGATAAATAAAATAAGAAGCCTATATGAGCGGCTGTTATTCTACACTTGACATAAAGCATTGTGAGTGCTAAAAGACGACTGCCAGAAACCATTGCCCATGTCAGAATCACCCGCCAATCTTGGCAACACGGCTTCCTTGAGGGTGAAGTGAGTGCAGGTGAGTTTGAGTGGCATTTCCAGTGGCATTTTCGCCGGGGAGAACTTGCCGTCAAGCCTTCCCAAGGCCGCGCTTTAATCAAAGAACCTCTTGGTCGATTTTTGGAGCAACAAGATTATCAGTTAGAGCCTGGAGGAGATTATGCTTTTACTATTCGGGCGGAACTTTAAAAATTAGAAGTGATTCAATTTTAGATTTTGAATTTTGGATTTTAGATTTTTCCTTCAATCTAAAATCTAAAATCTAAAATTGATTGAGTCCTGATTCTGTGAGGCGATTTAAGTATCTTTCGATTAAGAGGATGGCAACAATGTCATCTATCGGTCTTGGAGGCTGTCGCAGACCTTGTGGCAATAGCTTTATTAGCCCTTTGGGTGGGAACATTTGCCAATAGCGATCGCGTGCTTCTAAGGTTGTGTACCGCTCATCCACTAAAATAATACTTAGAGGTTCTGTCAATTCCTGATATAATTTCTGTCTCCACTGCTTGGCTGTAGTTTGGTCGCCCATCACCATCAAGGAGATCGGAAACTTTTGACGCAGTGTTTCAATGGTAGCGATCGCCTCTTTTGCTAGCGCGACCTGATGATAATACAATTGCCGATCCAGTCCCATCACCGCTAAACCACACTTATCTCGACCTGGATCAAACCCCAATATGACTGGTTGCGTTGGTGAAAATTCACGGAAATTCATAAGAAATTAAAAAGAAGAATTCAGAATGGGCTACGCCCCGCTACGCTAACAGGAATCAGAATCAATTAGTAGCGAGTCTGTCTTGGAAAGTTATGCTGCCTACAGCAAACTGCCCTCCCGATGTCTACGGCGTAAGCCGCCACTTGTGACTTTCCGCGCTCATCTCCCACTAATTGTATTCTGAATTCTGACTTCTGAATTCTGACTTCTGACTTCTTTTTTAAGTACTAAAAATAATTTTTCCGTTGACTATTGCCACTAATTTTACTCTCAATGGCCCGGCTGTATAAGTGTCCTCTGCCGCGATCGCTTTGATCTCTAAGGGTTGATTATACTGTCTTAATTGGGCGACAAAGCGCAAGAAAGTGCCCTCTACTTGCACATCTTCGACAATTCCGGCATTACGGGCCCGAAATTGGGAAGCAGAAATTAGTATTTCCAGCCGTTGCTGTAACTGATAGGATGTCATGGTTTTGGAATCGGCAGTAGTTGTGGCTAGCACTGCGCCTCCCGAAAAAACCAATTGATTTCGAGCTGTATCGGCGAAAAACTCTATCTGCTTTTCTCCCCTGACGTAATTACCAGCTGAGAAAATTCGCAGCACATATTCTTGACCATCGCTAATCTGCTTGCTCAATTGGTCAACCCTATCCTGAGTCACGCGCAGTAGCTCTACATTGGCAGGATTTGCCCCAGGCTCACTTAATTCAAGATTGGCGTTGCGATTGGCTTCTTGTAAAAGTTGTACCACTGCCCGACGAGCGGCAGCAGGTTGGTTAACACGAATTACAGCAGCAGACAGAACTTGACCGCGAACTAAGGCCAGCTTCCCTAAACGCAGGTCGCGGTAAGACTGATAATATTTTTCCAGCCTTGCAACTTCCAATTCTAGTTGCTCTTGTTGTGCTTCCAATTCTTTGAGGCGCGATTCCCGTTTGGCAATCACTTCTTCTCGTGCTGCAACTTCTACATTCCGCTTTTGAATCAGTTGATCGAGTTGGCCAATTTTTTGATCGCGCGTTTCTATGGCTTCTTGACGGTTAGCGAGTTCGCGATCGCGTTTTTCAATTGCTGTTTTGGCTTCGTCAATGGCTTTTTTCGCTTCAGCATACAGTCGTTGTCGTTCTGTCTTCAGTAGTTCAACTGCCGCCTGTAGCTCTTTTCTCTGATTGGAAACGCTTTGCAACTCAGCTATGGCTTTTTGGTACTGAGTTACAACTTGTCCTAGCTGACCTTGAGTGCGTTGGAGTTGAGTTTGAGTTAGGGCTTGTTGACTAATGGTGCGGTTCAACTGAGCTTGTGTTTGCAGCTGTTTGGCATTCGCCGCTTGTAAAGACTGATTAATTGCCTGTAAGTCTTGTTGTGCCTTTGTTTGGGCAATTTTTGCTTGATTTAGCTCACTTTCTACTTGACTTTTTTGAGTTTCTGCGGTTTTTAGCTGTTCCCGCTTTTGTCTCAGGTCTGTTTGAATATCTTCTAATTCAAAGACTCCCTTTCGCAAACCTTCGTCGGCAGCGAATAAAATTCCTAACGTTGAGGCTGAAATCAAACCGCCCGTAAAAATAGTTACCACTACAGCAGTATTTTTCGGACGAAGGTTAAAAAGTGAGAGGCGAGCTTTGCCAACTCGTGTGCCGATGCGATCGCCCACGGTTGCAATTACGCCTCCCAGAATTAAAATTGCTGCGATGAGGATGTATCCGGTGGTCATCTTTAGCTACCGAAATCCTTCCAGATACAGCCTACTACTTTTAAGCATTGTCTGGAAATAAGTGGAAATTGGCAATAGCTGAAATTACTCAATTTTAGATTTACCTCTAGCTATTTGTGTCATCTTTCAAAATAGAACACGCGCCGATTCCCCTTTCTCCGATTGATTTTATGTGAATTGCCTACTTAAGGTAACAGGTTTATGCACAGTAATCTTCTTTTTGTGGATAGAAATCATCTTTTTTTCACGCAAATCCCCTAGTAGCCTAGTAACGGTAACACGAGTCGAACCAATTGCTTCTGCGATCGCCTGATGAGATAACTTCAGATCAATAGTGATCCCATCAGCACAAGGAACGCCAAAATCCCGACAAAGAATTAACAAAAAACTCACCAACCTGGAACCCATATCTCGGTGAGCGAGAGTTTCAATCATCATCTCTGTCTGTAAAATGCGCGAAGAAAGACCCCGTAGCATTAACATTGATAATTCTGGATTTTCCTTGAGTGCTTGCTCTACTTGTTCAATTGGGGCTGACAGCAATTCCACAGGGGTAAATGCAACCGCATGGTAAAACCTATCTGACTTATTTCCTGTCAGCAATGACAAAACACCAAAAACACTATTTTCCCGCAGCAATGCTACTGTTATTTCCTCTCCTGCCTCGTACACCCTAGAAAGTTTAACAGCACCTTTCAAAAGAAAATAAACTCGTTCGGCAGGATCGCCAGGAAAAAAGATCGTTTTATTGCGTTCAAACGTTTCCACAACTGGCGGAAACGCCCCGGTCGCCATCTGACGAAATACATTTGCTAGGGCTTTATCTTGTGTCACGATCATCTCCCTTCCCCTACCCAATGCCGGAAAAACAAAAACTGATTACCTAAGAATACACCCGAAAAATGAATAAAGCACCGTCAACCTTTCTGTACTTTCCTATACTCAAACAAATCACTTCATAACTCTTTGTTTATAATGATACATAATTGTTGATCCTTTCAGCTACTAATCGTTGATAACTAGTTCCAATAGCTGTATTAAAAAGGGTTTTTTAAAGAACAAATAAAGATATATTGAGAAAATCTTTAGGAAAAATCAAGATTTTTGTCATAGCAAACACCCTTCTCAATATTCATTTTTGCTAATCCTGTATAAAACAAAGACAAAACGTGCCTCAGATTCTAGTATGCTCCTAATGATCGATCGCATTAACAATTTCTATGCTGAATCTGACTGGAAAAAATGCTCTTGTTACAGGTATTGCCAATAACCGCTCGATCGCCTGGGGCATCGCCCAACAGCTGCATAAAGCCGGAGCAAACCTGGGTATTACCTACCTGCCGGATGAACGCGGCAAAATGGAGAAAAAAGTCGCCGAGTTGGTAGAACCCCTCAACCCAAGCTTATTTCTTCCCTGTAATGTCCAAGATGAGGAACAGATTCAATCTACCTTTGAGACAATTCGTGAGCAATGGGGCAAGCTAGACATCCTCATCCACTGTCTGGCCTTTGCCAGCAAAGACGATTTAAGTGGAGATTTTAGCCAAACCTCTCGTTCTGGCTTCAAAACCGCCTTAGAAATCAGTACTTACTCCCTGGTGCAGTTAAGTGGTGCAGCTAAACCTTTGATGAAAGAGGGAGGAAGTATCGTCACGTTGACATATTTAGGTGGTGTCAGAGCAATCCCTAACTATAACGTTATGGGAGTTGCCAAGGCAGGATTAGAAATGAGTGTACGTTACCTAGCTGCTGAACTAGGGCCGCAAAATATCCGCGTCAATGCCATCTCCGCAGGCCCCATCCGCACCTTGGCATCTTCAGCAGTGGGTGGGATTTTGGATATGATTCATCATGTAGAAGAAGTAGCTCCCTTACGACGCACCGTCACTCAGCTAGAAGTAGGCAATGCTGCCGCTTTCTTATGTAGTGATTTGTCCAGTGGTATTACAGGACAAGTTCTATATGTAGATGCAGGATATGAAATTATGGGAATGTAAGATAATTTGGGCATGGGGCACTGGGCATTGGGTATTGAAAAGATGCAGAGGGGCAGGGGGCGGGGGGCAGAGGGGAAAACTCTTCTCCCTAGCTTTTTCTATCTCCCTCATCTCCCTCATCTTCGCCATTCCCCATTCCCCATTCTCCATTCCCCACTCCCCATTCCCCATGCAAATTAGCAAAGTTAATTCAAATTACGACCAGTCAACGAAAACCCCCCGGATTGCGACTGTTCACCGCACCACTGGTGAAACTAATGTGCAAGTTACCATCAACCTAGATGGTAGAGGAACTTGCACGGCAGCAACAGGCGTTCCGTTTTTGGATCACATGTTGCATCAAATTGCTTCCCACGGGCTGATTGATATAGATGTCCAAGCCAAGGGAGACTGGGAAATTGATGACCATCACACCAACGAAGATGTCGGCATTACTTTAGGCCAAGCTTTCAACCAAGCACTAGGCGACAGAAAAGGTATTGTCCGCTTTGGTAATTTTCTTGCACCATTGGATGAAGCCTTAGTTCAGGTAGCGCTAGACTTTTCTGGACGGCCTCACCTCAGCTACGGCTTGCAAATTCCTACCCAGCGCGTAGGAACCTATGACACCCAACTCGTGCGCGAATTCTTTGTGGCACTTGTGAACCATAGCCAAATGACACTGCACATTCGGCAATTGGATGGCATTAATTCCCATCACATCATAGAGGCGACATTTAAAGCCTTTGCAAGAGCAACACGGCTAGCAGTGGAGATTGACCCCCGTCGTGCTGGTGTAATTCCCAGTTCTAAAGGCGTTCTATAAAACGAGTCAAATGGGGCATTGGGCATGGAGAAGAGGCAGAGGGGCAGGGGGAAGGGTGCAGAGGAGAGGAATTTTCCTCCTGCTCCCTGCTCCCTGCCCCCATCTCCCCACTCCCCAATAATTGACACACGGCTTGCTGATGGTTATTATCAGCCTACTAGGTAACTTGTAATTAATACCAAGCTGGTAATTAGTGGTTGAACCGAGATGAAGTCTGTTGCAGATGACCCTGATTCTCAACTTAATACGGCAGACACTTCGCCAGTAGTCCTAACTTCTGAGTTGCGAAAAGTCTACCGCACTGGTTTTTGGTTAAATCAAAAAGTCGTATCTCTCAAAAACTGTTCCTTAACGGTTTACAAAGGCGAAACTTTTGGTTTGCTGGGGCCAAACGGTGCTGGTAAAACCACCCTTTTAAAATTGTTGCTGGGAATTATTCATCCTACCTCTGGACGGGGATTATTATTGGATAAGCCTATAGGCGATCGCAGTGTTAAGCAACATATCGGCTATCTGCCAGAAAATCCCTATTTGTATGACTATCTCACTGGCTGGGAATTTTTGCAGCTAGCTGCTGGACTGTTCCAAATTCCTCAAAGTGTCCAACGCCAACGCATTCCACAACTGCTGGAATTAGTGGGTTTATCTCAAGCTGATGCTCGCAAAAAGCTTTTACGCCGCTACTCAAAAGGAATGTTACAGCGTGTTGGCATGGCACAGGCGCTAATTAACGAGCCAGATTTGGTTTTTCTCGATGAACCAATGTCTGGTCTTGATCCGGTGGGACGTTACCAAATGCGGGAAATTATTTTGGCGCTAAAAGCTGCTGGTAAAACGATTTTTTTTAATAGCCACGTTCTTAGTGAAGTAGAGCAGATTTGCGATCGCATTGCCATCCTTGCTCAAGGTGAACTAATTTGCTCTGGTTCCCTTAATGAACTTTTAGGCACAAGCAACACATATCATGTAAAAGGTCAAGGTGGTGACTGGGAAATTCTCAAAAAATGGATACCCACTCTCAAATTTGAACCTGATGGTTCCTGGCAAGGTACACTACAAAACGATTACTATGATTTTCTCGCTAGTGTTCGCCTGATGGAAGGTAAAATTATTGCTATGAACTTGTCGCGTTACTCCCTAGAAGAGTTTTTTATTCAACAAATTCAAAGAAAAAATAAGTCAGTTAATTAATTTCGTTGCCAAATATTCAATCAATCGATTTGTTTGAGCAACGTATATCCGTGGTATCTTATTGCAGAATAACCTCCAATTTACGCCTTTTTGAGTTTGTCTTTGCTCAACCCAACTCACAAAAAACTAAATTCCGACCTCTTTTCAAGCTTATTTGTAGTTAGTCAATGATGGAGTTCATAATTTTTGCAAAAATTACTATTAAGAGATTATTTAGAATCACAGCTTAAGTGTCATTTCATTAACTTTGGTAAAAATGCCTTGTTCGTAAGTACCTCTTTAGATAACAGACAATTTTTTATATAAACTGCGTTTATTTGCGTAAATAATATATTTTTTGAGAATCCCCAAATTCAAGTTTGCTTAACTTTAAATTAACTTCACTAAAAATTCAAATTCAATAGACAAATTTCCTCCGGAAAATTACACTTTTCGGGGAAAATAAGAGTGTTGGGGAACTTGAATACTTAGGTATAGTCAAAATAAAAATGTTTAGACAGTACTTTATTGATCGTAGTTTCAGAATCTCAAGGTAAATATGCTTAACACAAATTTGTTTAAATTCCTAACTCAGCCAGTTGTGGGTGTGGCTTTGTTAAGTGCTGTCAATGTCGCTGTGCCATTTACGAGTCTAGCTCAGGGACAACCATTACCACCAACTACACAAACACCAAGTACACAAACACCACCAAGTACACAAACACAATTAGATACTAATTATTCATTAGGAGGCGGCGATCGCATCCGGGTAAATGTATTTGAAGTACCCGAATATACAGGAGAATACCAAGTTCCCCCAGGTGGAGCAATCAACCTACCTTTAATTGGCAGTGTGTCAGTCCTAGGGCTAACAAGTGAACAGGCTGCTGACGAAATTGGTAGAAGATATGCTCGCTTCCTGAAACGTCCCTTGATTTCAGTCAATCTGTTATCGCCTCGTCCCATCAATGTTTTCGTTGCCGGAGAGGTGACACGTCCAGGGGCTTACACCCTTAGTTTGAGCGGAGGTGCGGGAGACAATCCAGGTGTACAATACCCCACTGTATTAGCCGCACTGACAACAGCGCAGGGGGTAACGCTGGCTGCGGATGTAACTCAAGTTCAATTACGGCGTAAAATAGGACGTTCTTCAGAGCAAGCCGTTACCGTCAATTTGAAGGAACTCATCCAAACAGGCAGATTATCACAGGATATTACCTTGCGGGATGGAGACACTATAGTTGTGCCAACTGCAACCAACTTTAACGTAGCAGAATCCCGCAATATATTTGCATCTAACTTTGCCGCCAGCCAAACCACGCCTCGCACGGTAACAATTATCGGTGAAGTTAACCGTCCCGGT
This sequence comes from Nostoc sp. NMS2, assembly GCF_017115105.1. GTDB lineage: Bacteria > Cyanobacteriota > Cyanobacteriia > Cyanobacteriales > Nostocaceae > Nostoc. Next base: position 15,664 of record NZ_JABXKH010000079.1, read on the forward strand.
TCTTATCTTGTCACCCCAGCCAGCACAGATGCCCAGGGGGGCGCAGCAACTAACAGTGGTACTACCACTCCCAATGGTCTACCAAATGTGACACGGGTTATTCAACTAGCTGGGGGAATTACAGCACAGGCTGATGTTCGTAATCTCAGGCTACGTCGACTTACAAGAACTGGCTCAGAACAAGCTATAGATATTAATCTTTGGCAACTATTGCAGAGTGGTGACGCTAGTCAAGACATCATCGTGCAAGACGGAGATACAATTGTTATTCCGACGGCAACTGAAATTAACCCCGCAGAAGCTACTCAATTGGCTACCACTACTTTGTCTCCTACACGCATTCAGGTTGGTGTGGTAGGCGAAGTTAAAAAACCAGGGTTAACAGACGTTCAGCCGAATAGCTCTTTAAATCAAGCTATACTCGCAGCTGGCGGATTTAATGATGCCAGAGCTAGTAGTAAGGCTGTTGATTTGATTCGCCTCAACCCTAACGGTTCTGTTACTAAACGGATAGTAAAAGTGGATTTCTCTGCCGGCATTAATGAGCAAACTAATCCAATACTCCGTAATAATGATGTTGTGGTAGTCAACCGATCTGGTTCGGCTCAGACTGGCGATACCATAAACACTGTAACTGGACCTCTCGGTGTTATCTTTAATATTCTGAGGTTGTTCGGAATCTAGTTTAAGATACAGATGTTAATTGGGGGCGTTGGTCAAACCTCTCCGTCCCCAAAATTACAATATCTATAATAGTCAAAGAGATTGCTCTTGGTGTATTCCCTTGGGAGAGAGCAATATTCATCTCTCTTGACCTATATTCTGCAATAACTACCTCTTTTGTTAAGGGGACTTACGCACTCAAAACCTGAAAGCTCGATATACCTCTTCCCAAGGCTTCCCAGATACTCTCACCTTGACCACAGGATAAGACAATACTAGGGTACAGAACTATCTTGCCTGCCTTTTGTGATCGCTTCTTAATTATTGGGTTTTTATACCAGATTTTATAATAAAATAAGTCTTATTACTGAGACTCACTTTCCGTAAATCGAAACCTCCCACTGAAAATTCTTAATTTGCTATTGATATACCTTTTAAAACTTTGTTTTAGCTACTAGGATTTTTTATGATAATGAGAATACTTTAGAAGGCAGGGGGTATAAATTGTAATCGCTGTATTGTTTTTAGTTTTTTAGCGATTATCATTATCATAAGAATTATTTAAGTAAAATAACTGTTTGATAACAGATATACTATCTTAACTACAGATACCGCGTATACACAGTAGAATGATGTCGAATTGGAAATGATGTCATTTGTACGGTTGGTTAGTGTCAATTAATGGGATGACTCTGCATACTGATAATTTTTTCAGTACTTTTACCAGATTATTACCATTTTTTTTACACTACCTAGAAAAACATTTCAGCGATATTTACGTGGAAATGCTCAGGTGTAAACCTGATAAACCGTTTATAAACTTACAAATGGTAGTTACACGACCGTATCCAATACTGACTTACTGACCAAGGCTAGAGTTACTGACCGTTGACGATTCAGTTTTTGCAATATACCCTATTTTTCCCTATGATGATTCATGGTTTAGGTTTTCTAAGTTTGAGTGCATCTCTTGTACTTCCCTGGGCATTAACAGGTCTGGTCCAAGGACAGAGAATAACAGAGTCTTTAGTTAAAGAAGTTCGTCAGTTATCCACCGATCAAAACATGCCACTACCGAGTCGCAAGCTGATTAGCCAGGCTTCAACTGCTACAACATACTATGTTAGTGGTACTGGAAATGACAAAAATAGCGGACTCACCCAGTCATCCGCTTTTAGGACACTTCAAAGGGCGGCAGACCTAACTAGGCCTGGCACTACAGTATTGATTATGGACGGAGTATATAAGAATTCCACCCCATCTGGAGCGGCACTAGGAATTCAACGCTCTGGATCGGCAAATTCATGGATTACGTATAAGGCATATCCTGGAGATAAGCCGAAAATTCAGCACAATGGATGGAATGGAATTTACATTCAGAATGGAGCCTCATATATTGAGGTAAATGGGCTGGAGGTTGTAGGGAACAATGCCAATATAACCCGTAGTTATGCGCTGAGTCAGAAGTATAACAAATCCAACCCCCTGACGAGTGGAAACTGCGTAAACATAGATGGACGACAAAAGGGTCGCTCCCACCACATACGTATTCTCAACAACAAGATACATGATTGTGGAGGTGGGGGTATTGCAGTTATTGAATCGGACTATGTGACACTGGATAATAACGAGGTGTACAATAATGCCTGGTACTCACCATACGGAGCTAGTGGCATTTCAATGCTCAGCAATTGGAATTATGACAACAACCAGAACTACAAGATGTTTGTTACCAGAAACAAGGTCTACAATAATCAAATGTTCGTTCCCTGGTATGTCAGCGGAAAGTTCCAAGATGGTAATGGCATTATTGTTGATAAGGGACGAGATTATGGCTATAAAGGACGTACTTTGATCGCCAACAATATCTCATATAAAAATGGTGGTTCTGGCATGCATACCTATGCAAGCGACCATGTCGATATTGTCCACAACACGGCTTATGAGAATAACCAGACACAGGGAATTAATTACGGGCAAATCATGAGTAATTATTCTGGTGATGTCAAAGTTATCAATAACATCCTTTATTCTGCGCCTAACAAACCAATAAGCACGAATAATAAAAGTACCAACACTACTTTTAACTATAACCTCTACAACAACAATGGTTCTCGTGCAAATTCTGTGGGACCTAACGATATTATGGCAGATCCACAGTTTGTAAATGCCTCAGGTGGTGACTTTAGAATCAAGGGAACGAGTCGGGCCGTCAATAATGGTTTTAAGTGGAATAATTTGAAAAATGATTATTTTGGTAAACCTCGTCCTGTTGGTGCTGGATATGATATTGGGGCACACGAATCTCAGTAGGCATAATATTATGTCCTGCAATCTACACATAGTTCTGCCAGACTGAAGTCCACTGTTATACAAAATAATAAGCCTACCTTCGCAGGCTTATTATTTTTTGGCTAAATAATTAAACAGCTATGATGTATATTTCCTAATCATAGAAGGTACATCATAGTCCCCTCTCGAATATCTGACTTTTCACGGCATCTGGAAAACCTCTCTCTAAATCTCTCTCCTAAAAGGAGAGAGACTTTGAATTTCCCCCTTCCCGCGTCGGGAAGGGGGTTAGGTTTTAGCGGACTTTTCCACATAACGTGAAAAGTCAGATCGAAGAGCGGGGAGGAGGGTGGTTTCATACAACCAGAGAAAAAATAAAACTGGGTTTCAAAGCCTCTTGACCTTTCGGGGAGAGGAATGGAAGCGGGGTAAAAAGCCATGCCACAAAACAAGAAATCAAGACTTATGTATTTTTATTTTTTCGTATGAAATCACCCTGCCTTTCGAAGAGCAGGGAGGGAGTTAGGGGTGGGGTTCTTGTACCTCACTCAAGCGAGAACCGCTACAAGTATCCCAACAAATTTAATTATTAATTTTTTACTAGGCAAGAAATTCAGGCAAGTTTTTGCGTAATTAATCCTGTGCGAAGTATTTCCCAGTTATAGTCTTCAATTAACTGGTAAGACAAAATCCTAATTTGTTTATTTAATTTATACAGAGGTTTTGTCTGGAATACGTTTACGTTTTTGTAGCTTTGCCTCTTTTGTCAAATCTTGATGAGTAAAGTATTGTTTAACATGGTTGAAATAACTACTAGATTCATTTTTATCAATGATACCATTTACTACTAAACCTAATACGTTGTGACTGGATCTCTCTAGCATTTCTTGAGCGGCAGATGCACTGTTAGAATCAATTACCCCAGGTCGAGCTACTAACAAAATCCCATCAGTCATTTGGCTTATAGTCAAAGCATCGGCTGCCAAAAGCAGGGGAGGAGCATCAATAATTACAAAATCATATTTATATGCAGATGAGAAACTTTCAATCAGTGATGCCATCCGCTTTGAGTCAAGCAAAGCCAGTGGATTGGGAGGTCTAGATCCAGCAGTTAAGACATCAAGATTATCCATTACTTTAGATAAAGCAACATCAAATTCAGTCTGACCTACAAGAACCTCACTCAAGCCTGCTGCATTGCTTACTTCCCAGAGATGATGCTGAGAAGGAACTCGCATATCTGCATCGATTAGTAAAACTTGACGTCCTAGTTGAGCGATCGCTGCTGCCAAGTTAGCTGAAACTGTAGACTTGCCTTCTTTAGGAACGGCGCTAGTTACCACGATAGTTTTCAGCACTTTATCTGAACTCAGGAATTTCAGATTCGCTTGAATCATTCTGTACATTTCGCTAGTTAAAGAGTAAGGCGTATCTCTGACAGCAATTGTTTGAGTTATTGATTCTGTATTTGAATAACGGGAGCGAATCTTTTTAACAGATAAAGGAACAATTCCCAGCAAAGTGTATCTAAATATATCTCTGATTTCCTGAAGTGTTTTCAGAGATTTATCTCTCATGCCTAGAACAAGAACTGTTGTAGTAGCCAAAAATAAACCAAACATCACTCCTAGCACTAAGACAATAATTTTTTTGCTCTCTACTGGCTTCTGGGGCACTATAGCCTGAGCAATAATCCGCGAACTGGCTGTATTTGTATTCTCAACTAACTGTAATTCTTGAACCTTTTTCAATAAGGTTTGATACGTTGATTCTGCGACTTCAACTTTCCGTTCTAACTCCCTCTGATTTTGTGCTAGCTGGGGTATGAGTTTAACGCGCTTTTCGTATGCCGAACGGGAGTTATACAGAGAGGAGAGTCTTTTAGCCAAACCAATGCGCTGTATTTCTGACTGTAAAAAATTTTGGATCAGATTTTGTCTTAGTTGTCCAATCTGTAATAGGTTCTGTGAAACTTCTGTTTTATTTCCAACAGTCTGACCAATTTGCTGTTTTAGGAGAGATTTTAAGCTAGCTTTCTTTGCTTCTAAGTTAATAACTACAGGGTTGTCATCTAGAAAACGGCTACGCTCAACTGCTAACTGTCGCTCAGTTTCTTGAAGTTGTGTAAGAACTCCCTGCACTGCCGGTGATTGACTGAGGGCACTCACAGCGATCGCTTCTTGAGAATTTAGCTCTACTTTCTGCCGCAGTTCATTGGTTTGGGCGTTTACCTCATCCAGTTGAGCCTTAACAGTATTCATCTCATTGTCTAGATTCCCAATAGTTGCAACGGCTGACTTTGTTTCCTCTGACAGATCTGCTATCTGATACTTCTGTTTAAATATACGTAGTGCTACTTCTGTATTATTAACAACTTCTTGAGTTTTAGGAAGCTGCTTGGCAATAAATTGACGAGTTGCTGCCGCCTCAGAGCGATTTGTCAAAATATCATTATCTAGATAAAGACTCATGATTGTGTTGACCACTGCCGCTGATTGCTCGGGATCAGGGCTGACATAGCTAATTCGCAATACATCCGTCGCACTAACAATTTTCAGGGTCAAAGATTTCCGAAGCTTTTCTACTTCTAGAGGTTTACCTTCTTCGTCTTTCAGTTGTAGTTTATCTATTGTCTGCTGCAATAAAGTAGGGGAAGAAATAACTTCTATCTGAGTGTTTATAGGATTTTGAGTTGCTAACAGCGATTTTAAATCTCCTCCATCTCCTCCTTCTGTGTTAGTAGGCAAAAGATTAGATCCTACTACTTTAAAAGAAGGAATTCTAAATAATAGTTTTCCTTCGGCTTCATAGGATGGCCTCATAAACTGTGTAGCTATAGCACTGAGAATAACTGTAGCTGTAAATATTGCAGTAGCAGGTAGCCACCATCGTTTCAATATGAATAGGTAACGACTGAGGTCTAAATCAATAGATTCTCTAGATTCCGTAGATTTTTCTGACATAAATCTTCAAAAGTACAGGTTTTAAGCGATAAACTCAATATTTATCTAGTTAGAGTAGATACAAAGCGTAGCTATTGATGATGACTAGTACTGTTTTAAAAGATGACATATAGATAGTATAGACTGTTTGAGTTACAAAGCGATGAAATCATCTATAAGCTTTGGTTTGATCAATATAAAAGCAAATGCTTATGAGTGTTGCAAAGCCTTATTAGAAGCACATACCATAAAGGTCTATGCTGATTTAAGCTTGCAGCTAACATCACTTAGTACAAAATATTAATATATCTTATAGACTGGATTAGAACTTTGAAAGTTAAGTATAACCTTCACTCAGTCCCAAAACAAGAACAGCTAAAAATGTTTTACTATTGAGCAAAGACTGTGGTAGATTCTAGATTTCAGGCAAGATTGCCAGTAACATAACTATTACACCATAATCAATCCTTTAGCAGCCCGTTCTTTTAAAAGTTTTCACCATCAGTATTAAAGTTGCTATATAATCACCAAAGTTTCTAATTACAGTAAAAAAACTTGCCATCTAGTGGAGTTGAAGTTTTTGAATATTAGAACTTCCTGGTGATTCTTTAGCTTGGTCGAGTTCCGAATGTATTTTTACGACATCTCGATATACCGTGTTTTTACTACCGTTTACAAGCTTTTTTATAAGCCTCTAACAGTTTAGATACTTGATGTCGCCACTCTAGTTTCTCCTCCATTCGTTTTCTACCTAACTTTCCCATCTGTTGTCGCCGTTCAGTATCCTCAAGAAGTTCAAGAATGTTATTGGCAAAATCCACCACATCATTGCCTTTGGCATAAACAGATGCTCCTTCTGCCGACCGCCTTCCTTCCAAAAGGTCAAACTGAACAATAGGTTTTCCCATCGCCATATACTCCATGATCTTGTTCATGGTTGAACGGTCATTGTAGGGCATTTTTTTATCGGGATTAGCACATACATCACAACTAGAAAGTCTTTCCAAAAGTTCATTATCAGGAATACGCCCAGTAAATTCTACAAATTCATTAACTTCTAATTCTTCAGATAGTGCTTGAAGCTTCTCAAACATAGGTCCACTACCAATGAGCATAAAGTGAATGTCATGGCGTTTTTTTTCATAAACAATATAGCGCACTGATTGCAGCAAGTAATCAATTCCCTCTGGTTCTCCCATAACACCAACATATCCCACCAAATACTTCCGGCCTCTACGGTAAATTGGGTTGGGCGATACGGGTTGGAAACGGGAAAGATCGGGCCCGCTACGAACAACGAAGACATCCTCTGGATTTTTACGTCCACGGGTAAGTGCTACCGACAGATAAGATTCATTAGTTGAGATAACTACGTCTGCTGTCGCAAAGGTCAATCGCTCAACCAACGAGAGTCCATAATAGAAGATGTCTCGTCGTCCATACTTAGCTTCGTACATCTCTAGATTGATATCATGGTGGTCAAATATGACTCTTACACCCTTGAGCAACTTGAACCATCCTGCCACCAAAAACATTAAATCTGGAGGATTACAAATGTGTACTATATCAAAACCTCGCTCTTGCCACACCCGATGAGCAAGGCGAAACTCCCAAAACAGGGCTGTACAATACTCCTGTAGATAACCTGAAACCGAACTAATATCAGGTGGCATTGGGTGGCGATAGATGTGAACCTGATCGATTACCTCATATTCTTCTTCAAACCCTTTACCTTTGGGACAAATCACCGAAACTTCATACCCAGCTTTTGTCAAGGTGGTGGCTTCCATCCATACGCGCCGATCAAAGGGAACGGGCAAATTTTCTACAATTATTACTACTTTATTAGACATATTTCATTTGCCTTTCGATTAGCTTTATCATTTTTTAGTTAATTTTCCTAGGTTTAAAAATAAAATTATTAATTTTTCAACTTAGAGTGAGAATTTTCTGGATGTACCAGTATTTGAGCAAAGCAAAGGGTAGGTACATAGCCAGAAAACACTTAAGTTACTTCATCGTCGGTTCTTTGCTTACCAAGCAATACCAGAATAATTTAACTCTTTAATCGGTTCAGTAAATACACTTGCTAAATCCAAAACTTGTATTTCCTTGAGCGCTTCCTGTAATATTTGGCGAAACTCTGGATTAGCATGGGTAACTATTACTAATTCTGTATCTTTCAGAGCTTGTTCCGGTTCTGCAACTAGTAGCTCCTCAAAATGAGGGAGGTTATTTTGGATATAGGTCAGATTGGTTCCCATTAACCGAGCTTCATAAACAGCTTGATCATAAATTTTTATCTGGCAGCCTTCCCCAATCAACCGCTTAACTAGCAGCACTGCTGGACTTTCTCTTAAATCATCTGTACCTGGCTTGAATGCCAATCCTAAAATAGCAATCTTCCTTGCCCCAAGGCGTAACACTTGTTGGGCAGCCAAATCAACTTGAAGGCTATTAGTAGTTGGTAGGGCGTTTAGTAGGGGGACTGGTACATCCATATTCCTTGCATAGTAAAGCAAAGCACTCAAATCCTTGGGCAGGCAAGAACCACCGTAGGCAAATCCAGGACGCATGTAAACAGGGGAAATATTTAACTTCGTATCCTGGACGATGATATTCATTACTTCCCGCCCATCTACGCCAAAAGCTTTTGCAACTCGTCCGATTTCATTAGCAAAGCCTACCTTGGCAGCATGCCAGCAATTAGCCACATATTTAACCATTTCTGCCACAGATGGTTTGACTACGGTGAATGGTGCATCTACTGTGGCATACATTTGCCGTACTGCTGCTTCTGCCACAGGAGATTCAGTACCGATAATGGTATAAGGTGGTTGATCGTAATCTTTGATAGCTGAACCTTCGCGTAAAAATTCTGGGTTAAATGCTAGATGGATAGAGTTATTATCTGTAATACTATCTATAAGATTCTGACACTTTTCTAATGTTCCTGGCGGGACAGTGCTACGCAAAACAACGACATGGCTTTCAGCCTTATGGATGGAGGCTTTCGCAATCTGCTTGCACACATTCCAAACGTAAGTAAGATCAGGTTCTCCTCTATCTATTGGAGGTGTACCAACACTAATTAGAGAAACATCTGATGCTAGCACTGCCGCTTCAGTATCTGTAGTAGCTGTAATTAAGTTAGCTGCCACTCCGTCAACCAGCAGCTGACTCAGACCAGGCTCTACAATGGGTGACTCTCCCTTGGCGATCAAATCCACTTTTTCGGGATTTACATCTACCCCAATCACTTCGTGTCCATCTCGTGCCAAGCAAGCCGCTGTTACAGCACCAACATATCCCAAACCAAAAATGCTAATTTTCATAACTACCAGTTGTTATTTTTTCATAAAGTACAAAAAAATTTAGCCCTTAGAGTGCTGTTCCATAGCATTTAACACTGAGTTATATAAATCTATAAAATCAACCCAATGCTTTTTGATGTCTAGCGGAAAAACACTTGTTCTTGCCTTTGCTCCCAGAGAAAGCCTTAAAGCCTCATTTTCAATCAAAGACTTAATAGCATTTGATAACTGCTCAACATTACCTGGATTAACAATTAATCCATTTTCAGATTGAGTAACTATTTCAGGTATGCCTCCTACTGGTGTGACTATGACTGGTAACTCCCAAGCCATTGCTTCTAGCATTGCTAATGGAAGACCTTCGTTGTAAGAGGGCAACACAAAAACATCTGCTTTACTTAAAAGAATATCACGTTCATCTGACCGTATCCAGCCAGGTAACTGTATATAATTTTGTAGATTTAAAGTCGTAACTAAATCGCGTGCTTGTTCTATGTCTCCATCTCCTGCCATAATCATAATTGATCTGGCTTTATATTCAGTAGGCAAAAGAGAAAAAGCTTTTATCAAATCAAATGCTCCTTTCCGTTGACCAATTCTTCCTAAAAAAAGTAAGTTCACTTTTGTAGAAACTGAACGGTGTGGAACTTCGGCAGGAACTTTTACTGGATTGTAAAAAACTACAACTTGTTCGGGTTTGAGACCAAGAGTATCTATATAGAAGCTTTTCCAGCTTTCGGATAATACAATTAAGCGTTGACACTTGCAAAATATCCAACCTAACAATTTCTGTATCCAATTTGCAAGTCCAGCATAGAAAAGATGAAATTGACTACCATGAGCATGTAATATTATGGGTTTATGAAATACCCAAGCTAAAAGTGTCATAATTGCTTGTCGTAAAACACTGCCACGCTGAGAAATTTCAAGTTGAACAATATCAACTTCTTCTCTTATTAACATCCATATAAATTTCCAGATAGCTTTCAAAAACACCATTGTTTTGAGTGCTATAGATCCTTCCTCGTGAGTAATAATATGACATATTTGGATTTCAGAAGGAGCATATTCTAAAAAAAGCTTCTCATAACCAGAAATACCACCCTGCTGGAGTAAACTAGGACCTAACATGATAATCTTGATAGTATTAGTTCGACACATAAGTTGTACTTTTTAAACATTGGTATATCTTTGATTAATATATCATTGAAATAATCACAATTTATTGTTTGATTTTTTCAGAGTAAAATCGATGCTTATCTTTCTCATAATGCTAATGCGTAACTTACTTTAACCTACTAGTACAGCCGAAGGCAGAGCAATCTATGCCTAAGATATTGTCAATAAAAATACGATTATTTTTTTTGCTTAATTGGAAGTAAAGACATTTTTGTTTACAGTTTTATGAATTTAACTCTATCTGTACATAACTGGTGTAAAACTTCCAAAAATCTGTTGTTTGAGTTAAACATTTATTAATCAACATATCTATACATATGTAAATCACTGCATCTTCTCTACACTTCTACACTGTACAATAAGTATTTATATTGATTTTAGTTTTACAGATTCGCACGCGTAGAAAGTTGACTTGAGAATATGGCTGCTACATAAAGTATCCATTCCATACTATTTTGAATTAGCAATGTACTTTCAGTTAGATTTGAAAGAATCATAAATGTAAGATAAACTAAGAGCCATATACTTTCTGATGTTTGATTCCGCCGGATTAAATATATCGCTCTAAATAAATTAATAACTAACCCAATTATAAAAACCAAGAATCCTAGTAGACCCAATGCTAGCCAGAGATCCAGAAAACCATTATGAGCATTAGGAGCATTCCATTGTACCGTTTGTAAAACAATAGAAGATTCACTACTATTCTCCCAGAATACTCCATAGCCATATCCTAGCCACGGTTTTTTTCCAATCATCTCCAAGACAACAGGCCATAATTCTGCACGTCCTGTGAGTGTTGCGTCTTTACCTATTGATCCTAAAATCGCATCACTTTGTAAGATAAACCAGTAATAAAAAGCTATGCCAAATGTTGACAGTAACGTTAGAATAGGTACAATTACTTTATACTTTAAATGTAAAATTCGATAATACACAAGAAAAGCTACTGTGATGATTATAAAATTCACGAGTGATGTTGCTGATTGGGATAATAATATAAGTACTCCAGAAAAAATATAGCCAAGCCATAAAACCAAGCGATTTTCTTTGGCAGTAATGGCAAGGAAGAAAAATACTGCTGCACTAAGTACAAATCTTTTGCCCAGAACATTCTTGGTTGGGAATATTCCTCTCCAACTATTAAATACAGGATCGATCCCAAATTGTGGTATAAATATAACAAATATTAAACACATTACTATTGAGATGGCAAGCATATATGCACATAACTTTAGCTGCTGTTTTAAGGTGTAGCGTGAAGCTAAATAAAGTCCAAAGATAGTTGTTCCTGCCAGACCAATGACGCGACGCATGGTAATGTCTGGATCTAAAGACCAAAAACTAGAAAGTGCAGAAACTCCAATTAGTATCCAAATAAACTTATCTTTGCTAAAAGCGTAAGTGACTTTCTTCCAGCGTAAAGTAATCAAGGAAAGGCTGACTATATATGTAAGAGTATAAAGTAATCGAAATATAGTTCTATCTCCCTCTTTCACAGTAAAGCCATCAGTCAGAAAAGCATCTAGCGGGGTTCCTGAATAGAGCATCAAGCAAGTGAATGTAAATATTTGTTCGGCAAAAATTAAAAGTTTCCTCATTTTTTCTAATATGTATTATTGTGTATAGATATAGAAAATATATTAAGCAAGTCAGATAATCTCAGTTTCTTTTGGCAGATACTTTGTTTCTTGGATGGGTAATTATTATGTTTGTTAAATACCAATGTAGATATAAGACTAATATTTGATTTCTCAAAAAGCTCGGTACAACTCGAAAAGCCTAATTCCTTACTCCCTAATCCCTAATCCCCACTCCCCGCCTACGTAGATAATTTCAAAAATCAAATACAATTCCTATAGTATATTTTTACTAGTGTATATTTTTCATGGTTTTTTGATAAACTTCCACAGTTTGAGCAGCAATATTTGACCAATTTAAATCTTGCTGGGAACGAGCTAATGCCGCAGCTTGCATTTTTTGTTGCAAGTCGCGATCGCTTAACAAACAAACTATGGCATCAGCTAGGGCTTGAACATCACGTGGTGGAACTAATAAACCATCCTTTTTATGCTGAACTATCTCACTCAATCCTCCTATATCAGAAGCTACAACCAGCGTTCCCATTCCATAAGATAAAGCTGCTACACCACTTTGAGACGCTTCAATGTATGGCAGAACTGTTACTGTGCTGCGTTGAAATAGATTACCTACTTCTTCAAGAGGGATTAGTCTATTGATAATCTCGTAGCGGTTCTTATCATAACCATTAGGGAAATACTGCTTGATATTTTCTCCCCTTCCAGCAATAATCAGCTTGACTTCAGGTACACGTTCAGCAATTAAGGGCATAGCCTCAAGCAAATATTTCAATCCTTTATAAGGCCAGATGCGTCCAAAAAATAGCAATGTATTTGGATCGCGAGGCTGATTATTGCGATCGCTCCGGCGCTGATACAAACTGCCAAGTTCTCCATGTGGTATGACATTGACTCGCTTTTCGGGTAAATTAAATTGTTCGATTAGAATCTTTTTTAGTTGATGAGTATGGATAATCAATTGTTGGGAACGGTAGAAGGCAATACGCCGAGTATACTCTGAACCAAATACAGCCACCTTATCCCCTGGATGGCGGAATACATCGTGGATGGTTGTCACTAGTGGTGGCATCTTGTTGAGTAACAGCGTCCAATCATACCAAGGATCATTAGTTTCTTGAACATGTAACACATCTGGCTGTATATCTTTAATAATACGCATCATAGCGTTCATAGAGAACAGGTTGCGTGGATCGCGAATCCGTGGTTTTTTAAAGCTAATGACACGGATACTGGGATCAAAAGCATTACCGCATATATCTGATAGATTTTGCGGGTGAATTAGCGTTAAATTAACATATTTAGTCAGACTATTTGCTAATTCAATGGTGTAGTCTTCAAAGCCAAAATGTAATAAGGCAACTTTAATCATATTAAAACTATATTTATCAAATTTGGATTGCTTGTCTGTCAGATTTTATATTGAAAAATTATTCTTACTTATCCTAAAAGTTTTACCCACAAAAAACGAAACCCGCCAAAGGCACGAATACCTATATAAATCACAAATAAACTATAGGCACAAGTCGCAATAAGCAAAGTAAATATAAAATCTAAGCTAATTTTTTGCAATAATATAAATACAGGTATCAACAAAAGGCTGATTAGTAAGGGTCGGCGCATAATTCGCCATAAATTTAATGAAAATAGACGAGTGTAGGTGAAATAAACATACTGGCTAAAACCCAGAATCGTCATTAATAATACCATTAAAGCTGCACCTAACAACTGATATCGTGAAACTAATACTACACCTCCCAAGCTTCCAAATATAGTGGTAATGACCACTTCACGCAGGTTAACTATCTCAAAACCATTGGCTACAAGTAGATAGGAAAGTGAGCGGATGAAGGGCACAAAAACAAGTGATATAGCACTTAAGCGAAGGGCTAAATTGGCTTGAGCAAAGCTAGAATCATAGACAAAAACTAGTAAATCTTTGCCAAAAAATAACAATCCAATAAATAAGGGCAACGCCATAATTAGTAAAATTTCAATAATATTCTCTGCTATCCGTCTCTGCTTATCCCGTCCTTGATCTACTGCCTTTGAAAATCTTGGAAACATTGCTAAAATTATACTATTAGCAATAATCGAAAAGGGTTGTAGTAATTGTGATATTCCACCAAAAAGACCCACTAAGAACTCGTTTCCTAACAATGAAAGAATCAAAATTTGAATCCGACCAGTGACTACAGCTATTCCTTCAATAGCAAAAAATGTACGTGCATTTTTGATTGTATTAAGTACAAAACTTCCATCAATTTGCCATTGGATTTTGACTAATCGTGTAATAAAGATCCATTCAATTATTAGAATTAGCGTTTCTGAAAAACAGAGTATTGCCCCCAAATATCCAATTTCGTATTTCAGTTGCATCGCCCAAATCATTATTATTAGGCGTAGGATATACACTGGCACTGTAGAGATAGCAATAAGATGCATCTTTTCTTGAGCTTGAAAAATTGCCTCCGTGATGTTAGAAAGCGCAAAGGGAATGATCGTCAAACCCATGATGTAGCAAAGAGTCGAGGTTGTGGAACTATAGGGAAGTAAAAAGACTACAATCACTAATGCCCCATAACTTAACAAACTAAATATTAACTGTAGCCAGGTACCACTAATTAAATAAACTGGTGTTTTTTGTGGCTCACGGGCTAGTTCTCTGGTAAATAATGTTTTTAGCCCCTGTGAAGCAATACCCACAAATATAAAGTAGTAGCTATACGCTAGTAGATACTGCCCTAAAGCCTCAGCTCCTAGAGTCCGAGCAATAGCCGCGGTTAATACAAAGGTTGTAATACTTTGTGCTAACCTATTGACTATCATTGAGAGGGAATTACTTATAAATTTGTATTTTTCTACCATTCTTAAAATTATTAATTCAGCTTAATTCGTTTTAAATCACTAAATAACTATGTATTTCGTAAATTTAATTTTTCGGATATATCGTTAAAAGTTTGTCTACTTGCTCAATGCATAAATTTTTGTAACAGAATTATGTCCTTTCAGAATGCTAGCGAACATTATTAAACAGTTAATCAGTTAATCAGTCAATTGCGAAAGCAGAAAATACTAATTCAAAAAGCAGAACAATATTAATTAAATTTGCAAGTGATTACACTGCAAATTGCAATATTTATATGAACACGTAACCATTATAGTTCTTAATCTACTATAATTTTATTTTTCTGTTTGACCTTATCGAAAGTGAGCAACTAGGTTTTATTCATTCGGCAAAAAACCTAGTTTTTCTTTCAGCAATTCTTTTCCATGTTACTTCTTAGCATTGAATTTCATTAAGGTAACATTAGCGGATAACAAAGCTTTTACCTTAAACATTGATGGTTCAAAAAAATATATAAAGCTGGGCTTAGTAGGCACCTTCTTTTTTCAAAACTACCATAACTGTTTTGAGCAAAATTTCAAAATCTAACCCAAGAGACCAATTTTCAATGTAGTTAAGATCAAGATTTATCACTTGTTCAAAATCCACAATGTCTGAGCGACCTGAGACTTGCCAAAGACCTGTAATACCAGGCAAAACTTCATGTCGAATAAAATGATGTTCAGAAAACTTGTCTACATCTCTAGTAGGTAACGGGCGAGGGCCTACTATACTCATTTCTCCAAAGATAACGTTAAAAAGCTGAGGTAATTCGTCTAGGCTATAACGTCGAAGAAATTTTCCGACACGAGTAATACGAGGGTCATCTTTAATTTTAAAGATAATTCCATCTTTCGTTTCATTTAAAGCTTCTAATTCTTTCTGTAATTTTTCTGCATCAGACCTCATAGTTCTGAATTTCCACACTTTGAACTGTTGACCATGTAGACCTATACGGGTTTGCCTGTAAAATACTGTGCCAGCAGAGTCCAGTTTGATAGCTATAGCTATAGCTACATAAATCGGAAATGATAACATTACAAATAAGGTAGCAAAACAGAAATCACAACTACGTTTTATCCAAAAATCCTTACCTGTAATTATCGGACAATCCAAACTTAGGCAAGGCATTCCCCCTATTTTATTAAATTCTACGTTTTTATAAATTGGTTTTAATTCCATCGGTAAAATATGGACTTGAATACCAGATGCTTGAAATAACCAGCATAAAAACATTCTATTTTTTAGAGCATCCCAAGAGATAAAAACCTCTGTTACACCTAATTCATTAAGTTGATTCAATGTTTTTTGACGCTGATATCTGTCTAATGAATTAGCATGAGCAGTTCCAGATACAATATAGTGCTTTTCTTTTTTGATAAAGCTAGAAATCTGCTCATGGTCTTGAGGATCACAAATAATGAATACAGAAGAACGAACTATTTTTTTCTGCTTACGCAGATATTCCAGAGTAATATTTACAGCATATCTACCAGTGCAAATAAATAAGATACTTAAAAACCAAGATAATAATATTAATCTTGGGCGTGTAATATCAACAACTGGTTTATACAAAAAACAAACAAGGAGTATTAATCCATGAGCAAAAGTTAATGATTTAATAATGTTCAAATAGTCATAGCGTTTTTGACCTTCTCGATAAATACCTTCTATAGCTAGCGATCCTATTTGAATACCAATAGTTATTAAAATCGGTAAATAATGACTCGGTAGATACCAAGAAAAATGTCCATAAAAAGATTTGTATGCAGATAAAATCCAAGCTAAGGATAAAAGTGTATAGTCTACTAGAAACAATGTTATTAATCTCAACCACCATGAACCTTTACGTACCCTAACAGATGCAGATGCACGTAAATCCAAAGGTACTTCACTGAATTTATTTGTTGTAATGCTTTGATTACTCATAGTTTAGTAACACTTGGTATATTTAAAATTTGATGGAATTTGATGGAAACTTCATATAGGACAAGTGAGATATCCCACATTTTTATTTCAAAGAAACCCGTTCTTTGTAGTCTAATATTCTTAACTATTTTGTTGGGAGTAACTTTAATTTCTTAATCAAAAGCATATTCCAGGATCGGTTTGAGGAAATTTACTACCCAGATATTTAGCTTTTGTTGCAGGTTAAGATTCAGTTTAGTCTGGATATTTTGAGCCTTGAGCGCAAAAAAATGATTTTTTGGTGAGTTAACTTAATTATAGTTTAATAAAATTCCTGACATTGACATTAATAATTAGATAGGTCAGGCAAAGATATTAGGCTTTTGAAAGAGCGTAAGAGCTGAACTGAATTTTTACAGTTCTATTGCAGAGTTTTACTTCTATGAAACAATAATGTTCCTTCGGGAATTACTGTAGCATATCTAGCTAGATAAATTTAGCTTTGCTTAGAAGTTCTCTGTCTTTTACGCATAATTACTTAATTAACAAAACTTACACACATAACATATAACGAAACGCATCAAAAGTTTGAATATTGTTACAAAAGTTTACATAAATAAATATTGTGGTTGAACTTGTGTCAGTCTCAGGAATATATTTAGAGAATTTGGTAACAAAACTAATGAACATAAATTCTAATAAGTGAACAAAATCTCAACAAGGTCTGACATCTGTGAGTATTGTTATATCTGCATTATAGATATTTTAACCTCACGAATCTTTTTTCCTAGATATCTTTATGCCAATGATAAGTTTTTATGAAGACCTGACTTGAAAATGGTAAATATTAAGTAAAAAATGGTACAAGGCTTTGGATAAGATAAAATGGCTAAAATATTTTTAAACACGTACTTTTAATCTCCGTATATTCTCACATTTCAATTCGGATTGCTAGAGTTCTGAGTCGCCAGTCCCTTTCTCATGTGTTTTTAGTATATACAGTTCATGATTGCTACTTAATTATTTAAACAAATCATAATCATGTCTTCACACTATTTTTACATATTAAGAAACACAATGAAGATTCGGTAAGAATTATTTTTTACCTTAACCAATTCTTATAAAAAAAGATAGAGTTTTCTCAGTATTGAATTTGGTATATCTATTTGTGTAAAGCAAAAAAGCTCGATTTGTTAACTAAAAATAAAGCTGTAAATAAAGTGCCTATCCATTGATGTGACTAAAGAATACAATAATGAGATTTTCATTTTAAGAGGATTAAAAAGTTCCCGCTTGAAGTTAATATAATTGGCAACAATGGTGAGTGTTATGTTAAATAAAAATCGATTATTTACAGATTTAAATATAAATTATCTTTAAGAATGTATATGATTTGCCTGTGTATGAAAATCCAGAAACTGTTCGTCCAGAGTTCCGCCTCTGAAGCCAAGCTAGGCTTTGTTTATACAATTTCGGGCTTCTATGCTTAGATCCTTAATGTACAGCCTCGCATAGAATTTGATATAAACGCATATACAATAAAGAGTAAATAAATTAAAACAATGGCATCTCCTTATGGAGTTGGTACATAGAAAATGCAGATAAATAGGGAAATTTCAGAGTATAAGCAAAATATTCCGTTAAATATCTTAACTCACATCGTCAGTACTCAAGTTATACAGGAATGGAATGATACTCAACTAGATGATTGTCATCAGGATTTGTGCATCCACCAAATGTTTGAGATGCAAGTTGAGCGATCGCCCCAGTCCATTGCTGTAATATTTGAAAATGCACAACTTACTTATCGGCAGCTAAATCAGCAGGCTAATCAACTAGCGCACCACCTACGTGCTTTAGGTGTTGGTCCTGAAGTACTTGTAGGCATTTGCCTAGAGCGCTCCTTAGAGATGATCGTAGGACTACTGGGAATTCTCAAAGCTGGAGGTGCTTACGTGCCTTTAGATCCGGCATATCCCTCAGAGCGTTTAGCCTTCATCTTGGAAGACACCCAGACACCAGTATTGTTAACCCAAGAAAAATTGCTCAAAAACTTGCCACCGCATCAAGCACAGGTGGTTTGTCTGGATTCAAATTGGCAAGGGAATATTCAAAACAGTCAAGAAAATCCTGTAAATGAAACGACAGATCATAATCTCATCTACGTGATTTACACATCTGGTTCTACAGGACAGCCCAAGGGTGTTATGATCTCTCACCGTGGTATCCGCAACCAACTGTACTGGCGGCAAACAACCTTTAGACTAACTCAAGCAGATAAGGTTTTACTGACTATTTCTTTTAGCTTCGATCCCTCAGTATGGCAGATATTCTGGCCATTGTGCTTCGGGGGGCAATTGATCGTGGCTCGTCCTGGTGGACATCAAGATACTGCCTACCTTGTGAAGGTGATTACTGAGCAGCAAATCACTGTCCTGGCCTTAGTACCTTCTATACTGCGTGTCTTACTAGAAGAAAAGGGAATTGAGAATTGCCGATTTCTGAGGCATATTACCTGCGGTGGTGAAGCTTTACCTGGCGAACTCATAGAACGCTTCTTTGCCAAACTGAATTTGGACAATGTTCTCCATAATTGCTATGGCCCAACAGAAGCCTCTATTGATAGCACTTTCTGGACTTGTCAGCGCGACACTAATTATACCATTGCTCCCATTGGTCGCCCCATTACTAATGCAGAGATTCACATCCTCAATGAAAATTTGCAGCCAGTGCCTGCTGGTGAATCAGGTGAACTGCACATTGGTGGTATTGGTTTAGCGCGAGGCTATTTTAACCGTCCAGAATTGACCATAGATAAGTTTATTTTCAACCCTTTTAGCTCTGAACCAGGGGCATATCTTTACAAAACTGGCGACTTGGCACGTTACTTAAGTGATGGGAATATCGAGTTTCTTGGTCGGATTGACTACCAAGTTAAGATTCGTGGCTTCCGCATTGAATTGGGAGAAATTGAAGCCATATTAGGCCGACATCCTGCACTGACACAGACTCTAGTCGTCGCTAGAGAGGATGTTAATGGTGACAAACAACTCGTGGCTTATGTTGTTGCTAGTGCAGAGCAAATTCCTAGTCGAGTTGAATTACGTCGCTTTTTGCAAAGTCAGCTACCTGAATATATGGTGCCTGCTTACTTTGTATTTTTGGACAACCTACCATTAAACCCTAATGGGAAAATAGACCGCCGTGCTTTACCTGCACCCGATTTATCAAGGCAAGAATCGGAAGTTACTTTTGTTGCTCCCCGCAATGAAGTGGAACGCGAGATAACACAGATTTGGGAACAGATTTTAGGTGTTCAACCCATTGGCGTAAAGGATAACTTCTTTGAGGTAGGAGGAAACTCCATCTTGGCAGTAAAACTATTTTGGCAAATTGAGAAAATATTTAGTAAAAATCTGCCTCTTGCTATTCTCTTTCAGTCAGGGACTGTAGAGGCTCTAGCCAAAATAATCTGTCAACAGCAAGATTTAGCAAGAAACTTGGCTTCAGTAAATACCTTAGACAAATCAAAATCTAGCTGGTCATCTCTGGTAGAAATTCAACCCAATGGTTCCAAGCCACCTTTTTTCTGTATTCACGGACTCGGTGGAGAAGTCTTGTGTTTCCGTGAATTGGTATTGCATCTGGGGTCAGACCAACCATTCTATGGACTACAGCCACAAGGACTAGATGGAAAACAGCCCTTGCATAGGCGGGTAGAAGATATGGCAACTCATTACATTCAAGAAATCCAGACTATTCAGCCCAATGGACCTTATTTTCTGGGAGGTTATTCTTTTGGGGGTGTAGTTGCTTTCGAGATGGCTCGGCAACTCCAGGAGCAAGGTCAACAAGTTGGTATTCTAGTTATGCTTGATAGTTGCCGTCCAGGTTATAGTTGGCGGGCATCATTTATGAAGCGAGTTTTTTTGCATTTAAATAATATTGTTCAACAAGGGCCTGCATACCTTTGGCAAAGGACTGTGAAATGGACTAGTTGGCGTAAGCAGCATCTCCTAAATAAATATAAGCGTTACTTGGAAGGGGTAATTGATTTACCTGTAAATGACAAACACTTAAAGATTATGGATGCTAATACTCAAGCTATGAGTGAATATATCTTTTCACCTTACCTTGGTCGAGCTATTCTCTTGCGAGCAGATGATCAGAATCGGGACGATGCGATAGGCACACAATACGATCTTCAATTTGGCTGGGGCGACCTAGTTGCGGGAGGATTAGATATCCATTACATTCCTGGATCTCACCATAATCTATTTAATGAACCGCATGTACAGGTGTTAGCCGAAACATTGAGAAATTGCTTAATTCAAGCGCAGTCTCCAAAGAATTAATTTGACAACCTGCTATCTTCGCAAGAGAAGTCACGTCGCTTCGCTCCGAATTCAAAATTCAAAATTCAAAATTAATAATGCTTATAATTTAGGGGCTTGTATCCTTTTTGTTTTTGGGTCAAGTAATTTTGGATTTTGAATTGGAGTAAAATAATTATTCTGTGGAACGGGAATACTGGTCGCAGTCTGATAACCAAAAGACCTGACCGATTTAATATGCGATGAATCTTGCTAGTGTCACTGATTGAACAGAGGTAGTTATTGTGGCACTGTAGGCTTGAATGACAGTCGTTTTTTATCAAGGAAGGCAGGAGGCAGATGGGTCTTGGATTTAAGACAAGAACACTGAACTTTCGTTCAGTGGCTTCAATTCATCCGGGGTCGAATCCCATAAGTGAATTGCTCCTTCTGCCTCCTGCCTCCTTAAATTATGTTGGTAAGCAATCCACAATCTACTGATGCTATATAGACGATTTGGACGCACAGAATTACAGATGCCAGTGTTTTCCTGCGGTGGCATGAGATATCAGTTCAAATGGGAAGATGTTCCCAATAATGAAATTCCTGCTGATAGTCAGGCGAATCTGGAAGCGACGATTAGAAGGGCAGTCGAGGTTGGGATTAATCATATTGAAACTGCTCGTGGTTATGGCACTTCCGAAATGCAATTGGGAAGAGTTCTACCCCAGTTTCCCCGTGAAAAATTGATTGTTCAGACCAAAATCAGCCCAAAGGAAGATGCGAAGGAATTCCGCGAGACATTTGAACAATCATTGAAATATCTCCAGCTAGATTATGTCGATCTACTGGGATTGCACGGTATCAACCATGCTGAGTCATTAGACTATAGCATCCGTCCCGGTGGTTGTTTGGAAGTAGCGCAGCAGTTGCAAGCAGAGGGAAAAGTTAGATTTATTGGCTTTTCTACACACGGATCAACAGATACAATTGTGCAGACAATTAATACCAATCTATTTGATTACGTGAACCTGCACTGGTACTACATTAATCAATGGAATTGGGCGGCAATTGAAGCAGCTAAACGCCAGGATATGGGGGTGTTTATCATTAGTCCATCTAATAAAGGAGGTTTGTTGTATGAACCTCCACAAAAATTAGTGAATCTTTGCGCTCCTTTGAGTCCAATGGTGTTTAATGATTTGTTTTGTTTGAGTCATCAAGAGGTGCATACTCTGAGTGTGGGAGCAGCAAAACCACAAGATTTTGATGAACACCTGAAGGCTTTAGAATTAGTAGAGCGGGCATCAGAGATTTTGCCGCCCATCTTAGCAAGATTGGAAGAAGAAGCGATCGCTTCTTTGGGAGAAGATTGGGTCAAATCCTGGGAAACAAATCTACCAACTTTCGAGGAAACTCCTGGTGAGGTAAACATTCGGGTGATTTTGTGGCTGCGGAATCTAGCGATCGCCTACGATCTGTTAGACTACGCCAAAATGCGCTACAACCTGCTTGGTAATGGCGATCATTGGTTTCCTGGTAATAAAGCCGATCGTTTAGAGGAATTAAACTTGCGGCAATGTCTTGCCCGCAATCCCCACGCCGATAAAATCCCCCAATTTCTGGAGCAAGCGCATCAGATGTTGGCAGGTGAAGCGGTTAAACGTCTATCTAAGACTTTATGAATTGGGAATTGGGAATTGGGCAAAGGTAGAAATAACTCCTGTACAGACGCGATTAATCGCGTCTGTACTCCTAACTCCTCAATGCCTCAACGATCCCTAGTACAGCGCGGCGTAAATAAACCACCCATTCCAAATCAATGAAACCCTTACGGTACAGCAATTACGAATTACGAATTACGAATTACGAATTACGCCCTGCGGTACTAGTCAGATTTTTTCATATCTGCTGATTTAATTGCCTTCGGTACGACTAGCACTTTGTCAACGCGGTTCCCATCCATATCCATCACTTCAATTCGCATACTTTGCCATTCAAAATGATCTGCTGCGGCAGGAATACGACCTAAATGGGTGATGACAAAACCACCCAAGGTTTGATAACTGCCGCGTTCCTCGGATTCCCACTGTTCCATACCGAAAAGTTCCAAAAACTCTTCTACAGGCAACATCCCATCCAAAAGCCAGGAACCATCTTCACGTTGCACAGCTTGGGGTTGATCCTGTCCATCTGTTGAGGGAACATCACCTACGATTTCGCTCATGATGTCGTTGAGAGTAACTAATCCCTGAATTACGCCGTATTCATCCACTACTAGTGCCATGTGAGTAATGGTTTGCTTGAACAATTCCAAAACTTTTAATCCACGGGTGCTTTCTGGCACAAATACGGGCTGTCGCAATCCCACTGTCAAATCTAGCGGTTCTCCTCGGAAACTCCTGGCTAACAAGTCGGTGACAGGAATTACACCCAATACGTTGTCAAGTCCTGCCTGACAAACGGGATACCGAGAATAGGCACTATCAACCATTTTTTGGCGATTTTCTTCGGCAGTGTCTTCTAAGTCTAACCAGACGATATCGGGACGGGGTGTCATTAAGTAGCTGACGGGGCGATCGCCTAAACGAAAAACTCGCTCTACCATATCCTGTTCGGCTTCCTCAAAGGTTCCCGCCTCAGTGCCTTGCTCAATTAAGATTTTAATTTCTTCTTCGGTGACTTGCGGCTCAGTAGAAGCTGTAATTCCTAGTAATCGCAGGATTAAATCTGTAGAAGCGCTTAAGAGAAAGACTACAGGAGAAGCGATCGCTGCCAAGGCTTGCATAGGAATAGCTACAATCGATGCAATCCTTTCTGGATTATTTAATGCCAGACGTTTTGGTACTAATTCGCCAACAATCAGTGACAAATAGGTAATGATCAAAACCACTATTCCAAAAGATATCGGTTCGCTATAAGGTGCTAACGAAGGCACAAGTTTTACATAGACTGCCATTCGGTTGGCAATTGTTGCTCCTCCAAAAGCGCCAGTCAGGATACCGATTAGGGAAATACCTACTTGAACGGTTGACAGAAAATGATTTGGAGACTCAGCGAGTTTCAATGCTGCCCTTGCTTTAGGATCTCCTTGATTGGCAAGCTGTTGTAGCCTGACTTTCCGGGCTGAGACAATCGCCATCTCAGACATAGAAAACACGCCATTGGCAATAATTAGCACCAAAATGATTAAAATTTCAAAAGTGATGGAGGACATGTTTAAAATTGCCGCTTATCAGAGCGAATGTAGCTCAATACCTAGTATCTAGTATTAAAGGTGCTTCTATAAATGCTTTTACTGTACACAAAGTAATAGTTATAGTTCTTAAGTCTATTAGTTGCTGTGCATTATTCTTCCACCGAAAGAATAAGAAGGCTGTCAACACTTTTAAAATAGTTGACATAAACTGCCTCAAGATTTTCTGACTCACAAAGACTCCCACCGCTAGTAGTACTTATGTCATTTTCTTCTATTGTGCGTGCCTTAGCGCGATCGCCGCTCACCACTGAATTTATTTCTAAGTTAAACCGACAACAAGAATTGCGGTTAAATGGCATTTCTCGATTGCCCAAGGGTTTGGTCGCTTCGGCATTGGCGCAGGCTCAGGGTAAGGATTTATTTGTGGTTTGCGCCACTCTGGAAGAAGCTGGACGAGTTTATGCACAACTGGAGGCAATGGGATGGCAAACAGTACATTTTTACCCCACCTCCGAGGCTTCTCCCTACGAACCTTTTGACCCGGAAACTGAGATGAGTTGGGGACAAATGCAGGTATTGGCAGATTTGCTCAAAAATAAAGAGTCATTAGTCACTTGTACTGAGCGACTTGTGCCGAGCGAAGTCGAGGTAAGTCGAAGTATTAGTCAGTTGTCATTAGAAACAAACCAAGGACAAAGGACAAATGACAAAGGACAAATGACAAATTTAGCGATTGTGGCTACTCAAGGGGCGCTGCAACCACATTTACCACCACCAGAAGCTTTTGGGCAATTCTGTCTTACCCTGAAGCGGGGAATGGAATTAGACTTGAATGCCTTCAGTGAGAAAATAACTATTCTGGGGTATGAACGAGTCCCTCTGGTGGAAACGGAAGGACAATGGAGTCGGCGGGGTGATATTGTTGATGTGTTCCCGGTTTCATCTGAGTTTCCAGTCAGGCTGGAATGGTTTGGCGATGAAATTGAGCAAATGCGGGAATTTGACCCTACAACTCAACGTTCCGCCCTCGATAAAGTTGAACAGTTAATTCTTACCCCCACTAGCTTTGCTCCCATTGTGATGGCAGCACTCAAGGATAGTTCTGAGTTCCGAGTGCTGAGTGCTGAGTTAAATTCTGACTCAGAACTAAGGACTCAGAACTCATCATTAATTGAGGGTAGTCGTCGCTTTTTAGGGTTGGCTTTCGAGCAACCAGCATCTCTGTTAAACTACTTGTCAGAAAATACCCTAATTGCGATTGATGAGCCAGAACAGTGTCATGCTCATAGCGATCGCTGGGTAGAAAATGCCCAAGAACAATGGAGAATGGGGCATGGGGAAGAATCTACTCCTCTAATATTGCCGAAGATTCACCGTTCGTTTGATGACTGCCTGGCTGATATTGCAAAATTTAAAACGTTATATTTATCAGAACTGTCAGAGGAAAATAGCGGGATCAATCTTGCTAGCCGATCGCTTCCAGTCACGCCGCACCAGTTTGCTAAACTAGCTGAAACCATCCGTCAAGAACGCGATCGCAATTTCTCGATCTGGTTGCTTTCTGCTCAACCTTCGCGTTCTGTCTCGCTGTTGCAAGAACATGATTGTCCGGCTCAGTTTATCCCCAATCCCCGCGACTACCAAGCGATAGATAAGCTGCAAATTAACCATATTCCCATAGCCCTAAAATATTCTGGTCTTGCGGAACTCGAAGGTTTTATTCTGCCGACATACCGAATAGTAATTGTTACAGATCGGGAGTTTTTTGGACAGCATTCTTTGGCGACTCCCGGCTATATCCGCAAGCGCCATAAAGCTACTTCTAAACAAGTTGATCCCAATAAATTACGTCCAGGTGATTATGTAGTTCACAGAAATCATGGTGTTGGCAAATTTGTCAAGCTGGAAAGTTTGACGATTAATAACGAAACCCGTGATTATTTAGTGGTGCAGTATGCTGATGGGTTACTAAGAGTTGCAGCCGATCAAGTAGGTGCTTTATCTCGGTTCCGCGCTGGAGGTGATAAAGCACCGGAACTCAATCGGATGACCGGTAAAGCTTGGGAAAATACCAAGAATAAAGTCCGCAAAGCCATCAGAAAATTGGCAGTGGACTTGTTGAAACTGTATGCAGCGCGATCGCAACAACAAGGTTTTAGCTTCCCAGGTGATATGCCTTGGCAGGAGGAATTGGAAGATTCTTTCCCGTACCAACCTACGACAGATCAACTTAAAGCTGTACAAGATGTAAAACGCGACATGGAAAGCGATCGCCCAATGGATCGCTTAGTTTGTGGCGATGTCGGTTTCGGAAAGACGGAAGTGGCGATTCGTGCTGTTTTCAAAGCAGTCACCGCCGGAAAACAAGTGGCACTCCTTGCGCCAACAACAATTTTAACACAGCAGCATTACCATACACTCAAAGAACGTTTTGCACCCTACCCGGTGAATGTCGGTTTGCTCAACCGTTTTCGTTCGGCTGAAGAACGCCGCGATATTCAAAAGCGATTAGCAACGGGTGAACTAGATGTAGTTGTTGGTACACAGCAACTTTTGGGTAAAGGCGTGATGTTCCGAGATTTAGGACTGTTGGTAGTAGATGAAGAACAGAGGTTTGGGGTAAACCAGAAAGAGAAAATTAAAAGCCTGAAAACTCAAGTGGACGTGCTTACCCTCTCCGCCACTCCCATTCCCCGGACTTTGTATATGTCCTTGTCGGGAATTCGGGAAATGAGTTTGATTACTACACCACCCCCAACTAGACGAGCGATTAAAACCCATCTATCACCGATAAATTCTGAAAGTATCCGCAGTGCAATTCGTCAAGAATTAGATAGAGGTGGACAGGTTTTTTATGTAGTTCCACGAGTGGATGGCATTGAAGAAACCACAGCCAATTTACGAGAAGTGATACCGGGAGCTAGATTTGCGATCGCTCACGGTCAAATGGATGAAAGCGAGTTAGAATCAACCATGCTCACTTTCAGTAATGGCGACGCAGACATCCTCGTTTGTACAACAATTATTGAATCTGGCTTAGATATTCCGCGAGTCAACACAATTTTGATTGAAGATGCTCACCGCTTTGGATTAGCACAACTGTACCAGTTACGCGGTCGTGTGGGACGTGCAGGTATCCAAGCTCATGCTTGGTTATTTTATCCCAAGCAACGGACGTTATCTGACGCAGCACGGCAACGATTACGAGCGATTCAGGAATTTACTCAGTTAGGTTCTGGATATCAGCTAGCGATGCGCGACATGGAAATCAGAGGCGTGGGTAACTTGTTAGGTGCAGAACAATCGGGTCAAATGGATGCCATCGGTTTTGATTTATACATGGAAATGCTAGAAGAAGCAATTCGGGAAATCCGAGGACAAGAAATTCCGAAAGTGGAGGATACGCAGATTGACCTCAACTTGACGGCATTTATCCCAGCAGATTATATTACCGATTTGGATCAAAAGATGAGTGCTTACCGGGCGGTGGCGACAGCTAAATCTAAATCAGAATTAAATCAGATTGCAGCCGAGTGGAGCGATCGCTATGGTACTTTACCAGTGTCGGCAAATCAACTATTGCGAGTCATGGAACTCAAACAGCTAGCGAAAAAACTCGGATTTAGCCGCATTAAACCAGAGAACAAGCAGCACGTCGTTTTAGAAACGCCGATGGAAGAACCCGCTTGGAACTTGTTGGCAGCGAATTTACCAGACAATCTCAAGACGCGCTTTGTGTATTCTCCTGGTAAAGTGACGGTGCGCGGCTTAGGAGTTTTTAAAGCAGATCAACAATTGCAGAATTTGATTGATGCTTTTGGGAGAATGCAGGGTGCGATTCCAGAGGCAGCTAGTGTTTGATAAATTTTGCTCAAATTTCTATCAATTTAGAACCAAACCTACAGAGGATAACCAGAGTGAGTATTAATCTTGATTTACCACCAGAGCTAGAAAACGAGCTTTTTACTGAAGCTTCTCGACTAAACCTTCCTATTTCTGAATACATTCTTCGGATTCTTTCTGTGAGGCAGGTTTTAGCAAATCCACCGAGGACAGGAGCCGAACTCGTTGCTTATTGGCAGAGCGAAGGTGTGATTAACTCACGACCTGATATTACAGATAGTCAAGCATACGCTCGTAAGTTACGCCAAGAGGCCCAAACCCGTGAGCGAGAATAGGTAAAGTTGATGTATTTGCTAGATACCGACGTTTTGATTGATATTCAACGAGGTCATGCTCCTGCAATAAGTTGGTTTGCCAGTCTATCAGAGTTACCCAGTGTGCCCGGCTTTGTAGTCATGGAAATGATTCAGGATTCTCAAAACAAGCAACAGTTGAGTAATGCTCTAAAACTGGTTGCGCCGCTACCTGTAGTCTGGGCTACTGAGGCTGACTTGAATCGCGCCTTGTCTGACTTTACGACCTACCATTTATCTCACAGTTTAGGGTTGTTAGATGCGCTGATAGCTGCTTGTGCTGTTGGGCAAGGTGCAACACTTTGTACATTCAATGTTAAACATTACCGTGTTGTTCCCGGTCTTGTTATGGCACAGCCCTACACACGTTAATACCTATCCAATCACTCCGACGTTTTGAGTAAAATGCAAAGTGCGTAGGTATAGCCAGTCGTAGACATCGCTGTTATCTGTGTAATTTCGGTGGTGAGTTAGTTTTGTCTGTGAGAAATTAGGCATCTAAGTTTCCATACCACGGACAACCAACAATGGAAAAAGAAAAATTTCACATTGGCCCAACATACCTTGGTATTGAGGGTATTTTTGATAGCACGGATATGTACGGAAATCAAATTAAGCGTCCTGATTCTTGGGAGGATTAGGGAGAAGTTATTGTTTGGGGATATCGAATATCTGGTTCAACAGTTTATTTTCGTTCGCAGATTGACTACTTTCCAAAAAATAGACTTGAGTATGTAGATATATGTCAGTTTGTTTGCGATCGTATGGCAGACTTACTTGATGAATGCATTCAGAGGATCAAACAACATAATAATTTAGAAGATTCATCTGTAGACCTAGCAAATTATGGATTTAGAATTTATCATTATTGTGAATATTTTTTGGGGGAAGAAGAAGAGACTCTATCTCTGAAGTTAAACCGTCTTTCTAAAAGCGGGAAATTAAAGCAGGTAAACCGTAAAGGTGGGCTGTCTGAAAAAGTTGCTCAAATTGGGGAGATTGATTTCTGCCTCAGTTCTGGCTCGAGAACTTTGATGAGAAAAATTAACAGTGAGAAAAAAGAATTTGTTAGAGATGTTGAGCAACACGATCTCAAAACATATCAAGAATATTTAGATTTTAGAAAAGGGAGAATAAATGACTATAATCTGCTGGATACGCTTAAACTTTAAAAAGAAGTGTAGGCAGTCAGTTAGAGTAGCCTAACACTCAGTTGGAGTGGAAAATATTAATTTGAGTAGCTATAGTTAAGAGCAAACAGGTATGGTTGTTAGAATATTCTCACAAATTAGCTCAACAGGTTTATGAAAATCAGAGCAATCATTCATCCAGCAGAAGAAGGCGGCTATTGGGCAGAGGTTCCCGCACTTCCCGGTTGTATTACCGAAGGAGACACCATAGAAGAAGTGATGGCTAATTTAAAAGATGCTATTGAAGGTTGGCTTGAAGTTGCTAACAGTCGTAATGCAATTGAGTCAACAGATCAAGTTGTCGAAATTGCTGTATGAAATCTATTTCCGGCAAGCAACTTTGTAAGATTGTGGAACAAAAAGGTTGGGTTTTGCAAAGAATTACTGGCAGTCATCATATTTATGAAAACCCCGAAGTAGAAAAAATCCTGTCAATTCCTGTCCACCGCAATCAAGATTTGAAAGTTGGAACCTTGAAAGCCTTGATGAAAATAGCCCAGCTATCTGAAGAAGATTTACTTTAATTTCAATTACTACTCTGATTCATCCACTAACTTGCTTGGTTCACCGGAGTAAAAATCATAGTCCACAATCTCTGGCAAACTGTAAGGACACTCTACCGGAAAAGTCCGCTTGGGCAAATCTGTTTCTCCAACAGCCAATTCGACACCTTTAAAGTAGGCTTTGCGAAGTGCTTCTTCAAGGTAGGGCTTTAGGCTAGGATTATCTTCGAGCAATTCAGCAATATCTAAGCGTTGAATCCGAAGTGTTGCTAACCAGCTACGGCTACGACGCCCTGACTGGTACTGCCATTTTAGTAAATGACAAATCAACACACTCAGACGGTTTCGCAGTTCTTGACGTTGCTGTTTACCCAAAGATTGAATCTCCTCAATCAGATTTTGCAGATCAATCTGACTCCACTGCTGATTGCGAAGTAAAGTTACTTGTTCCTGTGTCCAAGCATAAAAATCAGTTTCGTAGAGGCTTGGTGAAAGCATTGGTATCTTTGGGTTAGTTTCAGGTACACCCATTAGGTTAGTTTAACCTCAACGTCTTTGATTTTATTGTAGAAAACCCCAACAGAGTGCAAGCAGAGATAATTTATAGTATGACTTTCGTAACCGATTGACATCTATGACAGAGCTACTTGAACAAGCGATCGCCAAACTAAAAAACTTGCCTGCCAATGAGCAAGATGCGTAGGCGTAGCCCCCCGCAGGCATCGCAGCGATGATTTTGGCGGAACTAGAAGATGAACGCTCTTGGGATCAAGCTTTTACCCGTTCTCCAGATATGCTTGCCAAACTTGCAACCGAAGCAATGGCTGAATACCATGCAGAGCGATCGCCCTTTTTTTAATACAACAAGCGATCGCTTTTTTATGTCTCAAATTTTTGATACTATATATAGTATCATCTCTCAATGAGCAAATTAAGAAAATTAGTAGATCAGTTCTTAAAGCGACCTCCAGAAGTGCGATTTCAGGAAGTTTACTATCTATTAGAAGCTTTTGGCTTTGAAGAGAAAAGGTCTAAGGGTAGCCATCATAGCTTCCGAGACTCCCAAGGTAAAACCATCACTGTACCCAAAACAGGAGGACAAAAAGTTAAGGGAATCTACGTGCAGCAAATAGTTGAACTATTAAATTTAGAAGAGTGGATTGATGAAGACACTGAACCAGAAGAACCAGCAGATTGAGAAACCGTCCTTAGAATATTATTTAAATCTTCATTACCCTGTAACACTTTACCCCGACCCAGAGGGAGGATATGTAGCTCAAATTAAAGATTTACCTGGATGTCTTACCCAAGGTGAAACTCTTGAAGAGACAATAGCAAATCTCAATGAGGCGCGGGAATTATGGATTGAGACAGCTTATGAAGCCGGCGATGATATTCCCTTACCAAGTAGTAATGATAGCTATAGCGGTAAACTACTACTACGGTTACCGAAATCTTTACATCGACGTTTAGCTGAGACTTCTGAACGGGAAGGCGTTAGTCTGAACCAGTATATTGTGTCTTTGTTGAGTGCGATTTCCAGATGATTTATAAATATTCAAAAAATACTTCAGGCACTAATCGTAATTCCCCAGATTTAAAGCGAGAAATATCTATCCATAACGCTTTATGTTTATGATGTGGTGATTCTGAAAAAACTAAACTTTCCAGTTGATAAAATTTTGAATCAGCAAAGTCACATTGATAAAGCTGAATGATTTCATGACCTTGCCTACCATTAAATGTAAACAGGTTCTCTATACAACCTAGATATTT
Organism: Nostoc sp. NMS2; assembly: GCF_017115105.1. Lineage (GTDB taxonomy): Bacteria > Cyanobacteriota > Cyanobacteriia > Cyanobacteriales > Nostocaceae > Nostoc. The sequence goes on from NZ_JABXKH010000079.1 coordinate 47,624, forward strand.
AATATTCGTTAAGTCTGCCTGAATTTCCTCTTGAAATTCCCGTTCTAAGGCGGCGCGGCTGGTTTCGCCAAAATCAACACCACCGCCTAAAGCCCGATAAAAAGTTTCTTGTTTTACGGGATCGTAGCCTTCAGAAAGAAATATGCGTTCGCCCTTGGCGTTGGCGGAGCCATCGCCATCCCGAATTAGCCCCAATGCTATTACCCGAATTTCGCCTGCTTTATTCATTTTGGTAACTAATTATCGTAAATAGACTGAGGACGACTTTCGCTATCCTCAATAGGCCAATCTGAATTTTCGCCACCGATGTACAATTCTTCAATCGTGACGTATTCCTGACTTAGCTGGGTAAGGGCGTTGAGTAAAATATCTAATGCGATCGCATCACTGGTTCCTAAGTCAAACCAACAACGCCCCCATTGACCCTCGTATTCAAACTCACCAATGTTGTGCATCAGTGCTAGCAGGCTTTTGTCATATCCTTGCTCATCATAATTCATGTAGCTGATATCGAGTCCAGTATCCTGTACCTGAAGATTTTCTGCATTAAATGCACCCAATTTACCCAGATAAAACCAGGAATTGAAAACTTCTTCTACATACTGTTTTTCACGTGCAGAAGGATTTGTACTGAATTTCAGCCAAATCCACATATCAAAAGGATTAATTTCGCGGAACTGAATCTCCATTTTGGTCTAATATCTCTAGTACTCTTCTGGAAATAAGCATATCAAAATGGGGCATGGGGAATAGGGCATAGGGCATAGGAAAAAAAACTTAATGCCCAATGCCCTGTTTGGCCAATACTTCGACTTACCTCGACTTCGCCCTTCGGCTACGCTCAGGACAGGCTCG
>NZ_JABXKH010000061.1 GCF_017115105.1 Nostoc sp. NMS2
TTAAAGGTATTTATATTTTAATTTATTGTACCTTATAACAGACGTAAGTGCTGTATCTTAGCTATTAAAAGGATTTGCTCTGAAGCTGGGCGTAACATGGCTCAAGAGCGAGTGGGATTCATAGGTGTGGGATCTGTAGGAATCAGTTCTCTGCGTCTGATGTTGAAATGTTTGCCACATCCAAAAGAGATAATACTTTGTGATATTTATAGTAAGCTCGAATACCTTAAAGAAATTCGGCAAGAACTATTCAGAGATTTAGGGTTTCAAGGAGACGTGCGTATAGCAGGAACGCAGACAAAAGTTCCGCCAGAAATTTACGATGCAACTTTTCTACTTTCTTCTTGTTTTGAGAACCTAGAACCGACTATTGGAACCTTTGACTGGAAGACATCTTTTAAACATTATGAACTTCTCAGTAATTTAGGATTTATGTCTGCTGACTTACATTGTGGAGACTACGTGCTACCAGAAAAATTAATTTGTAACTTCCGGCATCGTTTTGGCAATTAATTAAAAATCCATAGAAATAGGTGGATGTGTAAGAGGATGTTTGAAAAATTCTGTTGTCGGTCGTGGTTTTGAGGCTTTGTATGCAGAGAGGTTTAAGTGATGAGGGGGATGTGGTTCGACTTCGCTCACCAACCGGGAGATGAGGGAGAGGCAGAGGGGCAGGGGGAAGGGTGCAGAGGAGAAAGATGTAATTTTGTATTCTCTCCCCTGCTCCCCTGCTTCTTCTCCATGCCCAATTCCCAATGCCCAATTGATGAAAAAATACATACCTTGACGAGTTTCGACTACTTCGACTTACCTCGACTCTGCTCAGTACAAGTTCGCTCAACTCTCGACCACTCAGTTGGTTGAGCGAAGTCGAAACCAACGGCTATGGTAAATTTATTACTACTAGAATTCACCTAAAGTCGTAATGGTGTTAAACCAGAATTCAGAATTCAAAATTCAAAATTCAGAATCAATTTAGTGGGGGATTTAGACCCGCCACTTTCTTGTTGACCACCAAATTAAAAATTTGGTGGGGGACTTAAACCCACTTATTCATCCGCCAGTCATACAGAATACCTTTCCTGTATTCTGACTCCTGACTCCTGAATTCTTTCTTGTTAAAAATTAATTATTTTTGGACTAAAACTCGATACACTATCCCAATAATTAACCTGGTTAATATTCACCTTAAGCAAAGCAAGATCGAGTTCGTCCAGTCCTTTAGGAAACCAGGTTTGAAGTTCCGGCTTCCATAACTCTCGCATCTTGTTGCGGTCTTTCACGAGTTGTGATGTACCTGAGATAGAAACGTATCGCTGCTGTTCGGGTGACGAAAAACTAACATTTACCTGCTCATGGTGTTCAATCTCAGTCACCTTATGGGAACTAGCATAGCTAAAGAACCAGAGTGTGGCTTCAGAGTTAATCTCACCACTTTTTGACATCGGGTAACTATGCAAACTTCCATCATCATCGACTGTGGTAAACATACCATAATCAATATCTTTGATTAGTTCATGTAGCTTTTGAATCTCTTGAGCGCGGTCTGTAGAAGTTGCCATTGTTTGTACTATTTTCTCTATTTGCTACTGGACTATAATTTTTGATTACAACCAGGTTTTAGGATGGTAAAGTTATTTTTCAGTATTAACCTTTTTAGTTTTAATTGCGTGAGTCTATAGATGGAATTATCCTAAAATTAGCTTTTTTAGTTCTATCTATAGAGATATTGGTTAAGAGTAACTGTTTTGTGAATACACAAAGCCTAGCTTGCTGTGGTCTGCAATGGTATCTATTTTTACTTTTTAGTATGCTTTCTACTCATAACACACTATGTATATTGTCAAAATTAGTATTTACGACAATGCAGACCGGAATTATTACTAGCTGGATTGTATAAGATACTTGTGATAATTTAAGCATTAACCACAATTAGAGGTTGAGAATGGCGAGTACATCCAACGTCCAGATTACCATCGCCCTGCAAAATTCTGATTTAGATGACGATGAACTGCAAGCCGAAACGCAGAGACTATTGCAACAGATGCTGGAACTGGATGAAGTCGAAGATGCTAATCTTTACCGGGAGGCAGAAGCACCAGCAGGGAGCAAGTCATTCACAGGACTGGTTGTGGGTTGGCTAACAGCGCAGGTGAATGCCAAGAATATTAAAACAGTGATGGGATTTTTAAGCGATCGCCTTGGCAACAAAACCATTGAACTCGAAATCGAGGCCAATGGCAAGAAACTGAAAGTAAAAGCCAGCAGTCGGCAAGAACTAGAAGCAGCAATTGAAGCAGCACAGAAATTTGTAGCAGGATAGAGAATCTCAGATGGTTAAGGTAGCGTTACTGATTGGGGTGAGTGAATATGAGCCTGGTTTGAACCCGCTACCAGGTGCTGTAAAAGATGTCGAGGCGATGCAGCAAGTGCTGTTACACCCAGAAATGGGCGGCTTTACTGAGACAGATACTATGGTGCTAAAAAATCCCCAGCGCCAAGATATGGAAGAAGCTATCGAAAATCTATTTGCCCATCGTCAAAAAGATGATCTGTTAGTTCTCTTTTTCTCCGGTCATGGCATTAAGGATGACACTGGCAGACTGTTCTTAGCAACGCGCACCACACGCAAAACTCCCAGAGGAGATTTAATTCGCTCATCGGCAGTAGCAGCCAGTGTTGTCCATGAAAGCATGAGCCTGTGTTTGCTGGGTACAACGAAGCTATGGCTACGCAGTATTCATCGCTCCACTGTTCAATAGCTTTAGAAGCTGTAGTGCTTATTATGCATAGCTTAGAGCTTTTATGAGTGCGATTCGACCATAGTTATTATATTTGCGATTGTTAAATTTGTACCCTCAGAATGAGCCTCTTCAACCTATAGCAGGAGTGTCATTTTCCATTAAGCACCTACGATGAAGAACTAGGTAATCAAATCGCAGTATATCTGCCTTTCAAATTATGGACTGGAAAGTACAGGTGGAAAAATGGCTATAAACCAAGCCGAGATGAAGCAGCAAAAAACCCTCATTTACTAGATGAGAGTCAGTTCGAGAACGAGCAAGACCAAAAGCTAGCTGAAGAATCTGCAAGGAAGCATTTGGGCATACCTGCACCAACCTTAGACGAAGGTCAGTCAATATTACCTCATTAGGTTCGTCTTAATGAACAAGCTTGATAACACCATTTTCAAAAATTTTTGCAACAAATAAACTGGCTATAGGGGCTTACAAATGTACGTCCTTAATCACGTATCTGTAGTACTATGTATGCTCCACACCATTAGGAAGTTCGACAAAATGCAGATTTCTCAAATTTTCAATCGATTAAACAATAGTAAATTTACTAAGTTACTGACTCAAACAGTAGCTCTAGGCTTAGGTGCTTTTGTTCTCCTCTCAAGTACTAATGCTAATGCCGCCGAGCAAGTTATTTTAAAGTATGGTACTTTTCAGGGGCAAGTTTCTGTTCAAGAATTAAGTCAGTTTACAGAAACAGGCAAGACTACCCCGACACTAAAAGCTTATTTAGAGGCAGCCCAACAAGACCCGGCAGTTGCTCGTAAAGCACTGAAAGCCCCAATAAAAGCCGATCCTGCCTTTCTAAATAACTTACTGTCAAGCTGGGCAGGGCCAATTTTAGTTAACCAAATTGGTGAGGTAGTTCACCCCCCCGCAGGACAACTAGATCAGCAGGCGCTGCGAAGTGCTTTAAGTACATCTATTCAACAAAATGGTGAAGTTACACTTCTTGGAGCCATTCAGAATTATCCCAATAATTCTGTTGAACTTGAAGGCGATCGCCTCATCTCTGTTTATGAGCGCCTAAGTAGTCTTGCAGAACTCTTATGATGGCTAGTTACTGCTGAAATTTAATACCGATGAGTCTATCTTAGGGTTCTATCCTTTGACTAAGAAATTCCCTAACGTAATTGTAGAGTTAGGGAAAAGTTTATATGACAACTGACGTTTCTAAAAATATTAACAAGGATGTTAATGGAGCGCTGATAACTGGTGTTCTCCTAAGTATTGTAGGGGTGATTGCGATCGCAGCGCCTAATTTCACCACCCTATTCGCCGAAACCTGGATTGCGGCGATTTTGATTTTCGCCGGATTTACAAAACTAGTGTACGCCACTCAAACCCGCGATCGCGGAGGTTTCATTTGGAAACTTCTATTGAGCGGACTCTATATCGCAACAGGCATAATGCTATTCGTTTATCCTTATACAGGTATTCTCACACTGACTCTGTTGCTTGGTACTTTTTTGGTAACTGAAGGCACATTCGAGTTAATTCTGGCATTCCAGTTACGTCCGCAACAAAACTGGACGTGGATACTAGGTGATGGCATTATTACGCTAGTCTTAGGCGCAATGATTTGGTTCCAATGGCCCTTCAATGCACCCTGGCTTCTTGGGACACTTGTTGGTATCAGCATTATTTTCAGTGGCATTTCACGGGTGATGCTATCGTTAAATGCGCGTTCTACCTCAAATCCTCCTGATCAAGCGGCAAATCCTACTTAGTAGATAGGAGTGGGGGAAGAGGTAGGGGAGCAGGGAGCAGGGAGTAGGGGGGAAAGAAGTAATATTTATCTCCCCCTTGCCCCTTGCCCCCTGCCCCTCTGCCTCTTCTGCCCAATTCCCAAATAAACTTGAGTAGTGAAAGTTTACTAAGAGATTGCAGCAACGATGCCTACGGCTGGCTATGCCTACGCCAAGAAAATTGCTAAATTAACTAAGGAAATCAAAATCAAGGCCAGCTAGCTGCAATCAACGATGGTATCTATTGCTATTCCCTTCTCGGATATTCAAAACCATTGGGCACGCTTATTTATTACAGCCTTAGCCCAACGTGGTATTGTCAGTGGGTCGCCTAATGGCACATATCGCCCCGATAACTCACTCACCCGCGCTGAATTTGCCGCCATCGTCGCCAAGGCATTTGGCACAGTTTCCAAGAAGCGGCAATATGTCCCCTTTGTTGATGTACCCACGAATTATTGGGCAGCAGCTGCCATTCAAACAGCTTACGAAAAAGCATTTATTAGCGGGTTTCCTGATAAAAGTTTCCGTCCCGCCGAGCGAATTACTAGGGTGGAAGTTTTAGTTTCTTTGGTAGCAGGCTTAACAATTGCCACCAAAGTAAAACCTGACCTCCTCTCAGCACTACCACAAATTTATCAAGATTCTATTCAGATTCCTGGATATGGTAGAAATCAGGTAGCTATTGCCACTAGCGCCGGATTGGTGGTTAGTTCCCCAAATATCAAATTACTCAATCCCAATCTTGCAGCTACTCGTGCAGATGTAGCAGTCATTGTTTATCAAGCTTTGGTGTATTTAGGTGAAGCAGAAAAAATTGCCTCTATTTACCTAGTGCAGCCGCCAACGCCAACGCCCACGCCGAAGCCAATACCAATACCAACACCAATACCAATACCAATACCGACACCCACACCTGCACCTGTCGGTAGCGTTAGGGTTAATCATAGTCGGGAATTTCGGGGGGCGTGGTTAGTATCTGTGTGGAATGGTGATTGGCCTTCCAAACCGGGACTTTCTGTTGCTCAACAGAAAGCTGAACTCACTGAGATTATTACTAAATTACAAGCGCTAAACTTCAATGCCCTGATTTTCCAGGTGCGACCTGAAGGAGACGCTTTATATGAATCACAATTAGAGCCTTGGAGTGCTTGGATTACAGGAACTCAGGGTCAAGCACCAGAACCATTTTATGATCCTTTAGCGTTTGCGATCGCAGAATGTCACAAGCGCAATATTGAACTTCATGCTTGGTTTAATCCCTACCGCGCCAGTACTTCCACCGACCCAGCTAAAACAGTCCGTCCCCACATAGCAGCTACCAATCCAGAAAGCGTTTATTTGTGGAAAACTCAACGCTGGATGGACCCAGGATTGAAAATAGTTCAAGACAGAGCTTACAACGTAATTCTCGATGTAGTGAAGCGCTACGATGTTGACGGCATTCACTTAGATGATTATTTCTATCCATATCCCATTGAAGGACAACCTTTCCCCGATGACAAAACTTATGCTGTATATAAAGCAGCCGGTGGTACACTCAGCCTTGGCGACTGGCGACGGGACAATGTTAACAGAATGGTACAGCGTCTTTGGCAGGGAATTAAAACAACCAAACCTGACGTAAAATTTGGTATTAGTCCCTTTGGGATCTATCGCCCCGGACAACCCACTGGTATTACTGGGTTGGATGCTTACAACGTGCTGTATGCTGACTCAAAAAAATGGTTAGAACAAGGCTGGATTGATTACATTGCGCCTCAACTTTACTGGCGCACAGACCAACCACAACAAAGTTATTCGGCATTGCTACAGTGGTGGACACAGGTAAACACAAAGCAAAGACACGTTTACGCTGGTAACAATCTGACAGAACCAAGCAACAAGAGTCGAGAGAGTGATGAGATTGAAAAGCAGGTGAAAATTAGTCGTAGCCAAGCTGGACGGTTGTCACTGGGGAATATCTTCTTTAATCTCGGTGTTTTGACGGAAAATAGTCAGGGCATTGCTGATAAATTCCAAAGTCTGCTTTATAACAAACCTGCGCTACCGCCAACTTTGCCTTGGCAGGATACAACACCACCCCCTCCACCCATTGGATTACAAGTCAATAACCGCAAACTGAGTTGGCAACCCGGAGATAATCAGCCAGTTCGTTCTTGGACACTTTATCGGCTGAGTGGCGATACTTGGACAATTGGGCGAATTTTATCTGCTGGCACAACCTTCGCTACCGTTCAACAAGCGGGAACTTATGCAGTATGTGCGGTGGATAGATTGGCCAATGAGAGTGTGGGAACAGTTATTACAGTGAGTTGAACAAAAGTGCTGTCTATGAGTGCGTAGCCTTAACCGTCGCAGGCGATGTCTAGGACGGGTAAGGCGATCGCTGTTATGCTGTTGTGTAGTATGAATGCGTAGATGTAGCCCGTCGTAGACATCGCATCTTTAAAAAAGAGTGCAAAGTGCAAAGTAATCAACCTGAACCAATTAAGTCCGATTGGATAGTCAGCCTTTTAGGAAGAGTTAAAGCTCTGGAAGTAAATCCCCATGAAGAAGCATTAACCTCCATTTTGGTTGAACAAGCTTTGGAAAATGCCAAACGCACTGGTTGAACAAGCTTTGGAAAATTCCAAACGCACTGTTACCAATCCTGGTATATCGCTGGCAGCAGCTTTTGACCTGATTGTAGCTGCTGAATATTATACAAAATTAACCAATAAAGGATGGCTTTATTGTCCAGTAAATAATATTCCTCTATTAATTTACCCATACACTAATACTTGCCCAAGATGTGTTTTACAAGGTAATTTTTACTATCATCAGGCAAACAAATTACCATCTGGAACTATTGGCAAAACCACAAGCCGTTTGCTGTGTGTATTTCTAAAGCATTTATTTAAAATTAATTCGAGGAATTTAAAAATTCATCATGGTGCTGAACCAGTTGACGTAATAATTCATGATGAAAAAGAGAGTGTAGTCTTACTTGCAGAAGTAAAAGCTGCACCATTGACAACACTTCCTTTAGCAGCGAAGGTTGAGGTACAAACCGAGATGGGAGAAAATGGAGAACCAATACCTTGTTCGCATTCTCCTACAGACAATTCATTTCTAGCATCATCTAACTTGCATATAATTTTGCCCAAGTTAGAAGAAGATTACTGGAACTATGAACTTGTGGATTTAGGAGTAAAAGCAAGCCATAGTTCTTCGACATGGGCATACGAACAAATTGGCAGAAGTTTTGGTATGGATAATCAACTATTTTATCGATATTTTCAGTTTTGGAATATTGCCTATTCTGCATATAATAAAGCAGCACGGGGTAGGGGAACTATACCTGAAGCTGTTTACTGGTTAACAAATGCTTGTGGACAACCTACTCCTAGACCTTTAACTTGGCCAGTGAGAAAGAGTGGTGATGGGTACGAATCCGTCTCTGATGGTAAATCTAACGTAGGAATGGATAGAACTGATGATATTAAAAAAGGAATTTATCAAGTCTTAAAAATTGCTGCTACAGGAAAGCCAAAACATAGTCAAATGGCAGTAAAAACTGCTTTGCTGTCTAACATTCACGCTGTACGTCACTATAATGATTACCTGCTCGAACTTCAGGATGTTATATGGACACTAGATGAAACAGGAAAAGCGAAAAAAGTTGCAGACTTGCCACCGGAAAAAGAGATTTACAATCTTTTTGATGGTATAATCACCTTCACCAAAAGCCATGTGAGAGATGACTGGATTTCAGAAAATTTCCAATTTTAATAGTCCGTGTAAATTGGTTGCAAATCACATTGCTAGACGGGTTGGTTCAGATGTACAAAAGCGTATCGATGCTTTAAAAATTGGGCAAAAAATGCAGGATTTGCCTGAAGAACTTTGGCACAATAGCTTTAAGTTTTATCTCAAGGACGATCCAAATCGTCAAGGTGGGCCAAATTTAAGAATAATTCGTCTTGATCCAGATAAACCCTCATTAACAGTGACGGGGTACATTTTCAATAAATTCGTCCATCCTTATGAAAACCGATTTATTACTGTGCGAGAGGCAGCTCGTTTACAAGGGGTTCCTGACGAGATGAAGTTTGAGGGAACACTAACAAGTACTCAGCTTCAGGTAGGTAATGCTGTACCTATACCGCTTGCAGAAGCCGTATTTGAATCTTTAGTTCAGCAAGCAAAGTCGCTAGGATTTGAAAATCGTTCCCTTAAAGCTTTCAGCCTATTTAGCGGCGCAGGAGGTATGGATATTGGTGCTTATCTTACAGGCAGTATAGAAACTAAGCTAGCTCTCGATAATTGGTCAGATGCTTGTGCAACATTGCGTGGTTTTTTTGGTGATCATATTTGCGTTTTGGAAAATGATATTTCCACTGTAGAAAACCCATTAAGTCTATGGCAAAAGTTCTCCGGTGAAGTTGAGAAACCAGATATTGTATTTGGTGGGCCACCTTGCCAAGCCTTCAGTCAGGCAGGTAAACAAAAAGGCTTTCAGGATGATCGAGGTGGTATGATTTATGAGTTTTTACGTTTTGTCGAGTACTTATACCCGCCCTTTTTCGTTATGGAGAATGTATCTAATCTCAAAGGGATTGCAGGTGGTACACTATACCAGCAAATTTGCAACAAGATGGCGAATTTGGGTTACAACATCTCAGTCGGTGTACTTTTAGCTGCTGATTTCGGTACTCCCCAGTTAAGGCGGCGATTATTTTTTCTTGGTTGCCGAAAGGACATTGGTAGTATTCGCTTACCTTTATCTACTCATAGTCCTGAACTTGAATTATTTGGGCTACTACATTACGTAACTGTTGCTAAGGCTTTTGTTGACTTGCCAGAAGCAGAGTTTAGCCGTTAATTCTCTAATCGTAAGCCTGACAAGAAAGATTCTAAAGGGATTGAGCTACGGTCAACTAGCCATATTATTAACTCACATATTGACTAACTCAGACATATAATCGACTTTGTACGGTGGAATCATGGGTATGCCAGCATCACGAAAGCTTGTCCATAATCACTGGATGGAAAATTAGGGATTAACCTTTCGGTAGATTTAGACAGAATCATCAAAACTGTATATTTGGATGGGGTAACACATAATTTGCCACAAAACCTCATGCTAAATCAGTAATTTCAATATAAACAGATGAAATTTTGATTGAATTCTAGTTAATTTGTTCCTTATCCTCATAAGCCATGACATCCCCTGAGCCTCAAACTGATTTTGGCGAAAAAGCTCCACAAACCTCATTTGAGCCACCTTCTGGAAAACGGCGGTGGCTTTGGTTAATTTTACCTGCACTACTATTGTTAGGGGGTGGAACAGCCCTCGTTTGGCGTTTGCTTACTCCGCAAAATTCAGCGCCTTTAACTACTAACGCTCAACCTCAAGGGGTAAGAGTCAAAGTATCCACCGTCCAAAGCGGCATAATCGAGGAAAGTTCAGATTTTATTGCTAGCCTAAAATCCCAGCGCTCAGTCATCCTCCAGCCAAGGATTCAGGGCCAAGTTACCCAAATATTTGTGAAATCGGGAGATCCAGTAGCCGAAGGAGCGGCAATTATCCAAGTAGATCGTACACCACAAGCAGCGATCGCTCCTAACAATGCTCCGCCTCCAGCATTTTTATTGCAACTGGAAAATGCCCGCGCTGTACTCAAATCTCTGGAAGCTCAACGCTCGTCCTACGTTGCGAATGTGCAATTGTATCAGCAAACCTACGAAAAGTATTCCATCCTAGCTGAACAAGGAGCCGTGTCTCGACAGACTCGCAATCAATTTGCCGAACGGCTTGCCAATGCTAAAACTAGTCTTGATGCAATTGATTCCAGAATTCAAGCCCAAAGATCCAACATATTGCAGGCTGAAAAAACCTTGCAGCAAGCTAATGTAAATACTCAAACACAACAAATCCAGTCTGACAAAATTACCGCTCCCTTTAGTGGCACAGTTGGCAATATGGCTGTGAAAGTAGGTGATTTAGTTAATACTTCCACACAATTAGTTAATATCACCCAAAATCGACCTTTAGAAGTCAACATCTCTGTGCCATTACAGCAAGGGCCGCAATTGCGTAAGGGAATGCCAGTGGAAGTCATGAATACACAAGGTCAAAAGCTGGGTAGAAGTAGGGTATTTTTCATTGCACCTACTGCTAATAATGAAACACAAGGTATATTAATCAAAGCACTTTTTGACAACCCTAACGGTCAGCTACGTGCAGATCAATTGGTAAGGGCTAGAGTATTTTGGAATCAGCGCCCCGGAATTTTAATCCCCACAACTGCAATGACTCGTGTAGGTGGCGACACTTTTGTTTATGTAGTTGAAACCGAAACATCTCCCCAAGGTGTATCTCAACAAGTAGCTCGACAAAAGCGCGTGAAGCTAGGCGAAATCAAAGATAATAATTACCAAGTGATTGAAGGATTGCAGCCAGAAGATAAAGTTATTATCTCAGGGTTGCTCAATCTTAGAGATGGTGCTGCGATCGTTCCAGAATCTTAATTAAGGGGATGGGGAGTGGGGAGTGGGAAGATGTGGTTCGACTTCGCTCACCAACCGGGAGATGAGGGAGTAAGTTTTTCCCCTCTGCCTCTTGCACCTAATGACAAATGACAAATGATAAATGACTAAATTTAACCTTGCTATAGTACTTTGGTGAACCAAAATAAAACTCGATTAATCTATGTCATCAATAGCCGGAAAAGTTGCAATTATCACTGGGGCATCGAGGGGAATCGGACGAGCGATCGCCTTAAAATTAGCTGGTAACGGCGCATCTATTGTCGTCAACTATGCGGGTAATGCAGCCAAAGCACAGGAAGTTGTTGCAGAAATTGAAAAATTGGGAGTAGAAGCGATCGCTATCCAAGCCGATATTAGCAAAGTACCCGACATCCAACGGCTATTTGAGCAAACACTTGAGCGCTTCGGTAAAGTTGATATTTTAGTTAACAATGCCGGAATCGCCTTCTATAAACCTATTACTCAGGTTACAGAAGAAGATTTCGATGCGATTTTTGCCATTAACGTCAAAGGTACTTTTTTTGCTTGCCAACAAGCCGCGCAACACTTATCAGAAGGGGGACGGATTATCAACTTTTCGTCATCAACTACGGTGATGATGCTGCCAACTTATAGTGCATACGTAGGAACCAAGGGTGCTGTTGAACAAATCACGCGGGTATTAGCTAAAGAATTGGGTGCAAAAGCGATCGCAGTTAATGTTATTTCTCCTGGCCCCACCGATACAGAACTATTCCGAGAAGGCAAAACCCAAGAACAGATAGACCATTTGTCTCAAATGGCTGCTTTTGGCAAACTGGGAGATGTGCAAGAAATCGCCGATGTAGTAGCATTTCTCGCTAGCGATGAAGCCAGATGGATCACTGGGCAAAACATCCGTGTCAACGGTGGAATCGCATGAGGCGATCGAAGCTTGCCTCATGAACTCGATCAATAGAAAAATTTAAGCCATGAATTCTAATATCAATCTTTTCGCACCAGTTCAGCTTGGCCCCTACACCTCAATACTTTTCGGATAAGCCTAACAATCTTTCTTTTAGTCTGGGAAAAGGTTACTGGGCTTTTAAACCACTTGAGTAAAAAGTTGCAGTTTAAGACGACAATCAATTAGGCACTGTCTTTAGTACATAAACGCGAAGTGTTTTAAAAAACGCTTCGCGTTATCGATTATTTATACACAGAGTAGCATCATGAATTTACCAGAAGATAACAGCAAATTTGAACGACAGAAACCAGTTTACCTAGAGCTAAATTTTCAGATTATTTGTGCGGTTGTCTTGATTGCTGTTATTGGAGTTTCCAGCGTGACTCCAGCTTTTCCGAAGCTAGCTAAAGACTTAAATATCAACCCAAAAAATTTGGGTTTATTGATTACGGCATTTACATTGCCATCTCTTATTTTAGGGCCGATTATTGGTATTTTTGCCGATAGATTGGGTAGAAAGATAATTATAGTTCCTTCACTATTTATATTTGGCATAGCTGGTACAGCTTGCGCCTTCGCCCGCGATTTTAATTTATTGCTATGGTTGCGTTTACTGCAAGGAATTGGTGCTGCTTCTTTGCTTTCTCTGAGTATCACCTTAATTGGCGATTTATACACCGGAGACAGACGGACTACGGCAATGGGTTACAATGCCAGTATTAGTAGTGTCGGAACATCAAGTTATCCAATAATCGGTGGTGCATTAGCAACAATGGGCTGGTATTATCCCTTCATGCTGCCCATAATAGCGATACCTCTTGGGTTGTTGGTGTTGTTTGCACTTAAGAATCCAGAACCAAAAGGCAATCGCAACCTCAAAGAGTATTTAAGCAATGCCTTAAAAGTTCTTAAAAATCGTCAGCTATTTGGACTTTTTATTGCCAGCGCTGCTAACTTTGTTTTCCTTTATGGTGCTTACGTTACTTATTTACCCCAGTTAATTAACGATACCTTCAAAGCGCCACCTACCATTATTGGATTACTACTTTCTAGTGTTTCTGTAGCAATTACCATCACAGCTTCCCAGTTAGGTAGATTAGCTAGAAGATTTCCCGCCACAAATTTAATTAGTGCATCTTATGTTTTTTATGGTTTAGCTATGTTAATAGTTCCTTTTGTATCAAATATCTGGTTACTATTAATTCCTAGTACAATTTTTGGTATTGGACTTGGTATCGGTTTTCCTAGTATCCAAACACTTTTAGCAGATTTAGCACCAAGAGAATATTTGGCGACGATTATATCTGTAAACGGGACATTCTATGGACTAGGGCAAACATTAGGGCCGTTGTTGATGGGCTATGCCTTTGGTTTTGGCGGAATTAATAGTGTGTTTTATGCGGCAACGGGTTTTGCCATTTTGATGTTTTTTGTGTTTAGGTATTGTACTTGTAGGTGAAATGATTCTGACCACCAAAGTTTAGATTTTGGATTTTAAACAAGATCAAGTTAATCCCAATTTTAAGCCAGAATTGGGATGGTAATAATAACTTCAATTCCTGCGCTAAGTGTTAAATTCACAAAGAGGAAACTGTTGTGTTTTTCTGTGACTAAGCTGAAAAGCATCTAAGTTGAATAATCAAATTAAACATAAATCTTGTGGGGTGGGCAACATGAACGCCCTAATTATACAAATTAAATGCGGAACAGCTTATCTGAAGAGCGATGCTAATCTGTAGTAAAGACTTGAGTAAAAATTTATTGTTCTCAAATTAGTAAGCTACTTTCCCGGTGGACACAATTGCTGCACTTTTTGAGGAAGTTGCCGACACATTTGCTGGAATCCTTGAGGATTAATTTGCCACCAAGCAAATAATCCTAAACTTGTACCCCCTACAAGCAACCCTAACACTCCCCCCAGCATTACCAAGCGTTTACGCCGATTAGGTTTTGTAATTAAGGTTGTTGGAATTTCTGGGCTTATAACTGATTCCTCTGAAATATCTAAATCTAAATCCAAATCTAGATCCAAATCTAGCAAAGTTTGCGAACTTTCTGTGAAGGAAATTAATTCCTCTTGTTCCTTTTGTTCCTCTAATTCCTCTTGTTCTTCTTGTATCTCTGCTTCTATAATCTCTTCTGGCAACGTCGGAGTCACAGGTACTAAATATTCAGGAGAGACACGGCAATAAGTGAGAACAACCGACGTATTATCACGCCCATTTTTTTCGTTTGCCAAATTAATCCAGTTGTGGACAGCATCTTCAACTGTCATCTGACCTTTTAACACGGGTATTGCATAATCTTGCCAATATTGTTCCACCCGATTATTATCACTTAAACCATCAGAACACAGTAGTAATATGCCATCTTCTTCCACAATAAATCGCTGAATCTTGAGACGTAAAGATTCTGCATTTCTTGTGCCCAACGCTTGAGTTAAGGCAGTAGCATCTGTTCTTATTAATGCTTTTCGATACAAACTTTTGGCAAAGCGGACTTCTCGCGTCGCCACATCATCATCTACTGTGAGTAGCTGACAATAGTTGCGAGTAATCCAATAGGCACGGCTATCGCCAACATTAGCCAAGTAAAGTTCATGGGTATTATTTGATTGCCACCCAGTACTTGTCTGTACTCGTTGTGGAACTTGCAACGCCATAACAATGGTTGTAGCCATGCGTTCTTTACCTTGGCGTTTTTGTTCATTATTGCGGGCACAAATTACATTATTTACCACCCGCAAGCTTGCTTCTAATTGTTCCTGCAACAACTTTGGTGATACAAGTACAGCTTGTTCTGTAACCTCCGCTAGTAAGGCGCGAATTTGCAACTTTATAGACTGGACTGCCAACTTACTGGCAACCTCTCCGCCTTCATGCCCGCCAATGCCATCGCAAACAATCGACAAGTGCGAAAATAAAGGCTCATCTAAATCATTCAAATTATTTGGGTAGCAAGCGTCTTCATTTTGCGCCATAATTGGGCCAATATCTGTAGAGCCTGCCACCTTCAAAACTAATGGCAATTCTGCCGCAGATGCTAGTAATAAACCATTGAGTTGAGTAGCAATATCATCCAACTCAACTTCAGTTTCACACATCTCCTGGACTAAGTTTTGTAACCCTTTAGCTACTGATGTCTTTGCAGAAGCTACCCAAAACTGCCAACACTCCCCCAGATTTTTTAAACTCTGCTTCTCATCTTCTGGTGTTTGGTAGAGTTCCAATAGTCGCACACACCAACCTTGGACTCTCAAGTTGTCTACTACCAGTAAACTGCGGCTAAGTCCCAATTCTGATAAAGGTGTCCAAAGTTGGAGAATTTGCCACAGCCAATAAACTTGTCGTACCGCCGTTGCTTGCTCCCAAGCCTCAACAATAGTTGGATAGATATTTCCTGTGTCATCTATCGGCACATTTTCCAATAAGAGGATATCAGTTGTATCTTCCTCACCATCACTAGCAAATCCATAAGCCTGGGGCAGATGTAACCGTTCTTGATATAACCGTAGATAAGGAATTACTTCCTTTGGCAATTCTTCAGGGATATCTGGTGGTAGTCCTGGTTGAGTATCCAGCCAAATCTGGTGAGTAATTACCCCATATCTGTCTGCTACTTTTGTGCCTGGTGTAATTTGAGCAGACAATGAACCAGTAGCCCAAAGATAGCGGTGAACCAAGGGAGTTTGGCAACTGGCACAAACTCGATCTCCCATAGGATTAATGGGGCTATTACAGCCTGGATTTATACAATAAATTGTTAGTTGAGTAGAAATCATAAAAGTATAAATTTAAAAAATCAATCAACTCATGAATTTCGATTACATTTAGCTGGCAATGACTTGAAGGCTAGAATAGACTGGATTCGTGTACCGCTAGCTACACTTAATTACTGAAAGTAATCAAAATTATTGGTAAAAAGACCAAGTTTTGCTTTCTGTAAATAACTTACGTCTGGCTGTATCTAATCGTAGAAATGCATTTACGTCAATGTAGAGTCTAGGATGGCACTATGCCAAGTTTGACCTTAATCTGGCTTCTGGCGGGAGCAGTTTTGTGTCTCATGGAACTGTTCTTACCATCGGCGTTTGTCGCCTTCATGATGGGAATTAGTGCTTTTGTGGTGGCGCTGCTGTCTGGAGTGGGTTTGGGAAGTGTATGGTTACAAGTTTTAGTTTGGCTATTATTTTCCACATTTCTAATCGTGCTTTCTCGTCGGTTTTTGCAACCACGACAACGCAAATCGAAAATTCAGGATGCAGTCATAGCCGAAACTTTAACAGAAATTCCGCCTGGTAAAACAGGGCGGGTGTTGTATGAGGGAAATTCCTGGCAAGCACGATGTGACGATGACAAATTTACCGTAGCACCCCATCAAAGAGTTTATGTGGTTAGGAGAGAGGGTACTACTTTGATTGTGATACCAGAAAATTTGTTGAATTCTTAGTTATTAGTCATTTGTTATTTGTCATTTGTCATTGGCCAAACAGGGCATGAAGAAGAGACAAGGGAGAGGGGGGAGACAAGGAAGAGACTATTCAATAATTCCCCCTTGTCCTCCTTGTCCTCCTTGTCTCCCTGCTCCCTCACCTCCCCACTCCCGACTCCCCTTTCGTTTTGAGTTACATTTAATACTTAAAAATTAGGAGATTCACAATGGAACAGTTTTTTTTGCTCGTATTTTTAGCCCTTGGTGGTTCTGCTGTGGCGGGATCTGTGAAAGTCGTCAATCAGGGCAATGAAGCTTTGGTGGAAAGATTGGGTAGTTATAACAAAAAACTGGAACCAGGACTGAACTTTGTCATTCCTTTCCTAGATAGAATTGTCTACAAAGAAACTATCCGCGAAAAAGTCTTAGATATTCCTCCTCAACAGTGCATCACCCGTGACAATGTTGGCATTGAGGTAGATGCAGTGTTTTATTGGCGCATCGTGGATATGGAAAAAGCCTGGTATAAGGTAGAAAATCTCCAGTCTGCAATGGTAAACATGGTGCTAACTCAAATTCGCGCCGAAATGGGGCAACTGGAGTTGGATCAAACTTTTACTGCTCGTTCTCACATAAGTGAACTTTTGTTACGGGATTTGGACGTTGCTACTGATCCTTGGGGTGTGAAAGTGACACGGGTAGAACTGCGAGATATTATTCCGTCTCAGGCAGTGCGAGAATCGATGGAATTGCAAATGTCGGCAGAACGACGCAAAAGGGCTGCAATTTTAACTTCTGAGGGTGAACGCGAAGCTGCTGTTAATAGCGCTAGAGGTAAAGCTGACGCGCAAATATTGGATGCGGAAGCTCGTCAAAAATCGACGATTTTGCAAGCGGAAGCGGAACAAAAGGCGATCGTTTTGAAGGCTCAAGCTGAACGTCAGCAGCAGGTTTTGAAAGCGCAAGCGATCGCAGAATCAGCAGAAGTTATTTCCCAAAAAATCCACACTAACCCCAATGCCAATAAAGCAATAGAAGTTCTGTTTGCTTTAGGCTATCTCGATATGGGCGCGACAATTGGTAAAAGCGATAGCAGCAAGGTAATTTTTATAGATCCACGCTCCATTCCCGCCGCCTTAGAGGGTATACGTTCTGTTGTTTCAGATGGTCAGGTTAACCCTAACGAGTTGTTTTCTAAGCAAATCCCAGGATTAGAAAATAATCGTCCTAGTTAGGAATGGCGAGTGGGAAGTGGGGAGATGAGGAAGATGAGGAAGATGGGGAGCAGGGAGCAAGGGCAAGGGAGAAGAGTTTTCCCTCTGCCCCCTGCCCCTCTGCCTCTTTTCCATGCCCAATACTTCGACTTCGCTCAGTACAAGTGCCCCATTCCCAATGACAAATAACCCAGAACAAGTTATCAGCGCTATTATTGCGATCGCTAATCCTGTGGATATGTCGCGGGTTTACTTGTACGCGATGCGGCGGAAAATGGAACGGGATATTAAGAGCGATCGCACGTTTACTTCTTGGGCAGAAACGGCTGCGGCACTGAAGCGATTTATAATCGTTGGAGAAATTGGGGGTGACTTTTGGTAAAGCACCTTTAAGAAAAGCGGTGATGGATTTGTTGATGGGGATGGTTGAACACACTTAAAATGGGAATAATAAAGTGTCTGTATATACTAAATAGTTAGAAATACAATGCAACCCCAACGTACTGCTGTGATCTTGATTGGTTATCAAAATGACTACTTTGCAGCCGATGGTATTCTACATAATGTCATTGAGGAATCCTCAAGAGCCACCAAAGTATTAGAAAACACCGTTGAGCTTGTGCGATGTTTGCTACAAACTCCAGTGTTGATGATTGCCACACCGATTTTTTTTACGCCAAACTACCAGGAATTGGTTGAACCTGTTGGCATTCTCAAGACTATCAAGGAAGTTGGGGCTTTTCAAGTTGGTACGAAGGGATCGCAGATGATTGATGAGTTGCTACCCTTTCGCAGCAGAATTCTCGAAGTTCCCGGAAAACGAGGATTTAATGCTTTCATGAATACTAACTTAGACACGATTCTCCATGAAAAAGAGATTACTCATGTAGTTCTAGCTGGTGCAGTCACTTCGGTCTGTATTGATTCTACAGGTCGTTCTGCCCATGAGAAAGGCTATCAGGTTGTTCTTTTGTCTGATTGCACTTCTGCTCGCACGGTGTTTGAGCAAGAATTCTACCACACTCACGTTTTCCCCTTATACGCCGATACGATTAACCATACCGAGTTACTTCAGCGTTTGATGAGTACAGCAGAATGTCAGATTTAAGCAATGAATTGCATACACAGATTCAGTACAGTTTGATTGAGAAATTGTCTGAATCTGAGCGGCGTTACCGGGAATTGGTGAATAGTCTGCGCGAAATTGTGTTTAAGTGCGATCGCTTGGGTAATGTCAACTTCCTCAACCGAGCCTGGACAAATACCCTTGGTTATGGGATAGCAGATGTCATCGGTAGCGCTTTAGGCAATTTCATTGACTTGGACGATCGGCACTTGTGGTCAGAAACTCTAGAAAAGCTACAAAGCGGAGTAGAGGTTTGCCAAAAACTCCGCTTTTACCATCAAACTGGTGTAATTGTTTGGTTAGAACTGTCTGCTCAATCTCAAAGTGAAACAGAATTCTCTGGCTCACTGATCAATATTAGCGATGTCTACGACGAGCTTCGCTTACGCAAACACGCAGAAGCATTACTGAAGCAAACGAATGAGGAACTGGAAGCGAGGGTAGAACAACGAAATATTGAGCTAATTCAAGCTAATCACGACCTAAAAGTTACCCTTGAGAAACTCAAATATACTCAGGCTCAACTGGTGCAAACTGAAAAAATGTCGAGTCTGGGGCAATTAGTTGCAGGGATTGCTCACGAAATTAATAATCCAGTTAACTTTATTTACGCTAATCTCACCCATGCATCTGAGTATACAAAAGTCTTATTACAAATCTTGCAACTCTACCAGCAAACCTATCCAGTTCCCTCGCCACATATTCAAGAAGCAATAATAACCTGGGATTTGGACTTTATTCAAAAAGATTTAGGTAAGGTGATGGAGTCGATGCAAGTTGGCAGCGATCGCATTAGAGAAATTGTGCTGTTACTGCGAAATTTTTCTCGGTTGGATGAAGCAGAAATCAAAAATGTTGATATTCACGCAGGGATCAATCACACAATCACACTTCTGCGTCATCGCTTTCAAAGCGAGTCGGGAAATATGGTAATTCAAGTAATTAACAACTATGGAGTAATTCCCCAGGTAAAGTGCTATCCCGCACAACTGAATCAAGTCTTCATGAATATTTTAAATAACGCTATCTATGCTTTAAATGAGGCAATTGCTAACCTATCAATTAGACAAAATTCTCAATCTCAACCGTTCCTTCCTACTATTTGGATTAGTACTGAGATCGTTGATAAAACTTGGCTTAATGTTCGCATTAAAAATAATGGTCTGGGTATTCCCGATTCGGTAATTTCCAAAATATTTGATCCGTTCTTTACAACAAAGCCTGTTGGTAAAGGAACTGGACTTGGCTTATTTATTAGTTATCAGATTATAGTAGAAATGCACCAAGGCAAGTTAACATGCACCTCAGAAACAAGCCAAGGAACAGAATTTTGCATCCAAATTCCCATCTAATAGAACTGATTATACATATTGCTGATTTTATTCAAGTAACTTATTAAGTAGTTTTTGGTCAATATTGATATCTTTTAAAGGACATATTTGTTGGTGAAGTGCATAAAATATAATTTTTGAGATGTGTTTGGTAGAATTAGGGAGTATTAGAGCGTCTGCCTGTGGTTCAAGAAGCCTACTAGTACAGTACGGCGGAAATAAACAGACCATTTGAAATGTCTAAAACCCTTACGCAACGGGAATTACGAATTACGAATTACGAATTACGCGAAGCGGTACTAGTCTGTCAATAAATAATTGATAGATAAATTACCTGTAGAGACGGCGATTTATCGCGTCTCTCTAACTGGCACAATTTTGCTTAATGCGAACCTCAGTTTAATATGGTTCACTGTTTGGTCAAGTTTAGTCCACGGGCTAATTATGGCGGTACAAGCAGTAATTGATCCTGCTGAACGTGGACACCTTTTTGGTGATGTTCCAGCATTGTTATTGGTGGCTATTGTCCTTGCCTTCCTTACGCCGCGTACACCAGATAGTAGTCCAAATCCAAGTGAAAGACCACCCCGCCCAAACGTAAACCGAATAAGCTTAAATATTTTGCGATCGCAGACAATCTCATTAACGGCGACCACTTGATACGATAAAGTACAGAGTGTCACAACTTACTTTCAAGCAAATACAAAAGGAATGCGTATATGGGCAAAGGGAGGTTAGAAGCATTCAGCGATGGGGTAATTGCCATCATCATCACCATTATGGTGCTGGAAATAAAAGTGCCGCATGGGTTCGATTTAGCCGCGCTGCGTCCACTGATTCCGGTATTTCTGAGTTATGTGCTGAGTTTTATTTATATCGGCATCTACTGGAATAATCATCATCACCTACTACAAGCAGTTAGACATGTTAATGGGTGTATACTTTGGGCTAATCTGCATTTGCTGTTTTGGTTATCGCTAATCCCCTTTGTCACCGGCTGGATGGGAGAGAATCATTTTGCTGCTATGCCAGTTGCCCTTTATGGTACGGTGTTGTTGTTTGCTGCGATCGCTTACTTCATCCTTACCCGCGCCCTGATTTCTCACCACGGTAGGGATTCGACATTAGCGATCGCAGTTGGTAAAAACTTTAAAGAAAAAGTATCGCTGGTGTTTTATGCTGTGGCAATTCCACTTGCCTTTATGAACTCATGGTTTGCCTGTGCATTTTACATTTTAGTTGCGATTATATGGCTTATCCCTGACCGTCGCATTGAGAAGAATCTTAGTGAATTTTAGATTTGAAATTTTGGATAATGGAATTGAAAGATTCAAAATTTAAAATAGTGAAAAGAGTTCCAGATGGGTTATGGGTTGTGCTTCTCTCAATTGCGATCGTTGTGATTTGGTGCCGACAGTTGAATCATCTCAGAAAAACGTGAATATTTAACCGCATCGGTAGGGGGATAATCCGCCGACACTGCTAGTAACCCAATTTTTATATCCTCGAAATAAATCACACCCCCAATACGTCCTTCAACTTGGAAAGCTCCATGAAATAAATTATACGGAGCTATGTAGATCAGCAAAAAGTCAGTAATCTTTATTGCTCTGCCAAACATCTGCTGACAAGTTTTGTGGAGGACAGCATTTAGATATTCATTATAGGCAGGCTCACCCAGGTCAGTGAATTCCGGGTGATCCGCAAAATGATCCATATAAAATAACCAGATGCGGGACAAGTCTGCGTCATTCGTCAGTTTTTGCTTAAGTTCCTGAAATCGGTCGATTTTCATAGTCTGGATATTGAAGAGATGGGGCGAGCAGACAGCACTGTTAAAAATCTACCACAGCGATCGCGGGCAATTGATCAGCTGCACGCTCGGACTAGAAAATCTCACAAGCTCATCTAGGTAGAGTTGATTGTGGGAGTGGGGCAATCCTGTGTGTTGATTGACTCAGTATTGCTACGAGTGTCAGATTTTTCAGTACATATAGTAGTAGTTAGTTTCAGGTAATCTTGAAGGAGGCAGATCGCTTTTAGCGTCTCCCCTTGGGAGAAGGCAGGAGGTAGAAGGTTTTATTCAGAAGGGGATTTATTCCTCTCATAGAATTGGTATGATTATTGACCAGTCCCAGTAGTTTGATTTACCTGGCATTGACTGCACAATCCAAAAAACTCTAGGGTGTGGTAAAAAACTTTAAACTTATGGCTAGATTCTAACTGGTCTTCTAAATCATGCACGGGGCATTGATGAATCGGAATTGAGACACCGCATTGCAAGCAAGTAAGGTGATGTTTGTCTTGCTGCGCTAGGCTATAGAGGGCTTCACCATTAGCCAAATTCCGCACTTGTACCATGCCTTCGAGTTTTAAGGCTTCTAAAGAGCGGTAAACTGTTGCTAAACCCATACTCTGATTTGTATTACGTAGTTCTACGTAAATATCCTGGGCAGAAATGCCTTTTTTGATAGTTTTCAGGAGGTTGAAAATACGCTCTTGACTGCGGGTGCGTATAGCTCTCATAGACAATTATTTAAATATACCACTGTAGTTGAAGCTGTTAGATGGGCTAATTGATCAATTAACTTTAACCGCTTCGTAATCTTATTTTCACTCAGTTGGAACAGAAAGTTATAGTATAGCGATCGCAGCATTCAGCAAAAGCCGTGCAAACCAAGTATCTAGCCAAAATTTTTGTGACGCTTCGCCCTTCAGTCTTAGACCCTGCTGGTGTGGCTGTACAATCCGGTCTTCAGCAACTGGGATACGATAACGTTGAACAGGTGCGGATTGGCAAGTACATTGAACTCACCATCACCTCGACTGAAGAGAAGAAAGCTCGTCAAGACCTCGATCGCATTTGTGACCAAATGCTAGCAAATACCGTAATTGAAAATTACCGTTTTGAGTTGATTGAGGTCGAAACCCAAACGGGAGTCTTTTAGGGATTGGGCATGGGGCATTGGGTATTGGGCATGGAAAAGAGACAAGGAAGACAAGGGAGAGGGGGGAGACAAGGGAGAGACTTAATTTTAAGAATTCTCCCTCATTCCCCTGCTCCCTGCCCCCTGCCCCCTGCTCCCTGCCCCCGCCCCCTGCCCCCTGCCCCTGCCCCATTCCCCATTCCCAATCATGAAATTTGGTGTTATTGTTTTTCCCGGTTCTAATTGCGATCGCGATGTTGCTTATGTAACTAGAGATTTGCTCTTACAACCAACTCGCATGGTTTGGCATCAAGAAACAGACATTGCTGATTTGGATGTCATTATCATCCCTGGTGGCTTTAGTTACGGTGATTATCTGCGCTGCGGTGCGATCGCACGTTTTTCACCCGTGATGCAACAGGTTGTCGAACATTCTCAAAAGGGTAAATTTGTCATTGGTATTTGCAACGGTTTTCAGGTATTAACTGAAGCTGGACTTTTGCCAGGAGTGTTAACTAGAAATCGGGATTTGCATTTTATTTGCGATCGCGTCCCCCTGAAAGTTGAGCGTACCAATCTCTTATGGACGCAAGCCTATACCAATAGTGAAGTTATCACTTTGCCCATTGCCCACGGAGAGGGGCGATTCTACGCTGATGCAGCCACTCTCGCAGAAATTGAAGATAACGGGCAAGTCGTGTTTCGTTATGAAGGCGAGAATCCCAATGGTTCACTGAACAACATTGCCGGGATTTGCAATCGTCAGGGCAATGTGTTGGGGATGATGCCGCACCCAGAAAGGGCATCTGACACGATGCTGGGTAATAGTGATGGCTTGAGGTTGTTTCAAGGCTTGGTAGAGAAGGTAGCCGCATTAGCGTAGAGGAAATATCGGGCGGCTAGGTTGGATGTTTGGCGATCGCTCTTTGAAGAAGATTATTTTACAGATAGCGATCGCTCCATCACATCAAGTTTTAGAATTTGCATCACTAAACAGTCGATAGTAGACATCACTTTTACAACTCAACGAGAGAGGCAGTATTCCCCCTGCCTCCTGCCTCCTTCTTCAACGTACCTCTTTAAGAGTATCAATTTGCTTGGTAAACAACTCAGTGAATAAACTCAGCACAGTCCGTTCTTCGCGTACTTTTATGTTGGCACTAATTGACATACCTGATTGCAAAGTGACGTTTTTACCCTTAATTACTAAAGATTGTTTATCCAATGAAATTTTTGCCGGAAATCTATAAAACTGATGTGTTTGGTCTGGCGGTAATGCGTCTGACCCTATCCCCATCACTTCCCCTTTGATATCGCCAAATTCGCTGTAAGGAAAGGAGTCAATTCTCACATCTACCTTCATGCCTTTTCGCACAAAACCGATATCTTTGTTAGTGATGAAAACTTCAGCTATATAGTTTTCCTTTGGGACAATTTGCAGCATTTTTGTAGTCGGACTCGCTACAAATCCAGGGTTTTTTGCTTGTAAATCGAAAACTGTTCCAGCTACAGGCGCACGAAGTTCTTGATACTTAACGTTTAACTGTGTTTGGGAGATTTTGCTATTGACATCTGCCAAACGCTGTTCATTATCTAGAATAACTTTCATGAATTGGCTATCAATTGCGGCAATACGCTGTTTGTTATCACCTATCTTATCCAAAACGTTTTTATCAGAAACAGCCACCGTATTGCTTAATTCTTGCTGGCCCTTTTCTATATCAAACTGGAGGCGTTTTTCTTCCTCACCTAGTTGTGCTACTTCCGCCGTGCGGTTTTGGACTTCTTGTTGCTGGTTGAGATACTGAAGTTGAGAAATACCACCTTCTTCTGATAATATTTTCAGCTTATCTAAAATACCCTGTTGAATGGCTAAACTCGCTTTACTATCTTCCAGCTTAAATTTATTTTGAGCTAGTTGTTTTTTGATTTTTTCTACTTCTAACTGCGCCGCAGCAGACCGAGAATCTAATTCTTTTTTGGCAACTCGTAGAAGTTGTTGCTCATCAATTCCTAATGTAGAATCTCGACCAGAATTTCTTAATTGAGTCCGCAATAATTCATTTTCTGCTACTAATGCTACCCGACTTTTCAGCAGAAAAGCAGTTTCTTGTGGCAAATTACCGCGTAAATATAATATTTCAGATCCCCCGGCGGTAGTTGCCCCCATCAATCGGCGATAAATTTGATTTTCTTTAATTAATGCAACACGAATTTTATTCAAAGAATTTAATTCTGCAACAGGGGCTATGGAATCAAAAGTCAGCAACAAATCCCCTGGCTTTACCTCTTGTCCATCTTTAACATTAACTGTTTTCACTACTCCATTAACAGGAGCCTGAACTTCTTTGACTGTTCCTTGCGGCTTTAATTGACCTGTTGCTGGCACTACTTGCTCAATTTTCGCAAAATAAGCCCAAGCAATTCCAAAGCAGGCTAACCCCATGAGAGTAACCATGATTGTCCGCGACCAAACTGGAGATTGGCGCAAGACAATTGATTGCTCAAATTCCTGACTACTTGAGTTAATTAAAGACTCTTGAGCAGCTTTTTGTTGTTTTGTAAGTACCGATGAATCTTGCTTGGCTCCATTTTTATGATTACCGTTTTTTTGATTGCCTTTGTGGTGATTTCCATTAAGTTGAGTCATAACGATTTTGCGTTTTGGATGTTAGATTTTGGATTTTTTGTCGGGTGAACACTGTTCAAATGATGTAATGTTATGCCGCCAATAATAACTAACTACAAGTTCACATCTTGTTGCTGATACAGATAATAATAATGACCTTTAGTAGCCATTAATTCTCGATGGCTACCTTGTTCTATAACCCTACTATTATCCATCACAACAATCATGTCTGCATTACTGACGGTGTTTAGTCGGTGGGTAATAAAAAATACTGTATCACCCTTAAATGCTTTGGCTAAATTGAGACATATTTGCCGTTCTGTGGGATAATCTAAAGCGCTAGTCGCTTCATCTAAAACTAATAATTTTGGTCGTTGTAAAACAGAACGAGCGATCGCAATTCTTTGTCGTTGTCCACCTGAAAGTGCAGAACCCCGTTCTCCCACCCGCGTGTTGTAACCGTTGGGCAAGTTCATGATAAACTCGTGAGCGCACGCAACCTGAGCCGCTTCGATAATTTCTTCGGTTGTCGCATCAGGATTCGTCAGAGCAATATTTTCCTGAACGCTGCCGTCAAACAACAATGTTTCTTGGGGAACTACGCCAATTTGTCGTCGCAGTGAATAAAGTTCGACTTTGGCAATATCATAACCATCAATCAAAATTCTGCCGGACTCAGTTTCGTAAAGTCTCAGCAGCAATTTCATCATCGTACTTTTACCAGATCCACTTTGTCCGACGATGCCAATAAATTTCCCTGGCTCAAATTCGAGGTTGACGTTGGAAAGTTGCAGAGGGCCACTCGTCCCAAATCGGAAGGAAACATTTTCATACTTCACTGCTCCCTTAATCGTCGGTAAGGGTATATTGTAGCGGTCTGTTTCTCCTTCTTGTGGCGTATCGACAATATCGCTTAAACGTTCTAGAGACAAGGCTGTTTCTTGGAAACTTTGCCAGAGTTGAGCTAAACGCAATATTGGGCTGGTTACATAACCCGATATAATCCTAAAGGCAATTAATTCTCCTAATGTTAATTCCCCTTGGAGTACTAGATAAGCTCCTACCCACAAAACTAGTAAGCTGCTGAGTTTGTTGAGAAAGTTACTGGTAGAGTTAGCGAGGGTGGAAGTTACAACTGTTTTAAAACCGGCAGCGACAAACCGAGCGTAACGCTCTTGCCAAGAAAAGCGCGATCGCAATTCGATATTTTGCGCTTTTACGGTTTGAATTCCTGACATCACCTCCACTAAATAAGATTGAGTTTCGGCGTTACGTTCGGCTTTGGCACGTAACTGTCTACTAATGGTGGGAGAAGCAATTAAGGTAATCACGATAAACACGGGAATCGTGCTTAAGCCTACCAAGGTGAGTTGCCAACTGTAAATCAGCATTACACCGATATACACCACCGAGAACAGAGCATCTAACCCCACTGTTAAGGCAGTACCAGTCAAAAATTGGCGAATATTTTCTAATTCGTTGATGCGAGTGGAAAGTTCACCCACCGGTCGGCGTTCAAAATAACGCAGTGGTAGACGTAATAAGTGGTCGATAATTTGCGACCCTAAACCCATATCGATCCGGTTAGTGGTATCGACAAATAAGTAAGTTCGCAACGTAGTTAGTACTGCTTCAAATAGTCCGACGACTAATAGTAAAATCCCCAAAATATGTAGTGTACCAATACTATTTTGAGTGATAACTTTGTCGATAATTAACTGAACTACCAGAGGATTTGCCAACGCTGCCAACTGCACGAAAAAGGAGGCTATAAAAACCTCGATCAACACTCGACGGTGCTTTGACAAATAGGGCAAAAACCACCGTAAACTAAACCGTTCTTGGGGTGTTTGGTTGGTAGCACTGAGCAGTAATACTCTAGCTTGGGGCGGAAAATTGGTTGGATCAACATCTAATTGTTCAACCAATTGAGCAGGTTTACAGCGCACAATTCCTTTAGATGGGACACCCACAACCACGGTATTTGTATCGGCTGCATATAAAACTGCAAAATTATCACCATAGCGAATCAATGCCGGTGTAGGAATGCGCGTTAATGAGGAGACTGGTATTTCTATTAACTGGGCCTTAAGTCCGATTAATTCTGCCAGGTAAGCAGTAACTTGAAACGATATAATCCCCTGACGTTTGACTTGCTCTGTTAAGATGCGGCGAACCACTTCTCGACGAAACGGTATTTCTAGGTGCTTCGCAATCATTTGGAAACAGGCGAAGGCTGTATTTAGTTCTCCCTTACCACTAAAAAACGGATATTTTTGTTTTGACGAACTATTTGAGGTATCGGGGACGGTCTGGGGAACGATTTCGTCTGATGCGTAAGGGATATCTAATTCATCATCATCTTGGCTATCTACCTGGGTGTTATTTACCGCCAGTACTATTTGATGACTATCTTCTAATATCAAATCTGACGGATGGATACCAAGCAACCGTGAAGGGTTTTGACCTATGACCTGGATTTTGTCTCGGTCGTCGTCTGATTCTAGGCGATCGCCAGGTGATAAATTCGTGACTGTACCACCGCCGCTTACAAACCAGACGCTTTTGTTATCTAGTTGATTGAATGGAGTTTTTCCTGGAGGGAGATAATGGACTTTCGCCTGTGGTAAGGCTTTTTCTGTGAGTTCTCTGAGATTTAAAGTTGCGATCGCTTGTTTTTGCCAATAGGAACCGAGAATATCGAAAACTTCCACCAAATAACTGCGATTCTTGCGAGCTTCGGCAAAAGCCGGGTATGAAGCGAGAAAACTAAAATATGCCGATGCACTCAAGGTTAAACATACTACTTCGGTGGAGGCGATCGCAGTCTCACAGGGGACATCGCGCAACAAACCAATTTCGCCGATAATTTCTCCAGGTTGTAGCAATTTTAGGGTAATTGGCATTTGCGTCTGGGGATCGTATCCCAACAGGCGTACTTGTCCCTCATAAATGATGGTGATGCGTTCCGGGAGACTTTCTTTACCAATGATTTTTTGACCGATGCGATAGCGCCAAGCTTGCAGTTGTTCTGATAGATTAGCGATCGCACCATCGGGTAACTGTTCAAACCCTTCTATGGTAGTGAGAAATTCGAGAAAAGTGTTCTTAATATAAGTCATATAAAACAACGAAAAGTGAGGAATTAAGTGGAAAATATTAGGGGGTATCTCTTTTACTAACAGAGGTAGTGTTTGGTTTTATGCCAGTAGTGGCAAGACTTCTGTATAATTCAGATGCCCAAATATGTAATAGCACAGAGGCTAGGTTCGTCTAATTGCAGACCTGTATTTCTATCACACGGTTACGATTGTTATGCGTTTTTCAGAGTAAAGCATAGTTTAAATAGATCGAGAACAAGTTATCACTTGGTTAACGCTACATAATTTATACAAAATTAAAATCAATATTTATTGCAAGTATGGAAGATGGATATTCATCAAACCAAGACACATAAACGCGGTTGTTAAATTTAGCGTTGCATATTTTAATTTATGATAATCAACATGAAAATATCACAGATGCTTTCCTAAGTAAATACCCTAATTAAGAATTATGTAATAAAAAAAACTTTAAATTTCTGAATTATTTTTTACAAATTCTTGAATATAGGGATTGACAATATCACTAATGGCGAAAGACAGGAGCTTTCCTCGTTAAACAGAACCCATACCTGATTATGAAAGAATTCTCCATCACTTTTTTGGTAGCTTAATTTAATAAAAATTAACTGGAAAAGTAAAGGTGAAGATTTTTTGTCACCCTAGAGGAATCAACTATTAAATTTATGAAGGAAAGACAATAACTGCCTTCAGTAAATTCACCAGTTTAATTAATAGCAAGTCCATCTAATCGCTATGCATAAAACACCCTCATCCCGGTTACAGGGTGAGGTTGTTTTATTCTACTAAGTAATTACTCGTATTTTATACTAGGCAATATTGACACTCAAATTTACCTGCACAATCACATCATTGTAATCTTTATCACCACCATTAGCTAAATCTTCAAAACCAAAGGTGTTATTTCCCAACAATCGAATGTGATCTAACCGATCAGAGTTAGCACCCAAAAATGCGAAGTAAACATTCTTATTAACATTGCTATTGAGAATTGCATCGGGTTTACCATCCACAATAATGGTGCAAACAAAGAATTTGGCCCAAAAGTGCCAGTGTATTGTGCAGTACCTTGGTTGTTCACCGTCAAATCAATGTCTCCAACATGCTTACGTATAGCGGCTTCGGCGTAACCAGCCTGTCCAACAATAATATCTGCTGTGCGATCGCCATTGGTGTCAATGCTACCATTCTCATCAGCCACCTGATAGAAACCGACAAAGTTGTTGTAAGATGCTTCTCTTTTTACTGCAAACTCAGCATAGACTAAGTAAAGCCCATGTGGTTTATACAAAGGCTTTATTGGCGATCGCATTTACACATATATCAAGCCGCCAGTAAAAGTTATTACCCGCAAATAAAACAACCCCATCCCGCAAGCGAGATGAGGTCGGAAAGCTATCACTAAAACAGAATTCAGAAATAAGTTTGATAGTCTACTGAAATTCGGAGAGTCAGAAGCAAAACAGGCTTTATATCTCAATAGGGTTCAGTTAAGGCTAAAACTTTTTGTGAAAGTCAATTTTTTTAACTAACCGCAGAGGCACAGAGAACACAGAGAGAGGGAAAAAATGCTTAACTGAACTGTATTGCTTTATATCTGGCTTAGAGACTTAAGTTTTGTAACTCACTTAGTTACTTCTAAGTCTAGAAAGATTCAGGTTTCTGCAATAATTTGATCTATGCAAGCCTTCATTTTGTCAGATACAGATCGTACATGGGGTTCTTTAAAAATGGAATTATGAATCCCAGAAATATCATAGATATCCACTCCCCCTAATGCCAATTTACCCCAACCCATTTTAGAATCAGCCTCCCGTTGTCCAACTACAAGACCATCTTCTGTTCGGAATATGGTTGCTTTACCTGAGTAAACTTGTAGAACATATTTTCTTAGCGCTTGTCTGGTGGCCTCTTCCACCATGTATTTCCGGTTGGAGTAAGGTAAGGGGCGAGCGAGAATCAGGTGAAAGTAAAAGACAAACCGCCAGAGGATCTCTTTGATCTGATATTTGAGCCGCTCTGTATTTCTTTTTACCTGTTCAATAACATAGTTAGATGCGATTGGCACAGATTCGATATTTCTGGAACCGTAGGTATCAAATAAAACTAGCAAAGCTACTTTTTTACCTTGCATAGCCAATTGCCGAGCCATCTCGTAAGCAATTATCCCCCCAGAGGAGTAGCCGCCGATCAAATAAGGCTCATGGGGCTGAATAGTCTGGATTTGTTGAATGTAGTGCGCTGCCATCTCTTCAATCCGGGTATAAGGAAGTTGTTTTCCATCTAACCCTTGTGGTTGCAGTCCATAAAATGGTTGATCTGATCCTAGATGCACTGCCAATTCCCGGAAACGCAGAACTTCTCCACCCAAACCATGTATACAGAAGAAAGGAGGCTTAGAACCGTTGGGCTGAATAGCTACCAAAGATGACCAAGGAATTGATGTTTCAGACTTGACATCATCTGCTGGCGTTGCCGCAACCCCAGGTTTTGAGCATCTTTCTCGCTCAACGATATTAGCTAATTGCTCAATAGTTGGGGCTTGCAAAAGGATAGATAGAGCTAGATTTTTGCCTACAATTTTTTCAATCTGAGAAAACAGACGTACTGCCAGCAGTGAGTGTCCACCCAAATCAAAAAAGTTGTCTGTTATTGCAATCGGATGAACCCCTAAAACATTTTCCCAGATTTCTGTTAATTGAAGTTGTAATGGATTTTCTGCTGTAGCAAATATTTTTTCTATTTTAGAATTATTTGGATTCAGCGCAGGTAATGCTTTGCGATCAACTTGGCCATTAGCATTCAATGGCAGAGAATCCACTATAGCAAAGGTAGAAGGCAACAAATGCTCAGGCAACTTTTGCTGGAGAAAACTCAGTAGTTGCTCACTCCCAAAAGTCTCTCCTTCTTTAGGGAGAACATAAGCAGTTAAACGTTTATCCCCAGGAACATCTTCTCTGGCAATCACCACAGTGTTCTGCACGCCTGGATATTGACCCAAAATTGTCTCAATTTCTGTCAACTCAATCCGAAAGCCGCGAATTTTAGCCTGATTATCTAGGCGGCCAATAAACTCAATATTGCCGTCACTTAAGTAGCGTCCTAAGTCGCCACTTCTGTAAAGATATGCCCCAGATTCGCTGCTAAAGGGATTGGGGATAAATTTCTCAGATGTTAACTCAGTACGGTTAAAGTAGCCTGGTGCAACACCAATACCACTGATGTAGATTTCGCCAGTAACGCCAACTGGTAGAGGTTGCGATCGCCGATCGAGAATGTATATTTTTGTATTGGCGATCGCTTTTCCTATGGGAATTTCTGACCGAGTGTTACTGGCTTCAGTAGCAGTTGCCGGATCGTAAACCGTGGCGGTTAAAGTTGTTTCTAGCGATCCATAAGCATTAAGCCAGCGTACTTGCTTGCCAACTTTTTCTACCCAAGTTAAATAAGCATTGCGTGAGACTTTTTCACCACCAACTATGACTAAGCGTAAGCTGACTGGCAAGGTTTGTGGAGATACAGATGGCTCGTTAACTAACTCATACCAAAAAGAAGTAGGTAGATTAACAACGGTAATTTTTTGTTGAGCAATGAATGGGAAAAACTGCGCCGTCGATTTTGGTAGCTTTTGAGACTGTAAAATGACGGTAGCACCAGTAATCCAACTGGGGAACAGTGATTCAATGAAAGTATCGTAACTGATACTAGATATGAGTAGTAGGCGATCGCGCTCAGTCAACTCCCAAGTGTCACTGATTGCTAGACTGTGGGTGACGAGATTACGGTGGGTAATGCCTATACCGTTGGGTTTTCCATTGCCGCCGGACACATACATCACACAGGCGAGAGTCTGATCTGTGGTGTAATATGCTGGATTTTCATTTGCGTGTAGTGCGATACCTTCGGTGGGCTTTGCCAACGCTTCCCAATTACTATCCAAACAGATAACTTGTGCCTGATACTCAGAGAATTTATCAACCAATAAGCTTTGGGTTAACACTAAGGATGTTTGGGCATCTTCTAAAATGAAAGCCAAACCATCTTGCCCAGATGTCGGAACTATTGGTACGTAAGTTCCCCCAGCTTTCAAAATACCCAACAGCCCCACAATCATCTCCAGGGAAGGCTCTACATAAAGACCGACGAGTACCCCCGATTTTACCCCTAGAGTTTGCAAATAGTGGGCTAGCTGATTTGCACGCTGGTTGAGTTCCTGATAGGTTAGTTGCTGATTTTCAAAACTTACTGCAATATTATTTGGAGTTCGTTTAGCTTGAGCCTCAAACCACTGATGAATACAAGTATTCTGGGGATAATCAGCCTGCTTGCCATGCCAATCAACCAATACTTGATGTTGTTCACCTGCTGTTAACAGGGGTAATTCAGATATCGGCTGATCGGGATTAGCAACAATGCCTTCGAGTAAAGTTTTGAAGTGTCCCAACATCCGCTCTATGGTACTGGCATCAAACATCTCGGCATTGTAATCAAATACCATGCCCAGACCATTATCCTGTTCCCGCAAGACTAATGTCAGATCGTATTTGGTTTTACCATGATAGATGTAACCAAATAGAGAAGTGATAGTCAAATCAGGTAGTTGCACTGCTCCCATGCCACGACCATTCGACCAAGGAGGATTAAGGGAGAACTTTACCTGAAATAAAGACGAACTATTGCGACTTTGTTGTTCTGGTTTAAGTTCTTCAATTAGCCTCTCAAAAGGTAGGTCTTGATGGCTATAAGCCTCTAAGCAATCCTTACGCACGCGGTCTAACAATTGTCGGAAAGTTGGATTTCCTGCTAAGTTACCCCGCATTACAAGAGTATTAGAGAAAAATCCAATCAGCCGCTCGGTTTCTACTTGTCCCCGGCTTGCACTGGCAAAGCTAATCAGTAGGTCTTCTTGTCCAGAATAACGGTAGAGCAATAGCTCAAACACTGTTAGTAGAGTCATGAACAGGGTGACACCCCATTTTTGACTCATGTCTGTCAGGGCATGGTTCAGCGTCTTTGATAGCAGCAGGGCGGCGCGATCGCCTCGATATGTCTGCACACCATGAGGACGGGGATGATCGTAAGGTAACTCAATGATCGGTAAATTGCCTTCTAGCTTTTGCTTCCAGTAGTTTACCTGTGACTCTAAAACCTCTCCCTGGAGCCATTGATATTGCCAATTGGTAAAATCAGCATACTGTACTGGTAAGGGAGTTAAAGGAGAAGCCTTTCCCGCCGACAATGCTTTATAGATGGTAGTGAAGTCTTGATAGAACAGATCGGAAGAAGCTCCATCACAAACTATGCAGTGCATATTCCAGATTAGCAGATGCTCGCGATCGCTCAACCGCAGCAGCAGTAACCGCAAAATCGGCCCATTGGCGAGATCAAAAGGTTGATGAGCTTCTTTAGTTGCTAGTAGGAGAGCTTCAGCCTCTCTCTTTTCATCTGGTACTTGCCGCAAGTCAATTATTGGCAGCGTCAAGGAAACATCGCTTGCAATTACTTGAGAGGGCTTTCCATTCACGGCTGGAAAAGTTGTCCGCAGAACTTCATGGCGACGGACGACTTCTCTCAAACTTTCCTCTAAGACAGCAACATTCAGATTCCCCGTAAAACGCACCACAACGGGCATATTATTCGAGGAACTGTTAGGTTCAAACTGATGAAGGAACCATATCCGTTGCTGACCAAAAGAAAGCGGCAAGTTGCCATTCCGTTCACAAGCGACAATTGGGGGAATCTGTGAATTGGCAGCTGTAGTAATTTGTCGGAGAAAGTTGATGATTTCGGCTTTTTGAGTTTTTAACTCGGTGAGCAATTCCGGCGTGAGACTATCTTTTGCTGCCCGATAGCGTAAGCGTTCACCCTCTAGCCAAAGTTTGACATCGCGCTGACGTAGCTCAGATAGTAGTTCATCTAAAGTTTTCATAGCTCACCTTCCTCGTAATCATCAGCTGTTTCACTATCAGAAGCCTGAACGCCTTGGGTTGCCCAACGCAGAGTTTCCACTCGTTCAGCTAAATCTGCTATCGTTGGTAATTCAAATAAATTGGACATGAGAATTTCTACTTGCAAAGCTTGGCGCAGTCGAGAAACCACTTGAATTCCTAGTAGAGAATATCCACCCAATTCAAAAAAGTTGTCATAAATCCCAACTCGCTTAACATTCAAAACCTGTGTCCAGATATCTGCAATTTGCTGCTCAATGGGAGTACGAGGCGCTACATAATTTGCTTCCAGTTCTGGACGGAAAGAATCAGGTTTTGGTAGTGCCCGACGATCAACTTTGCCGTTAGCATTTAGCGGCAAGGCTTCCAGCGCCACAAAAATCTTTGGCACCATATATTCAGGAAGCTGTTGTTTCAAGAATCGCCGTAATTCTGAGATTATTTGCGGGTTATCTTGACCAACTTCTGCGACAAAATAACCAACCAATAATTTCTCACCAGGAGTATCTTCTCGAACAATTACTACCGCTTCTTTTATTGCCGGATATTGCAAAAGTGCGGTTTCAACTTCACCCAATTCTATGCGGAAACCGCTCACTTTTACCTGATTATCAATCCGACCCAGGTATTCAATATTTCCATCTGGTAAATAGCGAGCTAAGTCTCCACTTTTATATAAGCGTGATTGGGAATCTAAGCTTAAGGGATTGGCAATAAATCTTTCAGCAGTCAGATCCGGGCGATTGAAATATTCTCGTGCTAAACCATCGCCACCAATATACAATTCACCCGTGATTCCAATCGGAACGGGTTGTAAATGTGAGTCTAAGATATAAACTTGGGTATTAGCAATGGGGCGACCAATAGGAATAGAAGCCCCTGGCTTTAGTGGTGCTGTAATTTCATAACAGCAGGTAAAAGTTGTGCTTTCTGTTGGCCCGTAACCATTAACCAGTTTACAGTTTTCTACTGTGTTGAGAAATTTCTGGACGTGGGTAACGGATAAAACATCACCACCTGCTAACAGTTGACGTAAGGGTTTTAAAGCATCAATTTTTTCATCAACTATCAGATGGAATAAACCCGCCGTTAGCCACAGGGTTGTCACCTGGTATTGCTGAATAATTTGCCCTAATTCGTCTAAAGATGGGGTATGGGGAGGAAAAATTATTAGTTTTGCACCGTTAAGCAAACAACCCCAAATTTCAAAGGTTGAAGCGTCAAAGGAGACGGGACTAATTTGCAGAAATACTTCTTTGGCAGTAAGGCTTACATAGTTAGTTTCTTTGACTAATCTAACGACACCTTGATGGATAACACTAACACCCTTGGGCTGACCTGTAGAACCAGATGTGTACATTACATAAGCCAAGTTGTCAGCCTTGACATTACTAATTAAATTCTCTGGTGTTTTTTGGTTGATAGTATCCCAATCGGTATCTAGACAAATTACGCTTGCTGTGTGATTAGGTAGTTTGTCAACTAGCCATTTTTGAGTCAATAATAATTGGATCTGGGTGTCTGAAAGCATGAAAGCCAAGCGTTCTTGCGGATACCCCGGATCTAGGGGTACATAAGCTCCACCTGCCTTCAGAATCCCTAAAAGACCTACCACCATTTCTAAGGAGCGATCGACGCAGATTCCCACAAGAACATCTACGCCTACTCCTAATGTTTGCAAGTATTGCGCTAATTGGTTCGCGCGAATATTTAACTCTCGATAAGTAAGTTGCTGTTCTTGAAATATCAACGCCACAGCATCGGGGGTACGCTCTACCTGCTCCTCAAATAACTGATGAATGGATTTATCTTGAGGATAGTCTGTTTGAGTCTGGTTCCATGTTGCTAATAACTGTTGCTCAACTGCTGGTAAAATTGGCAATTTAGCAATAGTTTGATTGGGGTTAGCAACTATACCCAATAACAAAGTTTCAAACTCTGCCATGCGGTGGCGGATAGTGTCAGCATCAAATAAATTAGTGTTGTACTGACATTCCAGGGTCATCTGACCACGTAATTCCGTAGCATTAATGAACAGTTCAAAGTTCTCGAAGGCGCGGGGGTTAGAGAAAAATTCTACTTCTAGCCCAGTGAAGGGGAGTTTATCACTATCTAAACCCTGATCGATATTAAATGTAATTGGAACTAAGGGAATATGGCTAGAATCCCGTGCCAAAACTAGTTTTTTGACTAGACTACCAAAGGTAAATTGTTGATGATCGTAAGCGTCTAGTACAGCCGATCGCCGCGATCGCAAGTAGTCGCTGAAAGATTTTTCGCTATCAATCTGGCTACGTAAAGGTAGTAAATTTACACAGTGACCTACGAGATTATATTGCCCCAAAGCAGCTTGTCCGGCGGCTGGAATACCTACAACCAAGTCGTTTTGTCCTGTCAAACGGTGTAGCCAAACCTCAAATCCTCCCAGGATAGTAGTCATAAAGCTACAACCGAGTTTTGTCCCTAGTTGTTTGAGGTTAGCAACTAATTCGGGATTTAAATGCCAATCTTCGCGGGCAGCGTTAAAGGTTCTGAGTGGTGGACGGGGGCGATCGCTGGGGAAATCCAGCACAGGTACAGAGTCAGCGAATTGTTGTAACCAGTATTCTTCTGTGGCGATCGCTTCTGGACTATCCGCCTCTTCTTCCTGCAAAATCGCATATTCACTTAAGTTGTCTGGTTCTTCTAATTCAGGAACAATACCCTGTTGCAAGCCAGAATAAAGTTTACCCAAATCTGGCATCAGCACTGCCCAAGACCAACCATCACAAATAATATGATGTGCTGTCAAAGTAGCTAGATGCTCCTGCGGCTGCAATTTGACAATTTTTGCCCGAAATAGGGGGCCATGTTCTAAATCAAAAGGTTGCTCTACCTCTTGTCGCAAGATACTAGCTAATTTTTCCTGTTGTTCCTGTGGTTCCAGGTTAGAAAGATCAATAATAGGGATTTCAATTTGCCGAGAAGCAACAATGCAGAGTGTATTGCCATCCGTGCTAAAAGTTGTCCGTAGTGCTTCATGACGTTGTACTAACTCTTCAATCGCAGACTTGAAAATTTTGACATCAAGTTCGCCTTTTAGTCGCAGAGATTGGGATTCGTTATAAGCACAATTGGCAGCATTCCCCATTTGCACAGAAGCCCAAATTTCTTTTTGTGATTCTGTGGCAGGGGCGGTTAGAAGTAATTCTCCATCTGCAAATGGATCAAAATCAACCGCAGTTAATGCGGATTGGTAATCTACAGGTGATAAGCTCATAAAACTCTATTATTTTCTCGGTTTATTCAAAGTTAAATTTAAATCTTTCTTGACAAAGTATTGGCATTCAATTCATTGTTTAGCCAAGATTGTAGATTTTAAATAATTACGCATAGGAACTTCTACAAATCTATATGTCAATGATGCAGCCAATATGATAATCATAAGAAATACTCCTAGAGATGTCAAGGCTTCATATTCTGTGAATCTTTTGCCAAAAGCATGGTGAAATTTATAAATCCATAATGTTTTTAACAATTCTTGAACAAACCAATGAACCATGTAAATCGAGTAAGAAATAGTCCCGAAATACAGCATTAACCGTGAATTTAAAAATTTTGACATTGCGCCACTATTGTTGATAGATACAGCCAAAATCAGGAGAGAAAAAGCTGGTAAAATTAGCCAATCATGAAGGCTACGCCAATAATTCCAGTAGTAATTCATAATCAGAATTATCCAAGTTATAGCTATAATTGCTAGTAAATTAATATTAAAATACTTTCTATAATTATCTCTACGATAGACTTTATAAGTTATAATTCCAAGTATGCACTCTAGCCCGCATCTAGCTATGGAAGGTATGCCAATAATGCTATCTAAATTTCCACGGGTAAAGGCGATTAGTAGTAATATACTGAAGAGAGCAGAAACATAAATTTTTAAATCATTTTTTTCGTTATTTCTTAATAATAAAAATAAGATAAATGGAAATATGCAATATATAACAAACTCTACACTAATTGACCACGCTGGCTCATTCCAATAAGTATCGCACCAAAATAAAGGTGGGCAAGTTAAGTCGAATGCTTGGAGAAGGAAAATATTAGCAAAAAGGGCAGTTAAGTTAAATTTACCAGTAAAAGCAGAATTATTTAATAAGAATATTTTTGCAATTTCTAATCCAATAAATAGAGATAAAACAAATATATGTAGAGGATAGATTCTGGCAAACCGCGAGAATAAATATGAGCGATAGTTAGATGAATTAACTTTTAAAGAAAAATCTCCAATATAAACGTGGGTCATGATAAAACCACTCAGAATGAAGAAAAAATCAACACACAAATATCCATTACGAAAAAAATCGCTATATGCTGATAAAGTTGAACCAGTTTTAGGTAAAGTGTAATATGAGAAATGATGTACAACAACAACCAAAGCTGCAATACCGCGCAGAGAGGTGAGCGAATTGATTTGGTTATACATTGATGTTTTTGGCATTTAATTATCTCAAGAATACAAACAGTTAGATATTTTTAGGATAATATTGATGGTTTCATGGGATTTTTGAAATACAAGTATGCTAAACATTATTCACCAGATTATGGTTTTGGTGGGCATTGCCCACCTATTAATAAAAATTATTTTGCTATATCAAATCTGTCAAAAGTTTAGCTTTTACTTTCTAAGTACAACACTGATTCAGTATTAAAAATTTGAGAATTCATAATTAACCATTTGAGAAAATTGAGATTTTTTTGATAAACTGGTTTAGCCTTCTCTCAATGGATTTGACTCTTAATATACCAGAGCGCAGTATTGCAAATTTACTTTTTGGACGGCGATCGCATAAAAGACCCAGAGCAAAGATTTTGATCCGATCTCGTAGCGCAGACTTGCCTGGTGGTGTGGGTTTGAATCCCAGTTTACGTAGATAGCTGTTGACTTGATAGACTCTAGCTTTTAGATCGTAAGGTCGCAGATAAAAGAGAACACTTAAAGCCACAGAAACATTATTACCATTTTTAGCCCAATGAGGGGCCAGTATTGGATGATGGACTCCCTTGCCTGGTTCCAAATGGTAAACGCTTGCTTTACTCTGATTCTCCTCTCTATAATTTGCTACATTCAGATCGCCTATGTAAAATTTTTCAATTTCCTCCTCGCTCAATATGGAACGATCATTTTGATTGAAGAGGCTCATATCTTTTTCGCCCTGAATCTGAAACAGGAAATTCAACTCACTATCGATGTGGTAAGGTGTAATAGAATTTGGAGAAGCTATAAAGATATAAGCACCCAGCCATGTCATCTCCTGGCGGAGAGGTTTACCTATAAGGTCTTCGAGTTCAGTTATGATCTGGTTGAGTAAGGCGGCGTATTCTGGGTCTACTTGAACATCTTCAAGCATTACCCAAGAATCAGATTCTTCAATATGTGCGATCGCTTCTGTGATTTCGTTGATTCCAGGTCGATGATTCCACTTTTGCTGAATAGGGACTCGGCTAGTATAAGACTGAATTTTGTCCGTTCTCCCTTGACTTAGGATAGTATTTGCCAAATCAACTAGGCGGGGGATCTCAAACAAAGGGTGTCCCGCAAGATTATGAGAAAACTTGAAGTGAGAACAGTTAAAGTTTTCTTGGAAAGTTGAAACATCACTTTGAATAATTTGTTTAGAAAGCTTCAGATCGGACTTAATTGAACCAGGTTTAAGTAGATTATCAGTTGACATACAAAACCTTGATCGATGAGTATTTACTATTTGCAAACACGGTTAATTTTTGGTGTTGCTGAATTGGAGTAGGAATTGATATTGTTTGATATAACTTCATACTTTCAATCAGCAACACCAATTTTTTAAAGCACTCAGGAAACACTTGCAACTTGTAAATATTTCCCAGGTCGCTCGGTATCGGGGATATACCAGGCGGGGTTGCCTTGGGGATCTCGTCCTAATTTGGCATTAGGTTGCGGCGGAAGATTACGTAGGCTGTTATTGGTAACTTCGCGGTTTGTTACTTCTATAGGCGGTGCAGACAAAAAGCCAGCAGATTGCATTTCGGCAATACTTTCTTTAAAGGCTGCCATTACAAAAGCTAGATCAGCTTCGGAATGGGCTGTTGTCAAGAAGCAAGGACGGTGATCCCAAGTATGCACTCCCTTATCCCGCAGTAAATAAAATAGCAAGTCTCCATAAGGAAACTCTGGTGCAGATTTCACCATAAACAGGGAGCCGAAGTTATAAGCTGTAAACGGAGCCTGAACTTTCTGGAAATAGCCCATAAGTTCCGCTACAAACTTATCAGTTCTTGCATTAAGATTTTGCTGCAAACTGGGGCCACTCTGTTTTAAATGTTGAAGTACTGCTTTGGCGGCTGCTAGTGCTAAAGGATGGCGGACAAAAGTTCCGGCAAAGTAAGTCACACCTACTTCTGGAACTGAGTCATCTCCAAACTGCCAAAATCCACCATCTAAAGCATCCATATATTGCGATTTGCCAGCAATGACTCCAATTGGTAGCCCACCGCCCACAATCTTACCGTAGGTTGCTATATCAGCCTTTATACCAAAATGCGCCTGAGCGCCGCCGGGATGAATTCTGAATCCGGTAACAATTTCATCAAAAATTAGGGCAATACCAGCTTCCTCAGTGAAATCACGCAATTGCTGGAGGAATTCTTTGGGCTGGTATTCAGGGCGACGGCTTTGCACAGATTCCACCATCACTGCTGCTAACTCATCAGCCCGACTTCTGAGGATTTCTAGAGACTCAGGCGAATCGTAGTCCACCACCAAAATGTTCTCTACCATTTCGGGTGGGATACCAGGAGCAGCAGGAATTGACCGGAGTTTCTTTGTCCCCCGAACAATTACTTCATCCAAAATGCCGTGATAAGCTCCAGAAAATATGGCGATTAAGTTACGCCCTGTGATGGTGCGTGCCATCCGCATCGCTCCCAGAACCGCTTCCGAACCCGTGTTGCAAAAAGCTGCTCGGTCAAAGTTGGTCAACTCACACATCAGCTTCGCCACTTCTCCAACTAAGGGAGTTTGCGGCCCAATTTCCATGCCGAGTTTCAGTTGTGCTTCAATTGCTTCGGTAATGAAAGGTGGCGACCAACCAAACAAATTCAAACCAAAGCCATTGCTTAAATCAACATATTCATTGCCATCAACGTCCCAAAGTTTAGAACCCGATGAACGAGACGCTACGATGGGGTAAACCATCTCTTTCATTGTCGGGTTAAACCCAGAAACAGTTCTTGGGTCTGCCAAATAAGGGCGATGGGATTGAGTATATTCTTTTGATTTTTTAGTCCGTTGTGTGTATCTTTGGATAATTTTGTCTAGATGAGTGCGTTGTTGCGTTGTCAGAGTTTTAGTCTGGGTTTTTTCAATTCGAGCAGCTGCACCAAATGCCTTTTTAGCGCCATTTGATTCCGTGTCTACCGATGCAGGTGATTCTTTGCTGGTTTGGGTTGAGGGGATAGATACAACATTTTGTGGCTTGACACCATTATTTTGAGATGTCGCCGCAGGTACAACTGGGATTGTTACAGATTGACTGCTATTACCCAATAGCGCCAATTGCTGACTCATGATTTGTAGCTGCTGATTAATCACATTTTCTATGAAATTGGATGCAGCAGGTTGGGGAGAAATCTGAGGTGCAGATCCATTTGTATGAACTTCATGCACTACCAAAGTGGGTGATGTGGTTGCAGGTGCCGGTAATGGTACTTCTGGAGTGGGTTCTGCAATGGTTTCTGTTAATCCTAATGCGGATA
The DNA here is from genome assembly GCF_017115105.1 of Nostoc sp. NMS2. Classification (GTDB taxonomy): domain Bacteria; phylum Cyanobacteriota; class Cyanobacteriia; order Cyanobacteriales; family Nostocaceae; genus Nostoc. Next base: position 42,510 of record NZ_JABXKH010000061.1, read on the forward strand.
AAGTTTCGGTAGACAAGGCTGGATTGATAAAGTCAGCCAGTGTTCCTAAATTGGGGTAAATTTCTAGTAACTGCCTAAGTGTTACCTTGACTTGAAATTTTTTCTTTAACGCTAGCCCCACTTGAGTCAGTGATAAAGAATCTAATCCCATTTCTAAAAATGTTGTCGAATCGTCAACACTAGCGATTTCCAATCCTGATGTTTCTTCGATAATTTCTTTTAGCAGAGGAATAAGCTTTTGCTGAGGTGATGTTGTCATAGTTTGGGTCTTTTCTAACTGGGGATTTGAAGGTTTGGGAGTTGCTGCGCGATTGGGATGGGGTAGAGGATCAATCCAGAAGCGTTGGCGTTCAAAGGGATAGGTAGGCAGAGGAATTCGTTGTCGCGTTTCCCTTTGATAGAAGTTGCTCCAGTCAATAGATACTCCTGCTAGCCACAGTTGTCCTAGTGCTTTGAGCAATGCTGTCCATTCGGCTTCGTTCTCAGCGTTATCACTTAGAGAAGGAATCGCTATCTGTTGTTTAATATCTTTTGCTTGTTGGCGGGCTAAGGTCGTAGTTGTAATTCGTGGTCCCACTTCTAACAGTATGCGCTCTGGCTGCTGCCATAAAGTTTGTACACCCTCCGCAAATCGCACAGTCTGACGTAGATGTGTAGCCCAATACATCGGATCGGTTGCTTGCTGGGCTGTAATCCAGTCTGCGGTAACTGTGGAAACAAAGGGAATTTGAGGTGGTGATAATTTAACTTTCCCAACTACCTCAGCAAAGGGGGCTATGATGCTATCCATCATTGAAGAGTGGAAAGCGTGAGAAGTGTGTAAACGGCGACAGACAACTTCTTCACTTTCTAGTTGTTTTTGCAGAGCCGCGATCGCCTCTGTTGGCCCAGAAACGACACACAGGGAAGGGCCATTAATTGCGGCGATCGCTAGTTCTGCACTCAATCGTGGCTCTACCTCTTTGGCTGGTAGGCGCACTGAGAGCATAGCCCCTTCTGGTAACTCCCACATTAAGCGACCGCGATTTGCAACCAACGTCAGCGCATCTTCTAAGGTGAATACACCTGCAATACAGGCGGCAACAAGTTCACCAATGCTATGACCAATCATGGCTTGGGGCTTGACTCCCCAACTTTGCCACAGTTGCGCTAAAGCATATTCAATAACGAATAATGCTGGTTGAGTAAAGCAGGTTTGCCGTAGGGAGATAGCCGCAGTTTCGCGTAGGCGTAGCCCGCCGTAGGCATCGCTCGGTGCGGGATACATGATTTCTCGTAAATCCCTACCCAACAAAGGTTTAAGGATTTCAGCACATTCATCTACTACCTCCTGAAACACAGGTTCGCGGTTGTACAGATTCAGTCCCATGTCCACATATTGCGATCCTTGTCCGGGGAACATGAAGACAACGGCTGGATTGCGGATTTCTGTATGACGGGTATTTACTTGATTGGGATCTAAAGATTGTAACGATGCGATCGCATCTGTGATGTCGTGGCAAACTATACTGCGTCGATAATTTAAGGCTTTGCGCCCTCGCTGTAGGGTATAAGCTACATCGGCTAAGTTAATTTCGGCATTGTACTGGAGATATTGCTGCAAATTTGCTGTTGCAGCTTCTAAGGCTGTACTAGTTTTTGCCGAGAGCAACAATAGCTGCTGTGGGCGAGAAGATCCTGAACTTTGAATTTGTGGCGCTTCTTCCAGCACAATATGAGCATTAGTCCCGCCGACACCAAAAGAACTTACACCGGCTCGTCGCAAAGTTTCACCTTCTGACCATTCAGCTAGTTTGGTATTTACATAGAAAGGGCTGTTGGCAAAGTCAATCTTGGGGTTGGGAGCCTCAAAATTTAAGCTAGGTGGAATCTTTTTATAATGCAGGGCAAGAGCGGTTTTAATTAACCCTGCTACCCCAGCCGCCGCAACTAAATGTCCGACATTGCTTTTAAGAGAGCCGATCGCACAAAATTGTTTAGCATCTGTATGCACACGAAATGCTTGCGTCAGCGCTTCAATTTCAATGGGGTCGCCTAAAGGTGTAGCTGTACCGTGAGCTTCAATATAAGAGATGGTTTCTGGGTGGAAGTTGGCATAAGCTTGCGCCATTGCAACGGCTTCTGCTTGTCCGTCTACGCTGGGAGCGGTAAAGCTTACTTTATCAGCCCCATCATTATTGATACCAGAACCACGAATTACGGCATAGATGCGATCGCCTTCATTAAGTGCATCTTCTAAACGCTTGAGGACAACTATTCCTGCGCCATTGTTGAACATTGTGCCCTGAGCACTGGCATCAAAGGGACGACAATGACCATCTCCAGACAGCATACTGCCTTCTTGAGCCATATAACCGCTATTTTGAGGTGTAGTCATAGATACACCACCAGCTAAAGCCATATCGCACTGATAGCTGCTTAAGGCTTGGCAAGCTTGAATAATTGCTACTAAAGAAGTAGAGCAAGCCGTATTAACACTGACGGCCGGGCCTTTGAGGTTTAGCTTGTAAGCAGCACGAGTAGTCAAAAAGTCTTTTTCATTTGCTAACATTGTCTGGAACTCGCCGATGCGATCGACAATTTCCATACGTCCAGAAATGTGGTTAGCAAAATAAGTATTTTGACCACAACCAGCGTATAAACCAATCAACCCCTCAAAAGACTCTGATTCATAACCAGCATTTTCTAGAGCTTCATAAACCAACTCTAGAAAAACTCTAGCCTGTGGGTCCATAACCACAGCTTCCAGTGGATTAATACCAAAGAAGGCTGCATCAAAAGTTTCTCCCCCAGGAATAATTCCTCTAGCTTTTACGTAGCTAGGATCTTTGCAAAGGTTCGGGTCAATACTGGGATCTAATTCCTCATCTTGAAAAAAAGTCGTTGACTCTAATCCTTCACACAGATTGCGCCAAAACTCATCGACATTGCCAGCGCCAGGAAATCTTCCTACCATGCCGATAATGGCAACACCATCAATAGGATCTTGGTTATCTGAGGTTTGCATATTTACCATTACTTAAACACCTTGTTGATGATTACGGCGACGAGCTTGAGCTGCTTGTTGGCGTTGGGCGCGATTTTGCAGCTTGTCATGAGACGGTTGGCTGTTCTGGTTTGAATGCAAATATTTTGCTAAAGAGCCAATCGTTGAATACTGAAATAGCTTCACAGTAGGTAGTTCAATACCAAGTTCCTGTTTTACTCGCACAGCAATTTGCAGAATTGAGATTGAAGTTCCTCCCAAATCAAAGAAATTATCATCAATCCCAACGCGATCGATTTTGAGGAGTTCAGACAAAATACCTGCAAGCAAACGTTCTAAATCAGTTTGGGGAGCAATGTATGCTTGTTCCAGTTGCGGACGTTCTCTACTTGGTGCTGGCAATTTATGTCTATCTACTTTGCCATTTGCGGTTAGAGGCAGTGATTCTAACATCACAAACGCTGATGGCACCATGTAATGAGGTAGTTGCTGCTGTAAAAAACTCCGTAATTTATTGTGGGTATATCTACTGTTGTAGTGAGGAACAATATAAGCAGTCAACTGCTTTTCACCTGTTTCATCGTGACGAGCTAAAACAACAATTTCCCGAACATCAGGATGTTGTGCAATCTCGCGCTCAATTTCCCCTAGTTCAATTCGGAAACCGCGAATTTTTACCTGATTGTCAATCCGACCTAAGAACTCGATATTGCCATCTGGAAGATAACGAGCTAAATCTCCAGTCTTGTAAAGGCGGGTTGCTAAATTGCTATCAAATGAGTGAGAAATAAACTTTTCGGCAGTCAAGTCGGGGCGGTTCAAATACCCTCTAGCTAATCCATCACCAGCAATGTACAATTCGCCAACTTCTCCAATTGCTACTGCTTGGAAGTTGTTGTCTAATATATAAACTTGGGTATTAGCAATTGGGCGACCAATAGGAATAGACACACCTGGTTGCAGTGGCGCTGTGATAGGATTGCAGCAGGTAAAAGTTGTATTCTCTGTTGGCCCATAACCATTAATTAGCCGACAGTTCTCTACTGTTTGGAGAAACTTCTGTACATGAGGAACAGATAAGACATCGCCACCCGCTAAAAGTTGACGCAAAGATTTTAAAGCATCAATTTTTTCATCCACTATGAGATGGAATAAGCCGGCTGTCAGCCAAAGAGTAGTGACTTGATATTGTTGAATAATCTGCCCTAATTCTTCTAATGATGGTGTATGAGGAGGGCAGATTACTAGTCGCCCACCGTTAAGTAAGCAACCCCAAATTTCAAAAGTTGAAGCGTCGAAGGAAATAGGAGCAAGTTGCAGAATTATTTCTTCATCTGTGAGGTAAGCATAATTAGTTTCTTTGACTAACCTAACAACACCACGATGGATAACGCTAACACCTTTGGGTGTACCTGTAGAACCTGATGTATACATGACATAAGCCAAGTTTTCAACAGTGACGCTAGTGCTTAGGTTCTCTTTTTTATTTTGGGCGATTGTATTCCAATCTGCATCTAGGCAAATTACAAATGCTGTATGAGTAGGTAATTTAGCAACTAGTTCTTTTTGAGTTAATAGTACCGATACCTGGGTATCTGATAGCATAAAAGCTAAACGTTCTTGTGGATACCCTGGATCTAGTGGTACATAAGCTCCACCTGCTTTGAGGATAGCTAAAAGTGCTACAACCATTTCTAAGGAGCGCTCTATGCAAATACCTACAAGAGTTTCTGCTCCTATCCCTAGTGTTTGTAGATATTGTGCCAGTTGATTAGCACGACTATTCAAATCTCTATAGGTGAGATGCTGATTATTAAAGATTAATGCTACAGCATCAGGTGTTTTCTCAACTTGTGCTTCAAACAACTGATGAATACACGCTTGCTGAGGATAATCCGTTTGAGTCTTATTCCACTCGTTCAGTAGGTCTTTTTCGGATTCTTTCAAGATAGGTAATGTTAAATTATATCGTTCTAAGTTATTTTCTGATGATAATGATGTTTGAGACTCAGTTATCAGAAATTGATTTTTATTTTTAGCTAATGAATCAGTTATTGCTTTCATATTTAATTTCAGCAAAAAATGTATCTTTTTGCAAAACTTGTAGTTTTTAAGTAGTGCTGCATTTTTAACAAAATGTAGGGGTTTAAATCCCCGGCTTCTATCAAGCCGCCAGTGTTGTGGCGGGGTCTAAATCCCCGTTACAACACGGAATTGCGAATTGCGAATTGGTTTAACTTAACAAATGTATAGGTTGGTGATGCAGCTAATGTTACTACTAAACTATACAAAATCTGAATTATTACTGAGTGAAGAATACTAAGGTTTGTTCTAAAATTCATACGAAATATGCTTTTATATATTAAAGATATAGATTTTTGGATAAAGCAGTAAACTATGTAAGTTGAGTACAATATTTTTCCGAGATAAATAAGTAACGATGAATGATGATGTATGAAAACTAATATAGCTGCAACACTACGCAAAAATTGTTTAAACATTAGTATTATTCCTTAGCTTTTTTAGTTATATTTTTAGCTTTTAAATTATATTTAAAGACTAATTTGACAAGAAGTCATGCCGCAATCCTACAATGTTTATATGAAAGGGCACTGACTCTTAGATTGAGTTTTTTTATTTTGACCTATTTCCTCAAAATCTGAGTTATTTTCAATACATCTTCATTGAAAATTAAAACTTTAGAGGTGGTTTGCAATGAGAGTATTAACTGTACGTTCGCTTATTTGAGAGGATAAGAAGAATTAATGCCTTGATGGGCAAGGAAGACAGGTGTGAAGACAGTATCAGGAAGATAGCGAAAAGAGAACTAATACTGAGTTGTATTTAAAGATAGTACGGGGGATGAGAGGGATGAAAAATCTTTGCAACAAATAAATCGGTTGTAGGGGCCCCTTCTCGGTTAACCTGTGTGACATCTCTTGGATGGCAACAGGCCCTAATTTACCAACTGCTGCTGTGTTGGAACTCTGCGATCGCGCGTAAGCTAGGAGTGACTCTTCATTTAAAAGGTTGTTACCGAGAAATTTTTCATTGATATCCTCCAGAACAGGATCGCTTTCGATGAATGGTGTGACACTACCATTGGCATTAGGACTGGGGAAACCAGTGTAGACAGTGTTGCGAAAGTCGCCTGTATCCCCCAGGTAATGCCCAGTTGCGATCGCAGAAGCATTGCGAGTGGTAAATGCAAATGACTTTTGGCGAAAGTAACCCTCTCCTGACGGATACTATATAAAAATTTATATTTTCTCATATACAAGAAAAAGCGAGGGAGTGTTACTCCCCCGCATTAGTAAAATCGTTACAGCTTAACTAATTTTTAATGTTGAATTTTAGCTGTAATCATCTTTGGGCTAAACTACACTAGCAGAGAAAACGAAATCATTTGCTGTGACGCTAGTTGATGTAATTCCAACTAAAGAAGCTAACTCAGTAGTTCCAGTTTTCACCAGAGTATCACTACCCTGTTGCAACAGGGTTAAAGCACTAAATTGAGTGACGGCAATACCCCCAAGCCCGATTTTATCAGTGCCGATTGTGAAATCAGTGACGATGTTCTTGCTAGTTGGCAGACTACCATTAGCAATCCAGAATTGATCAATACCAGCACCACCACTGAGGCGATCGCCACCTCCTTGACTAGCAAATAGCACATCATCACCATCGCCACCAAACAGGGAGTCATTGACACCGGAGAAGAGTTTATCATCCCCAGAACCACCATAGAGACGGTTATTGCTACCTTCACTCTTGAGGGTGTCGTTACCTGAACCACCGAATGATAATTGACGCGAACCTTCAACTACTGTGAGAGTATCAGCACCCGCGCCTCCAAATAAATTATTACTACCATTGGCTTCCACGACGGTAACTTCATCATTACCAATGCCACCATTGGCACTTGTGTTGTTAGCAGAGCTATTTGCACCAATCAAGATTTGATCGTTACCCTCTCCTGTGGACACTGAGGAGTCACTACCGACTACCACTATGTCATCGCCTTTGCCAGTCACGATTGTGTTACCCTTAGTACCCTCTACAAAATCTGCTCCGTCACCTGTAAATAAGGTTTGATTTGGCTTGAGGGTGACATCATCACTATTGGTAGAACCAAATTGAAGGTCTAGTGTCGTTAGTCCAACAGTGCGACCATCAAACCCTGCGGCTGTAAAGTAATGAGTATTGCCTACACTTTGAGAATCCAGAATTGTTGCTTGACCATTAGTAGTTTTTTCTGAAGTTAATACTTCTTTAGTAGAGGGAACTACATCCGGGCCTCCCACCAGTGCTTCTGTAATGGCACGACCTTTCAAATCGCCATTACTGGGAATATTCAAACCTAGAATGCTAGCAAGGGTGGGCGTGACATCAGCATTACTGACGGGCGCATAGTCCACATAACCTTGTTTAAAGTCGGGGCCAATAGCCTCCATGTTATTGAAGGTATCACCTCGACCAAAGCTGCCATGCATCCCCTGTCCTTGCTGCAAAGTTGTATCAGCAATTTCTACCTGAGCTTGAGGGTTGTTTGGGTTATTCGGGTCGCTGCTAAAGGTTTTGAAGTTAATCACAATCGATGGAACTGGTGTTTTAGCATCACCTTTTAGCCCGATCGCACTCAATGGTAAAGCACCTGGGATGGTTCCATAGGAATCGTTTACAAAAATACCACTGATGTAGTCTTTTTGCGAAAGCAAATTCACTACCTGTTTAGCTAGAGATGCATTGCCATTAGGTAAATAAATTAGGTCAGATCCACCATTAGCAGCTACAACTATCTTTGTACCTGGGTCAAGTTGACCATTAATTACCTCACCTGTACCGCCAATTACACCATTCCCAGAAATAGGACGTTGACCTTTTGTGGCATCAACGGTCGTATATTGGATGTGGTTGAGGTCTGGGGGAAGGGTTGTAGGATTAGGATCGTATAGGGGTAGACCTAAATCGTGAGCCAAATCAATCGCCACAAAGCCTGCTGGGAGAAATCCCGGATTTACACCTGCATAAGTTTGGGTAGCAGCATAACTTGTAGTTTTCGTCCCTTGGCTATCAATAGCTTGTTTGCTGATAGTAGAAAAACCGTGGTCGGAAGTAATAAAGACATCAGTAGTCTTGTCTAAGCCTGTACTCTTGAGATAGTCAAGAAGTTGCTTTAAATTATCATCAGCATTTTTGACCCCAGCTTTGGAAGTAGGGCCATTAATGCCTGGTGTCAAGGTGTTTAAGCTATCACCTTGATTGTGTTGACTACCATCGGGATCTCTTGACCAGTAGACCAATGCAAATGGTTTACCATCTTCCTGAAACTTGGGTAAAATTACTTTGGTAGTAGCATCTGCAAAGTATTGTTGTTGAGCGACATTGGCATTCAGGGTGCCAGGAGTTGTATTGTTGCCGGCTGGCTGAACTCGTGGTGTCGGTTTTATATCTAAACCAGCAGATTGTAAGCGAGAGACAATATCTGGAGCGAGTGGAACAGCAGCAGGTGAACCCGCAGCTGTAGTCGGTGGTGTTGCACCATTGGTACTGTCATCAATAATTATTGTATTGGGAGTAGGAATAGTACCTGTAGTACCACCTTCTCGGTTAACTTGTGTAACATCTTGGATGGCAACAGGCCCTAATTTACCAACTGCTGCTGTGTTGAAACCTTGCGATCGCGCGTAAGCTAGTAGTGACTCTTCATCTAGAAAGTTGTTACCGGGAAACTTTTCATCGATATCCCCCAGAACAGAATCATTTTCGATGAATGGTGTGACACTACCATTAGCATTTGGACTAGGAAAACCAGTGTAGATAGTGTTACTAAAGTCGCCTGTATCACCAAGATAATGCCCCGTTGCGATCGCAGAAGCATTCGGGGTAGTAAATGTTGGAAATAGTGAATGACTATTGGCGAAAGTAACCCCCTGCTGACGGATGCTATATAAAGTTGGGGTATCAGTGGGGTTTACAGAACCGTTACGTAATCCATCTGCAACAAAAATAATGACATTTCTACCGTTGCCGTTTGTATCAGCCATGTGAATACTCCTTAATTATTATGAGCTACGAGCGATGCTTGCGGCTGGCTACGCCTACGCAGCAATTTTGTATCTGTGAATGAGCAATTAATTACACTCAACCCAAGCGAAAAATTCTTGGCTACAGAAACCTAAGTAGTATTTGGCGACAAAATGCTTAGTGTCCACACAAATTAGTGCAGACCATTAAATGAACTTAACTTTGGTTACTGTCTCAAAAGATAGTTGTTCAATGTTTAAGAAAGGTTATAAACAAGTTAAAATTTTGTACAAAAATATCCCCGACTTTTCAAAGAAGTCGGGGATATGAGCATTTGAATGCTTAATTTAAGCTGTAATTATCTTTGGGCTAAACCACACTAGCAGAAAAAACAAAATCATTTGCTGTGAGGCTAGTTGATGTAATTTTCAGCAATGAAGCCAACTCTGTATTTCCGGTTTTAACTAAGGTGTCATTACCCTGTTGCAATAGTGTTAAAGCACTAAACTGATTAACACCAACACCACCAAGCCCGATTTTATCAGTGCCGATCGCAAAATCAGTCACGATGTTCTTGCTAGTTGGCAGACTGGCGTTAGCAATCCAGAATTGGTCTGCACCAGCACCACCACTTAAGCGATTACCGCCCTGTTGACCAGCAAATAGCACATCATCACCATCGCCACCAGACAGGGAATCATTAAAATTAGAGAAGAGTTTGTCATCACCGGAACCACCGTTGAGGCGGTTATTGCTACCGCCACTGGTAAGGGTGTCATTACCTGAACCACCAAATAATGATTGACGATAACCTTCAATTACTTTGAGAGTATCAGCACCTGCGCCTCCGAGTAGATTATTACTACCACTGGCTTCCACTACGGTAATAACGTCATTACCATTGCCACCATCAGCAGTAGTATTTTGAGCCGGGCCGTTTTGACCAACAAATATCTGATCGTTACCCTCTCCGGCAGACACTGAAGAGTCACTGCCTACTAGCACCGTATCTTCACCGTTTCCGGTTTGAATTGTGTTACCTTTAGTACCTTCTACAAAATCTGCTCCATCACCTGTGAATAGGGTTTGATTTGGCTCAACGGTAATATCATCGCTGGTAGTGGAGCCAAAATTAATTTCTTCAGCTTTTGGTTGACCTAAACCAGGAGCCAGGTTAAGGGGCTTCTCCAACTTCAGCTGTAGAATCTCATTGTTGTCTATGACTGGATTTTGAGGGTCATTTCCAGGACGACCTGTGGAGAAGGGATAATTGTTGTCATTAGCTACCAAAATGGTGTTTTTGTCAACAACTAAAACGTTTTCAATTGTGACAAATGGGAAGTCAAAGGTGGTTTTGCCATCGCCGTTCAGGTCTTTGGGGTCTTGGATATTTAACAAGTCTGCAACTTCTTCTTTAGCTACATAGCCATTAGAATCTGTTTTAGACAAGTCAATTTTGTAGATTCTCTTGAATTTAGCAGCAGTTCCTTGATTGTTATCCCGTTCAATGACTAGGTACTCATTATCATTGATGACTGCTAAATCTCCGATCGCATTTGACTGATTATCCAATCTGTAGTATAGCTTTTTATCAGTGTACTTGTGGCTAGCTAAATCAAATTCGTTGATTCGCAAAGCACCAGGAGTATCGCCTTGAACCGTACCTTCTAGCAGCAGATAGAGCTTGTTTTTGCTGGCGTTAATTGCTCCACCTTCAAAACCTTTAGAGCCACCCAAGTTAGCAAAGGCATCTCCTGAAAGCACATCGGGGTTTTGTGGCGATCGCACCACATTATACTGAGGATCATCTCTGAGTTGATCTCGTACCTTATCTCCGATATCTGGGAAATCTGTAAATAGCGCGTCTACACCTAATTGATAGAACTGCTGGATTTCTAGCTCTAGCTTACCTTTGTAATCTGCTGCTAAATACTGGTCTTCCGCCCGGAAGGTATAGGGGTGAACCTGTAAACCAGCGTTGTGAGCATCTTGAATTAAGGTAGTGGGAGGTAATGTTGTCTTGTCAGCATCATTGACTGCTCCATCGCCATTCACATCATCGGCTTTGCCATCACCATTGGCATCAGTACCTTTGACGCTAACAATCATCCGCTTCCAAGGGCCAATGCCATCAGCATAAGTTGCAACTTCAGCCAAGCCTTCTGGTGTTCGCAAGTCGCCATAAGTGCGAGTGTCACCACTGACTTTCAAATCATAAGGCTGACTCTCGATAATCTTGCCGTTGATGTCAATGTCACTTGCATCTAGCAATTGAACTAGTGGGATATCCACCCCTGCCGCAGGCATGATGGTATCATGCAGTTCTTTGAGGTTGCCCACTTCAAAGGACTGGATGAAAATCCGACTGGGGTCTGTGAAGTTATTTGCTTTGAGCGTATCGATTAGTAGCTGACTGATGTTTCTGTTTATTTTGTCCGTGGTGCCTACATAAGTGGCTTCATCGGCCAAATAGGTTGGATGCTTAGTTTCAGGGTAGATGCCAATCTTTTTACCTGTGTCGGCTTCTACTTGCTTAACTAAATCGATGATTTCTGTGAAAGTAGGAATCTCAAATTGATCGTCAAAGGAGTGATCTCTAAAAGGTAGACGTTCTTCTGCTCGTAGAGTCTTGATTTCAGCTAAAGTGAAGTCTTCAGCAAACCAACCTGTAATTGTGTTTCCATCTAAGCTTACTGTTTTTTTGCGATCGGCAAACTCTGGATGTTTGTAAACATCTGTGGTTGTGTTGCTGAAATTGACAGTACCATCAGCTTTCAAAACTGCTAAAGCAGGCTCATGGCGAGCAATTAGCACACCATCTTTTGTAACTACCAAATCAGGCTCAATGAAGTCAGCGCCTCTCTCAATTGCTTGCTTATAAGACTCTAAGGTGTGTTCTGGACGATAACCACTTGCACCTCTGTGACCAATGACTTTAGGTGCTTCTCCATCTAGAGTCTTGAATTTGTCAGGTGTAGCAATGGGAGCCTCTAATAACTTACCAGTGGCATCAAAATGTAGCAGGTAGGGGCCAAACTCGTCTCCTACCCAGATTGTCCCGTCTTTATCAAAGACGAATGACTCGACATCAAAGTCTGCACCAGTTAGTAATCTTCCAGTACTTCCCTCATTCACAATTTTGAACGGAACTTTGTTGTTCGGGTCAGACAATTGGATGTAGTCTAAAACTTTAACGCTGCCATCCCCATTTTCTGTTCCTTTAAAATTTGGGTCTAGACGATTTATCCGCAGCAGAAAATCTTCGCTATTATCTTTGCTACCGTAGCCATTGTCTGAGAGGAAGTACAAAGAGTTGTTGTTAGCGAACTGTACACCACTAAAGCCTTGAATTGGCTGTCCTGGGAAAGGCCCGGTTCTGCCATTGGCTGAAACATCTGCACCAGAAGCTGGCCCATCACTAAAGGTATCAGCAGGTAAGGAAGCAAAACCTACTAACTCAACTTGGGGTACAGGTGTAGCAATTAATAGTTGACCACCCCGGCTGTGTTCACCATTGAGTACATTCAACTGGTTTGGATCTACCCCATTGACTACACCGCTAGCTTGGACATCAAATAAGTAAGAACTGCGACCTAGTTGAGGATTAGAGGCGGCTTCGATAATACCAGAACTTTCCCAAGAACCAAAGCCACTATTAAAGGCTGTACCTTGGGCATTTTGGTCAATTTCAAACAGAGGTTTAACAGTATCGGTGGGAATATCGTAAGACAAAACGCGATCGTTACGCTGCTGGGCATCTATTATTTCCCCACCTAAACCTGCTGTATCTTCTTGGAGTAAGAGTTTGCCATTTTTATCAACAGTTACGTTGTCATAGCTTACTCCTGTATTTGGGCCACCAGTTAGCACTAATTCAAAGTTGCTAATCTCTGCTGTTGGGTCACTTGCATTCAGGCTGAAGCGATAAGCTTTACCGTAAGGATTTTCAAAAGTGCCATTCGCTAGTTGATCCTCTGTTCCAGTGGTGACAAAGTAGAAAGTACCTGGATTGTTTGGGTCTTCGGTTATATCTTCCAGACGACGGAAGTTTGTAGAACGCAGCACTCCATTGTCGCTACCATTTACCCAATCGCTGAGAGGTTTACCAGCATTGAGTAGCTCATCGTCTGCACGATCTTCTGTACTTTTGGTATCATAAACGGCGGAGCGATCGACCTTAGTCCAAGTAGCTTTTACTTTTGTACCTTCTGCTAAGGTTTCATTGTCATATCCTGTTACCTTCAGGACGTACAAATCTCCGTCTTTCAAGCCATTGGGGTCTTCTGCTGTCTGATTACCAACGAACATATACAGTTCGCCATCGCCATTGTCTTCAGTTGATAGTAGAACTGTTTTACCAGAATTGGTGGCGCGATACTGAGATGCTGCTAGTACGTTTTCTTTGGAGAAGCGACCCAAACCATCTATGGATTGAGCCGTACCATCAGTTGTTACTGCCCAACCCAAACTATCAGCGTTCTGCTCATCGGCGGTAAAGAATATTGGGCCACCTTCAAAGCCATAAGTTGCTAAGTAGGCTGAACAGAATCTACCAAAGTTAATACCTGTTTGGGTTACAGCATCAGATGTAACTGTAATCTTGCCTAATTCATTACCTTTGCTATCAACCGCGTTCTCTATTAGGTCTTTACCACCTACTAGCTTCCAGTTTTTGTCAAATTGCAATAGCGAAATTCTACCGCCTGTAATTTGTCCAGAAATTGTGCTGGAGAAATCTGTTTTAGTAGTGTTGCTCAATTCATGGTTGACAAATACATAGTAAGCATTGTCAGTCTCAAAAATGCCCAAACCGTCAGGGATGCCTGTAAAAGCATACTTTTCAGTGCCACTGGGGACAAAGGAACCAAATTCTCCCTGTAGCAATGGGATTTCATCTCCAACTGTCAGGAGTTGATTCAGTCTGTAATTTGACCCATCGAGTGCTTTAACATAAGCGGGATCGGTCGTTCTGCCATCTTGAACAGGCTTTTGAGCAATTTGGGGAATTGCGGCTAAAAGTTGTCCACCTTCTGCGTGGTTGCCGTTGAGAATATTCTGGTCCGGCGCACCTGCTACATCGTTTTTGACGGTGTGAGCCTGTACATCAAACAAGTAAGCACCGCTACCTGGTAATGATTCGGAGGGAATTTCGATAATGCCAGAACTTTCCCATTGCCCTTTGGCATCTGGGTCGTTATATACAGTACCAGCAGCATCTTCATTCAAAGCAAATACACGAGCGATCGCTTTAGTGGTAGGGTCGAAAGACCAAACAGAAGCTTCCCGGTTCTCTGCTGCCATTACGTCGCCACCATAAGAGGTTTGATCCTCTTGAAGCAAGATTTTGCCAGATTTATCAACTGTAATGTTGTCGTAGCTGACACCTTTGCCGGGGCCACCTGTTAACAACAGTTCAAAATCACTGATTCCGGCTGTGGGGTTGGAGGTATTTAATTTAAAGCGGTAGAGTCTGCCATAAGGGTCTTCTGCTTCGGCAGGATTATCAGTTGCTCCGGCTGCTGTCCCCTGACCTTGTTTATTTTTAGTGCCTGTGGTGACGAAATAGAAAGTTCCAGGATTATTCGGATCTTCGGCAAAATCTTCGATGCGCTGGAAACTGGTGGAATTGCCTGGAGAGTTAACGAAGGTTGTCAAATCTACACCATTTATTTTTGGTGTGCCGTCTGCATTGAAGATGACTGATTTATCAACCTTTGTCCAGGTCGCATCTTTTTGAGTGCCTTCGCTAACTTGACCCTCGAATTCTGCACCATTGACTTTAAGAACGTACAAGTCTCCGTTTTTAAAGCCATTGGGGTCATCTGGGGTTTGTTGACCCACCCATAAATACAGTTCGCCGTCATCATTATCTTCTGATATAAGTAGCACTGTTTGATCGGAGTTCTCTGCCCGATATTGAGAAGCTGCAACTACGTTTTCTTTTCTATAGCGACCTAAGCCGTCAAGCGCGTGTGCTGTGCCATCTGGGGTGACTGCCCAACCCCGACTTGTATCACCACCTTCTTCAGGAGCAAAGTAGATGGGAACCTCTGTACCACTAGCATCTACGAAACCGGACTGGGCTAGGTAAGATGAACAGAAGCGATCAAAAGGACTAATGGTTGCTCCACTGGTATTGGTGTATAAACCAGTTTGAGTATTTAAGGTATAAGTGCCAGTTGAGTCTACTATGGTGTCAATCAGGTTTTTACCGCCGATGACCTTCCAGTTTTCATCAAATACAAACAGCGACACCCTCGCGCCTGTGATTTTTTCACCAGGAAATGTGCTAGAAATATCTGTGGTGACAGAGCCGCCTAGTTCATGGTTAATCCACACATAGTTGTAGGTTTTTCCAGCGATCGCTACTTGGGTAGCACCTGTGCCATCAGGAATACCAGTGAAGGCATATTTTTCGGTGGCATCAACTTGGGGCGCTTTGTCGATATCAAATGTGTTGGTCAGCAGGGGTACTTCATCTCCTACTGTCAATAAAGGCACGATTATTCTATTGTCAGAGTTATTTACTGTATTGACGTAAGCCGATGCTGTTGTTCTTCCGTTCTCAATTGCCATAATTAGAATGTTTTTTAGTGGGTATTTGGATTTAGCTGCATCACAAGCTATTCAAGTTCTCTCAATTGCATTACTTGTGAAAAAAATCACATTTTCACTCTATTTACTGGAATTATGGGAGTATTTCAGAATTACAAAAATATAGTTCGGTTCGGTCGAATTTTGCCATTAATTCCGAGAATACATTTACAAACAAAGTCTTTTTCAGAGAGTAATGATGGTCAGATGTTAACTACTAATCTGTGTTGGCAAGTAATAGTGTGCAGCTAAATTCCGAATTTAAGTTTGTCGATAGTAGTTATGAGAGAACTTGACCATCATTAATTATGTTTTCATTGAAAGATTAAGAAAAGAATAAGTTAAACGGAAGAAATGATTAAATCATTTGTAATTCGTAATGACGCTTCTACGTCGCTCTAAGCGTTCGCGTAGCGTCTCGTTCGCGCAGCGTCTCCGATAGGAGAAGAGAAGCTATGCCGCAGGCTTTACGTAATTCGTAATTACGTTTGATGACGGCGATTTAGCTTAGATGTTCAATTCGTTCTGCGTGTACAGATTCTTTACTTAAACCCCCAAACTTTGTTAAAATGCATGCAGATGAAAAAATAATTTTTATTAAGTTTTTAAGTTACCAAAATAAAAATAATATATGGGAATCCTATCTGAGTTGTGAAAATTATTTTTTAATCGAACCACAGAGGCGCAGAGAAGCCAGTGCGTTGGGCGGGTTGCCCGACTTGAAGCAACTGGCGCGACACAGAGAGAAGAATCAACTACTTGCACATGAGCAAACGCTAAGGCTAAAGTTAAGTTTAATTGCGCCTAAATACTTACCCAGGCTATAAAAGTTTGGGTATTTGCATTTATGGGAATGATTAATTATAAAAACTACCCTCATACATTCTTTCACTCTTCCCTATTCTTCATCCTATGGATATGATAAATAAATCTCTGACGAGACTCTCATAAAATGGCTTTAAATGTCCGGGTAAAATCTCTACGAAATACTTATAAATCCCTCAAAAACTCTATCTTAGAAAAATATCCACTTTTTCCTGGGGTGCTGACTGCATTCTTATCAGTGGGATTATGGCAATTAAGTGCTTGGAATAGCTTGGAATTATTAGGATTTAACTTAATATTCCGCACCCGTAACTATCTACCGCATTCTAGTTGGGATCAACGGATAGCAGTAATTGGTATTGACGATCGCACATTACAACAATATGGGCAGTTCCCGTTATCACGCGATCGCTATACTCAATTATTAGAAACCCTAGAAGCTACCCCTCCCACAGCCATTGGCTTTGATATTCTTTTTACCGAACCCACAAATTATGATGCTGGACTAGCAGAAGCAATGGCGATTAACGGTACAGTTGTCTTAGCAGTTGCCCCTAGTCTACAGCAACAAACCCTGCATCCTGTGGCAATTTTAGATCGTGTCACTAGCAAGGGACACATAGCCAATAATGCTGATTTTGATGGCATCACTCGGCAATCTTTTCTCTACATCGATCAAGTCCCATCTCTGGGCATTAAGTTACTAGAAACATACAACAATAGTGTACAGCATACCTTCACAGCAAACACAAATAAAAACCAAAAATCTCTGATTACCATTCCATCTCTGCAATCAGGAATGAACAAAAAATCCATCTGGATTAACTGGGTAGCACCAACACAGAAAATCCCCACCTATTCCTTTGCCGATGTTTTACAGAAAAAAATAGATCTAGCCAAACTTAAAAACAAAATTGTCTTAGTTGGGTTAACTGCTACTGGTACAAACGATCCTCTCAAAACTCCCTTCGAGCAAACAGTACCCACTTCTGGTATTTATATACACGCCGCAGTCTTGGATAATCTACTCAACCAGCGATTTCTGCGAAGATTACCTTGGCAATTTGAACTTTTGCTACTACTTATTGTCGGTATTACGGGAACCATCATACTAACTCCCCAAAAATTTTACCAACGAATTTTGCTACTCGGACTACTACCCCTAATTTGGTTTAGTTTATCAATATTAGCCCTGACAACCACTAATCTTTGGTTGCCCACTGCTGCACCCATTGGTACTATTCTCTTGGCTGGGTTAAGTGTGCAGTGGCAAGAACAAAAAGAAAAACAACAATTGATGAGTTTATTTGCCAGTCACGTTTCTCAGGAGACAGCAGCATTAATCTGGCAAAATCGCACCGAAATTTTCCAAAACGGCGAACTAGATGCCAAAGAAATGGTAGTAACGGTTTTATTTAGCGATATCCGCAGCTTTACCACAATTTCTGAAGGCATGAAGCCACGAGAGTTACTCAACTGGTTAAACACCTATCTGGGGGCAATGGCTGAATGTGTTCACGAGCATCATGGAGTAATTGATAAATACATTGGTGATGCCGTTATGGCTGTTTTTGGCATTCCTTTTCCCCACACCCAAGCAGAAGAAATTCAGCAAGATGCCATTAATGCCATCTCTGCGGCCATCGCTATGCAGGAAAAATTAATACTATTAAATAAAGAACTGGAACAGCTTTCACAACCTGCTATTCGCATTGGTATCGGTATTCATACAGGTTTAGTAGTTGTTGGTAGTATTGGCGGATCTCAACGATTAAACTATTCTGTATTAGGAGATGCTGTCAATATTGCTGCTCGTTTGGAGCAACTCAATAAAAATACGCAAGAAGGGAATCCTAATAACATCTTAGTTAGCGAGACAACATACCAGCTAATTAAAGATAATTTTGATACACAAAAACTGAAAGAATTAAAACTGCAAGGAAGGCAAGAATTGACTGTGGTTTATTCTGTGACTGAGATTAAAAACTCAGTGAATTCAACAGATAAGTATTGAAAAGCGATACTAAAAACTTTAAAATTTTACATTAGTCATATATTTATAACTCAATAATTTCTAGACAGACTATAAAGTGTAAAATGGTATAAGTAAGTGAATAGATATCTAATTGCAGGAATAGTCACAACTGTATTATGGAACACCCTGTTATGTAAGGGTTGGACACAATCACCCCCATGTATTTCTCCAAGCTTGCCAGAAGTTAGCAATTCTGTTAATAGTTTCCCAGAGAGTGATGTTATCGTCATTGGGAAAGTACCAAATCATCCTTATGTAGTAGTTGTTCCCGGTCAATCAGAGCAGTTATTAAATGTTGTCAGACGCTATGTTACCGACGCATTTTTAGCACAGCATAGGCTTGGTGCTTATGTCTATGCTGGAGGATCTGCAAAGAGGTATGAAGCGGAATGTTTATCTTCCGTGTTGAGATCCCACGGGTTAGATGCAAGAGTCGTCTATTTCCATTGAGTAAAGGTAGAAAGTTTTATGAAAGCTTGGTGGGCAGGTTTGATGGTGGTTATGGTTGGGTTAGTTATTGCTGTTCATGCTTTAGCGGCTGAACCACTGAGGGTAAAGAGCGATCGCTGGCTAGAAGTACGCCGCCCCATCGGACAAGTTATTTATTCCCGTGGACAAACATCTCAACCAGTCCACAAGGGAATGCGATTACAATCAGTCGGTGATACCATCACCACTAAACAAGGTTCTAGTGTAGTCCTGGGAATTGATACAGCTACTGGTTTAGTTAAAGTTGCTGAAAACACAACTCTAACCGTACAAAAGCTGGAAACAGGCAATAAAGGCCAACTCATTACAGAATTACTTGTCCTGTCTGGCCAAGTAAACCTCCAAGTTCGTCCCCTAACTCATAATGCTTCTCGTGTAGAAATTAAAACCCCGGCTGGAGTTGCTGGAGTCCGAGGGACTGAGTTTGGCGTGAGCGTTCAAAATGACGGGAAAATGGGTGTTGGAACTAAAGAAGGAGCAGTAGCTACCTCTGCTCAAGGACAAACAGTGCTGGTAAAAGCTGGATTTCAAAATCTGACTATCCTTGGACAACCACCTTCACCAGCAGTTCCTTTGCGAGAAGATACTCGTTTGAATGTTAGTCAACTTTTAGCTAGAGGTAAACAAGTCCAGATTGTTGGTACTGTTGATCCGGTAAATATACTGTTAATTAATCAACAGCCTCAAAATGTTAATTCAAATGGCAGATTTGATATTACTATTCCTTTACCTTCTAACCGCAAAGTAGAAGCTACAGTGTCAACACCGTTAGGGACAAAACAATTATATCAACTGATAGTTCCTTAAATAATTCGTAATTCGTAATTCGTAATTCGTAATTACGTTTTGTGTCGGGGTCTGTCTTACAAAGTTGCTCCTCTTGGGGAGACCCCAAGATCGCACTTTGCGCTAAATCTCCGTCACAAAACGTTCTGCCGTAGAGCCAGGGACTTAAACCCCAAACTTAGTTAAACTAAAAGATAAGACTGGCGACGACTATTGTCATTAATTCTGATAGGTGAGGGTGAGCAAATCCCCGATTTCTTTAAGAAGTCGGGGATCTTACAGCCCCGCAAATTTAATGGGACAGACCACTTGGCAAACAAACTAAGCTACGATACTATCTGAAAAAACGAAATTATTGGCTGTGAGGCTAGTTGATGTAATTCCTAGCAATGAAACTAACTCTGTATTTCCAGCTTTTACTAAGGTGTCACTACCCTGTTGTAATAGTGTTAAAGTACTAAACTGAGTTACGCCAATACCGCCAAGTCCGATTTTGTCAATCCCAACTGTAAAGTCAGTGACGATGTTCTTGCTAGTTGGCAGACTGGCGTTAGCAATCCAGAATTGGTCTGCACCAGTGCCACCACTGAGGCGATCGCTACCTCCTTGACCAGCAAATAGCACATCATCACCATCGCCACCAAATAGCGAATCATTGACATTAGAGAAGAGTTTGTCATCTCCAGAACCACCATACAGACGGTTATTGCTGCCGTTACTGCTGAGGGTGTCGTTACCTGAGCCACCGAATAATGATTGGCGAGAACCTTCAATGACTGTGAGAGTATCATTACCTTCCGCCCCAAACAAATTATTACTACCATTGGCTTCCACTACGGTAATAACATCATCACCATTGCCGCCATCAGCATTAGTATTTTGAGCCGCGCCGTTTTGACCAATAAATATTTGATCGTTACCATCTCCGCCGGATACTGAAGAGTTACTGCCTACGAGTACAGTGTCATCATCATTCCCAGCCTGGATTGTGTTCCCTTCAGTACCCTCAACAAAATCTGCTCCGTCACCTGCAAAGAATGTTTTTCCTGGCTGAACTGTAATATTATCGCTGTTGCTAGAACCGAAAGTAGGCTGTACACCTGTCAGGTTAACAGGATTTCGGGGATCGTAACTTGTGGTGTCAATATTTAGAGAATTGGGCAAGGTATTGGCTATATTCTCCCAAGCCACCAACTTAAAGTTAGAGTTGACGTTTTCACCATCGATGGTTTTAGCAGGTTCATTGGAGCCATCTTGAGTGACAAATAAACCAAATGGGAAGTTAGGCCCCAGTGGCAGGTTAATTACATCTGCCCCGTCTGATTCTTGTACGCTGTCAATTGACCCATTGTTACCAATGGCAAAGTTCCCTACGTATTCGTTATTGCCTTCACGAGTGTAGGCAACAAAGGTGCTATCACCTTGGCTTGATGCTAGTAAGTAGCCTGTGCCGTTTTTGCCGTAGTAAATGGTCAACCCTTCTGCATCATCGGTAAGGTGAGAACCACCCTCAAAACGGACGCGATCTATCAGCTTGCCTGTTGTGCCACCGTCCGGTTCTGCCTGGAATTTCCAGATGCCTACATCTTCTTGGGCTATGTAGAGAAAGCCGGTTTCTTGGTCAACTACCATACCCTCTGTTTGGGGAGAACGGTCTGTGGCTGTGGGTGAGGGGATGGTGAACTCCCGCACCAGTTCGGCTCCAATTTTGCTATTACCTTTGTCAATTAGCTTGAATTGAGCTATGTCTCCAGTTTGGCGGCGACTGGTAAAGACATAGTAATCGTTAGTTATAGGGCTACGGTATAAGGTAAGTCCGTAAGAACTGCGAGTTGATGCGGAATAGGGAGGTTCAAAAGGTGAGGCTTGGAAGATTGTAGCAATATTGCTATCGGTGATATCCTCCAGGTAGTTACCGTCTGCGCCAGGGTTGGGGTTAATTTTGAAGATTGCTAGTTTATCATTTTGGCGATCGCTAGCTACGGCAATATCAATAGATTGATTGCCTAATTTAAAACCGTATTGCAGGTCAATGTTGTTGTAGCGAATACCACCAGGATTTACTGTCTGCAACAAATTACCAGACAAGTCATAAACCCGCAATCCAGCATTTTTCACTGATGTTAGTACTAGACTATCAGCAGCATTTGTGGCGTTAACATAAATGGCAGGGTCATCAGCATCGGCATTTTGATCTACAGCAGGTAGTGCTGGATCTTCATCGTCAAATAAACCAGGACGAGTTTCTAATGTGGGTGCAGCAGTTGGAACCAAGTCTGCACCCAAGGTGAGGATTTGGGTATATTGGGTGTTGCTAAAGTTGTTGTCACTCACCAGCACAATGGACTGACGACCATCTGCTAGTTTGGGGCCGAAGGCAAGACCTTCTATATTATCTACTCCTGTAATCGGGTGATTTGCATCAGTTGGCAAATTCAGGTCAGTTAAATTCAACAGTAAGCGTTTTTGAGCGGGTTTAATAGCTGCTAGTTGTTCAGCACTCAAACTATTGAGAGAATCGTAGAAACTAATATCAGTTGCACCTTGCAAAGAAACTTCGTAGATTTTGATGGTGTTGCCTACACCTTGGGCAAAAGAGCGTTCTAACGCGAGGAAAGTACCACGATTATCTATTGCTAATAAATCCGCCAAACCATTGTCAGCAGAGCCGGTGCTTGGGTTGGGTGCTTCGGGAATGGCATCGGTGATGTAGAGGTATTCTTTTTCTGGTTGTCCAGTAACCAGATTATATTGCAGAATTCGGGAAGGGCTACCACTGGTGAGTGAAGCTTTTAATCCATCTTGGGAGAGGGCGTTTTCGGTGGCGGTAAATAGGGTTTTTTGGTCAGGTGTGATGGTCAGGCTTTCAAATGCCAGATTATTGTATACGCCTGATGTCTGCGTATCTCCGGCATCTACAATACCATTGTTATTGGTATCCTGAACTACTGGCAGGAATTTGCTGGGGATAAAAAGCGATCGCACTTCTTGCCCTGTTGTAAGAGAAAATTCTTTGATAAAGGGATTAGTAACACGACCAGCAGTAGGATTAACTTCGCCTTCTGAAGAGATGAAGACCGTCCCATTTTTAGTTAAAGCAATACCTTCAGGGTCGAGGCTGTTGGTTGCAAAAAAGTTGTCGTTGGTATCTTTTAGGGTGGTGACATTGGTAAAATTCACCCCGGAATCGGTAGTAGTGAAGGTATAAAAGCGGGCAGGAGCAACTTGAGAGCGATCGTCTGAAATGGCATAGTAGCGGTTGTTAACTGGATCGTAGGTGACACCAGACAATCCACCTAATGGTGTCTCTATTCCATTCACAGTTCCCGCCGCACCAGCAGGAATAAAGCCAGTAACGAAGGTAGTCTGCCTTTCAAAACTTACATTGGGAATGGTTTTACCTGCTTGAGTTGGTCTAGTTTGCACATCTGCGAACACCAAGCGATGGTCAGAACTGGGGAAGGGAAAAGTACCCACTGGGGAGAATGTCGGGTCAGTATTCAGTGGCCAAAATACTCCTGAGTCGGCAATTGTCAGGTCAGCTGAGGGTAGCACGTAATCAGTCCGCAGGTTTCCGGGAGCCGTATCAGCAAAGTCTGCGGTGTCAAAGCTAGGATTTCCTTTTTGGCTAGCGTTTGCACCACCTTGTAATGCTTGTTGGGGGCCGCCAAGACTGGTAGGAATGACATTAGTATTGATCCCAGGATTTTGCAACAATTGGCGAATAGCATTGTCATAACTATCACCATCTAATGGGTCAGCATTCTGATCGCCCATAATTACAAAGTCTGAACCAGCAGCGATACCGCCTGTTTTACCCTGGTCATCATAAATGTAATCACTTTTACCAGGGGTAATATAATCTGCCCACAAGCGAATCTCGTCATGGTTACGCTTACCGTTGCGGTCTTCCGCGCCATCAAAGGTTGGGGGTGTGGGGTGGCTAACGAGGGCGTGAATTGTTTTGCCGTTCACTTCGATGGGTACATCCCAGTGACTTTTAGAAGAAAGGCGTAAAACTGCCAGTTCCTCTTCAGAATACCAATCATTTGGCTGTGGTGTTGTGGGATCGTCGGGAAGTAAAGCGTTGGGCATATCCTTCCAGAGGAAGTTTTGGAAGGTACGGATATTGGCGGTGTCAATGGGATATTTGGACAGCAGCAACATGCCAAATTGACCTGGAAAATTCCCGAATCCGAAGGCATCATCGCCATATCCCGGTGTGCCTGGGGTTGTAACTACTGCGCCATTGTTGTTCAAGTCAAAGCCAGAGGCAATACCTGTGTTGGAGGGAGCGATATAGAAGTAGGGGTAGTCAACGGGAGTCGCACCGTTTTGACTTATGGCTAAATAATTTTGCTGGAATAGTTTAACTGCCTCTTGGGAGTAGTCAAACTCATTAATTAGCAGCACATCCGGGTTATTACGCTGGATAATTTCTGCAACAGCTTTTGCCTGAGCATTATTGGGGGTTGACAAATCGGCCGCTAATTGACCTTGAGTGCTACGGTTTAGAGAAGCATTGAATTGGGAAAAGCGGATTGTATTATTAATTACCATAATTTAGTGCTGGAGTAGATTCAAGTTTTGCGAAGATTAGTGTTTATCTGCGGCAACTACAGAATCAAGTTGCCCAATCACATCGCTGTAAAAGTATGGAAAATTTTGAGTGTAAATGTCATTTATATTGTCAGTAAATGACTGTTAACTACAAAGATGCACTTCGCAGTTTAGAGGATGTTTGAAAAGTCCTTTGGTCGGTAGCAAAACGTTTTAGATCCCCCTAAATCCACCTTTTGAAGGGGGACTTTGATTCTTCCCCCTTTTGAAGGGGGGTTAGGGGGGATCTAGAAGTGCCTAAAATTACAGCCGATCACTTTTCAAACAATCTCTTAGAGAGTTTGCAATATCAACATGGACAATATAATATTTGCCTTCCAAATCAATGTTCTTAGAGATTGTTAGAAGACAGCTACATAACTTTTTGTATGAGTTTTTAATTGGGCAATCTCAAAGTATCCCGCTTAGATTAAGAAGCAGCTAGCAAAAGGTTAAGATAAAATAATTGTCGGTTTAGAGATATTTTTTCCACAGCAATTATTCTCAGTCCTATATCCTGAATAGATAATGTGGTTGACAAAACTTAGGGATTGATTCTATACAGCACTTACGGCAGCTATGAGGTACATTCCCAAATCTGAAAGCTTTGATAGGAGAGGGCAAGGAAAAAAACTGTATTGCATAATAGCCGGAAGCGCTGTATATAGCGGTTCCCAGTTGAGTGAGGTACAAAAAGCTCACCCCCAACCCCCTCCCCGCTCTTCGATAGGGGGCTATAATGTACCTCATTTGATTAGGAAAAGCTATATCAATACGGTTCAGTTAAAAAAAATTGTAGATTGGGTTAAGCAAAGCGCAACCCAACAAAGATACAGAAATGTTGGGTTTCGTTCCTCAACCCAACCTACGCAGTTTAAGGCTTTTGGCGCTAACTGATTATCGGAGAATTTAGAGGATTTAAAATTTTTGATACCAATAAGAGGACTTTTCAAACATCCTCTTAATGATAGGTCTTTCATCGGATATAAAATAAGGTGGGCTGTTTACCCACCTTAATGTAAATCTCTATTTTAGAATTACCGCGACAGAAAAAACGATATCTTTTGGTTTTGGTGAAATTGTTCTGAAATGTTGAGTAATTCAAACATTAGCGGAAGTTACCAGGTTTTAAGCGAACAGAGTTAGGCTGAGACCGACGACGAATTGCTACTCCATTCCGCAAATTGTTTCCAGTACCACCATCTTTGCGATCGAGGAAAGGTTTTAGATTAATGCCACTTCTAGATGAACTAAGCCGATTATTGCCACTCCCTAGAAGTGTACGTCCTAAATTATATAATTCATTTCCTCCACTACTGCGATCGCCATAAGTGTTAACCGCTATAGTCTGCTGTCCGTTGTCAGCAGTAGTCAAGTTCTGAAAAATGCTATTGCGGATTACAACAGGATCTTTCCCACGCGGTACTGTCAGCACAATTCTACAGGTTGAGTTAGCGTCTGTTGTGACGCAGACAATATTTTCGTTATTTTGTACAGATGTCTGGAGTTCTTGTAAGCCATCTGGACGATACTGTTCCAACCGACTGGCAATTGTTACACAACGCTTTTGTGTATCCCAACCACCGCCCAAAGTCGCAGGTGCCGCCCAAGCAAAGAATTGTCCTGGTTGACTTTGTGGTTGATACATAACGGTGTATTGACCATTGTAATTCTGACAGCTAAACCGAGTTGTACCGTCAGTTGAGGGTGGTATGCCTGTGGATGTATCTATGGGTATGGGTGTTGATGTGTCGCCTGATGTACCACCTGATGGTACTGTTGGCACCACTACACCATCGTTAGTAGAAGGATCGTATTGCGCCATTGCTACCGAATTGCCGAGACACAAAGATAAACCCAGAATACCCAAAGACATAAATCGCAACAGTTGTGATGACATAAATCATCCTCCAGTAGAAATAAGTAGGGAATTGATAGTTTAAGTGACGAATAATTCTGGTTTTTGATTCATGAAAACGCTATTTTTTTTCTCTCGTTCTTTTTTCTCTTTAGGCAATTAGCTGTAGAACTTTCATCATGAGATATGGTTGCAAAGCTCTTGATTTCGTTCACAATTTTTTACATAAAAATTGCGTAACCTCTCTCAATTGGCTGATAAATATAGTAAAGACTCAAAATTGCCTAGATTTACTTATATTTAGTTGACGGTATCGTCAAAAGAGAAGCTAAATGACGCAATACATTCAGTTTGCCACTGAAGACGGTAGCACTATCCTTGTGGAAGTAGAAGAAGAGGAAGTGTCACCACCTCCAGGATTAGTAAAGGCTGGCTTGCAAGACAAAATAAAACAGACTGTTGGTGTAGCACAAAATACCTTTGCAGAAGCCATAAACACAACTATAAAGCATAACGTCAATGCATTTATTGAGTCAGTACAGTGTCTATCTGAACCACCAACTGAAATGGAGGTGACTTTTGGACTAAAAATGACTGGCGAGGCAGGGAATGTTGCCGTATGCAAGGGAAGTGGTGAAGTAAACTACGGTGTCAAGCTGGTGTGGAAGCAACTTTCAAAACCTAAATAGCGTAATGACTACACAGCAGGATAAGTTAACTCCAGGTATAGTTCGGATCTTGAAACCAGACGGCAAAACAGCTGGTACTGGCTTTATTGTCACTAAAGATGGATTAATTGTGACCTGCGCTCACGTTGTCGAGTATGCCAAAGCAGGACCAGGAGGTACTGTAAGTCTGGTCTTTTACGCTGGACAGCAGACTTATATAGGACGTGTAGATGCTCAGTACTGGTCTGCGTCTACAGTAGGTGACATTGCGATTCTGCATCTAGAGGGAAATCTACCAAATGAAGTAAAACCTTTGCAATTAGGTACTTCTTCCGGTTCGTCAGGTCATGCATTTAAAACCTTTGGTTTTCCTGAAGCCAAGCCACTAGAAGGAATGTATGGTTATGGCACTATCGGCGACTTGATGAGTGGCGAGAATGGTCTACCTTTAGTTCAACTGACTAACACTACAGAAGTGACACCGGGTTTTAGTGGTGCGCCAGTCGTAGATGAACGTACTCATCGTGTAGTAGGAATGGTAACAGCTATTACACCAGTTGATAAATATCAACGACTGGGAGAAACTGCTTTCATAACTCCTAGCGAATTCTTGCAAGAAATTTTTCCGGCACTACAAATTACTAATATCTGCCCTTATGTAGGCTTAGAAGCATTTACCAAAGATAAAGCCGATTTCTTTTTTGGTCGTGAGGCATTAGTTGCAGAATTAGCTAATCACTTAAAAAATAATCCTCGGTTTCTAGCTTTAGTTGGGTCTTCAGGAAGCGGAAAGTCTTCTGTTGTACAAGCAGGTCTATTGCCATACCTGGAGCAAGTTAAGCTACCAGGATTTAATAAAATCTACACAGTTGGCTATCGTTATACTGCTTATATTGCTAATCCATCTGAAGATTTTCATAGTTATTTACAAAAATCTGGAATTTTCAATGTTGAAGATCCAAATAGTCGAATAATTATTTTTATTGACCAATTTGAAGAAATATTTGCACTCTGTCCTGAGCCAGAACAGTCAAATTTTCTCAGATTTTTAACTGAATTAGTCGATCAAAAATTATTTCAAAATCACAAAATTACACTGATTATAGCTGTACGAGCAGATTTCTACGATCCATTGCTCAGGTCTCCTCTAGGACATTTTTTAGGAGTTGGTCAGGTTAATATTACTTCTCTCAATAAGACTGAATTAAGAGAAGCGATCGCTAAACCAGCTGCACAAGTTGGTTTAGAAATTGAGTCTGGTTTAGATGAACGAATCATTGAGGATATCGGAGCTACGCAAAACCCGCTTCCATTACTAGAATTTACTCTCGAACAACTTTGTAAAAACGAACATTCTAACGGTAAATTAACTCATGTAGATTACGAAAAAATTGGCAAAGTAACTGGTGCGATCGGGCAGTGGGCGAATGAGACATACAGGAATCTTGATGAAAAAGAGCAACTCATAGCTAGGCGGATTTTCACTCGTCTTATCCACTATGGCGAGGGCACAATACCCGATACTCGTCGTCGTTTACTAATCTCTCAATTGCTAACTACCAATGATGAACAAGTTACTCGTCAAGTTATAAAAACACTTGCCGATCAGCGTCTGCTTGTAACCGATGCGGAGACTGTAGACATTATCCATGAAGCCTTATTGCGTGAATGGTCTGATTTAGGTATATGGATTAGAGAGCAAAGAAGTTTTCTTTTGTGGCGTCAGAGATTAGATGAAAGACGAACTGAATGGATCAACAACAAAAAGGATCAAGGACTTCTCTTGCGGGGTCTTTCTTTACTAGAGGCAAAAAAATGGTTGCAAAAACCTGAAGTTGACCTGAATTTAGATGAACAAATTTTCGTTAAAGACAGCAGTAAACTACGGCAAAGAGAGCAATTTATATTGTCGGCAGGAATTGGCTCTATAGTTTCGCTCATCATAGCAAGTGTTGTCATTTTTATTAATCAACAAAATCAAAAACAATTGGATCTTCTTGCTGCTTGGGCTGGTGTCAGTCAAATTGACAACAATATTGAAACATTACAGAAACTTTTTGAGGAAGCAGATAAATACAAGAAGGTAGCAGATACAAAAAGCCAGGATCGCATAAATCTAAAATGGGATAAAGATGAGGATTTAATGCGAGCTTTTAGTTACTATGTGACCATTCAGTCAACAGCCAATAGGATGTTTAGACAAACTAGTAAAAATCAGATAAAAATTAAAAAAAGTGATTTAGATAAAATTAAAAGTATTATGGCTGAAGCTGAAAAAAATAGAGTAGAAATGATTCATGACCACTTAATTCCAGTACTTATTCAACGTTTAGATACAAAAAATTATGGAACTTATTTATCTTCTAATGAAGATGATCCGGTAGATGGTGAAAACTTATATACAAAAGAAAGTGCTTTACAAGAAACTTATAAGATTATGTTTAAAACTGGAGCAGACTTGAATCGCGATCAAACAATAAATACACAAGAGGAAGCAAACTTAATACCTAGTAAAACTCTATTAGAGATTGAAAAAGTATGGCTCAACAAAACGGAAAATTATTGTGGTTGGTGCAATCCATGTGTGGGTTCAGGCGTGGGTTCAGAACCACATCAATTAGGAAAAACTTATAGCATCAAACAAATATTATTTTTCTCTTTGACTAGCTTTGTTGACGATCGCTTCAAATCGGTTCTGGGCGATCGCTGTTCCTCTGACTGAGATATAGATAGTAAGTAGGTGTTTTTAGATTCAATTATTGCTTTAGAGGAGAGTTTTGTGAAGTTAATTCATTTTCAAATATTACTTATTTCTGCATTAACTACTGCACTGATACCTTTTTACTCGTTGGCGATTGATGTTAATAGTTCTGCACAAGAGCCTATTAAGGCGGAAATTAAAAATATAGGAGATCAAGGACAAGAATTGCAAGTACTGGAAAAAAAGAGTAGTGGATTGTTGCCTGTAGCCGATCAACCTAAAGTAATCACAGCTAAGAATCGGCTTTTATTAGTCCCATCTGGCTCCAAGAAACCCTTTGGTCATTTGAGGTTTTTTACCAGTTCTGGTGCTATAGATCCATTGGTACAAGTCGGTCCTAATACCCAGAGAACTACGTACAAGTTTCCTTGTACTATTGTAAATGGTAAATTTATGTTTGCTTGGGGTCTTATTAATAATACTAAAGGTGGCTTGTGTCACGGAATAATAAAAGTACGAGACATAGGGCAAGTAAGTAGAATTCAAACCGTTCCTTTCTTTCTCTCTAAAACTCCTGACATTACTCAGTTTGCTAGTAGTTTGCTAAAAACTAAAGCTTTGTCTAACTTTCTTACCAGCCAAGCAGACTCTTCTGAGAAGATTAATGTTTCCCCAGAAAGTATTGGCATAACTATAGTTCAAGTTGATTCTTCTGCGGAAAGAGTAATAATTGATGCCTTAGTTGGCAATGCCAAAGTTACTACTGATAGTCAGCAAGAAGGGATATCTTTAAGAGAGGGTTTCAGCTACGATAGCAGTAAACCAGAGACTATTGAACCGATTAAGATTACTGAAGAAACTCGTTGGGCGATCGCAGTATTTGTAGATCCGAAAAACTGGACTGAATCTGTCGCTCCTCAAATACCCACCCTTCAACAACAGCCATCTCTACAGAAGTTTTTAGAGCGAGAAGTAATTATAGATTACGGAGGTTTAGGTCGTCCTCAAAATCCTCCGATAGAAGTACCCAGGTGATATTTATATAAAAAAATAAAAGCCATGAAAAAAATTGCAATTCTGCTTTTTTGTTTTTTGATGGGAATAGGTATATTGATGTATGGTTTCCCATTTCAACAAGGTGTTTATGCTCAAGTTCCTGACCGACAATTCGCTCAAGAAGTCTTGAAATCTGACTGGGATGGAAAATGGAAGTGTAATTTAGATGGTCGGACAGCAGAAGTAGAGTTTAGTTATGAATCAACTGAAAACAGAGTTTTTGGATATATCAGTGATAGTGGTGGAGAGAAGAAAGCTTTCGGTGAAAGAAAGCTAAATAAGTCTGACTTGCCCAGTTCTCGTCGAGATCACATGCTTCCTTTACTCTACGACGGAAAAGTTAAGTGGATGCTAATGATGCATACGTGGGATCGCAGTTACGCTAGTGGATATACATATTGGGAAGGTATCCCTTTCGGGTTGCAGTGCCACAAAGAGTCATAGACCTGTTTCTGCTGTTGTTTGAGTGATGTCTGGGTTGGGCTATGTCTACGCTGTTATTTTACAACGCGATATACTACTTGCCCTTGAAGATGCGAACACAAAAAACCCCGGCGAAACTAACCGGGGTAAGAGAGAGAGGTACGAATGACAATGAGATACAGCGATATCGAAATTGAAAATCTTAGCTAACGCTAAAACTAACCAAAACTAAAGTTGTGACAATTAAAGTCGCAAAAAAACCTTGTAAAACGTATTTACGTTGTTCCCAAATTGCTGGGTACTCGGTGTAGTAAACCTTGGGTTCAGCTGCGTAGTTATTGAGAATGCCGTCTTCATTTACAGTGGTGTACATATTTTTTTCTCTTCTTTTGTTTACTTATGTAACTAAATTTAACAATATTGTTACGAAACGTCAAGAGGACTTGACAAAAAAAGGCTGATGACTTTAATAAAAGTTACTTATCAGGCAATACGGTTCGGTTAAGGCAAGAGACGCGATAAATCGCCGTCAAGACAAAGGACTTATTATTGTAGAGACTGCGATTTATCGCGTCTCTCTAACCATCAAAATGAATTTGACAGACTACTAATAATCGTATTTAGCGCACCATCTATTGCAATCATTTTTGGATGAAATAAAATCTACATCTAATTCTTCATCACTGCGTCCAAAAGCACATTGGCATCAAAGCGGACTACATCGGTGCAAGGTAGCCCGGTTTCTGCTGTTATTTGAGCGATCGCATTTTCAGCCGCAGATTCATCTAAATGTGCTGTGTTAAGCGCTATACCCACTACAGGCACACTTGCAAAAGCGCCACCAGCACTAGCAACGGTTTCATAAAGACGAATTACCTCTGGTAAAGGTGGGATGATTACATGGGGATGATTACGGATATGAACTTGTCCCGCCCGATGGACTAACACCAGTTGAGTGGGTTGGGAACCACGAATCAGGGGTAGGGTTGCCGTTGAACCAGGGTGTAGCAGTGAACCTTGTCCTTCAATGTGCAAGATGTCATAGTTTTTACCGTAGCGCATGACTATTTGTTCCACAGCACCAGCAGCAAAGTCTACCCGCACGGCATCTAAAGGCACACCATCCCCTTCTAACATCACCCCAGTTTGACCTGTGGCGAGAAATTTAGAACGCCAGCCCCGCAGTTTTGATGCCCAATGTAACTGTAGGCTAGTTGACATTTTACCGATCGCCATGTCGGTTCCCACTGTCAACACCCGCCGACATGGAAGCGTGCGTGCTATTCCACTAGCAACACTTATATTAGACGGCTCTTTGCGGACATCCCAAATTAGTTGCCCTGGTTTGAGCAGTGCATTTAAGTCTGGTATATTTGCCATTGGTGTATGCAAACCGTTCACCAACGACATCCCAGCTTCTAGAGCGTCTTTGATTTCCACCCAATAATCATCTGGGATCGCACCACCACTTGGAGCAATACCTATTACCAAAACTTCTGGGTTGTACTTTAGGGCTGCGGCTACCGATGCCACAATCGGTACATCACGCTTGATACCTGTTAATTCTGTCAGAGGTTTGCCAGCACATTCGCGATCGATGACGGCTACAATTGGTGCTTCGCTGTAACGTAAAATTGCGAGTCCTGTTTTGCCGTGAGCCCCAGTAGTTCCCTCATGAAGTAAGATAGCTACTCTTTGATTAAGTGGTAGACGCACTGTGTTTTACCCCCAAACCTGGTAAATCGTTTAGCAAAACTCTACCTTCTTTTAGCAATGCACCCGTAAAGGGATCATCGATTAAGTTAAGGTGACTGTCTAAATCTAAATAATCAGCTAGTGGCGCTAGCTGTAATGCTGCTGTATTAGCTAGCGAACTGTCAGAATAGCAACCGAACATTACTTGT
The DNA here is from genome assembly GCF_017115105.1 of Nostoc sp. NMS2. Lineage (GTDB taxonomy): Bacteria > Cyanobacteriota > Cyanobacteriia > Cyanobacteriales > Nostocaceae > Nostoc. Next base: position 75,461 of record NZ_JABXKH010000061.1, read on the forward strand.
AACCGATATGCTCGCGCTGTATGTACCATTCGCATCGCTTCTGTTAGTCCCCCTGATTTCATCAGTTTGATATTAATCCCATCCACGTAATTTGCCAAATCGGGAATATCAGAGCTTGTGAAGCAACTTTCATCAACAAAGATGGGTAGGGGAGAGTGTTCTTTGAGTTTTGCTAAACTTTTTTCTTGACCCCGTGGCAATGGCTGTTCTACATACTTTATACCCAATTCAGCCAGCCAATTGCACATTGCGATCGCATCTTCTAAACTCCAACCCCCGTTGGCATCAACGAAAAACTCTAATTCCGGTGCTTCTTCTCGCACCGCTAAGAGCATTTTTTTATCTGCATCTATGCCATCTGGACTACCTAACTTCACCTTAAAAAGGCGGACATCGGTAAATTGTAACCAGTCTCGCGCTCTAGCGATCGCACCTTCGGGCGAATTAATCCCAATTGTGACTGAAGTTGGGACAATTTGATTGCGATCGAGTCCCCAAATTTGCCACAAAGGTAATCCTACGCGCTTACCTAACCAATCGTGCATTGCCATATCCAAGGCAGCTCTTGCAGCAGAAGGAACCTGATTTTGTGTTAAAACTTGCTCAATTTCCTGTCGTTGTAAGGGGCTGAATGTTTGCAACAGTGGCACAACTTGCTGTAGGGCGTCTTTGATTACATCAGTTGATTGCCGATGATTACCCACACCGAATGGCGATGCTTCCCCCCAGCCTTCGATACCATCTTCTGAAATCCTCACCCATACATTCGTTGTCTGTGCCGTTGTACCTCTACTAATGGTCAACGGAAATCTTTTATTTACTGTAAATAAATTTACATTTATTTGCATACTAATTCTGCATATTATGTTATCGCAAAAGCAAGTGTAAGTTCAAAGTTTAGATTATCGGATGTATCTGTTATACTTTTTTACATTCATTGCTTAATTACTAAAGTTGGTATACATAATTTTATTTTCTACTTGATTTATGAGCGACTTAAAAAAGTGGAAGACTTTAAAATCAAAAATGGTTTTAGATAACCCCTGGTGTCAGATCAGGCAAGATGAAATAGAATTGCCTAATGGTAAAATTATAGATGATTATTTTGTCAGTATTAAGCCTGACGTTGCGATGGTTTTACCTATCACTACTAATAAAGAAATTATTTTTGTCTGGCAATACAGACACGCCGTAGGTGAATTTTTCTTAGAACTACCAGCCGGGAATTTTGACCCGGCAAAAGAGAGTGCAGAAGTAGCAGCAATTAGAGAATTTACCGAAGAAACTGGTTATATTGCCCAAGAATTTAGAAAAATCGGGACTCTATATGATAAGCCAAGCAAAGATACCAATAAAATACATTTATTTTTAGCAGAAAATGTAAGTAAAATTGGAGAGCAAAAACTCGATATTACAGAAGAAATTGAAATTGTGTTTATTCCTATAAAATCAGTTTTAGATAAGATTGTCCAAGGTGAAATTTCTGTTGCAGGAACCGTTGCGGCTCTCTTCTTAGGTTTAAAGTTTATTAATTATTAATAATCGTTGTATCTCTCTTCTGTTTTCTAAACAGAATGCTTGAGACAAATTGTCTCATAAAGCTTTTACAGCAATTTTTTTTGGGCGTTTTGGCATATAATAATATTAATAAAGTTTCCATATAATGTCCTTGTAAAAATAATATATAAAAAAACTCTGTATATCACTGTTACTATGCTAAGGACAGAGAGCAAGTAGCTAAATTCAGATTGGCGGTTCGTAACGTGGATGTTCTAATTGAGTCAACAAGCAACTTTGAGAAGGATCTTGGCAGACTGAGTGAAGATGAAAAAGCCACAACGGTTAAAAAAATTAATGATTGCGCCAGCCTCTTCCCAACTCAAAAAGCTGACGTTTATCGTAAGTTGCGTCGTCTTCCCCTACCGTCAGAGATTAATGGGCAAATTCATCTCAAGGATATTATCGAGGGGCAAAGACACGATGATGTAATTGAGGTGATTAAATCTAAAAAAGCACGCTATGAGTAATTTTTCAGTCTTAATATGGTATCGTACCCAAAAAAGTCTTTGCGCCGGAATGCTCCAATATGGTCAGTTGAGTTGCAGAGGTTGTCTGCATCTGGTGAGCTTTTTCGTTAATTTTCGGTAGCGAGTTTGAGTATCCACGCCACTAATTTTTTATCTTGCCCATTGCTGCAAGATATAAGCATAAAAAGCGTCTTTATCTACTTTATCCATTGCATAAATCTTGCGTCCGCTAGGAACTACTTTAGTCCGCCCCTGACTGACTCCAGTGGTGATAATTTCTGTTTTCCATTCGCGCAATTGATAATATTCTGGGTGTCCCAGATAAGCTGTCGCCAGCACATCCCAAAAATAATAATCTTGGGGGATAACTAGCGCATAACATTGTCCTGCTAAATCAGAGATGGGATAGTGGCGTTGTCGCCCCATTTTTTGCACTAATTCTGATGTAACTGGGACATTATTAGTTAAATCCAAAGGACACATAATAATTTCAATTTGCGTTTCCCATACCCGTGCTGCTGAAACCGCGTCCCAATAAACATTCCATTCGGCAGAACCATCTTGTCCAGGTTCTAAACTTTTTTCTACATTGCCACCGACATTTAATGCACCTCCCATCCAAACAATTTTGTGAATCTTGGCTTCAATGTCTGGTGCTTTGTCCAAAGCTACTGCTACCGTTGTTAACGGCCCAGTTACCATCAACGTTACGGGGTCTGATGCCTCCCGCAACACCTTAATCATGAAATCTTGACCTGTTTCGGCAACCAGAGGCGTGGTGATGGTTTCGCTTTGATTGAGAATGGGAAGATGGTCAACGATAAAGGAATCACGGCGATAGAGAGGAGGAAATGGATTGATACCGCGTACAGTACTTTCTGCTACCGAGATATGAGAAAATCCCATCAAATCGAGAATTTTACGTGTGGCGCTAACAGCCGGTTGGACATAGCAATCTGCTGGAGTGACGACAACACCAAGGAGTTCGATATGATCCATCGTCAACAGCAGCATAGTTGCCAAATAATCATCTACACCGCCATCGTGATCCATTAATACTAGTTGTTTTGTCATAAAAGGAGAATTAATATGGATGAGTTTATGGAAGCTGCTATTCAAGAAGCAAAACAAGGCAGACAAGAAGGTGGAATTCCTATTGGTTCGGTTCTCGTCAAGGATGGCAAAATTCTCGGCAGAGGACACAATAAACGTGTGCAAGATGGCGATCCTGTCACCCACGCGGAAATCGATTGTCTCCGCAATGCTGGGAGAGTTGGCAGCTACAGAGGTACTACACTCTATTCAACTTTAATGCCGTGTTACTTGTGCGCTGGGGCTGTGGTGCAATTTGGTATTAAAAAAGTCATCGTGGGAGAATCCAAAACTTTTCCTGGTGCTAAAGAATTTATGGTATCTCACGGTGTGGAAGTAATTGATCTGAATCTTGATGATTGCGAACAAATGATGAGTGAGTTTATTGAAACGAATCCCGAACTTTGGAATGAAGATATCGGTAATTAGCGCTCTTTTATGACTCTGATGAAAGAAAAAATGTAGGTTGGGTTGAACTTTAGTGAAACCCAACAAAACCAAGGGTTTTTCGTGTTGGGTTTCGTCCCTCAACCCAACCTACTCGTAAATTTATCAAAGCCTTAAAAATCAAGGGTTCTGAATTTTTATTTAACGAGAGTAATAGAAGAGCGTTAGAGACGCGATTAATCGCGCCTGTTGGGAATAGAGACGCGATTAATCGCGTCTGTACAAGAGTTTGGAGTAGCCTGCGTCTTGGTGACTTTTGATAGGAGAATTATGGCAGGAGCGATCGCTATCTAAAAAGAAATACAGCAGAATAAGCTACTTGACAAGCATTCAGCCCAGACAAAAAAGTTACCTTCACACTGATACTCTTCACTCCTAACGCAGCAAAAGTGTGCTGTTATTATCAATCAGTGTAAGAGTTCCACCAGTATTAATACCTGGATTAGACTGTGCTGATGCATTATAAGTCTCAATATAGCGACGCACTTCTAATGGAAAGTGGGGATAGTCTAATATTGCATCTCCATCGGCAATAGTTGCCCAGAAGTCTCGCAAACTAGGAGCTAATTTTTTCGCCTGTGATAATGGTAAGTTTAATGGAGAATGAGTTAGTAGCTTGATTAAGAAGGGAAAAGAGCGATCGCCCATCCATTGCCGCGATAACTGTTGCAAGTCGGGGAAATCAGGCACTGACTCTACCCGATGGGATACAATTTGCAACGATTCTTTACCTTGGTTATCTCGATGAAACTCTAGCACCCGATAAGGGTGAGGATAGCTCACTAAAGAACCAGTGGTAATATCATATACTCCATCTGAGTAAGCAATATCCTGAACGTGCAAATGCCCCGTAAATACTAGCTTGACTCCGTAGCGCCTCAGCAACTGCAATAGTTCTGCTGAATTCGCTAACATATAGCGATTTGCGAGTGGATGGTTCGATTGATTGGGCAAATGTTCCACCACATTATGATGCACCATCACTAAAACTAATTCATCAATAGATGCCGCCAGTACCTCTTCTAACCAACGTAGCTGTTTGGTATCCAAATACCCCACTTGTTCTCCCTGGTCATTAAAGAAGTTAGAATTTAGTCCAATCAGCTTAACTCCAGGCAGTAATTGACGAACGTAGTAAATCTGCTGCGGATCTTCATAGCCACACTTTGTGTAATAGTAGGGAAAATCTGCAAAAGCGATTGATTGGCGATCGGCTAACAGCACAGGAACATCATGATTACCAGGAACAACATAGACGGGAAAAGGTAGCTGGGCTAAACATTGTTGTAACCAGGCGTGATTCTCTGGCTCGCCGTGCTGGGTTAAATCTCCTGGCAACAATAAGAAATCTAAATCGAGTTGTATTAAATGTTCGAGTACACTTTGAAACGCCGAGATACTGACTTCTACCAGATGAAAACGGCTAGGATGATCCCAGATTGTGTGGGGAAGTGCCAGGTGTAAGTCGCTGACTACCGCAAAGCGAAAATTGAGAGTCATTGATTTATGAAAATGTTAAAAGCAGGGGTTAAAATAAGCCTTTTCCCAAAAGTATAACGCTTGCTTTGTTTCGCTGCGTAAGAGTGCGTCTACTTAACATTTGTATACATTAAGCATCGATTACACATTATGATGACGATTAACTTCAGTGCGAATCATAACCATTAATCTGCAAAAATTATCGGAGATTTGATTGCTAAAACCCTTGTTCTGATGGCAGTGTAGAGACGTTGCATTGCAACGTCTCTACAGACCTGTGGTTCTCGAAAAAATCCTTAACCCAAGCGTATTGACCTAGAAACTGGCTTCTCTGCTACTCCCCTTTTCGGTAAAATAACTTAGCAGATCGGTAAGGAACAGGTTCAAGCTCATGGCTCAAGCTAGTATTGGGATTATTGGTGGCAGTGGTCTGTATAAAATGGACGCGCTCAAAGATGTCGAAGAGGTGCATGTCCAAACTCCCTTTGGTTCACCATCTGATGCTTTGATTCTGGGAACACTGGATGGTACACGGGTAGCTTTCTTAGCGCGTCATGGCCGCAATCACACGCTGTTACCCTCTGAGTTACCGTTTCGCGCTAATATCTACGCGATGAAGCAATTGGGTGTAGAGTATTTAATTTCAGCTAGTGCTGTGGGTTCTTTAAAGGAAGAGGCGAAACCACTGGATATGGTGGTGCCAGATCAGTTTATCGATAGAACTAAAAATCGGATTTCAACGTTTTTCGGTGAGGGAATTGTGGCTCATATTGCCTTTGGCGATCCGATTTGTAAGAATTTGGCTGTTGTGTTGGCAGATGCGATCGCATCTCTCAATTTACCAGAAGTTACTCTCCATCGCGGCGGCACTTATGTGTGCATGGAAGGGCCAGCTTTTTCTACAAAGGCAGAATCGAATCTTTACCGCAGTTGGGGTGCAACAATTATTGGAATGACGAATTTACCGGAGGCGAAGTTGGCAAGGGAAGCGGAAATTGCTTATGCAACCTTAGCGCTGGTGACAGATTATGATTGTTGGCATCCAGACCATGACAGTGTGACGGTGGAATTGGTGATTGGCAATTTGCTGCGGAATGCTGTGAATGCTCAAAAGGTGATTCAAGAAACTGTGCGGCGTTTGAGTGAAAATCCACCAACCAGTGAGGCGCATTCGGCGTTGCAATATGCGATTTTGACTCAGTTGGATAAAGCACCAGCAGCGACAAAGGAAAAGTTAGGGTTATTGTTGCAGAAATATTTGTAGTATTGCTAGCGATGTCTACAACAGGCTGCGCCTACGCAACATCATTTGAAATTATAAGGGCGATCGCACTTTCTCAGATTACAGCAAGAGCGATCGCTACAATAGGCTACTCTTATGCACCATCAGATTCTTCAGTGACGCACCATTATCATAAAATCATATAAGTGATAACACGTAAATATATAAGCTGTTGTCAACAAACTCATGAGTTTCATCAACAAACTCATGAGTTTTATTAACAAACGCATGAGTTTCGTTATGAAGCTTTGCTTGTTCGTGGTGTCTGGCAGATTTATCGCACTATCATCATAAAATCATACAGGCGATCGCTTTATTCTAGGTTGGGGCGATCGCTCATTACTAAAATCTCTCCACGTCACCGCGTCACCTGCCTGTGCCAATATCATCACATAGATGGCGATCGCTCTCACTCACATTAGAGTTATTTTGCAAATAATCGCGCACCCAAGCACAACCCTTAACCATTAAATCATCCAAATTGAGATTCCACAGGATCACCGTGTTGTCATCACTGGCAGAGGCAATGGTTTGACCGTCGGGGCTAAATGCCACACTATTAACTGAATCGCCATCACCTTGTAGAGTTTGTAAGAGTTGCCCGTTACGATTCCACAGCTTCACTGTGTTGTCATCACTAGCAGAGGCAATGGTTTGACCATCGGGGCTAAATGCCACGCTATTAACTGAATTGCTATGACCTAGGAAAGTTTGTAAAAGTTTCCCGTTGCGAGTCCACAACTTCACCATACTGTCCCAACTGGCAGAGGCAATGGTTTGACCGTCGGGGCTAAATGCTACGCCCAAAACCGGAACCCTAGTACGTTGGAGAGTTTGTAAGAGTTGCCCGTCGCGATTCCACAGGTTTACCGTTGCCTGCCAATTGGCAGAGGCAATAGTTTGACCGTCGGGGCTAAATGCTACGCTAGTAACTGAATCGCCATCACCTTGGAGAGTTTGTAAGAGTTGTCCGTTGCGATTCCATAGCTTTACCGTCTTGTCTGAACTGGCAGAGGCAATGGTTTGACCGTCGGGGCTAAATGCCACGCTATTAACCGAGCTGCTATGACCTAGGAAAGTTTGTAAGAGTTGCCCGTTGCGATTCCATAGCTTTACCGTCTTGTCTGAACTGGCAGAGGCAATGGTTTGACCGTCGGGGCTAAATGCCACGCTATTAACCGAGCTGCTATGACCTAGGAAAGTTTGTAAGAGTTGCCCGTTGCGATTCCACAGCTTCACCGTCTTGTCATAACTGGCAGAGGCAATGGTTTGACCGTCGGGGCTAAATGCCACGCCCCTAACCGAATCGCTATGACCTAGGAAAGTTTGTGACAGTTGCCCCTTGCGATTCCACAACTTCACCGTGTTGTCATCACTGGCAGAAGCAATGGTTTGACCGTCAGGGCTAAATGCTACGCTATTAACCGAATCACTATAACCTGGGAAAGTTTGTAAGAGTTGCCCCTTGCAATTCCACAACTTCACCGTGCTGTCATCACTGGCAGAAGCAATGGTTTGACCGTCAGGGCTAAATGCCAGACTATTAACCGAACTGCTATGACCTTGGAGAGTTTGTAACTGTTGCCCGTTGCGATTCCACAACTTCACCGTGCTGTCATAACTGGCAGAGGCAATGGTTTGACCGTCGGGGCTAAATGCTACGCTATTAACCGAATTACTATGACCTTGGAGAGTTTGTAACTGTTGCCCGTTGCGATTCCACAGCTTCACCGTGCTGTCATAACTGGCAGAGGCAATGGTTTGACCGTCGGGGCTAAATGCTACGCTATTAACCGAATTACTATGACCTTGGAGAGTTTGTAAGAGTTGCCCGTTGCGATTCCACAACTTCACCGTCTTGTCATAACTGGCAGAGGCAATGGTTTGACCGTCGGGGCTAAATGCTACGCTAGTAACCGAATCGCTATGACCTTGGAGAGTTTGTAAGAGTTGCCCGTTGCGATTCCACAACTTCACCGTCTTGTCATAACTGGCAGAGGCAATGGTTTGACCGTCGGGGCTAAATGCTACGCTAGTAACCGAATCGCTATGACCTTGGAGAGTTTGTAAGAGTTGCCCGTTGCGATTCCACAACTTCACCGTCTTGTCATAACTGGCAGAGGCAATGGTTTGACCGTCGGGGCTAAATGCTACGCTAGTAACCGAACTGCTATGACCTTCTAGTCGGTTACGTTCCTTGACTCCATAAATTACCTGCTGGAGTGTGACTAGTGCCAAAACGCGAGTATCTGGTTCTACATTTTTATTTAATGTTTTGAGTCCTTTGCCTGCCTTCAAGCCTGCTACTAAAGCATTAAGTTCTAAATTTAATGCCAGCAGGTTTTGTGATTTGAGGCTATCAACGCGAATTTCCGCATTTATCCGACGTTTATTCGCATCTGCTTTAGCGGCAGTTGCTTCCTGTTCTTTTACCTTGGCAAAATCTCGTTGCTTTTCAGCGTCTGCCTGTCTGTCCTTAGCTAATTGTTCAGCAGTTTTTGTTTTATGAAGTGCATTTGCTAACTCTGTTCCCCTTTCTTCAGCTAATTGTTGTGCAGACTTTGCTTGCTCCTCTCCTTTTTTAGCTCTTTCACTCTGGTGATTAGCAATGTACTTTTGCTTTTGCGCCTCCCTGCGTTGTTCCTCTGCTTTTTTCTGCTGTGTTCCCGCATTTCCAGCTTCTCGCGCTGCCTCATTGCGTTGAGTTTCTGCTTCTAGACGCTGTTTTTTTGCCTCTTTGAGGGCATTTTGGGCAGTCAGACGTTCGCCATTCACATACACAGCCACTCCCGTGATTAAAAGTAAAAATACTACCAACACAACGACAGAAGGCAGTGCTGGTTTAAGCTGCTGCCACCTATCCCGCAAGTTAAACGGCAAATGTTTATTAATCCACTTGTAATCAAAGACTTGCCGATAAATTTGATTCCGCACCCGCAAAACATTATTCTCTCGCCGCACCACTCCCGATAGCTTCAAGTGAGATTTAGCTAAAGACTGCTCCTCATCCACAACCGTCCGCTTACCCCAGCGAATCTCGCGGTAAATTGTCAAAACCTCTGGGTCTGGTGAGCGTTTAGTCAGCATATCCCGCACAAACTGCAAGTTATTGTCTTGCTCACTCATTGAGCCAAAAAATGTGCTGCTCACTATTTTGTCTACAGACGCGATGAATCGCGTCTCTACAATTCTCTCTGCTAATAAGGCACCACAGAGACGCTGCGTTAAATATGGGTGTCCCGCCGTCCACTTCAACACCTGGCGTAATATCTGGTTGGCTTCATTGCTGGGTAATCCTAATCCCTCAGCTAAGGGTAAAGCTTCCTCAAAGGTAAAATCAGTCAAATCTACACGCTGTCCGATATTAAACGGTGTGCGCTTGGCATCGCGGATTAAATCGCCAGGAGTCGCTACCCCCATTAAGACAAAAGAGAGACGGTGAAATTTAGGATTAGTCGCACGGGCAACGTAGAGATAGCGAATTGCTGTATAAAAATCATCGGTAAAATCTAAGCTGAGGGTGGAATCAATTTCATCCACAAAAATCACCACCCGTTCTTCAATCTCAGCCAGTAAAACCTGCTCAAAAAACAGCGTTAGCCGTTGCGATACCCCTAAATGCTCGTGTTGTTGCCACCAACTCATTACATCTGTATCAAACATGAGTTGGTCATCTAGCTTAACCAAAAAGCCAAAATACCACTGTTCCAGTGTGACTTGTGCCCCCAATTCCTGAAGGTCAACAATTACCGAGCGAATTCCCTCATCCGTTAGCGTTTGCGCCGTGCGTACCATCAGGCTAGACTTACCCATTTGGCGCGGCGTGAGAACATAGGCGAAAATTGCTGACCGACACAAACCGAGCAATTCTTCATCGGCTTGACGGGGAATGTAAATCCCACCGCCAGCTTGTACCGTCCCGCCTACGGTGTAAATGCTTTGATTAGCCACGCAGATGCTCCCGGAAATAATCAGTGTAAAGTTGACAACGGGGAAACACTACACGCCCTTCCCGGCGCACTAAACCTGCACCCCGTAAGCGGAAAAAGATGCGCTCGTCTTCACAGGTGTTCTGGCGAATTATTTGGAACATACCTTGAACTAACTCCTGTTTGTTATGCAGCCGGAAGAGGTGGTTACGCAGATGATTACCAAAGGGGCCATTTTCTGCGATCGCATTGGCAAATAATTCGGTAGGATAGAAGCGATCGCTAGCAACTGAATACAGGGCAAGGCGTACTAAGTAAGGATGTCCACCTAGCAACGCTATTAATTGCTTTTCTTCGCTAGCGTTGAAGGGTGAACCATGACGGCGGTTTAAATCAGCAACCTGTGCTGCTGTAAAGTCTTCTAAGTCAATTACTAACCCAACATTAAAGGGGGATTGGTTGAGATTATCAATTAGCTGGTAGGGTTCGGTGGAAGTAACCAGCGCTAAATCCAGTTGCTTCCAGATGGGAGTAGTGGCGCGGCTATTGTGCCAGCTTCGCAGCATTCCAAAGAAATCAGAGCGAAAATCGGTATCAAAGACCCTTTCCACCTCATCCATCGCTAAGACAAGGGGGTTGCCAAACTCCTTCAACAAATAGCGGCCTACATAGCGGGTGCAACGCTGACTATTGCCCAAAGGCATATTCCAATACTCATCAACTTTGTCTGTCATTTCCAGTTCATCGGTTAACCAAGTACAAAACTGGCGAAAGAAAAGGTCAGCATTAGTTAAGGCCGCTTTATCAAATAATTGGAAATCCAGCAAAGCAACCCGCTTACCTGCATTCACAGCAGTATTAATTGTGCGGATTAACAGGGAACTTTTGCCCATTTGCCGGGGGCCTTTAATTGTAATTGTCACACCTTGCCGCTCAATAGTCTCTAAGGTAAGTGCATCAGATGAGCGTTCCACGTAAAAAGCAGATTGCGATTCCATAGTCCCTTCGGGCATTTCCAGCGAGACTGGCTGTGCTGAAGGAAAGGGATGGGGTAAGAGTGAGGGCTGACTTATCTGGAGTAAATCTGCTTTTGATTTTTCTTCACTGATAGCCAATGCACCACCAGAGACAGCCTGTAACAACTCTGCAATTAGGTGCGGCGTATCTTCTGCATCTTTCCAGAATGCCCAGTTAATGCCATTTAAGTAAGCACTCAAAGGATACAAAAACGGTTCTTGATACGCCAGACGCACCGGGAGAATTATGGGTCGTCCTTCTTGTGATTTTGCCAAGTGGTATGCTGTCTCTATCTCTGCTACCACCATCTCGCTGCTGGTTGACAAGGCTGAAAGGAAAGTAATCAAAAAATCAGCTTGGCGGATTTCTGCTTCAATACGTTCAGCCCAGCGTGTACCAACGGACATTGTTTGGTCGATAAAGACTTTGTGTTGCTGCGATAGTGCCTGGAAGACTTGCAGCGCTACCGGTTCATCTGGGCTAGCATTACGCTTGTAGCTGATGAAGATGCGTTTAGCCTGTGAGTTTAACATTACTATTAACCTTGTCTTCCTTCAGCCTTTTGATTGGAAAAGCTTATCTAGTTGCGAGTCAATTTTGTACAGAAGTTGGGTAATTCTGTGATTCGTCATCCAAGGGCAGTTTTTCCCTATTTCGAGAATTAGCTGAACAAATTAGGATTGTATTCACAGCGCTATCAATTTAGTTACACTCTACTACAGCGCAGTTGCAGGCAATTACCGACAGCACAAAAAAATTGCTCACGGAGTTCAAAGGCTCGTTAACGGAGTTCAAAGACTCGTTAACGGAGTTCAAAGACTCATTAGGGACTTCCAAATAAAAAAATATTCAACTACTTCTTGTGGGGTGGCATTGGTGTCAACTTAACGTAAAACCCTCGCAATGGCGTTATACCAAGTTCACTCAACTACTAATCATGCCCTCGCAACCCCACCCCGCTTTTGTCTAGCGACAAAATCTCCCCTCCCCGTTCACGGGGAGGGGATTAAGGGGAGCCAGTGCGGTGCTTGGGGTCTCCCCCGCCGCAGGATGCGCGAAGCGCTGTAGTGGAGCATCTGGCGTGTGGGGTAAAATGACCGTGGAATAAGCTTTCTGACTTAAGTTGACACCAATGGCTTTTCGGCCCACCCCACAAGATTGGGTAATTTATTTGTTGGAAATCCCTTAGACATCTGGTAAAAAATGAATGTAGAGACGTAGCAGTGCTACATCTCTACAATGGTTCTGAATAACGCATATTTAATTTCTAGAGATATCTATGTAATAGAGTTCAAGGGAATTAAACCCACCTAAAAACCAAACAAAGCCTGTGTAGGCAGGCTTTGCTTAGGTAGCCCCAAACTAAAGGTGTGTGGGCGCTTTCATATTTTTGCAAAAGATTGAATAACTAATTTCAATCAGCGTTTCTGACTGCTCCCTTCACTGCATCGCCTGCATCTTCGGCTGTGCGTTTAACATTTTTACCAGCATCCTCAGCCCCACGCTGAACATTTTTTGTCACGTCTTCAGCTGCATTTTGGGTATTACCCTTGAGATTTTCAAATCCACGCTGAGTCCCCTTAACAACACCTTTGCGAACTTCTTCGGCTGAACTGCCGATATCTTCACCCAGGTTCTTTACTCTTTCACCAAGGGGTGTCCCTTGCTGAAAATTCTTGCCATATTGCTCTCGGCTGTCAATTCCCTTCTGTTCAATATTTTTTTGAGCATTTTTCGCTAGCGCATCAGCTCTGTCATTAGCTGCCTTTTCATCTCTTGCTCTGGGGTCTACATCACTAAAATTATTCATCCCACCGGCGGGAGAGGAGAGAGGATAATCTTTTGTAGGATCATATCGTTTTATATTAGGTGCTTGATCGCCAGGTTGTGGTGGTTGTGTTGCTACTCCTGGGGCACCGCAAGCCTGTGTCATAAATAGAAAGATTCCTGCTAAAAAAACAGTTAAAACTTTCAGGGGACGAATGTTTTTCAGCCAAGTCATTGCTTTTTTCATAATTATCACTCCTTGCATTTTTGTGACTAAGTTAAAGTTTAACCAAGATTGCATTTGGAATTAGTTTTGTATTCCCAGCATTCAGAAAAATAATAACCTTAATTAAGAATATAAATAATTAAATCAGTTTTACCTCTAGCGCAAGTCACATTTTTATGAGTACTAAAGGAATAATTTTATCTAACTCTAGGGAGATATAAATTAAAATAATATAGTTGTTGTAGAAAGAGCTACATTAACCTGTTTTATATTTCAAAAGCTTTGGATATATAGCTGATGTCCCATAAAATTTGAGGTTTTGAGCTTTTGTTGCTCTCACCATTAAATTACTAAATTCATGAAGCAATTTTTACGCTGGATAATTTTGGGGGGAACGCTGTTTTTTTTAGCGAAAGCCTTGATGGATAATTGGATTGGAGTGACTACTATCCGCATTGATGGGGTAGGATGGGCAATTATAGCGATCGCTACAGGCGTAACTTTACTAGCGCATACTTGGGCAGGCTGGATCTGGACTTGGATTCTGCAAGAGTTAAATCAACCTGTATCATCTCGCCAATTTATCCAAGTTTACCTCAAAACGAACATCGCTAAGTATTTACCAGGTAATATCTGGCATTACTACGGGCGAATTGTCGCCGCCAAAAATGCCAATGTTTCTGGCGGTGCAGCCACCTTAAGCGTTTTGCTAGAACCCCTACTCATGCTAGCGGCTGCTTTAATCATCATTGTCATCAGCAGTAGCCAATTTGCGGCAGCTAATACTACCCTTGTTATCCAAGTACTACAATTATTGAGTTTAGCTGTAGTTCTTTGTGCAATTCATCCCCGGTTTTTAAACCCAGTTATTCGCTTTTTGTACAGATTGAAAGCAAAAAAGTCTACTGCTACCACTCAACCAACTGTTCCCTTCAGTCTTAAAAGCTATCCCCTACGCCCTTTATTAGGAGAATTGGGCTTTATGGGACTACGCGCCACTGGGTTTATATTAACTATATCCGCCTTGGGTTCGTTGAACGTGAATCAAATTCCTTTGTTGTTAGGGGCTTTTAGTTGCGCTTGGTTGTTGGGGCTTGTGATTCCGGGTGCGCCTGGTGGGTTAGGTGTGTTTGAAGCGACTGCGTATGAACTTTTACGACACCACTTTCCATCTGCCCTAGTATTCAGTGCGATCGCTCTATATCGCCTCATTAGTATTTTAGCTGAAACTGCGGGTGCTGCGATCGCTTACTTATACGAACGCCTTGCTAAATCATAAAATTAGGCAAAACTCATTTGTGTCTATCTACTTTCATCTGTGAAAACACACGATAACCATCCAGATTAAACTGTGGATTACTGCTTTGTTCTTCTTCCATCTTAATCAAGTTATACTCTACATTTTCTGCATAAATTGCAAACGTGATATTAAAAATCTCCATAAAATGGATTACGCCTTTACATTCATCTTCAGGATAGTTTTCATAAAAACGAATCAGATGAGCAATCCGGGTTTCTAAATGACGACGGGAATTTTTACAAATTAGAATAATCTTTAAAAGTATAATTACCAATGTTAGAGCATGACCTTGAGCAATTAATAAGATAAATAAGGATGAAGGTGCTTTACCATTTTCTATTGTCAAGCAATCAATTACTCGATTACAGGTTCTCAAAAGCAATTCTTTAGTGATAATTTCCTGATTATAATCCTTCTTCCATAATGATAAAATATCTATAAACTGCTGCTTCCAAGTCTCGACTGATTCTTGTTTGCCTACAGAAAGAAATAGATATTTTTCGAGATTAATTTTAAATTCTTCTAGAGTCTGATTTTGAGTTTGTTTGATAAATATATGGGCAATATTCTCATGACTAAAAACACCTCTTTTTAAAACGATTGCTTTGATTAAACGTAGAGCCTGATCTCCCAAAACACTAGGATTTTTATAGCGTGTTGTGCTTGAAATGGCAGATTGAGAACGAGCAATATACATTGCCAGTTCAAACTTAAATTTTTCTTTTATCTGTTTAGAAAGCTTTCTAGCAGCCTCTTGTTGCTCTATGGGATTATTTTTATTAACAGATTGATCGATTAATAAATAAGAACTATAGCGATTAGCCCAATGACCTTTAGATGATTCATCATATTTAGCAGCAAATAATTTCAATTCTTGGTAGTCTTTACTGTTGACAAAATTCTCTAACCAAGCTTTACAAATCTTTACTATTGGAGCATTATTGTCCTTTATCTTGAGATTTTCATTAACAAATAAATTAACTAATTCTTGGATATATTTGTCTTTTCGGTTAGTTTTCCAATTATTTACTATGATGTAGCAACACCGTTTTAGTGTATTACATAACTCTTGCTCATTATCATCTAAAAAAATACTATATATTCCTGGAATATAATCTGAATCTTCTGAATCAAGACCATCTAAAAATAAACCTTTGAATTCTCGTAAAACATCATCTGGCGACAGTTTTTTGACAATTTCTACGAAGAAGCAATAAACCTCTTCTTGTGCAATTTGCACATTTATCTGTCTAGAGTTGGACGTAACACTGTGGGGATTTTCCTGACTAATTGATAAACTATTAACGTTCATTCCAGTTATCAGGATAAAAAGGCTTCCTGTTCATATTATTACCAGCTTAACCTTGGTGAACAGTAGCATCAATCTATTTTTCTGAAATTCAGCAATCTTTTTACACAAATTTGATAAAATCTGACCATAAATAAAGTATTAAATCCAAATTGTTTAATACTTCATCAAAAAGCACGGTAAAATTACTTAAACCACGTCTATCTTGAAACTTGTAGTTCAACTCTAATGAATAAGGATTTGCCCTCATCCCCCAACCCCTTCTTCCAGATATGGGATTCGGGGAGCTAGAATTTCAAAGTCCCTTTCCCAGAGATGGGAGAGGGATTTAGGGTGAGGGCGAAAACTACGGTTCTCAACTTAGATGAGGTTTAAGTAGGTCGGCGCAATTAAAGCTAACTGGCTAAGGCTGTCATTTGTAAAGGTTTTAAGCCTATTGACGTTTCGTAACATACTTGGGTTTTTTCGCGCCAAGTTACTTAGTTTCAAGAATTAAGTCCAATATAAAACTAAATAGGCGAGTTGATTTACCATTAAATACAACTCGCCTATACCTTAATATAGGAGCCTTTTGGCATTTTCAATTTTTAGTGGGGGTGGAGGGACTTGAACCCACACGACCTTTTACGGTCAACGGATTTTCATCCTCCTGCAGTTTTCACTGCTGCCTGATGACAATAGCCAAATCAGGTTTTGAGAATTGGACTCTCCCTTTACCCTCGACTTAACGTTAGGGTAGCTCCCGTCGGGTCTCTGCACCTTACCTCAATTTTGGGTTTTTGATTTTGAATTGAAAACTAATCACAAATCTAAAATCGCAAATCTAAAATTTTTGGGCTTGGCTCAGGATTGCCATGTCTGTCGCCAGATTTAGGTTTCCCTGAGTTTGAGAGCTTCCACTTGAGGGATTTCTCCTTCAAGGCTCAGTTATCTAAGTCCGTAGCGTCTACCATTCCGCCACACCCCCGCAGGTGTTTGGCAATTAACTAGTATAAATCTAGTTATTTTTTGGAGGCAGCAAATACCGCCTTATCTATTCCACCATCAATTGTGTCTTTTGTCCAACTAGATTGAAAATATTTTTTCTAGATTGTGCGATCGCTTCCCAAATCAGAAGTTTTTTTCGTAATCAACCCAGATTAGTTTTCCACCTTGTGTGACTAAAGCATTTGTTTGCTAGTAGATTTACGATGATAGCATCAAATTACCTTTTATCAATCAATCTGGATAAAAAAAGGAATTCTGGCGTAGTAATCTTGAAAGCATCATGATTATACTTCCCTCAGTTTGGCTGTTCAGCATATCATGGAAAACAGATGCTTAGACCAAAAAAGTTATGATTGTCGCCCTGCTATATCTGATTTTGGCTGGAGCTTACCTTCTGGTAATCCCCATTGCTATATTGTTCTACCTGAAGCAGCGTTGGTATGTAGCTAGCTCCATCGAGCGTTTGTTGATGTACTTTTTGGTGTTTTTCTTTTTTCCGGGTTTGTTGGTTCTATCGCCGTTTGCAAATTTCCGACCCCAACGGCGACAAGTTCAAGTTTAACGAGAATTGGTAGGTCATAACTCTCATGCGACGGATTGACGCTATTGGAATTGGCTTAGGTGTTTTTATTGCCGGCGGCTTGGCTTATCTAGGATTGCAGCTAGTCGGTTTGGATACTCAAAAAGCTGGTATATGGAGCCAAGTCTTACTAGTCAGTGGGTTAATTGGCTGGTTAGCGACCTATTTTTTCCGTGCGGTGGGACAAAAAATGACCTACCACCAACAACGGGAACAATATGAGCAAGACTTTCTGCAAAAGAGGCTAGATGAGCTTACTCCCGAAGAACTAGCACGAATTCAAGCCGAAATTGAACAAGAAGAGCAATCACAGGTGTAAAGTTATCATTGGTCAGTTGTCGTTTGTTAGTTACAAATGACCAATGACCAATGACCAATGACCAATGACTAATGACTAATGACTAATGACTGCAATTTCTGATTGCTTTGAAACCCTTGGGCGGAATCATGAGTGCGCTCTGATTCCGTTTATTACTGCTGGCGATCCAGATTTAGAAACAACAGCAAAAGCTTTGCAGGTTCTAGATCGGAGTGGAGCCGATATTATTGAACTGGGCATACCTTATTCCGATCCCTTGGCTGATGGGCCAGTGATTCAAGCTGCTGCTACCCGCGCCCTGCAAAGGGGGACAAAATTGGAGCAGGTGCTGGAAATGTTGCAAGGGATTACTCCCAAATTGCGATCGCCTATTGTCCTATTTATGTATTACAACTCAATTTTGCACCGAGGGATTGAAAAATTTCTTCAGCAAATTGCTGCTGCTGGGGTAGCAGGATTAGTAGTACCTGACTTACCCTTAGAGGAAGCAGCAGGCTTGCTCCAAGCGTCTGGTGACATGGGAATTGATGTTATTTTGTTGGTAGCTCCCACCAGTGATGCTGAACGAATAGAAGCGATCGCTCATTCATCCCAAGGATTTATTTATTTAGTCAGTGTTACAGGAGTAACAGGGGTGCGATCGCAACTGGAAAACCGCGTGTCCGATTTACTCAAACAGATTCGTGGTGTTACTGATAAACCCATCGGTGTAGGCTTTGGCATCTCGGAAGCGGCACAAGCCCGTCAGGTCAAGGAATGGGGCGCAGATGGTGCGATCGTGGGCAGTGCTTTTGTAAAACGGTTAGCAGAAGGCACACCAGAGCAAGGACTTTCGGCGATCGCCCAATTTTGCCAAAGCCTCAAGGCAGCCATCAAAACCAGCACAAATACTCCTCTTGATTAGAACGGAAAAGTAGATTAAAAAGTATAACAGCGCAGTTTTTCTATCCTTGTTTGGTAGACAATTTGACCATTATGGTTTTGAATATTAACATCAGATATCATGATGTAAAAAAACTAGCTGATCCGGTCGCTTATAGTTTGAGTATTATGTGAAGTCAAGTAGGCATAATTTATGAGTGTGAGTGTGAGAGTGAGTCAGTCACAAATGATTATAGTTACGTCGCAATTGAGGAGCAAAAGCGATGAGTGAGAGTATGGCGTTTATCGGCGGGGTCGCCGTAGCTGGGCTGGCGGCTCTCGTATTGCTCAAAGGAACAAATACCCCCCTACAACCTAACTTTGCTGTTGCTCCGCAAATGCCAGGGACTGTAGTAGCGCCGGGAATACAGTCACCAATGTATCCTTATGGCCCTTATGGGCAACCAATGTATCCCAATCCGAATCAGCCACCGACTGCTACCAGTGCCGACCAGCGTCTGGAGATGGAAAAGCTGAATACGCAGATGCAGCTGGAGCGTTTAAAGAACGACAATGAACAGTTGAAGTACCAAAATCAACAACTCCAAGGACAAGTTCAAAATTTCAATACTCAGCAGCAGTGGCAACAAGCCCAGCAGTATAACCAACAAAAAGTAGCAACACCCCAGCCGCAAACCTCTTGGTGGTCTTCACCCATGCTTTGGGCTGTGGGAGGCGCAACTCTGACTATTGGTGGTGGTATTGTCGTCGCTGGAGTATTAGCTTTGTTCTCGCCACGGCAGCGTCCAGCCCGTACTGTACAAGTGATTCACCCCTACCAAGGAAATACACCGCCCTTGGTTCCAGTCCGTCGCGCTGAGTTTTTGCCTGCTTCGCGGATGGAAGCAAGACGAGTTGAAGCCCCAGAATACGACGAAATGCATTAATCGGGAAAATAAAACCACAAATAATCAAATAGAGGGGGGAAGGAGGCGAGAGTCGCTTGCCTCATTCCCCCCTCACCCACGTATGATTATCATTTTCAATCAGACTATTTTGAGTATTTTAACTGATTGACAAAAGGCGCTTAATGTTAGCTTCTCACCAATGGTGCATAGCTGATTATCCTTTAGATAGTGAATTATAGCGGTTTTCGGTCTAGTGAAGTACGATTTTGACCTCTGATTACTGTGGGTTTGCCTTAGTATTGGGATTCTCTGTATTAGCAGGTTGGTTAGTATCGGGAAGTTTCTGTTGGTTATTCTTCTGATTACCTTGATTTTCTAGTTTAGTTAGTGCCTGCTTTGCCAAATTTTCGGCTGCTTGTTTAAATAATGGTTCTATTTTGTTTCGCCAGTATTTAGTATTAGGCAATTTTTCTGGATGGTTTCTATAATCTAAAACTTTATCCCATTTACCATCATCTATTGCTTTATTGATCTCATTAGATAACGCCTCTGCTTTGGCCCAATCGTCCTGCCACTGGGCAATCATTTTGCCCGTCTCTTGGATACCAGAAGCAGCATTTGCTGGAATTGATCTTAAAAGTGCGATCGCTCCAACTATATCTCCTGATTCATACTTCTGTCTTGCTTGCTCTATAATATTGGCACTGTTATCATTAGGCTGCGATCGTTCTGATTTGTCCACATCGTCAGTTGACCCCTTCGGCTTTTCTGGTAAGGGAGTTGCTACATCCCTAGATTTTGCTTTTGGCTTGGGAGTCGGTCGAGTCGCAATCAAGCTACTATCATTTACTGTTTTAGTTGCAATACCTTTTTCGCGCAGGCAAGAAGCCCATTCTTGATTATTGGTTATTACATCCGAGTATGCCCAAGCCAAACGACCAGATTTAAGTTTAACTTCTATCCAACCTCGTTTTGTGCGCTTGCCAGTCACCTCGAAATTGGTGTTATCGGCAACTGTTTGCAAAATATTATCAGAATTTATCGAACTAGGTTCAGAACGGATATTAGAATTTCCGACGACAACAGCCGAGCATTTGTTTGCTAAGGTAGTATCCTGACCTGTAAGATTTAAAGCTAAATTTTTCACATTTGGATATACATTTGCTACCAAGGCAGCCGCACCACCCGCTAATAATATGCCAATTAATATTGGCCATGGGTCGGATTTACCAGAGTCTTTACGCGCAGGTTTGACAGGATTTGCTGGTGCAACTGCAACCGTTTGCAACCGAGATACTTGAGGTCTAGATTTGATGGATTCTTGAGGTTGAGAAAGTGTAGGGACTGGATTAATCGCATCTTTACATGCTTGCAGAGCTTCCGTGGCGTTTTGGTAGCGGTCTTTGAAGTGATAACGCACCATCTTCGTCAACACTGCCGCCAGTCGGTAGTTTACGGTTACTGATTGCTGCCAAATGATTTCGCCCGTTTCCGCGTCTTCTTGCAATGCTGTTGGCAATAATCCTGTTAGTGCTTGAATGGCGATGATGCCGAGGGAATAAATATCACTGTTAGGGCGGGGTTTACCTTGTCCTTGTTCTGTGGGCATATAGCCAGGAGTGCCGATAACTACTGTGGCAGATGCTTGTCCGCCCACTGTCACCATCTGTGTACGCAGTTGCTTTACCGCCCCAAAGTCCACTAAAACTAACTTATTATCTGAGTCCCGACGGATGATATTATCCGGTTTGATGTCGCGGTGAATCACACCTTGGCGGTGGACAAATTCGAGAATTTCCAGAACTTCTTGTAATAGTTGAATTACTTGGCTTTCACTCCAGCGTTTACCAGGTGTAAGTTCTTCAGCTAGGGTATGTCCTTCAATATATTCTTGTACTAAATAAAATTCTTGGTTTTCATCAAAGTACGCTAGCAGCCTGGGTATTTGGTCATGGTTGCCCAGTTTTTCTAAGGTTTCGGCTTCGCTGTTGAACAGGCGTTTAGCAGTATCAAAAACTCTGGGGTCAGTTCCGGGTTTGAGGTGCTTGACAACGCAAATGGGGTTGCCAGGCCGCCTAGTATCTTGGGCAATATAGGTTTGACCAAATCCTCCCATTGCGAGGACTCGAATTACTTGGTAACGATGGTCTAGTAGCTTGCCTATCATATTCCCTCCCCAGAGTTATTACCTAATTGTCCAGCTGGTAATAAATATCTCCAAATTTTCTTCAATGAAATCCGCTATCTTGAGAAAAGATTTAGATTAAAAACGCAGCTTTTTCATAAACGCAGACTGTTTATTTTTCTTTTAGTGCCCCTGTTTATTACCAATGCCACCGAAAATAACAAATCCAGTTGCATGGCAGCAGGCTGAAATCCTCATGCAACCTGCTTTCATTCGCGTTATCGATAATATCCGCAAGTCCCTTGATGAATCTTCTTGGACGGGAACTTACCATGATGTCCTGATTTGGCCGCCTAGCACCACTGATGAAATCAAAGCATTGGTGACTGAGTTGTTGCAAGCAATGGAAACTGCAACGCCCCAAGAAGCAGATGAAATTAGAGAGACTCTGACTCGTTTGCCGATGCCCCATCCAGGATATCATCTACGTTTGCAGCGTCAACAGCAAGAAGCGAGTATCGATTTGTGGGAATTATGTTATGAGGTGTGTTTTATTGAATACAGCCCACAGAAAGAAGCGGCTGAGATTGATACTAGTTTAATTGATGAACTGGGTGAAGTGGATTGGCTGCGTTTGGATGCTAAAGCAAAGGATTTAGTTGAACAGGCGTTTGCTAAATTGCCAGAAGGATAAATATTAGTAAAGGCACGGTATAACCGTGCCCTAATTCGCAAAAAGTATTATTTTGAAAGGTTTTTGCTTTACAGTGAACTACCCACACTGACTTGGAATACCAAGTACAGTGTCGGCTTCTGTAATCACGGGGGAGTGCCGCAACTTGGACTTTCGTCCTAGCCTTGGTCTTACCTCCCCTCCTACAGCAGAGACGGATGAACCTTCCGCCTTTAGCATTCTGATACCCTCTGCTCTAATGTTCGCGGAAGCGTTTCCATCCCTATCATGATGAGTGCCACAGTGGGGACAAATCCACTCACGGATATCTAACGGCATCTCACCTATTTGATAGAAACAATTAGAACAGAGCTTGGAACTAGGGAACCATCTATCAATCTCAACTAACTTTCCACCATTACGCTCTAGCTTATAGGCTAAAAAATTGGTGAATGTTCCCCAACCCACATCAGATATTGCTTTCGCCAATTTATGGTTACGAACCATGCCCTTGACATGAAGATTCTCCACTATTACAGCTTGGCTATCGCTGACCAACTTATAACTAAGTTTATGTAGAAAATCTTGCCGCGAATTACTAACTCGCTCGTACACTTTGGCAACAACTTTTCTATATCTATTCCTTGACTTGCTCCCCTTGACTTTACGTGCTAATTTTTTCTGCTTCCGTTTGAGGTTTTTCTCATGTTTGGCAAGGTGTTTAGGATTATCGTATTTAGAAACCTTTTCCCCATCGGTTACGACAGCAAAGTGTTTTAGTCCTAAGTCAATGCCATAAATTTTACCTTCTGAAATAACAGGATTCTCACCCTCTATCTCAGTCAAGATAGACACAAGATATTTACCTGATGCAGTTTTGCTCACAGTGACAGTCTTGATTTTCCCCTCAATCTGTCTATGTATTTTGGCTTTGATCACCCCAATATTACCGGGGAGTTTGACCTTGCCATCTACAATTTTGACGTTTTGAGGATACTGAATTGACTGTTTACCATGCTTGGATTTGAACTTAGGAAATCCAGCACGTTTCTCAAAAAAGTTCTTATACGCCGTAGTTAGATTGAGTGTAGTAGCTTGTAAAACTTGACTATAACAATCAGCTAACCAAGCAGTATTTTCAGCTTTTTTGAGCGCAGGAAGAAATGCGTTGAGTGCTACACGGCTAAGTCCCTTGCCCGTTTCCTTATAAGTTTCAATTGACTTATTTAGAGCGTAATTCCACCACCAACGAGCGCAACCAAATGTTTGAGCTAGTTGTATTTCTTGTTCTTTTGATGGATACAAACGCACAAGAACCGCTTTGTGTAACACTTAACATCACCTGCTTGATAGCAGTACTTTACCATAAACTGATATTGCGGTAAAGTCGCTGAATCAAATGATTGGTGATTCCGACGCTTGTTCGCGCAGCGTGCCGTAGGCAAGACTCGCTAACGCTTCGCTATCATACATCTAGTATCCCGCCACTGATTCGGAGTACCAAATTCAGTGGGGGACTTACGGCGTAACAGTTAAATTTAATACTGGCGTAAAATTGCAGACAATGAACTATCTTTACGAAGATCCATCAAGTCTGCCAAAGAATCTGTGCGCGTATCCAAGTGGTGCTTGTGTTCTGCTGGCAGAACCGTCACCAGATGTTTTGCTTTAGGTTGCATCTGCATCATCGGCATCAGTTGTGGCTGTGGCACAAAAATTGGTTGGTTCTTGGGAAGGCGTGGTTCCAATCTTTGGTACTGGCTTTGTGCCAAGCGTGCCTGATGGCGGTTAACCTGTTTTTGGACTTTTTGCGGTTGCGTTTTCCGGTTGAGCATTTTGAAAACGAGTAGAGAACCAGCACCACAACTGAGGACGATCGCAGCCACCATCCATAAAGGTGTAGGATTACTATTCTCAGAGGGCACACTGATTGGTTCTTCAACAATAACTGGGATTGTTTCTGGTTCTTCTTGTGCTACCTGTCCAGCACTACCTAAGCTATACAGGGCAAAGGCACCACCTCCTAAAAACATGGCTAAACACCCAGTTAACAATAGCCAAGGATGATGTGTTACCAGATATATCAGAACATTCGAGCTTTGTTTTAATCTCGATTTCCTGTTTGTCAGCTCTGGAGTAGCCCTTCTGAGTCGGGTTGGCTCGCGCTGTACACTCTGACTTTTTTCCATGATTACTTTCAGATTTGTACCCCTCTAGTCAATAAATTGTACTGGAGGAGTCAAGCATCAGGTATCCGTAACAAAATTTCCGATTCCAGTAGCTTTTTTGTAAAACAGAAGCTACCAAATCCGCCTAACTTTTGTCAAAATTGTGTATTTCTTATGACTTCTTGCCGTAATGCTCTGAAATCAGTTTGCTTATTTTTTCTGTCAGCTAGGAGAATACCTTTCGAGAGCAAGTTGAATTAACCGATCAACTAATTCTGAAAAGGAGACTCCACTATGGGCCCAGAGTTGGGGATACATACTCGTCGCCGTAAAGCCTGGCAACGTATTGATTTCGTTTATCAAAACTTCTTGTGTCGCTTCCACATAGAAGAAATCGACCCTTGCCAATCCCGCAGCATCAACAGCTGCAAAGGCTTGCAAAGCCATGTCCTGAATTTGACGAGCGATCGCATCTGGAATTGGTGCAGGAATCAGTAAATCTGCCCGGCCTTCTGTATATTTAGTTTCATAATCATAAAAATCGCTATCATAACTAATCTCTCCAACGACAGAGGCTTGGGGTTGATCGTTGCCTAAAACAGCACACTCAACTTCCCTGGCGACGACACCAGCTTCGACAACCAGTCTTCGGTCGTAACTGGCGGCATTATCTAAGGCGGCTTCTAATTCTTGGCGCGATCGCACTTTGGCAATACCCACTGATGAACCCAAATTAGCAGGTTTGACAAAAGCAGGATAACCTAATGCTGCCTCAATGTCATCACACAATTTCGGAAACACACAAGGATTAGACCAAACTTGCGCTCTAGTTATCGCTTTATATTTTACCTGTGCTAGTCCCGCTTGCTCAAAGGCAATTTTCATCGCAATTTTATCCATGCCCATTGCCGAACCTAACACCCCAGAACCAACAAAGGGGACTTGCATCAAAGTTAATAACCCTTGAATTGTCCCGTCTTCACCGTTGGGTCCGTGGAGAACGGGAAACCAAATATCCACTTGGGCAACTTGAGAGGGAGATTGCCATTTACTCAGAGTTTGGGTTTGAGGATTGGATGTCAGACTTCCCTCAGAAGTTGATTGTTCAGCTTCCAGAAGCGGACTGCCTGTTTCTAAAACCTTTTGGGGTGCTTCTCCCGCTAACCAGCGTCCATCTTTTTGGATGTAAAAAGGAAGTATTTCGTACTTACCAGCATTTTCCTCTGCACTCAGGGCTTTAGCGATCGCCCGTGCTGATTTGATTGAAACTTCATGTTCTCCCGAACGACCGCCAAACAGTAACCCCACGCGCAGCTTAGTCATTTTCGGTTCCTCGACACTTCTCAAGCAGATAGCGTATCACAACCTACAAAAATTGCCATATTTTTCTATATTATTTTTTTGCCCGTTCAACGAAGAGGCAAGGAGCAAGGGAGGCATTGGGCATGAAGAAGACACAAAGAGACAAGTCAGAGGGGGAAACGGAGAGACTTGTTCAACAATTCCCCTTGTCCCCCTGCTCCCCTGCTCCCCTGCCCCTTCCCCCTACCTCCAATTAAAACAATCGTGTTGTCAGCTACAGTTATATTCCGGGAAAATGGGCAACAATATTGATAAATAACTAGAAATGCAGCCCTACCTGTAAAAGATGCTGCCGTTTCATGAAACCCCGAATTATTGTTTGTGGCTTAGGACGTACCGGATATAAAACCTTTCGTTTGCTGAGACAGCAGGGAGCCTTCGTTGTTGGTATTCATCACCAATCTATCCCTGGTGAAACAGCAGGAGATGTGATTGTTGGCGATTTACAAGCAGCTTCAACCCTAACAGCAGCAGGAATTCAACAGGCACATACTTTAGTCATCGCTGGCTCTAAAGATGCTCTGAATTTGTCTATTATGATGCAAGCGCGGGTGCTGAATCCCCAGATTCGGATTATTAACCGTTTTTATAATACAAATTTGGGCGAGCGCCTAGATCAAAGTTTGCCAGACCATTTGAGTATGAGTGTTGTCGGATTAGCAGCACCCGTATTCACCTTTGCAGCAATGGGAAACCGAGCGATCGGACAAATCAAATTATTTCAGCAAACTTGGCCGATTCATGAAGAATACATTGATGAAAATCACTTCTGGAAAGGTCGAAAGCTGAGTGAATTGTGGGAAGACCGATCGCGGATGCTAATTTATTACTTGCCTGTAAAAGGTGAGATGGATTTGGTATCAGGTGTCATATCTGGACAAGAGATCCAAGTAGGCGATCGCTTAATTATTGGTACACAACCCCGTATCCGTTCTCCCCGGAGATCATTGATTAAAAAACTGCTGAAAGTCCTTACCAATTTTAGGCAGTTTCAGGAACACGGGCGATCGGTATTGGTGGGTGCTGTTGTGTTACTTGCAGTTATTGCGATCGCTACACTCACCTATATGTCGGCTGAGTTGAGTTTATCTCCTGTCGATGCTCTATATTTTTCTGTAGGCATGATTACCGGAGCCGGTGGTAATGACAAAGTAGTAGAAAATGCTCCTAACAGTATTAAGTTATTTACTGTTGTGATGATGTTGGTTGGAGCGGTGGTGATTGGTATTTGGTATGCAATGCTCACCGATTTTGTCTTAGGAAGCCGCTTTAAGCAATTTTGGGATGCAGCCAGAATACCCCAGCGATATCACTACATTGTCTGTGGCTTGAGTGGGATTGGGGTGAGAATTGTCCAGCAACTCCACGCTAGCGGATATGAGGTTGTAGTAGTTGAACCCGACTCCAATAACAAATATATCAACACCGCCCGCGAACTAGGTATCCCCGTCATTCAGGGCGATGCCAGCTTTCGGACAATACTTAAAGCTAGTAATATAGACTCTGCCGCCGCCGTACTTGCTGTTACTAGCAATGATGCTACCAATCTGGAAATTGCCCTCAAAGCCAAAGGCTTGACACCCAGCATTCCAGTGATTGTCCATTATGCCGATCCTGATTTTGCTGGCATAGCACAACAGCTATTTGGCTTCGAGGCCGTACTGAGTCCGGCTGAACTAGCAGCCCCAGCTTTTGCTGCTGCTGCACTAGGGGGACGCATTCTTGGCAATGGCATCACAGCCGATAGTCTTTGGGTAGCTTTTGCAACTGTGATTACACCTTTACACGCCTTTTGTGGTCAGTGGGTGAAAGATGTAGCCATGTCTGCTGACTGTGTACCTTTGTACGTAGAAACAAATCACCAAACCCTTCACGGCTGGGATTTATTAGAGACAAACCTCGGTGCTGGCGATGTTTTATATATGACTATGCCAGCGACAAGGCTATATCAATTGTGGCGAGACGAGCGAGTTTGCGAAACACCGCTTAAATAATTCGTAGTTCGTAATTCGTAATTCGTAATTAATACTTTCCACTCCCCACCCTCATTTATCAAAAAAGTAAAGGTTCAAAACCCCGTCTCTTGTAGGCGAAAAAGTCCTTGTATCTTAAAGGTAGGTAAAAACCCCACCCCTAGTGTCGGGTTTAATTCAATTACGAATTACGAATTACGAATTACGAATTATTTGTTAACTACTCGTTGTTGGTATTCCTGCTCAGTAATCATATCAAGAGTGTTTTCTAGGCGATCAACAAATACGATACCGTCGAGATGATCGGACTCGTGTTGGAAAATCCGAGCGATAAAATCGGTTAATTCTTGCTTTTGTAAATTGCCTTGACAGTCAGTGTATTCCACTTCAATAGATTTATACCGAGGAACTAACCCTCTAATTCCTGGAACACTTAAACAACCTTCCCAATCTTTGATAACTTCAGTTGAATTAGCAATGATTTTGGGATTAATCATAGCAGTAGGTTCCATTTCCGGCGCGTTTGGATACCTCGCATTAGGACGGGAAGCCACAATAAATAAACGATAAGATTGTGCTACTTGAGGCGCAGCAATTCCCACGCCGTTAGCTTTGGCAACAGTGGTAATTAAGTCTTCAATTAATTTTTGGATATGCTCATCTTGAATATTCTCAACCCAAGCAGCTTTTTGGCGCAATGTTGGATTGCCTAATTGAATGATTGGTGCTAATTCAGTCATGATGAAAATATTTTGGGGAATGGGGAGTGGGGAGTAAGGGACAAGGGGACAAGGGAGACAAGGGAGACAAGGAGGACAAGGGGGAATTATTGAACAAGTCTAATGACAAATGACCAATGAGAAATGACCAATGACAAACTTTATCCTTCACGTCTGGCGGGTAAAGCAGCAGGTTGGACTCCTATTTGAACAATTTGCCCATTGCGTTCCACCTGTATTGGTAACTTAGTGCCGATTTTGCTATTTTCTACTAGCTTTTGTACTTCTTCAATTTTAGTAACAGGCTGGCTGTTAATGCTTTTAATCACATCACCGACTCGTAGTCCAGCCACAGATGCAGGCGATCGCGGCACAATTTCAACCAGCAAAACGCCTTCATCTGCTGTAAGATTTAAGCGATCGCCTGCTTTATCTCTGATTTTTTCTTTAATTTCTGGTGTCAGTGTCACCATCTGAACACCCAAATAAGGATGATCGACTTTGCCTGTAGCAATTAATTCCTGGGCAATTTTTTGTGCAGTGTTGATGGGGATAGCAAATCCTAAGCCTTGAGCGCCTCGGATAATAGCTGTGTTCATCGCTATTACCTGTCCACGAGCATTAAGCAATGGCCCACCAGAATTACCAGGGTTAATCGCAGCATCCGTTTGGATGTAATCAACCCGCTTGTCACTAGCACCGATATCTCGACCAGAACGACCTGTGGCACTAATAATCCCAGAAGTGACGGTATTATTCAAGCCTAAAGGGTTGCCAATAGCTATTACTGCTTCTCCTGGTTGTAAAGCATCAGAGTTACCTACAGATAAAGTTGGCAGATTATTAGCATCAATTTTGATCACAGCAACATCTGTTACTGGATCTTCACCTAGTACTTTCCCGTCAAAAGTCCGGCCATCTTTGAGGATGACAGTCACTCTATCAGCACCATCTACCACATGGGAATTGGTCAAAATTTGGCCTGAAGAATTAATGATAAATCCAGAGCCACTACCGCGCTCTACCCGTTGTCTAGGCTGTGGCGTTGCGTCTCCAAAAAACCGCCGGAAAAATGGATCGTTAAATTCGTCTGGTACACGAGAAGTGATTGTTCGGGAAGAATCAATGCGAACTACCGCAGGCCCCACATTTTGCACTACTTTTACCACAAAATTAGGATCTCCAGATGACGAGAAAATCGGCGGGGGGACAATTCCCGAATTGGGTTCTATTGTTTTTTGGGCTTGAGTATCGTTTTGTCGATTCTCAAAGGTCTTAGCTGGTAAAAGAGAGCAGCTTCCCAAGAACACCATTGCTACCCCATATAAGAGCATCCACCACCTCTGGCGCAAACCTCTGGTATCAACGAAGAGGCAGGGGGAAGAGGGCAGGGAGCGGGGGGAAGAAAGAGGAATTGGAGCAGGGGGCAGGGGGACAAGGGGAAGAACTCCACCCTGCCCCTCGCTCCCTGCTCCCTGCTCCCTTGCCTCTTTTCCAATTAAGTCATGGTTTGTTGTCTTCATGTATCGTTGCTTCTCCGTGTCAGTCAGTGGATGTTAGGATCTTGCCTACTGGGTATGTCCCAAAATGATTACAACTTAAAAGCTTATTCTAGGTCTGGCGTGTCTGGATGCTAAATTGATGCTTCATCTTCTATTGTGACGATTAGCAGCAAAGGTGGTGGATCATGGAAATTCCCATAGAAAGTCTGTGGAGTCAGGTACTAGAGCGCCTACAGGTTGAACTATCCCGACCTACCTTTGAAACTTGGATAAAAACTGCTAGTGCGGAGCGATTAGAAAATAATTGCTTAGTAATCCGCACTCCTAACCCATTTGCTCGTAATTGGTTACAGAAGTATTACATCAATACCATTGCTCATGCAGTCCAAGATATTCTCGGTCATCCCGTAGGAATTTACATTACTGTTGCTCAAGGTGATGAAGTTTCTCATTTTAGTGAACGCGAGGTTTCTTGGGAATCAACAAATCCTAGCAGTATTCCTGAAGCTGTTTCTCATCACAATCATAAAACTACTGAATTAAATTCTAAATATGTCTTTTCACGATTTGTAGTTGGTGCCAACAATCGGATGGCTCACGCTGCTTCTTTGGCAGTTGCAGAATCTCCAGGTAAAGAGTTTAATCCTTTATTTTTATGCGGTGGGGTAGGTTTAGGTAAAACTCATTTGATGCAAGCTATTGGTCATTATCGCTGGAAAATTTCTCCTGATTGTAAAATATTTTATGTTTCTACTGAACAGTTTACTAATGATTTAATTACAGCGATTCGTAAAGATAGTATGCAAAGTTTTCGAGAACATTATCGAGCGGCTGATGTTTTATTAGTTGATGATATTCAGTTTCTTGAAGGCAAGGAATACACTCAAGAAGAATTTTTTTATACTTTTAATACTTTACATGAAGCTGGGAAACAAGTTGTGATTGCTTCCGATCGTCCTCCAAACCAGATTCCTAGCTTACAAGAACGTCTTTGTTCTCGATTTTCTATGGGGTTAATCGCAGATATCCAAAAGCCGGATTTAGAAACTAGAATGGCAATTTTGCAAAAAAAAGCCGAGGATGAAAATATTCGGCTTCCTCGTGATGTGATTGAATATATTGCTTCTAACTATACTTCTAATATTCGAGAATTAGAAGGAGCTTTAATTCGGGCGGTGGCTTATATTTCTATTTGGGGCTTACCAATGACGGTGGAAAATATCACACCTGTTTTAGAACCGCCTAACGAAAAAATGGCAGCTACCCCAGAAGCAATTTTAAAGGTTGTAGCGGATAATTTTGATGTTTCAATAGACGATCTCAAAGGTAACTCACGACGAAGAGAGATTAGCTGGGCGCGTCAAATAGGAATGTATCTCATGCGTCAACACACATCTTTGAGTTTGCCGAGAATTGGCGAGGAGTTTGGTGGTAAAGACCATACAACGGTAATCTATAGTTGCGATAAAATTACCCAACTCCACCAGAGCGATCGCACTTTAGCACAAACAATCCGCCAACTGAGCGATCGCATCAACATGACTAGTACCGCAAGGCGGAATTCGTAATTCGTAATTCGTAATTCGTAAAGACTGATTATTGTAGAGACGGCGATTTATCGCGTCTTTTGCCTTAACCGAACAGTATTGCGTTGTAGGGGCAATTCATGAATTGCCCCTACAACGGATGTGGTTCAAATACATGAAAAGTGCTGTAAAAGAGGAATAAACCAAACTCAACTCAAAATAATTCAAAATATTCTCTTTGTTCCCACTCAGTCACCTGCTTTAAATACTCTTCTGGTGGCTGCTCGGCGACG
Organism: Nostoc sp. NMS2; assembly: GCF_017115105.1. Classification (GTDB taxonomy): domain Bacteria; phylum Cyanobacteriota; class Cyanobacteriia; order Cyanobacteriales; family Nostocaceae; genus Nostoc. The sequence continues at coordinate 107,332 of NZ_JABXKH010000061.1, forward strand.
GACTGTAAAAAGCGATTAATTTCACTCTGTTTCATCTTAATGATGAAGTTTATGAACTGCTGCCCCATTTTTTGAGCAAAAAGTTCGCTTTGGCTCAAATATGCGATCGCCTCTGACAAACTTTTGGGTAAGATCGGATTTTCTGTAGTGTAAGGTGACTCTGTTGGGGAGCCAGGGTCAAGTTTACGATCTACACCATCTAACCCAGAAATCAATTGCGATGCCATGTAGAGATAGGGATTGGCCGCTGGTTCTCCAACTCGGTTTTCAATGTGGGTACTGGGGTCATCAAAACCGCCTTGTAATCTAATCATTGCCCCTCGGTTTTCCAATCCCCACCCCGCACGATCGGGGGCTAGGGAATAAGGTCTAAATCTTTTGTAGCCGTTAATTGTCGGGGTTGTGAACACAGAAGCAGCATTGGCGTGTTTGATAAGACCACCAACAAAGTGTTTAGCTAAATCTGACGTGAGGGTTTGGGAGTTTGCAGACATGAAAGCGTTCTCGCCTGTGGTTCGGTCTACAAGGGATTGATGCAAATGCCAGCCATTGGAAGAAGAACCTTGCAGTCCTGGACGACACATAAATGATGCGATATAACCTTGTTGACGGCAGATTTGCTTGGTTGCCATTCTAAATATCATCATTGTATCGGCAGCTTGCAATGCACAAATTGGGTCAAAAGTAAACTCAAATTGACCGACACCCCCTTCGTTTTCTACACTCCTTAAAGGCAATTTCATTTCAACTAAGTTTTCTGCCAGAAGGAGCAGCAAATCTTGAATCTCTGGATTGTGGGATTCTAAAAGGTATTGGAAGCTATGGTCTACGGCGCTAACTTTAGCAGGTTCACCGGGTTTTCCAGAAGTACCAACATTTGCGATCGCTAACATCGGATCTTCTAACTTTGCCAGATACCACTCAACTTCTAAGCCGACAATATACTCCAACCCTCTTTGATGTAACTCTACCAATGATTGGCGCAAAATACCGCGACTGGAAAAGGGCATTGGCTGACCATTTTGAAAGTATTCGTCACAGAGAATAAAGCCAGTACGTTTTGCCCAAGGCAGAATTTTGAAGGTATCGGGGTCAGGAACAGCCACAAGATTTGGCGCACCTGTCATCAAAGGCATATCTAAACTACCGCCGGGAACAAATGGGTTAAATACTATTGCAGCACCAGTATCAAACAGGAATGTCCCAGTGCTGATTTGCATACCATTTTCCAGGGCGCTGAAAAAGGCTTGGGGTAAAAGCGCCTTACTGCGAACAATGCCATGCTGGTCTGACCAAGCGGTACGAATCAACAATAAATCCTGTTCTTTAACAACAGCCTTAATCTTTTCAGATGCTTCTTTTTGGATTTCTGTCCACAGGTGATGACGCTCAATAAATCCAGGTCTTTTCATTGGGACTCCCTAATCATCTTCAACTTGTGCGGCTAGTCCCAGAAGGACAGGCTTGAACGAAAGATCAAGGCAAAGAGAGGTTTCTCGAACTCATGTTAAATTAATTTGCATTAGGTTGTCGGTTGCAGAGTTTGCTGTAAGTAAGTTGGTACAATAAAATCAAACTATGTAAAGAAAAATGAACTAGGCTAAAACCCTTATACCTAAACCTCGTCTATCTTGAGAACCGTAGTTTTGTAGGTTGGGTGCAGCGATAGCGTAACCCAACATAAAATTTGGTGGTAATGTTGGGTTGCGTTTCACTCCACCCAACCTACATAAATAAATATATCTTTTAAAAAACTCTTGGTTTCAACATAGATGAGGTTTATTTCATATTGCCTATTTTCTATTGCCTTATCCCAACGACAATTATTTACGCCCACTTACTTAGTTTGAGTAAGCGATCGCTCGCTGTTTGTAATGTCTCAGGTGTTTTGCTAAAGCAGAATCTGATCAATGAATGGCCTTTTTCTGGTTGGCTGAAAAAGCTGGAACCAGGAACTACGGCAACTCCAATATTTTTAATTAGATGGTAAGTGAATTCAATATCTGTTTTGTAGCCAAATTTAGAAATATCTGCAAGAACATAATAGGCTCCCTTGGGAAGGAAGTAAGGAATGCCAACTCGATCGAGTATCTGTGAGATGCAGTCTCGCTTCTGGTGATAAAGTTTGCCTAGTTTTTCATAATAGGATGGTGGTAGTTGCATCGCGGCAACTCCGGCTCGTTGCAATGGTGCGGGAGCGCCAACGGTAAGAAAATCATGGACTTTGCGAATGGCTCCCGTTAATGTGGGGTTGGCCAAAATGTAGCCAACTCGCCATCCGGTGACACTATAAGTTTTGGATAAACCATTAATAGTAACGGTGCGTTCTTCCATACCGGGAAGGGTCGCTAAGGCAATATGTTGAGTGCCATCATAGAGAATGTGTTCGTAGATTTCATCTGTGAAGGCTAACACATCCCACTTTTGACAAAGTTCTGCAATTAGGGTGAGTTCTTCACGGGTGAAGACTTTGCCAGTGGGGTTATGGGGTGTGTTGATAATAATAGCTTTGGTATTAGCATTGAAAGCTTGACGCAACTGTACTTCATCAAATGTCCAATGGGGAGGATGCAGTGTTACGTACCGTGGTGTAGCACCAGCTAAAATCGCATCGGGGCCGTAGTTTTCGTAATAAGGCTCAAATACAATTACTTCGTCACCGGGATCGACTGTCGCTAGCATTACAGATGCCATTGCTTCTGTGGAACCGCAGGTGACGGTGATTTGGGTTTCAGGGTCGATATCTAAGCCGAGATACCAGCGAACTTTGTTAGCGATCGCATGACGAAATGCGCGATCGCCCCAAGTAATGGCATACTGGTTGACATCTGCCTCTATTGCATCATAAGCTGCCTGTTTTAACTCCGGTGGACAGGGAAAATCAGGGAACCCCTGAGCCAGATTCACCGCACTATGTTGCAGTGCCACCCGTGTCATTTCCCGAATCACCGACTCTCTAAACTGGTCAGCCTTCGCTGATATTTTTTTACGTCCAATCTCACTCACTCCCATACCTCCGTTGATCTCTATTGCGGTTTATGCAGGAATTTTTCTAAATTCGATAAAATCCATAATACCGATAGCTTTATCGTAGTATACTCAAATTCGAGATTCAGAGGGAATGCAACCTTATAATCTATATACTTAATTATTGATATTAATAGTCAATTACTGAAGTACAGATCCAGAATCATCATGAAATCTTTGCACCGTCCCGATCTCTATAGCTGGTCTAATTTCAATCCGGCAAGAAATATTGATTTCAATGGGATTGCCTGGATTCGCCCAGATGGAAACATCTTGATTGACCCAGTAGCCCTATCAAACCATGATTGGAATCATTTGAAATCCCTCGGTGGTGTAGTTTGGATTGTGCTGACGAATTCCGAGCATGTCAGGGCAAGTAAAGATATTGCCGATCAAACTTATGCTAAGATAGCTGGCCCTGTGGCAGAAAAAGACACTTTTCCCATACCTTGCGATCGCTGGTTGTCTGATGGTGAAGAGTTCGTACCTGGGTTAAAAGTAATTGAACTCCAAGGCTCGAAAACTCCCGGCGAATTGGCTCTGTTACTGGAGGAGACAACTTTGATTACAGGGGATTTAGTCAGGGCACGCAAAGCAGGTAGCTTAACTATATTGCCAGATGACAAGCTATTGAATCGAGAGGAGGCTGTTGCTTCTGTTCGCAGGTTGGCAGAACTGAGTCGGGTTGAAGCAGTGCTGGTGGGGGATGGTTGGCCCGTCTTCCGCGATGGACGCGATCGCTTGCAGGAACTTGTAGCCACGCTGTAAATGGGTGGGAGGCAGGGGGCAGGAGGAACTTTTTAGTTGGGGATTCTGGAGCCACTGAACTACCGTAAGAAAGTGAGAAGCTGACGCAACAGTTGGGGTCTTAAACTCTCTCCAAAAGTTGGGCTTTACCCTTTTCCCTTTCCCCCTATTTTTAATTACCCTGAGCAAAGCGCGATTCTTCTGTGGAAAGGCTGCGCGATCGCGTGCAGAATATTTACAGTGTTGCCGCCTAAAATTATGGATAATTCCCCAGTGGTCGCTCAAGCAGATGCATCCTTACCAAATTACACTCAGGAAAATATACATTTAGTGGAGTCAACAGTTATAAAAGAAAAGATCGGAACTGACTTTGACTCTCGCATGATGCTGCGGTGTTTGGAACTTGCTCGCCGCGCTTTAGGACGGACTTCGCCAAATCCGTTAGTGGGAGCGGTGATTGTCAAGGATGGCGAAATTGTCGGCGAGGGGTTTCATCCTCGTGCAGGTGAGCCTCATGCAGAAGTATTTGCCTTGCAAGCAGCAGGCGATCGGTCTCGTGGTGCAACAATCTATGTGTCACTCGAACCTTGCAATCACTACGGCCGGACTCCCCCTTGTTCGGAAGGATTGATCCAAGCTGGAGTGGCAAAAGTCGTAGTCGGTATGGTTGATCCCAATCCCCTGGTCGCTGGAGGTGGTATTGCCCGTTTACGGGCGGCGGGGATCGAAGTGTTGGTAGGAGTAGAAGAATCAGCTTGCCGTCGGCTAAATGAAGGTTTTGTGCATCGCATTCTCTACAAACGACCTTTGGGAATTTTAAAATATGCCATGACTTTAGACGGCAAAATTGCCACCACCTCTGGTCATAGCGCCTGGGTGACAAGCCAAGAGGCCCGCAATGAAGTACATCAACTGCGGGCGGCTTGCGATGCAATAATTGTCGGCGGCAATACAGTTCGACAAGATAATCCTTATTTAACCAGCCATCATGCAGAGGCACATAATCCCCTGCGGGTGGTGATGAGTCGCCATCTCAACTTACCGGAAAGTGCCCATCTGTGGCAAACTGCGGATGCTCCAACTTTGGTGTTGACAGAGAAGGGTGCTAACCCCGATTTCCAAGAACTGTTGCTCAAACAGGGGGTGGAAATCGTGGAATTAACATCACTTACACCAGATAAGGCAATGGCGTACTTATATGAGCGGGGTTTTTGTAGCGTGTTGTGGGAATGTGGCGGTACTTTAGCTGCAAGTGCGATCGCTCAAGGAGCAGTGCAAAAAGTTTTGGCATTTATTGCCCCAAAAATCATTGGTGGTAGCATTGCTCCCACACCAGTGGGCGATTTAGGTTTTACTACCATGACTGAGGCGTTGTCTCTAGAACGTGTTCGTTGGCGTGTAGTAGGCTCTGACTGCTTAGTGGAAGGTTATTTTCCCCAAAAAGCCAATAGTCAATAGTAATAACACTAGACTATCAATCAATTTATGGTGATTTTGCTATCATGAACACTGGCGTTCATGGGCAAGATCACGAATAAGGGCTAGCCGAGATTGAATGTAGTGGCATAGAAAGTCAGTTTCGTTAGAATCTAACAACACTTGCGTTTCGGTTTGTTTTACTAACCACTGCACCAAACTAGCATCATCCAGTTGTAAGAGGAGCTTGGCTTGCGCGGTTTCAACCACTGACCAAAGCTGACGCATGATTGTAGGAGTCATCAGACCTCGATTGAATAATGAGCAATTAGCTGTCTTTAGATTACACAATTCCGATCGCAATTTACGACATGAATGTAGAAGCTGAGACAAGTATTATTAAAAACTTAATAATGATATTTATAACTTTATGAAGATTAAGAATTTGAAACTCAGTTTGAAAATGGGCATAAGGCAGTAGACACGGGAAATACAGATTCTCAAGAATTAGAGGATATTTTGCTCTCATAACGATCGCAGCATAGAATCTCAGTACATGGCTGAGACTTTGATTTGTCTTTGCATCTGACCAAAAGTAAAATTATACCCTTCAGGACTTTTAAAATCACCTCTTAGAGCATGTTTGAAAAGTTGCAAAGTATACTATACAGCAGTTCCTGCTGTTATCAAGTATAGTCTCTCCCTCTCCCCACTCCCTCCATTTAGACCCTTTCAGCACTAAACATCGTCTCCCCTTGGGAGAAGACTCGCTCATAGCGTTACCCATGCCGAACCCGTTAGCGTCTCTAAGAGTTGGCTTTACGCTGCGCTAACGGGTTCGGCAGTTCCTGATGGGGGGAACCCCCTTTCTGCGGACTGCCTCACCATTCCAAATCAACGAAACGCTTACGCTGTATTCATTATTTAATTTTTAATTTTTAATTTTTAATTCCGCCTTGCGGTACTAGGCTATTTTTTTTCTTGGGAAATCGGATGAATTTCACGGACTATTTTCAAAACCTCATTTCTTGCCTTATAGGTACACCAAACCAAAATTGCCCAAGTCTGCCAACTCATGATTATAGAACTATTTTGAGTCCCTAGCATAATTGCAATAACTATAAATCCAAACAGAAAGAGACGAATCACTTGATTAGGTAAATCTTTTAACCACTCACTTTTATTAAAACGATAAATAGAATAGGGTATCCAGCGACTAATCACTTGTGCTATGAATAATATCGCCCCGATGATATTAGTTTTTGTCACTACCAGAAAGCCAAAGCACTTGTAAAATTGCAATATAAAGTAAAGCCAAATTCGTGTCTTCTTATCAACAAGGTTGTAAGCATAAAAAGTCACTCTGACAATGAGGAGTAGACCTATCCACAGTGCCATCTCAGTTAAAATCGTTACTAGGTTTATGGCACTTACTTCGCCAGCAAAATTCCTATCACTTGAGACAACTTTAGTCAATTCCAGAACAATTAGTCCGGGAAAAGCAAAAACTATAGACCAAAGCCAAGCCTGCCATACACTAATTCGATTCTTATACTTTTGGTATGTTTCTGAAAGTGTTGGTTTTTTCTCAAACCGTTCGGCAATTATGTCATTTTCCACATAGCCTAGTTCATAGACGCACCAGAACGAAAGTAGTAAAAAAAACATACTGATGCCATGAATAATTGGTTGGCTATTCGCCAAACTCAAACCTAGTATCAAGAACACAAAATCGTCTAATAAAATCTTTTTGACAAAATATTTACCACCTGGTCGCTTTGCTCGCTCTAGATACAAAAAGGGAATATAAACATCAGACATAGCCGAAACATACTTTGCTTCTGGCCAAATAACTAAGCATGGAGTTGCCACAGATGCAAGTAATTGGTTGTCATCATTTGAGTCTGTAATTGCAATCGCACGGGCAACTTTATTCTTACCCAATGATGCTTTCACCAAAAAGTCTTTTCCTCGCTGTCGATCTATAGCTCCCTGCCAAAATCTACAAGCTATGACACTATTAAAACTTATGGGTAGGTGTTTGCACAAAGGACGAACAATCCAACTAAACCCTAGCGTGGCAATTATTATACCTGAATTCTGATTCTTAGTAAGTGCCTGGATTAGGGTAGTGTTCTTGTAGGCTTTAGCTAGCTGTTTAGCTCGCCATTGCCACAAAATTATAGTCCAGGGAAAAACCAGGGTTGCGACAAAAACCCTCATCCAATCTCGTGACACCTCTCCTTTGATTTCCCCAGGCAACCAATTCCACGGTTTGAGAAGATTCAAGAAGGTGAGGAGTAACCACCCAAGGAAGCGGGGTTGTAGTGAGTTTAGATACTCTTGCGTCGAATTGCGGAGGAAAAGAGTTTCATCTAAATCTACTATGATCGGTGTACTGTCTGGTGCTGTTTCAATGATGTTTACTATGTCTGCGACAGAAGTGTCATAACCTAGTGGATTTATCATAAAGCTCATAAATTTGTGACAGTTTTTAAGTCTGCTCTGAAAATAAATCGTTCTTAAGCACTTAATTCTGCTAAATTATTAGCAATAGCTAGTACAGTAACCGTTAAAAATATATCATTTAAGACATTAACACTTTTTGGCTGTTGATGGACTCACAAAATCGTGTAAATTTTCATCCCAAATACTAATGTAAATAAAATTACATTCTTGGCGGATAATCTGACCCTTAACTGAGCCATTCTTAAAACTAAAATTATTAGATTGACCCTGTTGTACCTGTTTAAGTCCCTGCTTAATTTCTTCAGTAGCTTGCCCATCTAACAATCCATTCAAGGTAGTCTCCATTACCTGCGGATCTACCGTTTGGGCAAAAGATACCTCAGTTTGACGCAGCACTTTAGAATTGCGATCGAATAGGTAGCCAAGGTCAATTTTGTTTGGCACTAGTTTGTAAACTACAGCACGAGTCTTACCCCATGCGCCTCTTAAATCTTGATTTGGTTTGCCGAGGGTAGCTTCTACGGCGCTTCTGGGTGTACCTGTAGGAAATGCGGGAACGCTTTGACTGCTGGTAGTCACAGCTACTTTACTAGGCGACCGATCGTTATTTTGTGGTGTAGAAGGTGCTTCTGGTGTGGGAACAGCAATATTCTCTGGTTCTGGTGTAGAAGGCGCTTCTGGCACTGGAGTATCTGAAGTTACAGCCTCTTTTTCTGGCTGTGGTATGGATACAACGGGGGGATTAAAGGTTGGCAAAGGATTGAGAATTACTCGCTTTCGTGGTGGTGAGGCCGGTACAACTGGGACTGGAGAAGTTTGGGAAGAAAGGGGCGATTCGGTAGATGCGGGAGTAGGCAAAGATTCTATCGATGGGGTGCGACTTGTGACAATGGTTTTTTCTGGTTGTTGCTGACGAATGATGTTAGGAATTACTACTACACCAATCAAGCCGCCTACCAGCAAACTACCAACAATTACAGCAGGTTTTTGCCAGTTTCCAGGAGTGGGAGTGCGTGAAATCACAGTTGATTTTTGCGGTGAATATAATGGTTGGGTTTGTCGATTTGATGTAGCAGAGGGATAAAAATTAACTGTGGGAGCATTTGCAGCTAACTCAGGAGAGATATTACTAGCAGACTGCAAAGCGTGTAACATTTTACTAGCAGTGTTGTAACGATCGCCAGCATGAGGCTTAATTGCCTGATTAAGTACCGCTACTAATTGAGAAGAGATGTTAGGGGCGTATTGCTGCCAAAGTATTTCCCCAGTTTTGAGATCGGTTTGCAATTCTTGCGGGTGTTTGCCAGTCAGCAGATAAATCGCTGTTAAACCTAAGCTGTAGATATCAGTGCCGTAAACTGGGCGGCCAACGGCTTGTTCGCTAGGCATATATCCAGGCGTACCAATAACGAGCGATCGCGTGGGGTATATTGAAGAGTTGATTATAGAACGGACTGTCTGTTTGACTGCACCAAAATCAATCAAAACTGGCTTGTTATCAACAGAACGGAGAATAATGTTCTCAGGTTTGATATCTCGGTGAATAATGCCTTTGCTGTGGACATAATTTAACACTGAAAGCAGACTCAAGAGAATTTGCCGAACAGCAGCTTCACTCTCAAATCCTTTGGCTTCGACAATTTTTGTCAGGGTTTGGCCATGAATCCATTCTTGGACAAGGTAAAATTGCCCATTCTCAGAAAAGTAGGCGTAGAGTTTAGGAATTTGGTTACTATTTTCACCCAAATATTCCAAGGTTGCGGCTTCCCGTTCAAACCTTTGTTGGATCAGTTGGTAATTTTGCGGATCGTTATTAGTTATCGGTTTGAGTTGCTTAATTACACAACGACGGCGAGAAGGCATGTGAACATCTTCTGCCAGAAAGGTTTCGCCAAAACCCCCAGCGCCGATTACCTGGATAACTTGATAGCGATTGTTTAGCAGGGTTATTGTCATGAAAAATTATAAGCGTAGACACCCAGCGCGGAGCCGGAGACTTCCTATCTTCTCCAGGCTTGTCTCAGACATCGCCCTTTCCAAATGTACATCAGATTAAGTAAAGCGAGGGTGAATAGATATTTGGTGAAATTAAATATGCGTTATCCAGAACCCCTGTAGAGACGTAGCACTGCTACGTCTCTACATTCTTTTTTACCAGATATCTCATGCAAGCTGACGCATTAATAATGCAGGGTATTGCCAAATTTCATTTGCTATGAATGAATCGCCGTTGCTGATTAGATATATGAATCTTGGTGTAGAGACGTTGCAATGCAACGTCTCTACAAGGGTTTTGAAATCACGCAAAATCATTTTCATACCTAAATTCAGCAACATCGATGAATCAAATGCTGCACTAGGTAAACTCTATAGTCTCAACAAATTCTAAAATACTCTCCTTAATGTCTTCAGCTTCTTCTTCAAGGGAATCGGGAGTTTCGCCGTCAAGAAAGCTGTGCTGACTACTAACTATATACAAAAATTCACCACTAATAAAGGTGAGCAGACCCCGGTACGCATCTAATCTGATCGCAGTTCCATTATTTTCTTGCTTAGAAATTGTCGAACCTTTGGGCATATCAATTAACACATAGTAAGCGCCTCGCAAAGTATCTTCTAGATATTCGCTATACTCCACAGAAGCATCTGGTACATTGGCAAAAATCGCTTGGGGTACATACTTATCTACTAAAATTGTTTGTAAATATTCTTCTTGTCCAACAGATTCCAGTTCCTCTAACTGTTCTAGAGGGAAAGGATAATAATCGATCCTCAACAAAGTACCGATGTCATCAGAAAAGCCAACTACTCCTTCCTGGCTTTGAATTCTACCGCCCTGCTGGGGATCAACGGGAATTGGCACGGTAAAATTACCTAAAGGGGATTGATATGTCTGTTCACTAAAATCTTCTATGACTACTGTCTCGTCTTCGTCGTCTGCATATTCTTCCTCTTCTGCTTCTTTAAAAGCTGCAATTACCTCCTTAATGATTTCCTCTGCTTCTTCATCTTCCAGTTCTAAGGCTGCTTGTAGCTTTTTGAGGTAGGCTTGTTTTGCTTTGGGGATGGCGAGTTCATCGTCTAAAAGCACTATTACCCCGGCTGCAAAACCATCCAGCACTAATTCTTCTGAAAGAGATACTTTGGCGGCATTAAACAGGGGCCCAATTCCTTCCTCTTCTGCAATGGCTAGGAGTCTATCAACTATTTCGGCGATTTCATCTTCTGAGTATTCCTCGAAAACCTCGAATTCCCAAAGGATACCAGTTAAACTGTCTGCATCTACATCTTCAATCATTGAATCAGCGATCGCAGTGACAGTTGCGATCGCTGCCACAGCTTCCTCTGGACTTAGTGATTCCTCTGATGTCTTTGGTGAGTTAAAAACCTTGTCATACTTGGTCATAATTGCTACCTAAATTAATTCCTTGATATTAATAACAGATTGAAAGTGACAATGGTCAGTTTACCAATGGAGCGAATCTTCTAGAGAAAAAGTTGGCTAATACGTGGTTTACTCAATATTGCTCAGGTGTAGCAAAATCTTGTTGACAGCTAATCTCCAAGGATTTGAGATGTTCTAAGTAAGTTGGCGCGAAAAAACTAAGTATGTTAGTTACGAAACGTAAATAGGCTTAAAGCCCTTACCAATGACCAATACTTCGACTTACCTCGACTTCGCCCTTCGGCTACGCTCAGGACAGGCTCGGCACAAGTCGCTCAGTACAAGTGACCAATGACAAATGACAAATGACAGTTAGCTTTAATTGCGCCGACCTACTTAAAATCTGTTGTCGAATATACACTTAAACAAGAGTTAGGCTCAATCTTTACCGCAGGTCAACTTAATTAAATATTGTAAATTTTTGTTATTAAGCAATGATCGTTAATAAATGCTATATTCCTTTACTTTTATCCTCAAGCAGATGAATTATATCTATCGATAGAATTATAAACTAGCTAGCGATAGATACCTATACCGTGGGCAGGATGTCACAATACCGATGTTTGTAGTGACACACAATAGTCAAAGCGTTTGTACTGTTAGTTCTACAAATGTGAAAAGAAGTCAGAAGTCAGAATCCAGGAGTCAGAATACCCGAAGCAATCAAGTCAGGAGTTTCAAACAAGGAAAATTTTTCTTTGTCTCCACGATTTATTCACCCTTTGGGTGATGCCTGCGTCACCCAAAGGGTGAACGGCAGTTCCTCATGGGAGAAACCCACTTTGAGCGACTGCCTCACCAGTCGCACTCCAATTCAATTCTGTGGATGCCGGAGGAATTATTCTGGCTCCTGACTCCTGAATTCTTCTTCGGTAAATTACATGAAATTTTGAGTTTTTTTATGGTACAAACCCCTCCATCTCAGTTTTCCCCAGAACAATACAAAGTTGATTCTGCACAAGAAAAAGTAGACGCGATTATAGAAACGCCACCATCAGAAACTGAGATTGACCTAGAGTTTCTTTACACCAGAGATATTGAATTTCGCCAAGAAACCATTTACTTTCTTGTAGTCGATCGCTTTTATGATGGCGATCCAGATAACAGCGAAGGTGAAAATTCAGAACTCTATGATCCCAATAGACAAGAATGGGGTAAGTACTGGGGTGGTGACTTACAAGGTGTCATCGATAAATTAGATTATCTCAAAAATATGGGAGTTACCGCCCTTTGGCTAACTCCACTATTCGAGCAAGTCGAAGAGTTATTTATTAGCAATGCGGCAATGCATGGCTATTGGACAAAAGACTTTAAGCGGATTAATCCTCGCTACATTGCTGATGGAGAAAACCCTTCTTTAAATGCTACCCAAGAAGAACAAAATACGACCTTTGATCGGTTAATTACAGAACTGCACAAGCGGAATATGAAGCTGGTGCTGGATATTGTCTGTAACCACAGCAGCCCTGATACCAGTGGTAGCAAAGGTGAATTGTATGATGATGGTGTCAAAATTGCTGACTTCAATGATGATGTCAATCATTGGTATCACCACTATGGCGAAGTGCAAAACTGGGAAGACGATTGGCAAGTACAGAACTGTGAACTATCTGGTCTAGCAACCTTCAATGAAAATAATACTGAATATCGGGAGTATATTAAGTCAGCCATTAAACAATGGCTAGACCGGGGCGTAGATGCACTACGAGTGGATACTGTCAAGCACATGCCCATCTGGTTTTGGCAAGAATTCACTGGCGAGATGACCAATCACAAACCAGATGTATTCATTTTTGGTGAATGGATTTATAGTAATCCGAGTGACGATCGCTCAGTGGAATTTGTTAACCACTCAGGCATGACACTTCTAGACTTTGGACTATGTGTAGCAATTCGATCCGCACTAGGGCAAGGTTCAGAAATGGGATTCCAAACAATTCAATACATTTTTGACCAGGATTATCGCTATAAAGGGGCAACAGAGTTAGTTACCTTCATCGATAACCATGATATGTGCCGCTTCCAATCGCTGAATCCCGATCCAGCGATGCTGAAGGTTGCGATCGCTTTAATCATGACATCTCGCGGCATTCCCTGTATATATTACGGCACAGAACAGTATTTACATAACGATACTGATGGCGGTAACGACCCATACAACCGCCCGATGATGGAAAATTGGGATACCGAGAGTGAGGTTTATCGTTGTATTAGACTGCTGTCTGGTTTACGGCGACTGAATCCAGCCATATCAATGGGTAGCCACTGGCAGAAATATTTGACCCCCGACGTTTACTGTTATGTCCGTCGTTATCGTGATTCTCTGTGTTTCGTAGCTTTAAACCGGGGAGGGGAAGTTACTCTCCCAGAAGTAGAAACAGAATTGCCCGATGGTGAGCATACTTGCGTAGTGACTCGCAATAAGTATGAAGTAAAAGACGGCAAGATTTATGACCTAGTATTAGAAGAACGGGGAGTGCTTGTTTTCAGCCACGTTGGGGAACGAATCAAAGCACAGACAATTGTCCGCGTCCAACTCAATGGCGTGGATACCCAACCCGGTGAAATCATTGTGGTGACAGGAGATTGCCCAGAGTTGGGTAACTGGGATATCAGTAAAGCATATCCTTTGGAGTACATCAACTCAAATACTTGGTCTGCTGAGATTCCCTTTGATGAGAGTACTGGTAAGCTGATTGCTTATAAGTATGCCATGTGGCGGGAAGGGCGATCGCCTCTGCGGGAAAATCTGGTCAATCGTCGCTGGGTGATTGCCAAAGAAGGTACTGTCAAATGGCGTGATACCTGGGCATCGGGAAGAGAATCGTAGAAAGATAGAATGAGGTATGAAGGATGAAAAGGCAAAATTTTCATTCTTCACTCTTTTTATCAAAACAGAATTCAGGAGTCAGGAGCCAGAATTCAGAATTGAATTCTGTGTGACTGGCGGATGAATCAAAGGGTTTAATACCCCCACTAAATTTTCGATTTAGTGGTGCAACAATTAATTCAGTGGTGGGTCTGAATCCCCCACTGATAGCGCAGCGTAAAGCCTTCTCTACGAGACGCTGCGCGAACGGCATGGCTTCGCTTAGAGCGAGTCCGCGAGCGTCTTGATTCTGACTCCTGAATTCTGACTTCTGAATTCTTCTTCAAGATGCCTGTTCGTTACATATATTAATTACATAACGTAAGAAGCGTACTGCTTCAACAGCCCGGCTCACTTTGCTGCGATAAGAGGAACCATGCCGAATTTCACGAAGGTTAATTGCCTCTTGAATAAGTTGATGCCACTTTGATGGAAGATGCATCAATGCATATCGACCAGCCTCCGTTTTTGAGAGGATTTCATGCTCTCTCAACGCGTAAAACAGACGCAGAACGCCAAGCACAGCCCACTGAATACCACTATCTGTTAATAAATATGCTACTTTACTTGGCGCTCGTGTCCAACTCACCCAATAGCTGTTCAAATTTTCCTTCATCTTTCTTTGCAGCAGATTCCAATCAACTGTAAATGCAAGGTTTTCTGGTGGAAGTCCAATCAGACAAATGCCTTGATGTTTCAACACCCACCAAGTGACTTGGTTTATGTCATGATATCCAGCAGAGTGCAGAGCGCTGTCATGATAGTAGGGATAAGGAGCAATTTCTTGTTGCGATCGCCCTACATCTTCCCCTAACAAATAACTTCCTTCTAGTTTCCACTGTGGATAGCTCAGTTCTAGTTTTTTATGGACTGCTTTTAGTTTTTTACCTCGGATGTTGTAGCCCGTCGTATGAGAATAGTAATAAAATCAATGTCACTTAAGTATGGGTTAAAGGCATTAAGCGCAATAGATCCATGAATATAGCAGCCAGCTATCAGACCCGGAAGTTCGATTTGTAATGATAACAAATAATCATTTAATACTGGACGAATACATTCTGGGATACGAGTATCCATACTCCACCTCGGACATTTTTGTTAGTTCTCATTGATGCTTTTGACCACAAGCTCATTGCTATGACCAGACAGATCACTACATGTGTTACTAAAGCCCGCTTCCGTTCTTCATTACTATCTGTGTCTGCGATCGCTTGAGAAACTGCTCCTGTTGGAATAGCTGTTTCTAATGCTTTGCGTACCGTACCTGATTCAATCACTGGTGAGATCAATGAAAATTCTTTGAGTTGCATTCTTACTCAGTACACTCCAGGGCTAACCCTCAGTTTATCTGGTTTTTGGCTTAACCGAACCGTATTGGGGGATGTGCGGCTTGCAAGTCTCACAAATCAAATAGGATTGCTATAGATTACTTTTGTGAGATTATTTGTAGTCTTGCATTGGGCGAAAATATGATAAATGTTGTTGAAAGCAGAGGAGATAACTGTTGATGAGTAAAGCAACACTCTACAATCAGGACTTTCTAATGTGGACGCAGCAACAAGCTGAGTGTCTGAAGAAAGGACGCTGGGCTGAGTTAGATGTTGAACATTTGGTAGAGGAATTAGAGGCTTTGGGTCGGAGTGAACAAAAGGAACTTGGAAGTTATTTGCAGGTGCTTTTAATGCACTTACTCAAATGCCAATATCAACCAGAGCGAAAAACCAAAAGTTGGGTTAACATAATCTCAAACTGCCTAAACAAAATTCAGGATTGCTTGGAAGATACTCCCAGTTTGCAGCGTTTTCTAGAAGATTGGGAGTGGATACAGAAATATTATCGCCGCGCCCTTAGAGATGCAGCAAATGAGACTCAAAAGCCAATAGAAATTTTTCCTCTTGAGTGTCCTTTCACTATAGAACAAGTTCTTAATCCTGACTTTTTCTAAGTTAAACTACTTATCCTAAGCAATATGAATGAATGGTACAAAGAAGACCTTGCATTTATTCATGATGACGGTTTTCGTGACTTCGCTCTTAAATCTGCTCCTGGCATCTTAAAAATCCTCGCTGAAAACAAAATACATGATGGATTAGTGGTTGACTTGGGTTGTGGTAGCGGATTATGGGCAGAAGAACTCACTAAGGCTCATTATCATGTTCTCGGAGTTGATATTTCTGAGTCGATGATTAATATTGCCCGAACAAGAGTGCCAGATGCCGAATTTCGGATCGATTCACTATTCAAAACAGATATTCCGCCATGTAATGCTGTCACCTCTATTAGTGAATGTATCAGCTACCTGTTTGATCGAGACAGCGATCGCCATCTTGTTCAGCTTTTCTGGCGCATATATAATGCCTTAACTCCTGGGGGTGTATTCATCTTCGACATTGCCCAAAAAGGACAAGTTGCACAAGGTACTACAACTAAGGGTTTCACTGAAGGAGAAAGCTGGGTAGTATTAGTTGAAAAATCGGAAGACCGAGAGCAAATAACTTTGACACGCCGAATTATCAGCTTCCGTAAGATGGGGGAACACTACAGACGATCTGACGAAGTACACCACGTCCGATTATACGAAGCAACAGCTATTGCAAGTGAACTCTCTGACGTTGGCTTCCAAGTTGAAACAACTCGTAGTTATGGTCAATACGTTTTGCCGCAGGGTCATGTAGCATTTATTGCACGCAAACCAGGATCGTAAATACCTGAATCAAATTCAATATCTAATTTTTTTGTTATGGTGATCCTAAAGGAATTGTTAAATACTTACGAGGTGTCAATGGAGTGACTAATCGATTCACTTGTATATTAAAATACAAACACTTGTAAATAATTTATCTATAAAGTGTATCTATTTAGGTTGGGCAATACGCGCTTCAATATCTTCCAATGTTTGTAACAATAGACTCCTTGCCTGCAATTGCCAACCCCATTTCTGAATTCTGTAAGCTGATACAGTAGCAACTATAGCTGCTAACAAACAGATAGGTTGATTTAAAGAAACTCCGAATAACAAACCCAATCCAGCAATTCCCCAAAATGGTAAGGCTACTGTTTGTCTTTGCTCTTCTACAATTTGAGTAACTATATTAGAAGATTGCTTATTAACTAATAATGCTTCTTTGACTTGTCGCTGTTCGGCTGCTGACACTGTTAAACCTATTTTACGGCGGAGTTTTTCCATTTTGCGGGCATCAGTGCTGTACTCAGTTAACTCATCTTCTGCCATTTTCAGGAGTCGTTCTAGTTGTGCCATTGTGTATTGCATCCGGTATTTTGATAAAGCTATTAACCTAAATAATTGTTAACTTTTATTGACTATATGGTTGTATTTCATCGCCAAATTTAAAGTTACACGACAGAATGAAAAATCTAAAATTGAATATGGGGAAAATATACTAGCGGTTCGCACTTACAGATTGAGTATAAATTTAAAAGGTAATTATGACTACAGTATCTAAAAGCACTTTATCTCCATCTGCCCAAGAGCGATCGCTCATTTTGTGGTTTGATGAAGTTGGGATTGCTGATATCCCCTTAGTTGGTGGTAAAAATGCCTCTCTGGGGGAAATGATTCAACAGCTAACGCCGAAAGGGATTAACGTTCCGAACGGATTCGCCACCACTGCTTACGC
This sequence comes from Nostoc sp. NMS2, assembly GCF_017115105.1. Taxonomy (GTDB): domain Bacteria; phylum Cyanobacteriota; class Cyanobacteriia; order Cyanobacteriales; family Nostocaceae; genus Nostoc. The sequence continues at coordinate 124,943 of NZ_JABXKH010000061.1, forward strand.
CTATCGTCATTTCATCCAATCAGCCGGGTTAGAAGCAAAGCTACGCAAACTCTTTGCTGACTTGGATGTTGAGGATGTGAAAAATTTACGCGAACGGGGGAAAAAAGCGCGATCGCTATTAATCCACACCCCATTCCCTGTAGAATTGCGAGAGGCGATCGCTACAGCCTACCAAAGTCTTTGTGAAATATACCATACAGAGACAGATGTTGCAGTCCGTTCTAGCGCCACCGCCGAAGACCTTCCCGATGCTAGTTTTGCTGGACAGCAAGAAACTTACCTCAACGTTGTTGGTGTTGAGGGGGTTTTAGCGGCTTGTCATAAATGCTTTGCTTCCATATTTACCGATCGCGCTATTTCTTATCGCCACACCAAGGGATTTGACCACTTTAGCATTGCTCTGGCTGTGGGCGTGCAAAAAATGGTGCGTTCTGACTTAGCCACCTCTGGGGTAATGTTCTCCATTGATACAGAAACCGGTTTTAAGGATGCAGCATTAATTACAGCCGCCTACGGTTTAGGTGAAAATGTTGTTCAGGGGTCTGTAAATCCCGATGAATATTATGTTTTTAAACCGACTTTAAAAGCTGGTTTCCGCCCAATTATTGATAAAAAATTGGGCAGTAAAGAACTGAAAATGATTTATGATGACGGTTCTAAATTTACGAAAAATGTGTCAGTTTCAGCCGGGGAAAGAGGCAAATTCGCCCTGAGTGATGAAGAGATTTTACAACTAGGAAATTGGGCGTGTTTAATTGAAGATCATTATTCTCAAGTCCACGGTATATTCACTCCAATGGATATCGAGTGGGCAAAAGATGGAATTACTAACCAACTTTTTATTGTGCAAGCGCGTCCCGAAACCGTCCAGTCGCAGAAGACAGGAAATGTGTTACGGAGTTATCGGTTGCTATTAGGGAATAGGGAATGGGGAATAGGGAATGGGGAAAAAACTTCCCACTCCCCACTCCCCCTACTTACGGGAAGTGCCATTGGGGAAGCTATTAGTCAAGGGAAAGTACGCCTAATTTTAGATGTTCAGAAACTCGAACAGTTCCAAGCTGGGGAAGTTTTGGTGACAGAAAGAACCGATCCCGATTGGGAACCAATTATGAAACGCGCCAGTGCAATTGTCACCAATTCTGGTGGGAGAACGTGCCATGCAGCAATTATTGCGCGAGAATTGGGTGTACCTGCGATCGTGGGATGTGGCAATGCTACAGAAATATTGAAACCTGGTCAAGAGGTAACAATTTCTTGCGCTGAAGGGGAAGAGGGAAAAGTTTATGCAGGCTTATTACCTTTTGAAGTTGAAGAAGTTCCTTTAGAGAACTTACCGCGTACCCATACTCAAATTTTAATGAATGTGGGTAATCCTCAAGAAGCATTGAGTTTATCGGCAATTCCTAACGATGGAGTCGGTTTAGCACGGACAGAATTTATCATTGCTAACCAAATCAAAATTCATCCAATGGCATTGATTCATTATGAATTATTAAAAGATGAATTTGTTAAAGCTAAAATTACTGAGATTACCTCACTTTACGAAGATAAAGCTCAATATTTTGTAGATAAATTAGCTCAAGGCATTGGTAGAATTGCCGCAGCATTTTATCCGAAACCAGTGATTGTGCGAATGTCAGATTTCAAAAGTAATGAATATGCGAATTTGTTAGGTGGGCGACAGTTTGAACCCAACGAAGAAAACCCAATGCTGGGTTGGCGAGGAGCGGCACGTTACTATGATGAAGGCTACAGAGAAGCTTTTGCTTTAGAATGTCATGCTCTCAAACGGGTACGGGAAGATATGGGTTTAACGAATGTTATTCCGATGATTCCTTTTTGTCGCACTCCTGATGAAGGGCGGTTAGTTTTGGCAGAGATGGCAAAAAATGGTTTAAAGCAGGGTGTTAACGGCTTGCAGGTTTATGTGATGTGTGAGTTACCCAGTAATGTTATTCTGGCTGAGGAATTTGCTGAGGTATTTGATGGTTTCTCGATTGGTTCAAATGATTTAACTCAGCTAACACTGGGGATAGATAGGGATTCGGCCTTGGTAGCGAGATTGTTTGATGAACGCAGTCCAGCCGTTAAACGAATGGTAAAAATGGCCATAGAAGCGGCGAAAAAATGCGATCGCAAAATCGGCATTTGTGGACAAGCACCCAGCGACTATCCAGAATTTGCTCAGTTTTTGGTTGAACAAGGAATTGACTCGATTAGTCTGAATCCAGATTCGGTTTTAAAGACAATGCTAGAAGTGGCAAAAGTTGAGGGTACTAATTCATAATTCGTAATTCGTAATTCGTAATTTGAGTAATTTGAGTAATTTATGCCAGTTAGAGACCGCTACCACGAAAACTTGAAGAATGCTCTAATTAAAGATGGCTGGAATGTTACTGACGATCCCTTTCATCTAAAATGGGGAAAAAAGGATCTTTACGTGGATTTGGCAGCCGAAAAGTTGCTCATCGCAGAAAAAGGAACACAGAAGATTGCTGTAGAAATCAAAACTTTCAGTGGCGACTCAGAAGTAGCAGACCTAGAACAGGCTATTGGTCAGTACTTTACATACCTTGCTGTTATGAGCCGTAATTATCGAGATAGGGTTTTGTACATCGCTGTTCATGAGGATGTTTTTACTGATATTTTTGAGGAAGAGCCGCTTGGTAAACTTAATATTGGAAGACTACAAAATTCCTCTCATCGTTTTTAATCCAAAGCGGGAGGTTATAGTCCGATGGATAATTTGGAGCAATACAGGCAGCTAATTTGCAGTATTCTTACTGAACACACAAAAATTCCTTACTCTTATGGCAATATTCAGCATGAAATTATCTTTGATCGAGAACAGGATCGATATTTGGTAATGATTCTTGGTCGAGAACCAGTGCCAGAACTTTCTCCAACAGCAACTCGCCGCGTTCACGGCTGTCTGATTCACATTGATATTATCGATGGCAAAATTTGGATTCAACGTGATGGTACTGAAGAGGGGCTAGCAACGGAACTAGTTATGGCAGGAATACCAAAGGATCGGATTGTATTGGGATTTCGGTCTGAAGAACTGCGGGAAAATTCAGAATTTGCGTAGTTTACCGCCGCAGGCATCGCATAGCAAACTAAATCACCAGCAATTTGGTAAACTACTCGAAAATTAACTTTGCTATAGCGATTCTCGGTTAAATGAAGTACCAAGCAATTGCCTAACAAAGATGGTTTACCCAGCCAAAATTATGAGGTAAGCTGGCACTGACGGCGACGGCATTGAACTATTCCTGTTTCAACTAGATGTACCTGTAAGAATAGATGGGAACTCTTAACAGGGAGTATTAAATGCCCCATGCCCCATGCCCCATGCCCAATGCCAAATGACAAATGACTAAAAAATGGTTCCGAATTGGGATGTTGGGTATATTTATCCTCTCAGTTGCCTTGAGGTTTTGGGGACTGGAGCGATTCAATACTCTGGTATTTGACGAAGTTTACTTTGCTAAATTTGGTAATAATTATCTTACGCATACGCCATTTTTCAATGCTCATCCGCCGCTAAGTCAATATATGATCGGCATCGGCATTTGGATTGGCAGTCACATTCCTTTTTGGCACGATACGGTAAATGGGTTGACGGGTTCAATGCGATCGCCCTGGACTTATCGCTGGTTCAATGCCCTTACAGGCTCATTTATTCCTGTAGTTGTGGCTGCGATCGCTTATCAGTTGAGTTATCGCCGTAGCTTTGCAATCCTAGCAGGTTTATTTACAGCTTGTGATGGCATTTTTCTAGTTGAATCTCGCTATGCTTTAAGTAATATTTATATCGTCATTTTTGGTTTATTAGGACACTGGTTTTTATTATTGGCATTAGATAACCAAAATCGGCGACGTTCATTTTGGTTAATTTTTGCTGGCATTGCTTTTGGTGCGTCAGTCGGTACTAAGTGGAACGGTTTATGGTTCCTATCAGGTGCTTATCTTATTTGGATAGTAGCTTGGGTAATTCATTTAATGCATTCTTTTTCTAACCCCTTTACATCCTTTTCATTGAAGGAGGCAGGAGGCAGGAGGCAGGAGGCAGAAGGCAGAAGGCAGGAGGTAGAAGGCGTAAGTCAGGAGTCAGAAGCTAGGAGTTACGAGGCAGGAATTAGTACTTATTCTCCCTCATCCCCCTCATCTCAGACACCACTACAAAACTTGACTCAGCTAAATATTTTCCAGATGTTATTTTATCTAGGAATTATCCCAGCTTTTATCTACAGCATCATTTGGATTCCCCACCTTCAGCTAGATAAAACTTATGGATTTATTGCAGTACATCAGCAAATTTTGAAATTTCATTTACATTTAGGTGGTAATAGTTCGGACGTACATCCTTATTGTGCCGCCTGGTACAAATGGCCTTTGATGACTCGACCAATGGCATATTATTATCAAACGGCTGAAAGTATCACCGAACCATTGCCTGTCATGGGGCCACCTTTACCAGCCGGTGCTGGACAAGTTATTTATGATGTCCATGCAATGGGTAATCCCTTTTTGTGGTGGTTTGGTGTTGCTGCCATTTTATTTTTAATAGGAATGCTGGTATCACAAGTAGTAATTTCTTTGGTGAAAGAAAAGCGTTTTTCTGCACCTGCAACTCTGAGTGTTGATACTTGGATTGCCTTGTATTTAGTTATAAATTATGCTGCTAACCTAGCGCCTTGGGTGAAGGTGACAAGGTGCGTTTTCATATACCACTATATGTGTGCAGTCGTGTTTATATTTTTAGCGATCGCTTGGTTTGTCGATCAGTGTCTTCGCAGTTATTATCAACAACTCCGGGTGCTAGGTGTCACCATTACTTTCATCATTCTGGCTGCTTTTATTTTCTGGATGCCCATCTATTTGGGTTTACCCCTTTCCCCAGATGGTTATAAACTGCGAATGTGGTTTAACTCTTGGATTTGATTAAAAGGGCATAGGGGATTAGCGCTCTTTTATGACTCTCGTGGGATAAAAATCATCCACCCTTATTTTTAA